>JBBRPM010000013.1:0-95302 GCA_038228115.1 Chthoniobacterales bacterium
ACCGCATCGAACGCTTCTTTAACAAACTCAAACAGTTTCGCCGCATGGCTACCCGTTACGACAAACTCGCCAAAACCTTCTGCGCCGCCCTCCACCTCGTCGCGGCTTTCCTCATCCTCCGCAATTCGTGAACAGAACCTAGATGGGTTGAGTCTGAAAAGTGGGGTGCTTTACGGCGCGGCAGGACGCCGAATCTGCGAGGATCGGGAGATGTTCGAGATGCTGGTGGAGTGCGAGCCGTGGGATCGGTTTTGCGCGCGGTATTCAGGAGTGATCGGTTTTTTCCAGCTCTTCGATCTCGAACACTCTCGCAATCGCTACCTCCCATCCAATGCTCCGGGAACCGGGCCGGGCGATGACGACCAGTTTCAACTGATCTTTCCACCGGAATCGCGCCGGATGCTGCCGATAACGGTAATCCATGTGGGTAAATCCTATGTCAATTGGCATCGGCGCGTCGTCGAACGCTTTGATCAACCGCGGGTAAATCAAAGGGAACGCGGCGGCTTTGACGGGCGGGTCCACGGCCGAATGGCGGTTGTGGGATATTTTCCCGGAAATCGGGCGAGGGCGCTGTTTGAGCAGTGTGAGCGGGTGGATTTGGTGGATCACTTTCAAATCCATCAGCCAAGCGGAGACCCATTCATCGAAGCGGATCGCTCGGTGCTGCGAGAACTGTGGGCTATGGAAACAGAGGAATTGACTCAACTGCACCTACTCGGGCCGCACAGCGTCCGGACGCTCGCGATGATTCCCGACGGCAGTCTCGACGCGCTGTATCTGTCCGGGGAGGTCGCGCCGACATGGCTGGTGGAGGCGCTGCCGCATTGGCTGGAGAAGCTCAAACCGGGCGGCATCGTGTTCGGCGAACTCTACGGGCTACCGCACTGGCCCGAGGCAACTCATACGATCTGCCTGCTGCTGGGTGCGCCGGACGGAACGGCGGGTGACGGATCATGGTGGAAACGGGTGGGTGAAAGGCTAATGCTTTGCCCACCGCTGCCCAAACCGGATGCGGATGAACAGGCGCGTGAGCAGGATGGCGTGTTGCTGGTGAACTGCGGGAAGGATTCTGTGGAGCGGCTGCTTCTCACGGTGAATTCAGTTCGTGAGCATTGGAGCGGGCCGGTGCGCATTTATCACTGGGGCGAAGAGGTGGAATCGTTGTCCATCGCCTGCTGCCGGCTTGGAATCGAATTGTGTCAGGTGGGTCGCGAGGCGTGGGCTGGGGCCACCGGAGTTCTGGCGCATGTGGCCGAGATTGCGGCGATCCAGCCTTATCAGCGCGCCATTCTCCTGCAACCCGGCGTGGTCGTGTTGCAGCCAATCGACGGTATCTTTGGCACCGTGGCTTCCGGGACTGTCTCTTCCCGAGATACGGCCTCGTTTCGCGACGCGGAACCGCTCTTCATCGGGGAGGGCGGAATCTGCGCGCTCCCGGTTGTTTCCGCGCTCGAATTCAACGGGCAGGGGGCGATCGTGACATTCACGGGAACGGCGGATCAGTGGACGGACGCAGCATGGGAGGCTCATTCACACCAGGAAGCGAGTCTGGCCTCGTCGATGGCTGCGGAGGTACGGGTGATCGCGGACGCCACCATTGTCAGCGTGGTGACGCCCGAAAACGCGGGCGATTTCCAACGCAATTGGCTGACGTGGCGATTCCGCGGAGAACCGCCCGTCATTCTGGTCCTCGCCGGGATTAGCGCGTCGGACTTTTGGCTGCCGGGTAAGCAGCGCGCGCCGGAGATTCTCGAAGTACCGCCGGAGCACGCGGGGGATGCCTGCTGGTGGCTTGAGAAAGTCGCCGGACTTTGCACGACTCAGCGCGTTCTGTTGCTCCCGGCTGAGACAGCGGCTTTGCCGGGAGCGGAGCTTTGGGTGGATTACACCACCGCAGATGCGGCCATCCATGAGACGGCAGCGATGAAAGCCGAGGAGGCCATCACGAACAATCGGTTTCTATCGGAACCGTTCTTTGGAATGGTCAGCCGGAGATTGTTGAAGGAGATCGTGACATCCCGTGCAATGAGGGAAACAACCGGGGAACCGCTTTCAATATCCATGCGGGAAGCGATGAACGAAACCGGTGCAGCGGTCTTATCATTGGATCTGAGCGGGAAGGGCTGGAGCTGGTCTCAAACTTTGCGCTTCTGGCCGCGCCGTCAGCGAAAACTCATTCGGGCATTGCGAGAAACGCATTGCGGCTTGCGCATGGAAAAGCAGTTGAAGCACCTCGCTGAGGATGTTGTCGTGATCAGCCTTCCCGAGCGAACGGATCGCCGCGAGCGTGTCCAGGCGATGATGGAGCGAGAATCTGTGGCGTTCCGGTTTGTCGAGGGGGTCCGCGTGACTTACGAAGAAGTGCGATGGGAGGAAGTGGCGGAAGTGAGTGAGGATGACTACAAGAAGCGGGCGGGCTGGGAAAAATATCTCTGCGGAATGGTGGGCTGCCGCCGCGCGCATCTGCGCTGTCTGCAAGATGCGTTTGACGCCGGGCGGCGATCACTGGTCATTTTCGAGGATGATTTCGCCTTCGTCGATGGATGGAGCGAACGGCTTCCCGCTGCGCTGGCCGAATTGCCAACCGGCTGGCTGCAACTCTATTTCTCAGCCGTTGATTTCGTTCCCCGTACCCCTGTATCCTCGCATCTGCGACGACTCGGCGGAGCATATCATACGACAGCGATCCTATATTCCGAAGCCGGGATCGAAGCGGCGCTGGAATGCGTACGCCGATCACGGAAAGAAATAGACAATTGGATGGGGAAGCATCTGCATCCATCTGGCGGATCATACGTGGTGTATCCGCGGATCACTTACCAAACCGGTGGAACCAGCGATATCACGAGTCTGGATCGGGAGGATGGTCGATGAGTTCGTCAGAGTCAGATCGGGATAGCCAGTCGGAAACCATTGGAATCGTCTTTCTTCATCACGAAATCGACGAAGTCACGGCGAACCATCTTCAGTCATTTAGAGACTGGAACCCCGACGCCAAGATCGTAACGGTCAGTGCATCGGAGCCGTTTCCCGGTGGATATTCCATCCATGATTTTCCCGCCCACGCGGAAAGATGGGAACGGCATACGAGTGAACACGGACTCGAGGCCAAGTCCGCAGACTTGCTCTTATACGCATGGTATGAAAATCGCCATGAGCACTGCGACCGTTGGGTGATTGTGGAGTGGGATGCCTTTTGCGGAATGGCGGTTGAAGATTTTTTTGGGCTGGTATGGGATTTCGATCTCGTTGTGCCAACAGTGCGGTGGCGGAACCGGGATCCGGATTGGTATTGGTTTTCGACCGTGCAAACGATGCCGCCTGATTTACAGCAATTTGCCGTCGGAATAACGCCCTTCTGCTTCATTTTCGCTCGTGACACGGTTCTCCATGCGATTTGCCAAAAAATTCCGTGGGAGCAGCTAGGAAAGTGTAATGGAGAGTTGCGCTTTGGCACGCTCGCCTACGCCTGCGGATTTGTCCCAATCACAAATCCACTGGCAAGTTGGAATATCGGGTGGCTGCCCCTGCCAGAATCGACTTCGGTCCATACCGGGATGTGGCATCCGGTAAAGTGGCTCGTCCTGACTCGGGAGGCGCAAGCAAGGCAATGATGTTTATTTCAATCCATTGCTGATTTCAAAACACGCATGAAACCTCTCCTATACGCTGCCGCTGCCGTTACGGTCGTCGTGATTGTCTCCGCATGGTTCCTCATGTCACCGACTAACGAGCCGCTCCCTATCCCTGTTTTGAATCAGGAACCCGGAAAGCAGTCCGCAGTAACTGCGGATAAACTGACTGCGACCGACTCCCGGGGTACGAAACTTACGGCCAGTGCGCAGTTTCATGGCTTGATGAGGACAAGGACGATCGGCGATTACCGGGCCGGGCATGAAGAGCATTGGGATTTTTGCCCGGCGGGGTCGGTTGTCGTGGGATTCGAGGTTTCGACGCGTGAGGAAGACGGGAAAGGTACCATTGCGTCCCTTCGTCCGATTTTCCGCAGTGCAAGTGGCGACACGCGCGGAATCCTGAATGGCATACCTGTTTCGTCGCCGAATACGATCGTCGCGAAGCCGGGCTATGCCGTGGGGGCGATGGACGGATGCGGCGCACACGAACTCGAAGGATTTAGGCTGATTTTTCTGCGCCTTTTCGGGGATAAGTTGGATGCCACGGACTCGTATCGAAGCGAGTGGATCGGCGGCGGCGAGCGCGCGGCGGGTTCCGCTCTCGACACGGAAACGAAGGTCGCCGTCGGAGTGGGAATGCGCTGTGGAGCGCGGATCCATTCGCTGACCCTATTCACACGCAACGACGAAGCAGGTCAAGGTTCTGCGGACAATCCTGCGAAGCCGATGTCAGAACCTTTGCTTTTGGCATCGGCGGGGGCCGAGGATGGTGTCGTTTTCGTCCGAGGGGATAATCACTACCAATTGTTTCTTAATGGCGTTCTCGTTCTTCTCGGCAACGATTGGCGAACCTTTCATGCCCGAAGATTGTCGCTGGCTCGTGGAGATGTTCTGGCATCCGTCGTGCGGGACGACGAGAGCGGGACTACTGGCGGATTTACCTTGCAGGTGATGAGAAACAACGTGCCGATCCTCGAAACCGGGCAGCTCCGCTACAGCGCTTTTCCGCACGAGGATTGGAAGACCAATCCCGACGTTTCCGACTGGCACGCGCCGCAGATGACAGAAGTTTCGATCGGCACCGGTTCCGAATCGAAATCCAAGACCGCATGGGCACCTGCCGGTGGGGCCGCGAGTCCGACGCTTTATTTCAAAGTTGTTGTTCCCTAAATTCGCCTGTTTCCGGCGATATGAGTTTTTGCCTCTTTTGCCGGGATTTCCGAAAACATCTCCTTGCCATTCTGCGATTCCCGCCCATTATTCCCGCCCCATAAAAACTACCGAAAACGAACAAGACGTTATGACCGATACACAGGATATTTCTACGCTGCGAATGCATGCAAAAGACACCGGCAGCGCCGATGTGCAAGTTGCCCTGCTCACCCAGCGCATCACTCACCTCACCGAGCACCTCAAGGCGAACCTGAAGGACCACTCCTCGCGTCGCGGCCTGCTCCAGATGGTCGCGCGTCGTCGTAAGATGCTCGATTATTTGAAGAAGACGGCCACCGACCGCTACAAGGTCGTCCTCGAGAAGCTCAACCTGCGCAAATAGCGCGATTCAATTTTTGCCCCGTGTTCGCCCGCGATACCCCTCGCGGGCGAATGCTTTCGGGGCATCGCTTTCAATCCACCCATCCGGCGATTTGCGTCGGACGGGTCTTTAACCAAAACGGAAAGAAAACCGCCGGCACCCCCGTTTTATCCCTTTCGAGGCTAGTCTTAGCCCCGGGCTTTCACGCAAACCGTCCCTCCTAAATCCTAATCGCGCTCTTGCTCCTGATTCTGATCCCTCCGTCGTCGGGGGGAAAGGATCAAGATCAAGAGCAGGAGCAGGAGCAGGAGCAAGAATCGGAAACGCTCGAGAAAGTCCCGGGCTACGAGCTAGCTGCTCGAATCGGAAATGGGGTTGCCTGGCATTAACCAGAAGAAGAAACACGTAATCATATGATCCATAATGTCACGGTCCACGTCGGACCCGCTCCCATCACCATCGAAACCGGCAAACTCGCCCGCCTCGCGGACGGTGCCGTCACAGTCCGCAGCGGCGATTCCATCGTCATGGTTTCCGCTGTCTCCGCCACCACCATCAAAGACGGGCAGGACTGGTTCCCGCTCACCGTCGATTACCGCGAAAAAGCGGCGGCGGTCGGCAAATTCCCCGGCGGCTATTTCAAACGCGAAGGCCGTCCTTCCGAAAAAGAAATCCTCACCTGCCGCATGACGGATCGCCCGCTGCGTCCGCTCTTCCCGAAAGGCTATCTTTACGACACGCAAATCATCGGCGTCCTCCTCAGCGCGGACGGCGAGCACGATCCAGACATCCTTTTCATCAATGGCGCGAGCGCCGCGCTTTGCGTTTCCGACATCCCGTTCGCGGGACCAGTCGGTGCCGTGCGCGTGGGCCGCATCAATGGCGAATTCGTCGCGAACCCTGGCCACAGCCAGCGCCAGTTCAGCGACCTCGATCTCGTGTATGTCGGCAATGAAACCGACGTCATCATGATCGAAGGCGAGGCCACCGAATTGCCGGAAGAGGAGTTTGTAAAAGCACTCAACTTCGCCCAGTCGCAAGTCGCGCTCATCGTCGCCGCCCAAAAGGAACTCGCTGCCAAAGCCGGCAAGGTGAAGCGCCAGCCCGCGCTCTTCGTCGTCGCCGACGAATTGCTCGAAGTCGCTTACCAAGTCGCGGGCGACCGCATCGAGGCCGCACTTTACAACAAAGGCAAAGTCGATCGGCAGAAAGCTGTCGCCGCGCTCAAGGATGAAGTCAGCGCCGCGATCATCGAAAAACATCCCGCCGCCACGAAGTTCGAGATCAGCCAGGCGTTCGATTACCTGCAAAAGAAAGCCTTCCGCATCAGCATCCTCGACAAGGGCGTCCGCTGCGACGGACGCGATGCGAATACCATCCGCCCGCTCAGCGCCGAGACCGGCCTGCTTCCACGCTCCCACGGTTCCGCGCTCTTCCAGCGCGGCGAAACGCAAGCCGTCGCCCTCGTCACGCTCGCGCCGACCGACGAAGCGCAAGACCTCGACGGCTACACCGGTGGCGTCACGCAAAAGCACTTCATCCTGCACTACAACTTCCCGCCGTTCTCCGTCGGTGAAACCGGACGCACCGGCTCGCCCGGTCGCCGCGAAATCGGCCACGGCGCGCTCGCCGAGCGTTCCATCGCGCCCGTCATTCCGCCGCGCGATGCGTTCCCCTATGCCATCCGCGTCAGCAGCGAAGTCATGGAATCCAACGGCTCCACGTCGATGGCGTCCGTCTGCTCCGGCGTGCTCGCGCTCATGGATGCCGGCGTGCCGATCATCCGCCCCGTGGCCGGTATCTCGTGCGGCCTCGTCACCGAATACACCGGCGGCCACATGAACCGCTACACCATGCTCACCGACATCATCGGCAGCGAAGATCACTTCGGCGACATGGACTTCAAACTCTGCGGCACCAGCGTCGGCGTCACCGGATTCCAGCTCGACCTCAAGCTCCCCGGCATCTCGCTGAAGCTGATGGAAGAAGCCGTCTATCGCACCCGCGACGCGCGCATGAAAGTGCTCGACGTGATGAACGCCGCCCTCGCCGCACCACGCACCGAGCTTTCGCAATACGCCCCGCGCATCGAGACCATCAAGATCCCCGTGGACAAGATCGGCCTCCTCATCGGCCCCGGCGGCAAGACCATCAAAGGCATCGTCGCCGAGACCGGTTGCGAGATTAACATCGAAGACGACGGCAGCGTCCGCATCTACTCGAACAACCCGGACGGCATGGCCCGCGCGAAAGAAATCGTGAACGGCATGACCAAGGAAATCGAGATCGGCACCGTCTATCAGGGCCGCGTCGTAACGATCAAAGAGTTCGGCTGCTTCGTCGAAGTCATGCCCGGCAAAGACGGCATGGTCCACGTCAGCGAACTCGCCGACTTCCGCGTGAACCGCACCGAAGACGTCGTCCGCGTGGGCGACATGATCTGGGTGAAGTGCATCGGCGTTGACGAAAAAGGCCGCGTGAAACTCAGCCGCAAAGCCGCGATGAAAGACCGCAATGAAGAAGCCGGCGCCACCGCCGGAGCCCTCGAAGCGATTGCCAACGGCGATGTTTCTCCACAAACCTCCTCCGATCAAGACCGCGGTGGACGGGGCGGAGATCGCGGAGGCCGCGGTGGAGACCGTGGCGGACGCGACCGCGAACGCACCGGCGACCGCCGCTAAGCGAATCGGTTCAGTTAGAAATTAGAAAACCGCCGTTCCGAAAGGGACGGCGGTTTTTGTTTCGTCGCGGGCGGCGCTGGATACGTTGTCCGAGTCCGCCGCCCTATCCGATGAAACAATCCGTCTTCCTCTCTTTATACGAAAAACTCGAAAGCCTGATCCAGCGGCTGCCCGAAGGTTTGCGCTCGCCGATCCTGCGCGAGATCACGCCGATCAAAACGCTTTTCCTCCTGCAACGTCCGCCGCGCATCGTGCTGCTCGGCGATCGCGCGGCCAGTCGTACCGCGCTGGTGAATGCCCTTTTCGGCGAAGCCATCGCGCGGCCCGATGAGGACTCATTGCAGAGCGCCATGTGGCAGGAATTTTCTCGCGATGGGCGTGGCACGCTCCGCATTCTCGACGCCCGCCGACCGTCGCTCCTCAGCAGTCTCAACCGCGCGCTCGGTGCGGAAGCGCCCGATCTTTTTCTCTTTCTCCACGACGGCTCGGCGGGCGACCACGGCCTCGCCGCCGACCTCGATCACGCCGTCTCGATCGTGCAGTTCGCGGATCAAAATCACGCGGAGCGAGCGACGATTGTCGGAGTGCCCGCCAATGAAAATGCCGTCCCCGCATTCGAGGCGCTTCAGGGTCGGCGCGATCTCGCGGAGCGCACCACTTCCGTCGTCACGCTCGCGCACGCGGACCTGCTCTCGGAGAAAATCGCGCTCGAACTTCCACCGGAAGCGCAGCTCGAAATGGCGCGTCTTTCCGGCAACAAAGAGCTGCAAAAACAAATCGCGCAAATCGTCATCAAATCCGTGACCGCGATGTGTACGGCCGTTGCCGCCCAACCCATCCCGCTCGCGGATTTCCCGATCCTCACTTCTCTGCAAGCCGCGATGGTCGCCAGCATCATGCACGTGAGCGGACGAGAAATGAGCGCCAGGCGCGCCGCCGAATTTCTCGCCGCGGTCGGAGCCAATATCGGCACCGGACTTGTGCTCCGCGAAGGCGCGCGCGCCGCGGCAAAACTCGTTCCCGTCTGGGGTAGCGCCATCTCCAGCGCCGTGGCCGGGACGGGCACTTACGCGATCGGTCGCGCGGCAGTCGCGTTCTTCATCGATGGCGCTTCGATCGCCGATGCGCGCGGCATTTTTCGCCGCAGGCAAAAAGTAAAACCGCTGCTGAAGCCATAGCTCTCAGCGGGCATTCAGTCGTTTCGGTCAGGACTAATTCTGCCGTTTTGGCCAGTTCAGCTCGTCCAGTTCCGGACCCGGATCCTGAGGTTGGTCCGGCCAGGTGAAGTGGCACGACTGACAATAGTAATTGCGTTCGATCACTCCCGCTGCCGCCATCGCTGCAGGCAGTGCGCCCAGCAAAGTTTTACGGGAGAATTGCGGATACTCCACCTTGAACGATCCACAGTCCGGGCAGCGCACCGCGCCCAAGTTGGTTCCAGCTTCGGCGACCCATTGCTTCAATAATTCGGTTGCGCGCGCTTCCTGATCGGTCCGCACTTGCACATGCAAATGCGCGCGCGGTTCCAGGTTCCAAAGCTGCCAGTTCTGCTGCGTCGATTCATTGTGGACCGAGGCGTCGATGCCGCTGCTCTGCAATCGCGTCGCCAGACTTTCGGCGGGTTCGAGTTCGTTGAAGGCAGCAAGTTTGGTAAGAGGATCCATGTATTTGTAGTTCGCGATTCCGCCCAAGCACGGTTGCGTAAAAATCGCGCGCTGACAATCCCGGATCATCTCGCCGACTGCGCCGCCCGCCATTTTTAGCTGAGGAATTCTCCATCGAAATGGGCGTTGACAGGATTTTCGACCGCCGTTGATATGTCGCCCGCTTTGGCCCCCGGAAAGCGATCATTGTCATCCCTCCTTTTTCATGCCTACCAAGAAAATCAACGTCGCCATCGTCGGACTCGGTTTTGGCGCAGAATTTATCCCGATCTACCAGCGTCATCCCAACGCGAACATGTATGCCATCTGCCAGCGCACGGAGAAGAAGCTCCACGCCGTCGGCGATGCGTTCGACATCGGGGCGCGCTACACGGAATTCAAGGACGTGCTGAAAGATCCGAAAGTCGATCTCGTGCATATCAACTCGCCGATCCCCGATCACGGCTGGCAGTCCATCGCCGCGCTCAAGGCTGGAAAGCATGTCGCTTGCACGGTGCCGATGGCGACCAGCGTGGCCGAGTGCAAGCAGATCGTGGAGCTCGTGAAAAAGACGGGGCTCAAATACATGATGGCCGAGACCGTCGTCTATGCGCGCGAGTATCTTTTTATGAAAGAGCTGCTCGATACCGGGAAGCTCGGGAAGCTGCAGTTCGTGCAGGCGAGTCATCAGCAGGATATGGACGGATGGCCGAACTACTGGCCTGGCCTGCCGCCGATGTGGTATGCGACGCATTGCGTGGGACCCGTCGCTGGACTCATCGGGCAGTCGGCGGAGTACGTCAGTTGTTTCGGCAGCGGCAGTGTGCGGAAGGAACTCTTCAAACACTATAAGTCGCCGTTCGCAGTCGAGTCGGCGCACATAAAGTTTGCGAACACGGACGTAAATGCGCGGATCATCCGCAGTCTTTTCGACACGGCGCGGCAGTATCGGGAAAGCATTGACGTTTATGGCGACAAGGCCTCCGTCGAGTGGCCGCTGGTCGAGCATCAGCCGCTCATCATGCACACGGCGAAGCTGCCCGAGCCGAAGATTCCCAAGGAAGTAAAGTGCCCCGATTTCGCGAAGCGTCTGCCCAAGGCGATCCAGCCGTTCACCACCGGCGGCGTCTATGGTGGCAAAAAATCGCACCTGAGTTTCACCCAGGGAGCCGGTCACGGTGGAAGCCATCCGCACCTTGCCCACGAAATCATCGATGCACTAGTTATCGACCGCGATCCTTTCCCCAACGCCAAACAATCCGCCAACTGGACCTGCGTCGGCCTCTGCGCCCACGAGTCCGCGCTCAAAGGCGGAGCGATTGTGAAGCTGCCCGCTTTTACCGTCTAAGTTAGCCCTCTCTCAAACCAACCCAACACCCCAACCAACCCTATATAATCTATGAGTGACGAAGGTATCGCACCAAACGCAAAACGCCTGCTTTTCGCAGGCTTTTTAGCCATTCTTGCCGCTGGCATCGGCTTCGGCATCCGCGGCGGCATTTTAGCCAACTGGGCCGCCGACTTCGGCTTCACCGCCTCGCAACTCGGCGCGATCGGCGGCGCAGGCTTCACCGGCTTCTGCTTCGGGATCATCATCGGCGGTGTTATCGTGGATAAGATCGGTTACGGCAAACTCGTCGTGGCTGCCTTCCTTTTCCACGTGCTTTCGGCGTTCGTGACCTTTGCTGCTAGTAAAGGCCAGCCTGCTGAAACTGCTTATAACTATCTGTATTGGGGTACCTTCATCTTCGCGCTGGCTAATGGCACTTTGGAAGCCGTCGCAAATCCGCTCGTGGCGACCCTGTTTCCCACCAATCGCACACATTACCTCAATATCCTGCATGCGAGCTGGCCTGCCGGTTTGGTGATCGGCGGCTTGGTTGGCTGGACTCTCGGCGAAGGCCCGAACGCACAAAGCTGGAAGTTACAGTTGGGTCTTTTCCTCGTGCCAACCGTGCTCTACGGATTTGCCTTCTTCGGTCAGCACTTCCCCAAGTCTGCCGCCTCTGCGAAAGGCCTGAGTATTGGCGAAATGCTGAAGGAAGTAGGTATCCTCGGGGCGGCGGTCGCCTGTTACTTGATCGCCCGCTTTTGCATGGATGCCTTGCACCTGCCCGAAATGGCCTCTTACGCCGTCGGCCTCGTGATCCTGATTTCCGCCGCCATCATGACCAAGGGCTCACTTGGTTCCGTGCTGCTTTTCGTTCTCTTCGTCACGCACGCACTTGTCGGTGCCGTGGAGCTTGGCACGGACGGATGGATTCAAAACATCACCGGCAACATCCTGTCGCCGTCCCAAGGCAAAATCCTGTTCGTCTTCACTTCCCTGCTCATGTTCTCGCTGCGCTTCTGCGCTCATTTCATTGAGAAAAGCCTGAAAATTTCTCCCGTGGGATTGCTTTTCATCTGCGCTGTTTTGGCCGTCATCGGATTGCGGTTGGTGAGTGGGATCGAAACCTTCGTCGGAGCGATGGCTGCCCTGGCGGTCTATGCGCTTGGGAAGACGTTCTTCTGGCCCACGATGCTGGCTGTCGTCGGTGATCGCTTCCCGCGCACGGGCGCGATTGCGATGTCGATCATGGGCGGCATCGGCATGATGTCTGCCGGGCTTCTCGGCGGCCCCGGTCTTGGCTACGCCAAGGATCGTTTTACCACGGAGCATTTGAATGAGACTGCGCCGGCAGTTTACGAGCAATACAAGGCGCCGACGCCGAGCAAGTTCCTCTTCTTCACCGAAGTCCATGGACTCGATGGCACCAAGCTGTCAGATGCGCAGAAAGCGGTCGAGAAGACGCCCGATCAAAAAGCGGTGTCCGAGGCCAGCATCATCGGCGACCGCAAGACGCTCCGCGCCGATTCCTTTATCCCGGCGGCGATGGCGGCGATCTACCTTCTGATGTTCCTCTTCTTTAAGACCGTCGGCGGATATAAACCCGTGCATATCGCCGAGGACTTCACCGGCGGCTCGCCTGGGCCTTATCAGGCTTAAAGTTTAGTCAGTCTTCCATCAAGGGACCGGGTTCACGCCCGGTCCCTTTTTGTTTTTGGGCGGTCGAGGAGAACGCGAAGTCCGACCCTTCCTCAAGAAAGAGTTTCCCGGCGGACCGCGCGATCTTCGCTTCCGTCGATACGCACCTCTCTGGAACTTCCGGCTTCTCACGTCCTCCGTTTCCGTCCTCACTCCTCATCCCGATGCCATCTCCGCTCCGCACCTGGCTGCAACTTTTCCGCGCGCCCAATCTCTTCACCGTTCCTGGCGATCCGCTGGCCGGGTATCTTCTCGCCTGCTTTGGCGCAGTCGAACCGCTTCTCGTTTTCCCCATGATCGCGAGCGTCCTTTTCTACGCGAGCGGCCTCTTGCTTAACGACCTCGCCGACCTCGCGGAAGACCGTGCCGAACGACCACGGCGTCCGCTCCCGAGCGGCGCGGCCAGCCCGACTACCGTCGCCGTCGTGATGGCCATCCTCGCGATCGGCGGCCTCGCGCTTTGTGCGAAAGTCGGCCTCTGGACTTTCGGTGTCGGCCTTGCCCTTCTCGTCGTCATCGCGAGCTACAATCTCCATGTAAAACGACTTCCCGGAGTCGGCGCGCTAAATATGGGACTCTGCCGCGGACTCAGTCTGCTGCTCGGTGCGACCGCGGTGCCGCATGGCGAATTGAGCCTTCGCCTGATGCTCGCCGGCCGCCTCGATCATCTCTTCATCGCCTTCCTTCTCGTCACGCTTTTCATCGCCGCGGTCACAAATCTCGCCCGCTTTGAAACTAAAACCGTGGTGCCCGGCTACGCCAAGTGGCTGCCCGCTGCGGCCATCGCCGGCGGCGCGTATGGTTTCATCCCGCTGGTCAGCGGCGCGAATCGCAGCTCGACCTGCGCGCTGTTTGCCCTCGCATTTTTCATCAGCCTGCGCACCGCGTGGCAGCTCATGCGCGACCCGCAGCAGCCCATCCCGCCATTGATTGGCCAGTTCATCCGCTTGCTCATCGTCATTCAGGCCGCCTTCTGCGCCGCGTTCGGCGACGTCGCCGGTTCGCTCGCCGCTTCCGCGCTGATCATTTTGTGGCCCGTCAGTCGGGAGGTGGGGAAACGATTTTACGCAAGCTGAGTCCTCAACATGACACGACGGGTTATCCCAAAAAACTTTCTCTGAATGCCCTTCCGCAATCCCTTTTGCCACACGCCGCACGCCGGCTGCCCCGTGCTGCCACCAAGTTATTAATCCGGCAATGTCATAGCACCGTGTTTCTTACAGCCTGTTAAAAAACCGTTTTAGCGCCGTAGGCGCGCCATGTTGATAGATTTTGTCATCACTCAAAGCGCAAGTTCCGTAGGAGCGACATGTGCCGGGAACCAAGGGTCTATGCCGCTCCTACGGACCTTTGGTTGTTTTTACCGATGGATTCTATAAACATTTCGCTCCTACGGCGCTAAAAACTCGGACCGCGCATTCGGCAGTTATTTCAAGAGGCTGTGAAAGGGAAGAAGGCCGAAGGAGAGACTCTATCCGCTGCCGGATTAATAAAATGCTTCGGGAAAACTCGACTCGGATGCCGCAGACACTTTCCTTTCCCTGCCGCCCTCAGCGCAGCGCATTGCTTCCAGCGTTCCGCGGGCGGAGGCGATTTTTCTACACGCTCCACGTCATCCTGGAATCGCTGGACCGCTC
Source organism: Chthoniobacterales bacterium (assembly GCA_038228115.1). Classification (GTDB taxonomy): domain Bacteria; phylum Verrucomicrobiota; class Verrucomicrobiia; order Chthoniobacterales; family Chthoniobacteraceae; genus JANLQB01. The sequence continues at coordinate 14,162 of JBBRPM010000013.1, forward strand.
TTCGCTCAGGCGAGAATGCCCTGAATCACTTTCCCGTGGACGTCCGTGAGCCGGTAGTCGCGGCCTTGGAAACGATAGGTGAGCTTTTCGTGATTGAGGCCGAGCAGGTGAAGGATCGTGGCCTGCAGATCGTGGACGTGAGTTTTGTTCTCGACGACGCTGAAGCCGAGTTCGTCGGTCTCGCCGTAGCTCACGCCTTTCTTTACGCCACCGCCGGCCAGGAAGATGGAAAAGGCGTCGGGGAAATGATCGCGGCCCAGGACTCCGCCCTTGCTGGTCCGACCTTCGCGGAATGGGGTGCGCCCGAATTCGCCGCCCCAGACAATCAGGGTGTCATCGAGCAGCCCGCGCTGGCGCAGGTCGCGGATGAGCGCGGCGATCGGTTTGTCGGTGCGTTTCATCTTGTCCGTGAGTCCGCCGCGGATGTCTTCCACGGCACCGGTGCCGTGAAAGTCCCAGCCCCAGTCGAAGAGCTGCACGAAGCGCACGCCTTGCTCCAGCAGGCGGCGTGAGAGCAGGCAGTTGTTCGCGAAGCTCGAATCGCCGGGCACCGCGCCGTAGTCGTCGAGCACGGCCTTCGGCTCGCGCGCGATGTCCATGACTTCGGGCACGCTGGTCTGCATGCGGAAGGCGAGTTCGTATTGCGCGATGCGCGTGGCGGTCTCGGGATGGCCGAGTTCGCGCGCCTGGTCCTCGTTCAGATCGCGTAAAGCATCGAGCGTCTTACGGCGCAGCGCGCGGTCCATGCCGGGAGGATCGGAGACGTATAACACTGGGTCGCCTTTCGACCGGCACTGCACGCCTTGAAACACGGATGGGATGAAGCCGGTGCCCCAGCAACTTTGTCCGCCACTTGGCTGCACGCCGCTGCTGATCAGCACGACGAAGCCCGGCAGATTTTCATTCTCCGAGCCGAGCCCGTAAGTCACCCACGAGCCCATCGACGGACGGCCCGACCGCGGCGAACCGGTGAAGAGCAGCAGCTCCGCGGGCGCGTGATTGAACTGGTCGGTGAACATCGACTTCACCACGCACAATTCATCCGCGACCGACTGGAAATTCGGCACCGCATCGGACATCCAGATGCCGCCCGCGCCGTGCTGCGTGAAGGTGCGCGGGGTGCCCATGAGCTTTGGCACGCCGCTGGTGAAGGCGAAGGTCTTGCCCTTCACGAATTGGTCCGGCGCGTCCTGACCGTTGCGTTTCACCAGCTCCGGCTTGTAGTCAAAAATATCGAGATGCGGCGGCCCGCCGGACATGTGCAGATAGATCACGCGCTTCACCTTCGCGGGATATTGCGGCGGTCGCACCGCAAAGGGATTCGCGTCGCTGATCGCGCCCGACGCGCCCGTGCCGAGCAGCGATTCCAGCGCGATCGCGCCGAGGCTGAGCTGGCCGGCGCGTTGGAGGAAGTGGCGGCGGGTTTGGTGTTGAAGGAGGTCGAGGTGCGGGTTCATGGAGGTGGGAGTAGGAATTAGGAAGTAAGAAGTAAGAAGTTAGAAGTAGTCAGTAGTCAGTTCACCGATGCCCGCGCTTCTACTGCTTACTGTTTACTGCTTACTGCTTACTGCTTACTTCCTAATTCCTACTTCCTACTGCAAAGAGACTCATCGTTTCATCAGCGTCTCATCGAGATTCAAAAGGACGCCTGCTACCGTCGTCCACGCGGCGAGTTCCGCCACATCGGCATTCGCGGGCATCGGGCCGATCGGGTTCGTCGCCATGGCGGCGGCCTTCTGCGCGTCCTGTTGGTAGAAGATCAGCGCTTCGTCGTGCAGCGCGGTGAGCCGGGCGAGTTCCTTCTCGGTCGGCGGGCGGGCGAGGACGAGGCGGAAGCCGTGCCGCACCTGCTCGGCGGGCGTCGGCGCGCCTTCCACGATCCGGCGCGCGAGCGCTTGCGCGGCCTCGACATAGACCGGGTCGTTCATCGTCACGAGCGCCTGAAGCGGTGTGTTGGTGCGGTTGCGGCGCAGCGTGCAGGTCTCACGATTCGGCGCGTCGAAGGTCGCCATCGATGGATACGGACTGGTGCGCCGCCATTCTGTGTAAAGCGCGCGGCGATGCTGCTCGCCGCCGGTGCTCGTCGGCCAGTCCAACCCGCCGCCGAAGGCTGCGGCGAGGCCGAGCGCCGGGCGCACTGGTCGCACGGAGGGCCCGTACATTTTCCGCGAGAGCAACCCGCTGACCGCGAGCGCCTGATCGCGCACCATCTCGGCGCTCATCCGGAAACGAGGACCGTGCGCGAGCAGCCGGTTCTCCGGGTCGCTCTCGGTGAGTTCGGGAGTGACCCGGGACGACTGCCGATAGGTGGCCGAGGTGACGAGCAGCTTGAGGAACTTCTTCATGTCCCACTTTTCGCGCACGAGTTCTGTCGCGAGCCAGTCGAGCAGTTCGGGATGCGACGGCAGATCGCCTTGCGCCCCGAATTCCTCGCTGGTCCGCACGAGCCCGATGCCGAAGATCGTTTCCCAAAACCGGTTCGCGATGACCCGCGCGGTGAGCGGGTTATTTTCATCGACCAGCCAGCGCGCCAGCGTGAGCCGGTTCATCGGCGCATCCTTCGGCAGCGGGTGAAATGCGGCCGGCACGCCTTCGGTCACTTCCTCGGCGAGCGAGAGGTAATTCCCGCGCAACTGCACGCGCGTCTTGCGCCGCTTGTCGCCGGCGAGTTCGCGGTAAATTGGCACGGTATGCGGCACGATCGCGTCGAGTTGTTTGCGAAGCGTTACGAGCTTCGCGCGGTCGGGCGCGAGTTCCGGCGCGATGTCGCGGAGATAGTAGTCGAGGAACTCCGCGCGCTGTTTCGCGTCGCGCTGTTCGGCCGGCACCGCCAGCGCGGCGACCACCGCGGCGGGCGTCTGCGCATGCTGCCCGGCGCGCGGATCGCCCGTCGCGCCGAGTCGGAAATGACCGAGCGTGTGATTCGCGAAAGGCGACTGCTGCTCGATGGTGATCGAGAGCTTCGCGCCTGCGGGCACTTCCACCGGCGCCGCCGCGAGCAGCGTGAGCGTGTGCGCGGTGGCAGTGGAGCCGCCGATGGCCCAGCCCTTTTGCGGACCACGCGCCTTTTTGCCGCGCTTTGGCGGATTGGCCGCGGCATCCGTCACGACACCGTCTTCCTCAAAATCCGCCTGCACGAAATCCGCGACGGCATCGGCGAACTTGATCTCGCTTTCGCCATTCAAATCGAAGGGCATCTCCGCGACCGTCCCGGCGTTGTCCGACTTCTCCCAAACCGGTTGACGCTTTTCATCGAGCACGACGATCCGGAAGCCGGCAAGCCGCTCAGGCGCTTCCGTGCGGTTCCAAACCACGATGCGATCGAGCGTCTGCTCGCTTTTCAAATCCACCTCCCACCACGGGTCGTCCGTGTTGTCGCCAGTGTGCGACACCGAGCCCTTCGCGTATTCGCCCGCGGTATTCCCGTCGATCGCCCGCGCGGCCACCGCGTCGGTGAAAGTCGATTTCTGCGACGCTTCGCCCTTCACCGCCACGTTTTCGCTGCCGCTGAAAATCTGCACTTCCGCGAGCTGCAGCAGCTTCCCCTTGCCCGGAAGCTCGATCCGCACGAAGCGCGCCCGCGGCCCCTGCGCGCCGTCCGGCGGCACCACCACGGCCCGCACCCGCGTCACTACAAAATTCCCGCCTCCATGTCCCGGTCCTTTGCCCGGCAGCGCATCGTGGGGCAGCGCCTCCAGCCGCAGCGCGGTCATCTGCTGCGCCGCGGCGATCGGTAATTCGACCGTGTAAGTATCCTTCGCCGCCGTCGTCGCTACGAGCACCGCGCCGTCCGGCTGCGCGCTCATTGCGAGACCGGCCTGCGACTTCAGCATCGTCGGCGTGAGTGTCTGCCAGTCGAGTTTCACGGGAAACTCCCGCGCCCAATTTTCCGCACCCGCGAGCACCTCCGGCGTGGGCGTTTTGAACTTCGCATCCACCGCCGACAGTTCGGCATCGAGCCCAGCGCGCTGCGCTTTCTGCTCCTCGCTGAACGCAGTGAGCACCGGTGCCTCATCCCGCCGATCGGCGTCCGCGGTGTTGTTGAGGAAGGCGAACACGCGGAAGTATTCGGCGTTCGTGATCGGGTCGTATTTGTGCGTGTGACACTGCGCGCAGGCCATCGACGTGCCCATCCAGACAGCCATGGTCGTGTTCACCCGATCGACCACGGCGGCATTGCGAAACTCCTCGTCCTGCGTTCCACCCTCGTTATTCGTCATCGTGTTCCGATGAAACGCCGTCGCCGTGAGTTGCTCGTCGGTCGGGTTCGGCAGCAGATCGCCAGCGATTTGTTCGATCGTGAATTGATCGAACGGCATGTTCGCATTGAACGCCCGGATCACGTAGTCGCGATACGGCCAGATCGTCCGCAACGGGTCATCCGCATAGCCCGCTGAATCCGCATAGCGCGCGAGATCGAGCCACATCCGTCCCCAATGCTCACCGTAAGCTGGCGACGCGAGCAAGCGGTCCACCAGCCGTTCATATGCCTCGGGAGCCGCATCATTCACGAAGGCATCCACCTCCTCGACCGTCGGTGGCAGCCCCGTGAGATCGAGCGCCACGCGCCGAACGAGCACCGTGCGATCCGCCTCCGGCTGCGGCGTCAGCTTTTCCGCTTCGAGTCGCGCAAAGATGAATGCATCGACGGGATTCCTGACTCGCGCCGCCAGACTCCCGACTCCCGGCACCGGCGGTCGCTGCGGTTTCACGTAAGACCAATGCTGCGCAAACTTCCCACCGCCCTTCACCCACGCCGTCAGCAACTCGGCCTCGTGCGCGGTGAGCTTCTTCCCCGACTTCGGCGGCGGCATCACGTCGTCCTTTTCCGTCGTCGTGATCCGCGCGATCAGCTCGCTCTTTTCCGGGTGGCCCGGCACCACCGCCACGCTCCCATCCAGGTCGGCGAGCGACCCTTCCTCCGTATCGAGCCGCAAGCCGCCGCTCCCTTCCTTCCCGCCCTTCCGCTCACCGCCATCCGGCCCGTGGCACTTGTAGCAGGCGTTAGACAGGATCGGCCGGATCTCGCGTTGGAAATCCGGCGGTGTCTCGCCACGCGCGAGCGTCAGCGCCGCGGTGGAGATGGCAAAAATGGAAACAGTATGACGCAGTGCGGACATGGCGGAAACGGGGAGTGCTAGTTCAATCTGCCACACGCACGATTATTTGCTGCGGTGTTGTGCGGTCAGAGAGCGGGTCAGCGGGGTCCGCTTTACGATCGAGAAATTGCCCGAACGCATCGCGATCGCCGTTGGCGTTCTGCCTCCAGCCTGGTGTCCTGCTTTGAAATGCGACCTAAGCCCGTGGAGCGTGGACGCTCGACGGCGAGACTACACTTTGCGCCGGCGCATTCCGGCCAAGGCGGCGAATCCGCCGAGCACGAGCGCCCATGCGCCGGGTTCGGGCACTGGGGCGGCGAATGCGAAATTGACTGGCGGCAATTGTTTCAGCGTCACGGTGACGCCATCGGCGATATTGAGCGCGGCGATGGTTTGGTTCGCAGTGATCGTCATCGTGGAGTTCGCATTCACCGTGGCAGTGCCGGCGGTGAAGGAGCCATTCAGATTGGTGGTGCCAGAGTTGGCATTCAGGACGGCGTAGTCTTGGGTGCCGTTGAGGTTCAGTTCATTCGCCGCACCCCCGTCGTTGTTCACCGCACCGGTGCCGCTGATGGCATCCGTGACGGTGAGAGTGTTGCTCTTCTTGAAGGAGAGAATCCCGTTGTCCACGATCGCTCCGCTTCCGATGGTGCCAGTCGTGCCGCCGTCGCCGATTTGCAGCGTGCCGTTACTGACCGTCGTCAGCCCCGTGTAGTTGTTAGTGCCCGAGAGGATCTGTTTTCCAGCTCCAGTTTTCGTCAGGATCACGGCTTGGGAGCCATCCTGAATGTTTCCGCCAAACGTCAGCGTATCGCCCCCGACGGTGCCTTCTCCGAGGGTGAGCGTGCTGGCTGCTGCGCCATTGCTGGTCACGGTTCCCGCCGCGCCTTGCAGGCCTTGGAATCCTTCGGAAGTCCCTCCGAGATCCAGCGTGCCTCCAGTCATCGCCACGCGCGTGAACGTATAAATCTGGTCGCCGCCGGTGCCGGCGAGCAGCACGGTACCGGCATTGATCGTGAGGCCCACGTCGTTCGCCGCACCGACCGCGTGAACGGTGCTGGCGCTGGTTTTTGCCAGAATCAAAGTCCCGCTGTTTAAGATCGCGTGACCGCCGGCATTGTCGAGCGTGCCGCTGAAAGTTTGACTGTTCGAGCCACTCATGACGAGCGTCGCGAGATTGAGCTGTCCGCCGTATTCGTAGGCTCCGCTCCCCGCCACCACGATCGTCCCGCCAGACACGATGCCATTGGTAAGCACGGCAGAGTCCGATAGTTGCACGGAAGAAAGACCGTCAACCGTCTCGGTCAACCCATTCAGGTTGAGCGTAGGTGTCCCGGCATCGGTCGTGCCCACGCGGACCAGCGTTGTGTCTGGCAGCGCTCCACTCGCACCGAGCGTGAGGGTGCCAAGAATGATCCGGGTTTCGCCCGTGTAGTTATTCGTGGCATTGTTCAGCAGCAAAACGCCGCTGTCTTCCTTGCGCAGATTTCCACCGCCGGTGATCTGGCCATTCACGCCAAATGTCTGGCCGCCCCATGTGTAGAACGTCCCCTCTTTGCCAGTGTTCAGCGTGATCGTGCGATCGATCCCCAGAGTCACGCTCGTTCCGTTCGTGACCTGCATACTGGCACTTCCTTGTTGATTGCCCAAGGTGTCCACGACGTTTCCATTGAAGATGATGTCGTTATTCGAGTTGCCGAGTGTCGTATCTCCTCCTGCGTTTGGCTGGAAACGAAGGCGTCCCCGAGTGATCGTCCAGTTGCCAGTAAAGTCATTGGTATTCGCGTTATTCGCGATGTCCCACTGGCCTTTGTAGTCGGCGGCGTTGGCATACTCGATGTTTCCAGTGCCTGTGATCTTGGCCGCGACGGTAGCGTTCGCGTAGCCACTAGTGAGTCCGGCAGGGAGACTGTTTCCGGTGATGGTTAGATTCGCGCCGGCACCGAGATTGATCGTCGCCGACGTGTCCACCGAGGAGCCAGTCGTCAGGGAGGTGAACGTGTCGGTCTTGCCGTTCACATTGAACGTGGTGCCGCCGTAAAGTAACACCGTCGTCGTATCCGGCAGCGTGTTGTTGGCGTCGAGGCGCAGCGTGCTACTGCCTGTGATGTGGGTGTAGCCGGAGTAGGTGCTTCCCGCTCCGCCTAACGCGAGTGTTCCCGCGTTATTAGTCAGGTTTCCGGTGAAAGTATTCGTGCCATTCAGTGCCAGCGTGCCTCCATCGGTGTGGTTGATATTTCCCGTGCCGCTGATCGCACCATTGATGTTCACCGTTTTCCCATAGCCCACCTGCAATGTCGCGCTGCCGGTGAGCAGGATGCCCCGGTTGGCATTCAGGTTGAGATCGAATCCCGCGCCAAAGCCGCCCCCGTTGTTAGTCGCCGGTGTCATGTTCACGAAGATCGTCCCCGCCCCAAGCGTGAGATAGTCCGCCACGAAATTCGCCGGCACCGCCCCGAACGCGGCATCGCTACCCACGCCGAAGCGCGTGTTCGTGCCCGTCACCACATACTTGCCGCTATAAGTGTTCCCCGCATTGCTCAGCGTCAGGACGCCCGATGTTTGGTTGATCGCGCCCGCGCCCGACACCACGCCCGTGAGGTTTTGGAAGGCCGTGCTGGAGAAGTTTAACACGCCGTTATTCGTCAGCGCGCCAGCATAGTTTCCGCTGCCCAGCGAAGCCGCATTGGAAAGAGTCAGCGTCCCGTTCGTGATCGTCGTCGCGCCAGTATAGGTATTCACCGCCGCGAGCGTGGTCGTGCCGGTGTTCTGCCTTTGGAAGGACCCGCCCCCGCCGATCGCGCCCGCGAGGGTCTGATCCGTGGTGGTGTTCAGTCGCAGCGTGCCGTTGTTCGTGATCGTGCCCGCGAAGTTCCCCAGATTCAGCGAACCAGACCCGCCGACTTCCAAGGTTCCTCCGAGATTGTTCAGCGCTCCCGTGTGCGTATTCGCTCCGCGCAGGATCAGCGTGCCGCCATCCGTATGCTGAAGCGTCGTCGAGCCGCTGATCACGCCGTTTAGAGTCGTCGTCGCGCTGCCATACAGGCGGATCGTTCCGCCGCCCGTACCTACCACGATGTCGTTGGCAAGAGTCACACTATGATTCGCATCCAGGATGCCCGCGTTGTTCGTCAAAGTGATGACGTTCGCTCCAAAAGCGTTGTTATTTCCCGCATCGAGGACGCCCGCAGTAATCGTGATGCCACCGGTGAGGCCGCTGTTGTTTCCATTAAACCGGAGGAAGCCTGGGTCGCCGCCTCCCGATGCGGTGAGGTTTCCGTTGGCTGCCACTGTCATCCCGCCCGTGCCCGTGAGGTTGCTATTGATGGTGGTCTGCGAGTTCGTCGCGAGGGCGCTCGTGTCGATGCTCCCGAGCTGCGCGCCAAAGTTCAAAGTCCCGTTTCCTGCTACATTTCCCACAGTATAACCCGCGGAGGAAAAGCGCAGGCCGAGAAGATTGATCGTGTCGCCCGGAGCGCCCGCAGCTCCGACGGTGACCGTGCCGGACGGGGTGGCAAAAACCGCCGTGTCCGCAGCGTTCAGAGTATTATCCCAAGCAATGTCGGTGGTTCCTCCGTCGATCGTCCAATTCGCCACACTCGTGCTCCACATGCCCGAGCCGCCCTGAATGCCAGCGGCAGTATCGATGTCCCAAGAAATGTCTGCTCCAGAGGCAGACCCGGCGATGAAACACGCGATCGTCCCGGAGAGGATGGACGTGCTGATATTGGCGCGAGCCGAGGAGATGCCACGAAAGATATTTTTCTTCATGTATCGATGTTAATCCCATGACCATAATTACCAGCTTTTTCTTGTTCGAGAAAACAAAGGGCCATCGGCTTTCGGCAATGTTTGTTGCGCGGCCTGGAAAAAGTGAGCACCGAATGGATCGTCTGTCTGGCCTACCGCTGCAAACGCCTGCACACCCTGCGCCGCGCATCGCTGGCAGCCTGCAAAGTCCCCATAGCGCTCCCCCCCGATCCAAAACCGACCCGAAGTTCCTCGACGCATATTTGCCCGTCGGAAAGCCGCTCATTGAGCCGAGCGGCTGACCACGCGCTGTCATCAAACCCGCGGCCCGTCCCATCCGAGCAACTTGCGCCACTCAAGTCCGACGGGCTCTCAGGCGCAGATTACTCCGCTTTGTTCAGCGCGGGGTTGTCCTTTTCCACGCCGCTGTTCCAGTACGCTTCCATTTCTTCTTTCGTGGGCGTTTTCAGCGGGCGCACGACTCGGAAGCCGAGGAATTGCGCGTCGGTGTGGTACCAGATGCTTTTCGGAAGTTGGGGGTCCTGGATCTTCCACGACTTGTCGGAGGCGCGGCGGGCGGCCACGCGGAGTTTTTCCGGTTTATCGTCGTCCCACGAACCGCCGCGGGCGCTGTGCGGGTAGGCCGTGGTGGCTTTGTTCCAGGGATTCGCGGCAGGGGATTTGGCGTAGTAGGCGGGATCGTATTGATCGAGCGTCCATTCGAGGACATTGCCGAGGATGTCATACAACCCCCACGGGTTAGGCTTCTTTTTACCAACTTTTTGGTATTTAAAATCGGCGTTCTTTCCATACCAGCAGTACTGCCCGATTTCCTTCGGATCGTCGCCCCAGAAGTAGGCGGTCGTGGTGCCCGCGCGCGCAGCGTATTCCCACTCGGCTTCGGTGGGGAGCCGGTAAAACTGGCCGGTTTTGGCGGAGAGCCACTCGCAATATTTATTCGCGGAGTGCTGCGTCATGGAGATGGCGGGGAAGCCGTCTTTGCCCATGCCGAAACTCATTTCCACGTAGGGCTGCGTGGGGCGGGTGACGGCGTCGGTGAGGGCGTTGAGCGCGGGGTCGAGGGATTTGGCTTCGCGCGTTTTCTTTTCCTCGTTGGGATACATGAAAAGCTCGAAGGCATTCCAAGTGGTCTCGGTTTTCCCCATCCAGAAGGGGTCGATTTGCACTTCATGCACGGGGCCTTCGTCGGCGTTGCGGCCGGGCTCGGAATCGGGGGAGCCCATTTTGAATTTCCCGCCGGGGATGGGCAGGAGATCGACGTCCACGTCCGTGCCGGGGATGGTGACGGTGTAGGCCTTCATGTCGCCGGGCTCTTTTTCCTTGGAAGTGGCGGCGATTTTGTCGGCGATGCTGGAGACGATCCCGGCTTCCTTGCCAGCATTGGCTGCGACTTCTTTTTTCCTGCCGACGAGGATGGAGCCGTCGGGCCATTTGGCACCTTCGTTGATCCAGTTTTTGAGGATTTCGGTGTCGGCTTTGGCGAGGCGCTCGACTTCGCCGGTGGCTTTGTTCTTGGGCGGCATCACTTTCTTCGCGTCATCGGCGAGGATGGTGGTGGAGTAGAGTTTGCTCTTGGCGGCGTCGCCGGGGATGATCGTGTCTTTGGCTTCGGTGGCGGCGTCGTGCGACGTGAGGTCGAGGTCGGTTTTGCCGTCGATGTAATCAGTGCCTTTGGGGTTGTGGCAGCGGACGCAGTTGAACTCGAGAATGGGTTTTACGTCCTTTTCAAAATCGACGGCAGCGAAGGCCGGCGCGGCGAGGAGGGCGATGGAGGCGGCGAGGGCAACAGGGCGGTTTTTCATGAAAGGGTGCATTGGATGTGAGGCGATGGGGGCGCGGGCGTCAAGTGCGAGATGGCCGGGGAACGAGGAGTAGGAAGTGAGTAGTGAGAAGTAGTCAGCGAAAGTCGTCGGATTGAACCGCACGCGCAAATCTCGACTCTAACCACTAATGACTGACCACTTCTTACTTCTTACTTCTCCGGCTCCTCGACGCCGATGTCTTCGTGCCAAAGCTGTGGCTTTTCCTGGATAAAACGCTCCATCATCTCGTAGCACTCGGGCAGGTCGAGATCGATGACTTCGATGCCGTGCTGGCGCATGAATTCGGGCGCGCCGGGGAAGGTGCGGCTTTCACCGACGATGACCTTTTTGATGCCAAACTGGACCGCGGCTCCGGCGCAAAAGTAGCACGGCATGAGGGTGGAGTAGAGCGTGCAGCCGCGATAGGTGCCGATGCGGCCAGCATTGCGCAGGCAATCGGTCTCGGCGTGCGTCATGGGGTCGTCGTTTTGCACGCGCCGATTGTGGCCGGCGGCGAGGAGTTTTCCATCGCGCATGAGCGAGGAGCCGATGGGTATGCCGCCTTCGGCGAGCCCCTTTCGCGCTTCGTCGATGGCGGTTTGCATGAAGGTGTCGATAGTTTCCATGGCCGCGATGGTGGCAGGGGCGCGGGCGCTGGGGAAGGGCGGAGTGGTGGCAGTAAGAAGTAGTCAGTAAAAAGTCGTCACAGTGCTCTTTCGCACGAGGCATTCGGTTCTGAGCACTGACTACTTCTCACTTCTTACTCCTCCCCTTCGCCCTCTCTCGCCCAGCGGTGGCGCCCGCTACTTCCGCCAGAGCCACTTCACCGCCTCGGGGAAGAGCGCGCCGCCGTGTTTGCTGTTATGCTGGCCGTCGCCGAGCTCGAAGCGCACGTCATACTTCATATATTTGAGAGCGGCGTTCATTTGCTGGTTGGCGAGGGGCCAGTTGCCAAAGGGGTTGTCGAGGTCGTTCGCGCCGTCCTGTAAAAAGACGCGGATGGGCTTGGCCTCGGTCTTGCGGATGAGCGACGGGTAGGCATTGCCGCCGCGGAGATCGACGAAGCTGCCGATGGTGGAGAGGACTTTCCGAAACTGATCGGGCCGCTCCCACGCCACGGTGAAGGCGCAGATGGCTCCGCTGCTGGCTCCGCAGAGGGCGCGTTGATCGGGGTCCTTCGTGAGGTTGTAGCTCTTGGCGACTTCGGGGAGGATTTCGTCCAGGAGGAAATGCGCGTAGCGGTCGCCGAGGGAATCGTACTCGAAACTGCGATTGCTGACGGCCCACGGGCTTTTGGGCTCGCCTTTGCTGGGATCGTGCCCGGGATTGACGAAAATGGCGATGATCGGCGGGAGATCGCCGCGCGCGATGAGATTATCGAAGACGGTGGGGACACGCCAATTGCCGCCGGGGCCGACGTAATCGTGGCCGTCCTGAAAGACCATGACGGGAGCGGGGACGGCGGCGTTGTATTGGGCCGGGACGTAAATCCACCAGTCGCGCGTGGTGTTGGGGAAAACGGTGGATTTCCACGGTTCCTGCTTGGTAACGACGCCGTGTGGAACATCGGCCCTTACCTCGTGATCAGGCGTGAGTTGGTAGTCATCGATGGCGAAGACCGGGGCGGCGAGAGCAAGGAGCGCGCCGAGAAAACGCGCGGCGTTTCGTGGAAAACGCAAGGCGTTTGATGAAGAAAACATCGCGTCTTATTCGCCGAGTCTGCTCATCACGGCGGATTCCATGCGCGAGATGTGATCCTTGATGCTCGGGTCGATTTCTTTCATGCGCTGAAACATGGCCTTATTATAACTGCGAAGAGCTTTGCGGGATTCTTCCTCGGAGCCGGCGAGGTCGGCCTTGCCGCGGAGTTCTTGCACTTTGGGATCGGTGGCGGCTTTCGCTTTTGCCTGGTCGTATTTTTGTTTTTCGAGGACTTCGGCGTCCGCGTTGTCCGTGGTCGGCGGCATGTCCTGCGCGACTTTGCCGGAGCCTTTGGTTTTCGGAGGTTTCGGCGTGGTGGGCTTCACGGTTTCCTCGGTGCGCGCCGGCGGAGTCTTTTCAATCTCGGTCTTTTCCGGGTCCGCTTTTTTGGTGTCGGTGTTATCCGACATTTTCGGCGAGCTGTCGTTCGAGTTGGTATCCGTGGGCTTGGGTCTGGTGGCGCGCGGTTTGAGTTTCTTTTTGAAGACTGGCGTGGGCTTCGGCGTGGCGGGGATCGGCGTGGGTTTGGCCTTGGGCTTGCCAAAGACGCGCTCCCAGAAGCCAGCCTTTTTCGGAATCGGCGTGGCGACGGGAATCGGGGTGGCTTTCACCGCGATGACGCGACGCGGGATGGGCGCGCGTTTGGCGGCGGCAGCGGCGCTTTCCGCAGGCTTCGGCGCGCTGGCGGCGGAGGGCGCGTCGGAGTTGGGCGCAGCCGAAGTAGCCGACTCCTGGGCGAGGACGATGGCGGCGGAGAGGCCGATGGCGGCGAGCGGCGAAAGACGATATTGGGACATGAGAACTGGAGGCTAATTTGAGAGAGCACACGTTTTTAAGGACGATTCCGGCGAGTGCAAGCAGGTTCGCGCGCGGAGTGGGGAAGATTGCGGCGGGGCGCGATTCTTTTTTCTTCTCGGTATATCAGTTTCCATTATCGTCTCACCCATGATCCAACCAATCCTTCGCGCCGCTCTCCTCGGCGCCATCACTATTGCGGCGAATGCTTTTGCCGGGCAGCAAGTTTCTGACGGCAAATCTGACGGCAAGAAAATCATCCACGAGCCGATGGCTGAAGAGTCGCCGTGGGTGATGAATATGCGGTCGAGTTACACTGGCGAGAGTGATTTCAAACGCGGTCGCAATGCGAGCGGCGACTCTTTCTACAAAGGCGTGGACGTGAGCCGTCGCTTCTCGCTGGCGGGCGCGGGGCTGCCGGCGCTGTCAAAGGACGGCGGCTGGTATTTGCGCGTGGGCTTTGACTATAATCGGTGGGATTTCGGCAACACCGGCGCACTGCCGATCCCGAATCATCTTCAAAGCGCGGCGGCGGATCTGGCGCTGGAGTATCTCGTGAACGGGCAGATCGGTTTCCTGCTGGAGACGGAGCCGGGCGTGTATTTCCAGAACGATGTCCGGGCGAATAATTTCGATGCGCCGACGAAACTGGTGCTGACTTATCCGGTGACGGATCGCTTTGTCCTCGTGGGCGGCGTCTCCTACACCAGCATGCGCAGTTACCCATTCATCCCGCTCATCGGCTTTAGCTGGACGATCAATGACCAGTGGAAAATCAGCGCGATTCCGCCGGAGCCGCGGATCATTTATACGGCGTCGGACAAGCTCCAGCTCTGGGCGGGCGGGGAACTGGCGGGCGGCTCCTTCCGCGTGGACGATATGAATTCGCACAAGGAAAAGACGCTCGATCACGCCGTCGTGGACTACTCGGAATGGCGCGCGGGCGCAGGCCTGACGTATAAGGTGAGTGGTGTCGAACTCGATCTCGGTGCCGGCTACGCCTTTCAGCGGAAGTTCGACTACCATCGTGCCAATGCCGGCTACGAGACGGACCAAGGCGCGCCGTACGTGAAGCTCCGCGTCAGCGCGGCGTTCTAGTTTTCGGTGCCCGCGGGCGCGTTTCGCTAAAAGGCGAAGCCGAACGAAAAGTGAAACGCGCCCCGCGCTTCATCCGCCCTCGGCGACGGGTTTAAACCGTAGTCGAGGCGGAGTGGGCCGATGGGAAGTTTGTAGCGCAGCCCGACGCCGACGGCGAAACGCATGTCTTCCGCGCCGGGGTTGGCTGTATTCTGCAAACTCCCGGCGTCCACGAACACCGCGCCCTCCAGCGCGCCGACGAGCGGGAAGGTGATTTCGGCATTGAAGATGGTGAAAAAATCTCCGCCCACGGGATCGCCGCTGGCGCTCTTCGGCCCGAGATCGCGTTCGGAAAAACTGCGCACGGTAGTGCCGCCGCCATTGAAGTAACGCACGTCGATCGGGATATTCGCGCGCTCGGTGATGGGGATGATCAAGCCTGTGCGCGCGCCGGCGGCGAAGAGCAGACGATTGACGCGCAGGTAGTAGGAAAGGCGCAGCGTGTAGCGCGTGAAAGCCGGCGCGCCGTCGATGGTGGAGAAGTCCGCGGAGTTCGTGAAGATGAAGCCGCGCGAGGGATTGATCGGGTCGTCGCGGAAGTCGAGCGAGGAAGTGACGCCGACGCTGGTGAGCAGATAGCTGGTCGGGCCGAGCTGCGGCACGTCGATACCCTTCGAGGTAAGCGTCACCTTTTGCTGCTCCACAAAGCCGCCCGCCTCTAAATGCGGCAGGAAGCGCCGCGAAAGATCGACGCGCCAGCCGACTTGTTTTTTGGAATATCCGTCCTCATCGCGCACCGCGGAATAGAGCCGGGCGCGCAAGTTCATATTCGTATCGAAAAGCCATGGATCGACGTAGAGAAACTCTCCGCGCAGGCCGCGCTGCGAATAATCCACCGCCAGCGAAAGCGGACGTCCGCGCCCGAAGAGATCGCGATCCGCCAGCCGCAACCCGATGCTCACGCCTTCATAAGAACCCGCGCCGATGGTCGCGCCGACTTCGCGCGCCTTCGCTTCCTCGACGGTGAGATCGAGCCGCAATTTGTTGCCCGCGATCGGGGCGGGCGACACGCGGAGATTTTTGAAAAGGCCCGTCCGCAGCATTTCGCGGAACGTTTCATCCAGCTTCTCCGGGTCATACCGTTCGCCTTTCAAGTGCGCGAAACGCTTCGGCAAAAAATCCGCGTGCAGCCGGTCCGTGCCATGCACCGTCACGCCGTCGAACGAAAAAAGCGGTCCCGGCGTCACATCGAAACGCACCGCCACCCGCCCGAACGCCGCCGACGCCGGATCGGCGGCGACCGCGACTTCGGCCTGATAGTATCCCCGCGCTTTCAGATACGACTGAATGTTCCGCTGCGCGTTCATAACCTTCGCGGACGAGAACGGCCCATCGACCGGCTCGCCCATCGCTTTCAAAAGCACCTCGCGCGAAAACAGCGTCGTGCCCCGAAACGCGATGTCGCCAAACACGTAACGCCGCCCTTCCACAATCTGCACCGCCACGCTCGCGCGCGTCCCGTTTTCCGTCAGCTCCACTTTGCTCGCATCGACTTTCGCATCGAGAAAACCCTCCGTAATGAACAGCCCGCGCACCCGGTCCGCACCGCTCTCGATCTCCGCCGCATTGTAGGGAAAAAGGTCGGCCTCTTTCGCCAGCCGCTCGGGAGTCGCGCCGAGAAAATATTCCCACAGCGTCGCATCCGGGATCGAAACGTTGCCAGTGAATTTCAGCGCGCGCAAAAGTGAGCGCGGGCCCTCGTTGATTTTCAGCACCGCCTTGCCGCCGCGGATTGCGTATTCGACCTGCGCATTCGCGAAGCCTTTTTTCCGGTAAAACGCGCCGAGATAAAACGCTGTGTCGTCCGCCCGCGCCGGCGTCATCCCGCTCTCCGCGATCTCGCGAATCTGCTCCGCGACCGCTGCCAGCAGTTCCTCTTCGGTAAAAGATTTCGCGCCTTCAAATTCCACGCGCTTCTGCGCCGCCGGGGCAAGCGCCGTCTGCAAAAGCTCCGCGCCGAGCAGTGCGTTCTGCGAATTCTCCGCCGCGGGTAAGGCGGAGAGTGCAGGCAGGAAGAGGAGGGGAATAAGCGCGCGACGCATCTATCGAAAACGAATAAGATATTTCAGACGCCCGGTGAACTGTCCATCCACGCCGGCATCGCCGATGAGATAAAGCTGGTCGTTGATCTTAAAGCGCGTGACCACTTCCTGCCGCCCGCTGCGGTTGTCCGTCGCGCCGAGTTCCATTTGAAACCGGTCCAAAAAGTTCTCGTTATTTTTCACGGTGGACGGCGGCGGCGCGGCTCCGCGCTTGAACAGTTTTTGATACACCTGCTTGATCGCGAGCATCGCCGCTCGGCTCGCGAGCGCCTCGCTGTTCGCGCCCAATTCCGAAGTCGTGGTGCCCGTCGCGAGCAGCGAAACGATGTCCGCGTTTGGCAGCGGCGGCTCGCTCGAAAGCGAAATCTGCGGGCTCGTCGCCTCGCCGTAAATGTAAGCGTTCACCAGATAGTCGCGCGTCTGCGACTCCGCCTGCAAATCCAGCGACGGACGGAAGGGCGCGTCTTCTTTGAAAATGATGTAGCCGCGTGTGATCGAGAGCCGGCTGAACGGCAGCGTCGCGTTGAACGAATCGATGCGCACATTCCCATCGAGCCACGGCTTCAGTCCCGTGCCCGCCAGGCGCAGGTCCAGCGACGCCGCGCCGTTCGCGAGATTTCCGCGCACGAGAAAGGGGTCGCCGTCCCGCGTCTTGATCGCGATGTCGAATTTCCAATCGCGCAGCGGCGGATTGGGGAAAGAAATGTTCACCTGGGTCGGCGCGGATTTGGGTGCGGGTTTCGGGCGGCCCGGCAGGCCGATCGGCAGGATGTCGATCTCTTTGAAAAAGCGGCTGTGCGTGACGTAAATCGCGCCCGTCGCCGCGGCTGATTTCAGCGGCCCCGCGAGCTTCACATCGGTGTCCGCGCGGACGGTGATCGAGTCGTTTCGCATCACGAGCACGTCCTTGGATTCGAGGCGCAAATCGAAGACCGGTTCGACGACCGTTGGAAGAGTCACCTTCGGCCCGAAGCTGAGCTGATCAAGCTCCGGCGCTTTCACGGTGCCACTCAGTTTAAACGTGCCGCCGCCGAGTTCGCCCGTGAATTCACTGAACGAAAGCACCTCGTTCACGTACCCGATCTTCGCGCGAAAAGCGCCGATCGCCGGCACGCTTTCCGCCGTCATCCGCGCGCCTTTCAGATCGAGGTCGAGCGCGAGCTTGATCTCCGGTTTCCCAAAGGTGCCCGCCACCTGCAAATCGAGCGCGACCGTGCCATCGAGCCGCCGCACGGCGGGAACAAATTTCGGCACGTTGGCCAGCGGAGACGGCGCGATCTTCGCCGTGAATTCGATCGGAAGCGCGGGGTCGTACGCTTTTTCCCGCACCGCTTTTTCGATGTCGAGCGGCAGGCGTCCCTTCACGATCAGCGGCTGGATTTCTCGCTGCCGCACCGCCGCGTCCAGCGTCAGCAGCTTCTCCGCGTAGTTCAGCGCGAAGTCGAGTTCCGCCCCATCAAATTGCGGCGCGGAGCGTGCCTTCAAGGAACGCGCTTTCATTTGCAACTGGCCCGCGGGATTCAGCAGCGTCCCGCCCGAAACGAGCGTCGCCGAGATGGTGCCGCTGACCGGCGATTCTTTACCCAGGCTGGCGAGCAGCTTGTCGAGGTCGAGATTGTCCGCTTGCACATTCACCGCCAGCCGCTCTTCCGGCGGGATTTTTTGCGTCGGGTTTGAGAGATCGAACGGGAGAAAAAGGTATCCTTTAAGCACCGTCTGCTGGCCTTGCTGAAGGCTGATGTCCTGCAGCCGCAGCTTGCCTTGTTCGAGGTCAAGCGCGCCTTCAAATTTGGTCACGCCGCTCACCACGCGCAGCTCGGTGGACTTCGCAAACTCCGGCCCGTACACCGCGGCGAGCCGGACTTCCGTCAGGTCTATTTTGCCGTAGCGCGCCTTGGAAAGCGCGACCTTCAAATCGCCGGCATACGTCGCTGGCTTGAGGTCGCCTTTGCCCGCCCAGCCAATGCTGAGGCTGCCCGCGAGCGTTTCCTTGATGCCGAAGACTTCCAGCAGCGGTTGCAAAATCGCGAGGTTTTCCACGCGCGCGTCGAGCTTGCCGTCGTAGGTGTTCGGCGCGTCGATGGCGATATTTCCGGACGCCGTGATTCCATCTTTGGCGTTCAGCTTCAGCGCGAGTTGTTCGATGTCCGCGCGCCGGTCTCCGAGCTTCACGCGCGCGGCGAGCGACTCCGCCGCAAACGTCCCGAGCTTGAAGCCGCCGCCATCCAGTTCGATCGCGCCGACGGGCGCGCCGTCGATCAATTTCACCGCGCCCTGCCCGGTGACGCGGCCTTCCAGCGCGTGCCCGCTCAACACGACTCCGAACGCAGCCAATTGCGGCACTTTGATCGCGAACTGCGCATCGACCGGAGCCTTCGCCGCGTCCTTCGGCTCAGTGGGAATCTCGTAGCGGCCCTGCGCGGTCACGCTGTTTTCGCCGCGGTAAATTTCCAGACCGGACACCGTCACGGATCGCTCGTTCAAGGTCGCGTGCAACTTCGCGCCGTCCGCGACGAAAGTCTTGAAACCCACGCCGAGAATTTCCGCATCCGCCTTTGCGCTCACGCCCGCGAAGCCCGATTCACCAAATCTTTTCAGCGCAGAAAAATTCACGCGCGCTGTTTCCAACGCGATGGCGCCAGCCTTCATTTTGTCCGCGCTGAAAACGACATCTGCCGCGGCGACCCGATTGTGCAAAGTCACGCGCGCGCTGCCGGATGCCACGCCGGCCATCGGTTCTTTCAGCGCCAGCGCAGCGCCGAGTTCCGCGAGATGAGAGCCATCGACGACGATGTCCGCCTCGCCTTCTGTCTGGTCGAAATCACTCACCGATTCCGGCAATTGCGCGGTGGTGTTCAGCTTCAAAGTGTTACCCGCGCATGCGGCGTTGAGCGCGATTTTCGCCACGCCGTCGTTCACGGTGGAAGTAAGATCGGCCCGCTCGATTCTGGCCGGACCAGCGGCGATGCGCTCGATCACCGCGGTCACTCCGCCGCGCCACGTGCGCGGTTTTTCCGGCTCGCCGGTGAAGGTCAACTCCAGCGAATGCACCGATTCCACGGGGAGATTTGGCGCGCCGAAATACGCGGCCACCGCGCGCGCGTTCACGTTTTGCACCGAGAGCGTCGTCCGCGTCGCGTAACTGTGTTGCAGCGTTTTTCCCTTTTCGCGCAACTGACTCCCGCCGATCGCCAGCGCGATCTGGCCGCCGAAAACATCCGCTTTCAAACTCATGCCGCCCTTGTTTTCCGCCCGCTGCGAGGCGTCGAAATTCACGTCGCTCAAAATCAGATCGGGCGTGATTTCGAGATTCTTGATGAAGAGATTGCGCGCCGTGTAGCTCGTCTCCGCGTGCAGGTTTTCCCACGCCGGCAGATGCGGCACCGCGATGCGCCGGATGCGCAGGAAGCCGGGCGCGTCCGGCGCGAGCAGGATGTGGACGCCTTGCACGACGGTCTCGTTTTCCGGCGAGCGCACGCGGAGGTTGAAGTCTTCAATCTCCGCGCGATCCGCATACGCCGCCGGCTGGGCGAGGATCGTGCGGAGCTGTTGCATCACCGTCGCCTTTTCGCGCTGCTCCTTCGGCGTGGTGCTAGGCAGCGCGATGAACGCGAGATCGGCGTGGCGGATTTCGTAGCTGCGCAAAAACTCGCCCAATCCATGCAACACGAGCATCGAAATGCTGTAGTCGAACCGCAGCCGATCGATGTCGATTTTCTCCACCGGCGTCGGCGCGGAACCGTCGGGCTGCACGTGGATGCCCTCGATTTTCAGGTTCGTGAAAATCGTGCCCGATAGATGGAAATCGAGCGTGAGATGCTGATGGGCGGCGATGCGGATCGCGATGAAGCGCACGAGCGGCCGGTGAAAAAGCGCGGCTAGCGCCAGCGCCAGAAATCCCCACCGGAGCAGGCGGCGAAACGAGCCCCGCCGCGACTGCTTCGGCGTATTATGGACCTTATCGTTTTGCGTCATCCGACGCGGAGAGTATAGAGGCTCGCAGTATGTGCAAGACGGGCGGCTTTGAGAAAAAAGTTCACGGGCTGTGAACTTTCCGGCGCAGCCGTGGCACTACATGGGCAAGTTGAAAACCATGGCGCTCGAACCGCACGACATCAGCAGTCTCTACCGCGATCACGGCGTGGAGATCCTCGGCTATCTCTCGCGGCGTTGTCCGGGTGAAGTCGCGCGCGATTTGTTGCAGGAGACATTTCTCCAGGTCGTGAGGCAGCCAGACCGACTCGACGCGGTGACGACGCCGCGCGCGTGGCTTTTCGGAATCGCCCGGCACATCCTCGCGCGCCACTACCGCCAGCAGCCGGGTGATGCGCTCGCCGGGCTGGAGGAATCGTCCGCGCCGGTCGCCGAAGACACGCGCCTGCCGGCGATGCGCGAGGCCATCGCGCGGCTTGCGCCAGAGTTGCGCGAGACGCTGGAACTGCGGATCGAGCAGGAACTTTCCTACGAGGAAATCGCGGGCGTGCTCGACGTGCCGATCGGCACGGTGCGCTCGCGTTTGCACAATGCGGTGCGCCATTTGCGCGCGACGCTGACGAATCCAAAAACCAATTTATGAACCCTGAAACTCTCGAAAATCTCTTGATCGACCGCGCGTTCGGGCAGCTTTCGCCGGAGGTCGAGGCGCTGCTTTCCGAACATCTGGCCGCGCATCCAGATGCGGCGAAAACGGCGGCGGAGCTGGGGAAAACCGTCGCACTTGCCACCGCAGCGATGCAGCTCAAAGAGCCCGCGTTGGAGCTTCCTCCGCGCATCATCGCGGGCGCGCGCTGGCCGCGCGCACATCGAGTACTGGCGCTGGCCGCGTCGTTTGTTCTCGGGGCGGGCACGTCGTATTTCGTGATGCGGGAAATGTCCGCGCCGCGCCCTTTGCCCGTCGCGCAACAGGTTCCGTCCGCTCCGGTCATCGCGCAGACGCCGCGTTATTCGCCGGAGATCGAGCGCGCGCTGAAAAAGCTGCCGTTCTGGTCGAAGGAGCGCGCTTACCTGATCGCCGAAACTGCCGGCCAAACGAACCGCTAAAAACCTTATGAAAATCCGAACTGAACTCCGTGGCGTCCTTCTGCAAAAACTTTCCATCCTGGCCGTGGGTGCGCTGGCTCTGCTGCTCGCCGGCTGCGGGCCGGAGGAGTGGATCGTCTGGGCACCTGACGGGAAGCATGGCGTCACGAATGGCGCGCAACTGATCGATCCCGCGGGAAATGTGATCGGCGCGATCGCGGCGGAAAAAGAAAACGTAGCCGCGTGGCTGCCAGATTCGGAGCGTGTGCTCGTGGTGCGCCAGGTTCCCGCGCAAGACTGGTCGGAATACGCGGCGCTTTTGGGCGAGGAACGCGCGTTGGTCGTGGCACAAGCGGGCGCAGAAGCGGCGCGATTGATCCGGGAATATCAAGGTGCGCTCGAGGCGTTTGAAGACTCGGCGGGGTTCAAGATTTGGAAGGAAAACCTGGATGCTCGCGGCGTCGGTGTGGAGACGGTGATGTATTATCTCAAAGTCACGCGTCCCGGTTTGCTCGATCCGATGCTGGATGCCATCGCGAAAAAACAGAACGCGCAGAAGAAGGAAGAACCAGCCGTGGATGCAGACAATACCGTGGAGACAGGAGCGCATTTGCTGGAGCAGATCAATGCGCCGGACATCCATGAACTGCGTCTCCGGAGCGCGGTCGTATCCGGTGATTCGGGAGATCAACTGCTCTTCCGATGCGCGGATGAATTCGGTTCCATGGCCATTGCTCCGCATGCTCGCGCGTTGGCATTTGTCCGGCAGGAAGGCGCTGCAAAGGAAAACTTGGGCCTCGCGCTGTACGTGATGGCGCTGGAGGCAAGAGCGCAGCCGGTTCTCGTGGCAAAGGGCGCGGAATTCGCCGCGTGGTCTCCGGACGGTGAGGAACTCGCCTATACGAAAAGCGAAGTACGGCGCGTCTCGAACAACGGCCTCAGCTTGGGTTCCATCGCGCATCGCCGGGTCTGTGCCGCAGATGGCTCCATGATCGCGGAGCCGGAACCCGGCGAAGATGTCGCCGGGCTCATCCTTCCCGAATATCCCGCGCAGCTCGCGTGGCTTCCCGACGGGCGCATCCTTTTCGCGGGTGCAAAATTTACGCTGCCTGCGACGACGCAAAACCTTCCCGAAAATCTGACGCTTTTCGCACTTCGCCTGAATCCAGCACCGTCGATCGAGCAGCTCATTCCCGACTCCATCCCCGCGCGGCTGACTCAGCGCGTGAACCATTTCGCTGTCAGTCCCGATGGGAAAAATGTCGCGATTCTCGGCCAGGACGGAGCCGTCTCCGTCCTCACGCTCGCCACGAAAAACTTTGCCACCTTTCAGGATACCAACCCGCGATTGGCCAAGCTGAACAGCGACGGTTCCATCCTCGTGCCCGCGTGGCGCACGGCGGATGAGGTGACGTATCTCGTGCCCGCGGGCGATCCGGCGGGCAGCGCGGCGCGGGCCGAAGTGGTGGTTGCTTCGCTCCACGGCGGCAAGCGCGCGATCTCGAAGTCGTGGCCCGATTCCGCCGGTCTGCCGCAGCTGGAAAAATAACGCTGCGCGCAGCGGCTACGATCGCGAGCGGTCAGGAAGCCATCGATGCATTCACCGCTTTCGCGGCCAGCCGCTATTTTTGCTCCACCAGCCGGAGCTGCGTGCAGAGCGTGAAAGGCAGGCCGTCGATCTCGTAGGAGCAGTCCGCATAAAAGCACGCCACGCCACTCGCCGGGCGGCTCTCGAAAATCTCAGTCGATACATCTTTTACTTCGACCGCGCGCGACTCCCAGTGCGAGTCGCGCAGATCTTTCGTCGGCGCGGTGCTCCGCCAGACGTGCATCTCTCTCGGCGTGGGAGTGGAAGTCACCGTGAGCCGCAAGCGCTCGCCAGCATCGTCGTGTTTCCAGGAAAGCTCCGGCATCGGGCGACCGGTAAATTGATAGCGCACGAACGCCGCCGTCGCCCGCACAGCGCGCATCGGGTCGCCCTTTTTTCCCGCCTCCGTGACGGTGAGACTGTGCCCGGCATTCGGCGTGTAGTTGATCCACTTTTGTCCGGGAAGATCGTCCCAATAAAGATTCAGCGCGTCGGGAGCCCAGTAGCGATCATTGTTCCCGAGCAGGATCAGCTTCGGCATCGTGAACTTCGCGCGGTAGGTGTAAGGGTCCACCCATTTCCAAAGACGATGCGCATCCTCGGTATCAGCCATCGGCACGAGGCCGCGCGCGGTGTAGGGAAGGATTTGCTCGCTCGGTCCGCCGAAGCACTCGAACTGCCGCGCCATCTGCTCCGGCATTTTCAAAACATCGATCACCATCGGTGCGATCGCCATCACGCGCGGATCGGCCGCCGCCGTCAGCCACGTCGTCCAGCCGCGTTTGCTCGCGCCCGCGATCATGAATTTCTCGATGCGCTTCGGCCATTCCTTCGCCGTGTATTCCTGCACCGCATCCATCGCCTTCACGATGCTTTTCACCATGGGAAAAAGCAGCGGCCATCCGTCGTCCTTCGTGTCCAGATAACGCACGAATGTCTCCGCAATGAGCGTGTCCTCGGTCTTGCCGTCGAGCAGCGGTTGATTCGGCACGCCGAGCAAAATCGCGACCGGGGCCTTCATCATCGTCGCGATCATCACGCCGTACGGGATGCCGTCGGGCCGCATCTTCCCGCCGTTGTTGAGCAGGAACATTTTGTCCGAAACGTCTGCATCCTTCGGACGAAAAAGCACGAGGTCGTGCTCCCACGGAATCCCTTCCCAGACCTGCGATTTCAGCTTGATGAAAACAACCTCGCACGTCCCCGAGTCCGTCTTGCTCGCGACCGACCAACTCGCCTGCGGTTCAGGCTTTTCCAGAAAGCTGTAAAGGTCCGCGCGTCCGGTGACGGCAGAGAAAAGGAAGAGTCCGATCGCGAAAGCGGTGATGCGCATGCAAGCACCGTCAGACGTGGCCGGAGGCCGCGCAATGCGTTTGTCCGCGTCAGAGTGAGGCTACTTTTTGCAGCACGACGAGCCGGAGCATGCGCCAGTTTTTTTCTCGGGCGTGGCGCAGCCGGTGAAAGCGGAGCCGAGGAGAAGAGCGAGGGCGCAGAGAGCGAGGATGTTTTTCATAAGTCAGGGAGTTGGGATTTGGTTGAGCGTGTAGTAGGCCGAGTCGTGGAGCAATGGCTGGTTTTTCGCGGAGCGCACTCCGGCGGCGTGAAGCTCGTGGACGTGGCCCGGCACAAGGCCGTCGATGATGAGCCGCGCGCTGAATCCATCCGCGGAAACGTTCACAGCTTTGATCACCGGCTTCGTCTCATCCACCTTCGGGCTGCCGTAGCTCGACTGGTAAATCGTGGTGTAAGACTTCATCGCATACGCTGCGGGATCGCGGGAAGCTTTTGCATCGACGGGCTCCGTGAAACTCAGCTCGAAACCATCCGGCTTCGCGCGCATCTCGCGGATTTCAAACGGCGTTTTCCCCGTCCACGCGAGCCGTTGCAGCGCGAAAGGTTTTCCGCCCCGCGCGCCCCAGCCGCGATCTGTGCCGTACACAAACATGGAGGCGTCGTCCGCAAATTCCATCGTGAGATTTCCCGATGCGAATCCCTGCCGGAAGGGAAAACACGCGCCTTGATACCGGTCGTTTATCTTTTCCAAAAACACGCGCATGACCGTGCTGTGCGACTGGTCGCTCACGAAAAGTTGTTTTGCGAACGGCCCGAATTTTCCACCCGTCTGATCGCACAGGATGCCGCTCGCTGACTGCCCCATCTCGGGATATGGAAACATGATCGCGGGCGGCATGAAGTCCGGGATGCGCTTGGCCTCTTCGTAAATGCGACTGCCGCTTTTCGGCTCCAGCGGTTTCTTCAAACCTGCCGCCGCAATCGCGTCCTTCGTCGCCGGATCATCGAACCATTTGTTGCCCGTCGGATTGCCCATGAAGTATCCGGGCCGCAATTCCTTCAAGCCATCTGCACCATTCCACGGCCCTTGATTATCGGTGAAAAACATCGCGCCTTCCGCATTCATCCCGATGCCGCCGGGCGACCGAATACCGCTGCAAGTCGGCAGCCATTTTCCCTCGGGCGTGAGCCGGAAACACCAGCCGCGATACGGAGCCTCGCTCGTGAAAGAGCCGGTGAGACAAAGCACGACCCACAGATTGCCATCGTGATCGAACTTCGAGCCAAAAGCATACTCGTGGTAATCGCCCGTTATGCTCCACGGATCGCCGAGCGTCTCGAAAACATCCGCGCGCCCGTCACCATTCGTGTCCTTCATCCGCGTCTCTTCGCCGCGCTGCGTGGCGTAAATCCAGCCGTCCTTTTCCGTCAGCCCCAGCACCTCGTGCAGCCCGCTCGCAAACTTCGTGAACTTCAGCTTCGTCCCTGTTTCATCGAGCGCATCGTCGATGAAATACACATCGCCCTGCCGCGTCGAAGCCGCCAGCCGGCCGTGTCCCAGCCATTGTAGTGCCCCCGCTTCCAGAGCGACGCCATCGGGAATCGGCAGCGTGATGATCCGGTAATACTCTTCCTCCGCCGCTCGCAGGGCAGGCGTCGCCGTGTCGTCGGCGCGCAGCCTTGTGCCGGGCAAGAGCGTGCAGGCGAGAAAGAGGAGGACGGAAAACGGGCGGGAGGGCATGGGTGATTCGTGGAGCAACCAGTCACCCGCGGCAACCATTAGGAGGAAATCCGTCACCGCCGGCACGCGTTCACCATTTGCCTCCAGCGCATTTCCCGCGCATAAACGCCCGCCTTTTCATCCCACAACCACGTCATGTTTCACCCATTCATCGAGCCCCTCGAAAGCCGCATCGCACCCGCCGCCATCTTTGTGAACGCCAATCTCGGCGCGATCACGGACGAGGATGGCGACATCGTGACGGTTCAGTTTTCCAAGCCGCTGCTCACCGCGAGTAACATCGCGACTATCCTCGTCACCACGCCCACCGGCGATGGCGATCGCCTTTCTAAAATCAACCTCGCCGGCCTCTCCGCCGCCACCGGCGTGGACATCATGGTGAAAGCGCGCGTCGCGGGAAATGGCGACGGACTCGCCGACATCGGCGTGCTGGATGCGACTGGCGTGGACCTTGGCATCGTTACGATTCATGGCGACCTCGGGCAAATTCTCGCCGGCGATTCCGTCACCAGCACGCGCGGCGTCAGGAGCTTGAATCTTCACACCTTCGGCCTCGTCGCCTCCATCGAAGGCACCACGCTGAATCCATCGTCCGTCATCGGTTCGCTCGGCGCACTCGTCGTGGCGGGCGACATCGCCTCGGTGAATTTCACCGTCACCGCGACTGCCGCCGCCGATGCCGCCATCGGCAGTGTTTTCATCGGCGGCTCGCTCCTCGCTGGCGCCGATACATTCAGCGGCATTGTTTTCGCGAAAGGAAATATCGGCAGCGTGGTCGTCCGTGGTGCCATCATCGGCAATAAAGCCTCCAGCGGGATCGTCATCAGCGATTCCGGGACGATCGGCAGCATCCGCATCGGCGGCTCACTCCGCGGCGGAGCCGAGGCCGATTCGGGCTTTATCTTTGGCGCGTCCATCGGCTCCGTCACCATCGGGCGAAACGTCATCGGGGGCGACGGCGCGCGCACCGGTGAAATCTTCGCCACCAATCGTCTCGGCCCCGTCATCATCGGCGGCAGTCTTTTCGGCGGAGCCGGCGAAAACAGCGGCCGCATCACCACCAATGGCGCAATCGTGTCCGTCGATATCGGGCAAAGCGTCATCGGTGGCTCAAACGCGCAAACCGGCTACATCGACGCCGGCACCGGCATCGGCACCATCCGCCTCGGCGGCTCGCTCATCGGCGGCAGCGCGTCCTTCAGCGGCGCGCTCGTCAGCGATGGAAACATCGGAGCCATCAGCATCGGCGGCGATCTCGTCGGCGGCGGCACCGATGGCACCATCGCCGAGACCGGCGAAATTCGCAGCGTCTCCGGCAGCATCGCCAGCGTGCGCATCGGCGGAAATGCCTTCAGCGCCTTCGGTGCTTTTAATGGCTGCATCCTCGCCGAAAAAACCATCGGCCCCGTCGCCGTGGTCGGGAGCGTGGATACCTTCGGCGACTCCTTCTTCTTCATCCGCGCCCGCGGCCTTTCCTCAGGAAACGCCATCGCCTCCATCTCCGTCGGCGGAAGCGTGAACAGCGCTCTGATTCTCGCCGGCTACTCGGTGAACAATTCCGCCGTCAACGGCAACGCCAGTATCGGCCCCGTCGTCGTCGGTGGAAACTGGACCGGCAGCAGCATCGCCGCCGGCATCGATAACTCCACCAACCCGCACTTCGGCGACAGCGGAGACAGCATCATCCCCGGCAGCACGCTCGTCTCCCGCATCGCCAGCATCAATATCGGCGGCATCATCCGCGGCACCGGACCGGCTGGCGACCACTTCGGCTTCGTCGCCCAGCAAATCGGCAGCGTCACCATCGCCGGAAGCATCATCCCACTTACCGCCACCGCCCACACCGACAACCGCCTCATCGGCCACACCGGCGACTTCCGGATTCACGAAGTATAAGGATGCAGACCCGGCGCGCCTGACAAGCAGTCCGCTCCTCAACCTCAGTCGTGATCGTGCTTATCCTTCTTCTCACGCTGCTTTTTCTTGGGCGGAGGAGAATGGCGTGCGTCTTTTTTCACATACACGTTGTTCACCTCCGTGCGCCGCACCGTCGCGGTGGGAGCGGAAGGAGAATAGTAATCACGGGACCGCGTCCGCTCATAGCCGCCATAGGTGTAACCCGACCTTGACGGCCGATCATAGTAGTCGCTGCGAAAAGTGGAGCCGCTCCGATAGGACACCCCATCGTCATAATAAGAAGATCGTCCCTGATAATAAGGACGCCCATGATCGTAACGATGTTGCACCACAGGTCGGCGATCCTCAACGATCGCCTCACAACCGGTAAAAAGCGTGCCAAGGGCGAGCAGGGGAAAAGCCAAAAAGATTCTCATTTCCAGTGAATCGAACGGCACAAACCGATCGGTTGCATGAAGCACCAACAAATTTTGCGGCGGTAATCTAGGCTCGCTCCTTTCCGATGAACTCCTCATTTTCCGCTGACTCATGAAACGCCTCCTCCCATTCCTCGCTTTCGCTGCGCTCGCTCACGCGGACACGGATTACCAAATCACCGATGACTCCAAACCGCACGAGGGGGTGCCGAAGGGGGAGTTGATTAAGTTTCAGTTTGATCAGTCGAAGGTCTTTCCGGGGACGGTGCGGGATGTGACGGTGTATGTGCCGCGGCAGTATGATCCGGCGAAGCCGGCTTGTGTGTATGTGAATCAGGATGGGGTGCAGTGGAATGCGCCGACGGTGTTTGATAATCTGATCGCGAAGAACGAGCTGCCGGTGATAGTGGGCGTGTTTGTGATGCACGGGCGGGTGAAGGCGGCGGATGGGGAGAAGGCGCTGGATCGTTTTAACCGGTCGCTGGAATACGATGGGCTGGGGCCGGACTATGCGCGTTTCGTGCTCGATGAATTGCTGCCAGTGGTGGAGCAGAAGGTGACGACGGATGGGCGCAAGATCGTGCTCAGTAAGTCGGGAAATGATCGTGGGATCGGTGGTTCTTCGAGCGGGGCGATTTGCGCTTTCAACGCGGCTTGGGAACGGCCGGATGCGTTCTCACGCGTGTTCTCGACGATTGGGACTTATGTGAGCTTGCGGGGTGCGGACCGGCTTCCGGGCTTGATCCGCAAGTATGAGCCGCGGGCGATTCGCGTTTTCCAACAGGACGGATCGAATGACCAAAACATCTATGGCGGCGACTGGTGGGAGGCGAATCAGATGATGGATCGGGCGCTGACTTTCGCGGGTTATGAACATAAGTCCGAGTGGGGCGATAACGGACATAATGGCAAGCAGGGAAACATGCTTTTTCCCGAGGCGATGCGCTACTTGTGGAAAGACTGGCCAGCTCCGGTGAAGACGGGTGCGAGTAAGAATGCGATGCTGAATGAGATCCTGATTCCGGGTGAAGGCTGGCAGTTAGTCGGCGAGGGTTACAAGTTCACCGAAGGTCCGGCGGGGAATGCGCAGGGTGAGGTTTTCTTCAACGACATTCCTAACGCGAAGACCTACAAGATCGCGCTGGATGGGAAGGTGACGGAGTTCATCGCAGACTCGAAGAAGGCGAATGGGCAGGCGTTTGGGCCGGATGGGCGGATGTTTGCGGTGATGGATTCGGAGTCGAAGATCGTGGCCTATGACGCGGCGGGAAAAATGGAGACGGTGGCGGAAGGTATCCGCGGGAATGATCTGACAGTTTTACAAAATGGGAACGTGTATGTGACGGAGCCTGCGCCGGGCGGGAAGGCGAGCAATGTGTGGGTCATCAAACCGGGCGGCGAAAAGGTGATTGTGGATACGGGGCTGAAGTTTGCGAATGGGATCGTGGCGAGTCCTGATCAGACCTTGCTCTATGTCGATGATGCGCGGAGTCACTGGGTATATAGTTATCAAATCCAGCCGGACGGAAAGCTGGCGCACAAGCAACGTTACTTTTGGCTGCACGAGCCGGACACGGCGGATGATTCCGGTGCGGATGGGATGGAGGTAGATAGTGCGGGGCGGCTGTATGTGGCGACGCGACTGGGGCTGCAAGTGTGCGATCAAGCGGGTCGCGTGAATGTGATTTTGCCAACGCCGAATGGGAAGGTGAGCAACGTGGCGTTTGGGGGGGTGGATCAGGACACGCTTTTCGTGACGGCTGGCGATAAGGTTTTCAAACGAAAGGTGAAGGCGAAGGCCGCGCCGGGTTTTGCCGCGCCGATGAAACCGAAGGCACCGGGGCTGTAGCGTGCGATGGCGTTTCGCGTTTTCTGATGGAAAGGTAAGCCATGCCTCCAAGCGCGCATAAACCGAACGAAGCGAAGACGCGGAAAAATGGCGGCGATCCGCCTCCGCTCGCGGAGGCGGCGGATGGTGAACTGGCGAGGGCGCGGCTCGCGGAGATCGAAGCGTATTACAATACCGCGCCGGTCGGGCTGTGTGTGCTCGATACGGAATTGCGGTTCGTGCGGATCAATGAACGGCTGGCGGAAATCAACGGGCGTCCCGTCTCCGCGCATCTCGGGAAAGCACTGCGCGAGGTGCTGCCGGAGCTGGCGGATCAGGCGGAGCCTTGGTTGCGCGATTTACTGGAGACGGGCGAGGCGCTGCGCGATGTGGAGATCACGGTGGTGCGCGACGATGATACGGAGCAGACGCGCGTGGAGAACTGGTATCCGATGACGAATGGTGGGGGCGAGGTGTGCGGGATCAATATCGTGGTAGAGGATTTGACGGAGCGGAAGGGCGTCGAGGAAGAGCTGGCGCAGCTCAATCTCGAACTCGAAGAGCGGGTGGATCAGCGCACGCAGGAACTGAACACTGCGAATCGCGGGCTGCGCCAGGAGATCGTGGAGCGGCGACGGCTGGAGGCGGAGATCGTGGCCATCACCGAGCGCGTGCAGAGCCGGATCGGGCAGGATCTTCACGATGATCTGGGGCAGCAGCTCAGTGCGCTCGGCATGCTGGGCAGCGCGATCGAGCGGGATTTGCGGCGCGATACGCACGCCAAAACGGAGACGCTCGCGAAGCTCAACCTAATGATCAAACATGCCATCGAGACGACCCGCGGTCTGGCGAAGGGACTGTATCCCATCGAGCTGGAAAAGGGCGGCTTCACCGTGGCGATCGAGGAACTGGCGCGGGTGACGCAGGCGCTTTCCGGGGTGGAGTGTGTGGTGCGTGGAAAGGCGACGTTTCCGCTCGGTGAAACGGCGGCGATCCATCTCT
This sequence comes from Chthoniobacterales bacterium, assembly GCA_038228115.1. Taxonomy (GTDB): domain Bacteria; phylum Verrucomicrobiota; class Verrucomicrobiia; order Chthoniobacterales; family Chthoniobacteraceae; genus JANLQB01. Next base: position 45,313 of record JBBRPM010000013.1, read on the forward strand.
ATCGCATCGCACAGGAGGCGGTGAACAACGCGCTGAAACACGCGGCTCCGAATCAGATCATCATCGATTGCACGACGATCACGGGCGTGCCAACGCTGACCATTACCAATGACGGCACGCCTTTCAAAAAACCCCGGAGCCGCCGCCGCGGACTCGGGCTGCACATCCTGGAATACCGCGCCGGACTGCTCGGCGCGGAAATCACCATCAGCCCCGGACCGGACGGTGGTTGCAAATTGATGTGCTCGCTGACAAGCCACGCGCGCCGGCAAACCCACTGAATTTTATGGATACCGTATCGAAGAGCAAAACCATCCGCGTCGCCATCGTGGATGATCATGCGGGCATTCGCGAAAGTTTGCGGATGCTACTGGAGACCGAGGGGCATTTCGAGCTGTGCGGCGAGGCGGAAAATGCAGCGCAGGCGCTGGACATGATCGCCAAAAAAAAGCCGGGCATCGCGATCATCGACATCTCGCTGAAGGGCGCGATCCATGGACTGGAGCTGACGCGGCAGTTGAAGCATCTGCATCCCGGCCTGGTCGTGCTGGTGCTTTCGCTGCACGCGGAGGCGCAGTTTGCCTTTGGCGCTCTCGCGGCGGGAGCGAGCGGGTATTTGAGCAAGAGCGAAGCGGGCGAATATCTGCACGAGGCGCTGGAAACGCTGCTCTCCGGCAAGACCTACACGACGCCGGAGATGCAGAAGAAGATGAGTCGCGCGCGCGACTGAGTCAGCGGATGACGCGGTAGCGGAGAAAACATTCGCCTTCGACGACCTTCATCTCGCGCAAAACGCAGCGCGTGGAGCGTGGTAGAAAATTGCCGGGAAGCCCGGTGAGCGTGGGCGCGCCGGTTCCGCCGAAGATGTGCGCTGAAAGCGTGAGCTGAATTTCATCGACGAGCTGCGCCTCCAGCAACGCTCGGAAAAGTCGCGGCCCGCCTTCGCAGACGGCGCGCTTCACGCGATATTCGGCGCGCAGTGTGGCGAGCAGGGCGCGAAGATTCACGCTCTCGCTTTCGTGCAGCCATAGGTCTGCTTTCGCGGCGAGCGCGGCGCGCGTGGGCGCAGGCATTTTCGTGGTGCTGAAAATGGCGATGGTCGAAAAATCTTTGGCGAACACGCGCAGGGCAGGGGACACGCGGCCCGAATTGCTGACAATGACGCGCACCGGATGCTGCGCTTGTTTTCGCGCGACACGCGCGTCGCGCAGGGCGGGATCGCTGATGCCCATCGTCATTTTATCCGCGGAGATTGTGCTCGCTCCGGCGATGACGGCGTCGGTCGTCGCGCGGATTTCGGTGAGGCGGCGCTTGTCGCGTTTCGAGGTGAAATCGGCGGGCGTGAAGTTGCGTGTCGAGACGCGGCCATCCCAGGTGATCGCGAAATTCACCGTGACGAACGGCAGCGCGGGCGGGCTCGACTTCACTGGCGGTCGGTGGCTTTTTCGCGGGCGGTTTCGAGCGCGAGTTCCAGCTCGGCGGCGGTGTGCTCGACGGCGGCGACTTCCTGACGGATTTCGCGAAGACGCGCGTGCTCGCTCGGGCGGTAGCCGAGATAAATCGCCGCGCCAACGAGTCCCCAAAAAAGCGTGAGCACGTATCCGGTCGAGGAGATGACGACGGCGATCGCATCGCTGACGCCACAAAGTTTCCCCAGAAAAATCTGGAAGAGACCCTCGCGCACGCCGATGCCGCCGAGGCTGATGGGCAGGGAGACGATGGTATTGACGATGGGCGCGATGGAGAAAAATTCCATCGCCGTGGGCATGCGCGAATCGGGTGCGGTGAAGGCGAGCGCGGCGCAGTAAAAAGTCGCGATGTGCAGCAGATGAACGACGCCCGAAAGTCCGAACGCGGCGAGCGAGGGTTTCCACGCGCGGCCATAGAGATTGTAGGCGAGGGCGAGTTCGGCGAGGCGCTCGCGACCAGGCATGCGCGCGGGGAGCCGGTGCACGAGATCGAAGCCGGTGACGATGAAGGAAAACGCGAGGCCGACGATGCTGACGCCGAGCACGATGAAAACGAGCCAGACATACTGCGCCGTCTCGGGCGTGCTCATGAGCCAGTGCCAGCGCGCGGTCGTGAAAAAGGCGGCGAGGACGATGAGCGCGATGAGCCCGATGATGCGATCGACGAGGACGGAAAGCAGTGCCGCAGTGCGCTGACCGGCGGTTTCTTTCAGTAAATAAAAGAGCTTCACGACATCGCCACCCGTGCCGCCGGGGATGAGGAAATTAAAGAACAAGCCGACCATGACGAGCGCGCAAATGCGCTTCCAACTAAGCACGATGCCCTGCACGCGGAGCAGCACCTGCCAGCGGATGCCGGCGCACATTTCCACGAGGCCATAGGCGGCGATGCCGAGGAAAAGCCAGAGCGAGTTCGCGTGGATGAGCGCGTCGGCCATCTGTTCCCGCTTCGCGGGATCGCGGAAGACGAAGTAGAGAATGCCGAGCGTGACGGCGATCTGGAGGGAGGTGAAGGCGGCTTTCTTCATTAAAGAGGACGCTGCGCGCCGCAGGCACCGCCGCTCCGAATCACGCCCGCCATCACTCCCCGTATTTCCTCACCCACCGCTCGCGACCTTCGATGATTTCCTCGCGCGTCCGGCGCGGGCTCATTTCGAAAACGAAGAGCGTATCTTTTGGGAGTTGCGGGATCAGTTTGCTGTATTCCACTTCGCCCTGGAACGGTGCCATGTGATCACGGCCCGGCCACTGCGTGTCGTGCAAGTGGCAGCCGATCAGCCGCGGCGCGACCTGCTTCATCCACTCGACGTGATCGAGGAATCCGAGGTTGTGCTTCACCTGCACGTGCCCGAAATCGTGCCAGTAGCCGACGTTGGGAACATCGAACTTTTCCAGCACTTCGAGCATCTCGTTCTCGTTCGGGATTTCTTCAAAACTGTGCCGGCTCTCGACGCCGAGCTTGATGTCTTTTTCCGCGGCGTAGTTCGCGATGCGGCGCAGGCAGTCGAGCGAGCGCTGAAAGTAGGGCGTGGATTTGGCCTCGCGCTGTTTCACGCAATCGACCTTCGTCTGGATGTATTTGCGCGACTGGCCGAGGCCGACTTCGGCGAGCTTGATGAGCTGATCCGTGAAGTCGCCGAGCGGTGAGCGCCCGAGGTGCAGCACCACGAATTTCGCGCCGAGTCGCCGCGCGAAATCGATCGTCTGAAATGAAAACTTCATCGCGCGCTCGCGCTCGCGTTCATCCGGCGAGGAGAACTGATAGCAGTCCGGCGACGCTCGCGTGATCTCGACCGGCAGCGGACAAAAATTGTGCAGCGACGAGATCGTGACCTTGCCCGCTTCCACCATTTTTTGGACGCCTTCCATCAGGGAAAGGCGAATGCCGTGGCCGAGTTCCACGCGGGTGAAGCCGAGGCCGAGCAACTCTTCCAGCATATCCGCACCTTCGGTGTGGCGGCCGGAATTCCAACAGGTTGAAACAGAAAGCATGGAGGGTCGAGTGGGCGGGAGAGGACTAGTGAATGGTGATTTCTGAATGGTGGCAAGCATCGCGCGTTCCGCAAGCGGTGCGCGATTCACCAATCACCATTTCCTTTTCACGACTCCGATCGTCCACGCCTACTTCGCCCAGGTGATCAGCCGCAACTCATGATCCTGCGTCACATTCGGATGCGTCGGGATCACACGGACATTCAGCCCGTAGCTCCCGCTGTCCGTCGCAGGAATCTCGCCGACGTAGAGATGATTTCCGTCGTCCAGTTTTTTGCTGAACTGAAAAGGTGTGAGTGAGGGTCGCTGGATTTCGTTGTTCAACGTTTCACCAAAGTAAGCCTGCACGGTGACAAACTCCGGATCGACCGGGCCCAGATGCACGACGGCCTCGACATGCACTTTGTCGCCAACGAGCACGCCGGCGGGCTTCGTGTCGGCGCGCACATCCTTGATGGAAACCTGCGACCAGTTCTTGCGGATCGAGTCTTTCCATTTGGAAAGCTCCACCGCTTTTTTTCCACTGGAAGCCGCGAGAGTTTCATGCGCCAGCGCTGCCGGTTCGTAGAGCCGTTCGGCGTATTCCTTCACCATGCGATGCGTATTAAAGACCGGCACGACCGTGCGGATGGATTCGCGCATGAGCTGGATCCACGCGACCGGCAGCTTGCCATCGGGCTTCGCGTAATAGAGCGGAACGATCTGCGCTTCGAGCAGGTGAAAGAGGCTCGCGACGTCCACGGCTTCTTCAAATTTTTCGTCGATCTGTTCCGTCGTCTCAGGAATCTCCGAGCCAATCGCCCAGCCGGATTTTTTGTTCTGCTTGTAGGCCTCGCACCACCAGCCATCGAGCACGGAGAGATTCAGCCCGCCGCTCGGTGGCAGCTTCATCCCGCTCGTGCCGCTCGCCTCCAGCGGTCGCCGCGGATTGTTCAGCCAAAGGTCCACGCCTTGATACAGACGACGGCCCACGTAGTGGTCGTAGTCTTCCACAAACACGATTCGGTTTTCAAACTCCGGCATGCGCGTGAACTGATAGACTTTCTGGATGAAGTGCTTGCCCGGTTCGTCTTTCGGATGCGCCTTTCCGGCGAAGATGAATTGCACGGGCCGCTCCGAATTGGTCAGCAGTTTGTGCAGCCGGTCCGGGTCGGAGAAAAGCAGCGTCGCGCGTTTATACGTCGCGAAACGCCGCGCAAAACCGATCGTGAGCACCTCCGGATTTAGCATCCGCGACACGTGCCGGATGCTCTCCGGCGTCTCGCCCAGCCGCGTCCGCTGCCGCCGCACGCGCTCGCGGACGAAGTCGATGAGGCGCGATTTCAGCCGCTGATGCATCGCCCACATTTCCTCATCCGGGATATCCAGCACGCCGCGCCAGAAATCCTCGTTCATGAGGTTCTCCTCCCAGCCCGGCAGATACTTGTCGTAAAGATCGCCGAACTCCGGCGCCATCCACGTCTTCGTGTGGATGCCGTTCGTGATCGACGTGATCGGCACCTCATTCTGCGGCACGCCTGCCCACACCTCTTTCCACAGACCCTGCGACACGCGCCCGTGCAGCTCCGAGACGCCGTTCGCGTGGCGGCTCGTCCGCAGCGCCAGGATCGTCATCGAGAAAGGCTCCGTCGCATCCGTGCGGAATTGCCCGAAGCTCGCAAACGTCGCCCAGTCGATGCCCACCGTGGCCGGATACTGCCCGAAATACTTCCGCATGAGATCGAGCGAGAACGCATCATTCCCCGCCGGCACCGGCGTATGCGTGGTGAAAATATTCGCCGACGCCACGATCTGCAGCGCCGAGTAAAAATCCAGTTTGTGATCCGCCACCTGCCGCCGGATCAGCTCCAGGCTTAGGAAAGCCGAGTGCCCCTCATTCATGTGGTACACCCGCGGCTCGATCCCCATCGCCGCCAGCGCATGCACGCCGCCGATGCCGAGCACGATCTCCTGCTGCACTCGCAGCTCCGTGTCGCCGCCGTAGAGCTGCGCCGTGATCCCGCGATCCTCTTCCGAATTTTCCGGCACATCCGTATCCAGCATGTAGAGCGTGATCCGCCCGATCGCCAGCGCCCACACTTTCACCCGCACCGCGCGACCCAGGATTTGCACGCCCACCGTCAGCGGCATCCCCTTGTCATCCAGCGCTTCTTTGAGCGGCAGATGCGAAAAATTTTGATTCAGCCCAATCGATTCCTGCCACCCATCCTTCCCGATCTGCTGGCGAAAATAGCCCTGCTTGTACAAAAGCGTGACTGCCACAAAGTTCACATCCAGATCACTCGCGCTCTTGCAATGATCGCCCGAAAGGATGCCGAGGCCGCCCGAATAGTTCGGCACGCTTTCGTGAAAACCGAACTCCGCGCTGAAATAAGCCACCGGCCCTTTCGTCAGCGGGCTCTTCGTCCGCAGCTTTCCATACGTGTCCTTCCGCCCGAGATACTTCCGAAAATTCGCATGCACCGTCGTCATTTCCCGGATGAAATCATCATCCTCCGCCACTTCCACGAGGCGCGCCTGCTTGCACAGTTGCAGCATGCGCAGTGGATTGTGATTCGTCTGGTGCCAGAGATGCGGATCGAGATGGCGGAAAAGCGCGCGCGCTTTCGGCTCCCACGTCCACCACAGGTTAAAGACAATGTCTCGAAGCGGTTCCAGCGCGGCTGGAAGTTTCGGGACGACGTTGAAGGTATGGATCGGTTGCATGTTTTCCCTGGATGTATTGGTTTCCCTGCGCCCGTAGCGAAAATGATGCCGCGGACGATTTCGCGCGGAGGCTAGCGGCCAAAAAATCTCCGACAAGGAAAAGTGAAGAGGAAGATTTTGCCGCGTCGGCGCGGTCTGCGATGCCCGCGGAAGGTGAGTTTGAAAAACAAATTGGTTCTCCTCCGCGCTATCGAGAGAAGATCAAAGAACCGCTCATCGTCGGGGTGACGCAGCTTGTGATCATCACCGCGAAAACCAGTGCGCCGCGGCGGACACGCTGAACATTTTTCAATTTTGCCAAATCCATGAACGCCCCGCACTTCGCCTTCCAGCGCTCCATCACCCGCCGCTCCTTCCTTCGCGCTTCGGGAGTCGCGCTCGCTCTTCCGCTTCTTGAGGCCATGCGCCCCGCGTTTTCCCGTGCCGCCAACGCCGCGCCCGTGCCGCGCCGGATGCTCGGCATCTGCAACAATCTCGGCGTGCTGCCGGAGAAATTTTTCCCCGCCGCCACGGGACGCGACTACGCGCTTTCGCCGTATCTCGAAATGCTCGCGGAGCATCGCGAAGATTTCACCGTTTTCAGCGGCGTCTCACATCCCGACGTGGACGGCGGGCATCCGGCGGACAACTGCTTTCTCACCGCCGCGCCGCATCCCGGCAGCGGCGGCTTTCGCAATACGATTTCGCTCGATCAATTCGCCGCGCAGCAGATCGGCCATCTCACACGTTTCCCCTCGCTCACGCTCGGAGTCAATGTTGCGCAGGGTGCGCGCAGTCTCTCCTGGACGGGCGGCGGCGTGCTCATCCCGTGCGAAGACAAGGCGTCCGAAGTTTTCAAAAAGCTCTTCCTCGTCGGCACGCCGGAAGAGGTGGACGCGCAGGTGCGCAAGCTCGAACTCGGGCGCAGCATTATGGACGCAGTGGCGGATCAAACACGGAGTCTTCAGCGCGATCTCGGCGCGCGGGATCGCGAGCGGCTCGACCAGTATTTCACCGGCGTGCGCGACCTGGAATCGCGCATGGAAGCGGCGAAGGAATGGGAACGCAAACCAAAGCCGGTCGTGCAAGCCGAGATGCCGAAAGATCCGGCCAGTCCTCGCGAATACATGGAAAAAGCGCGGCTCATGTATGACATGGCGCGACTCGCGTTTGAGACGGATTCCTGCCGCGCGATCACGCTCATGCTCGACAGTGTGAACTCGCCCGTGATTGAGGTCGAAGCAATGCAGATCACCGACGGCTACCACAGCCTCTCGCATCATGGAAAAAGCCCCGGCAAACTCAGTCAGCTCGAATCCATCGACCGCGAGCACATGAAATTACTCGCCCAACTTTTCGCCTCACTCAAAGCCACGAAGGAAGGCAACGACCCGCTGCTCGACCGTACGATGATTCTCTACGGATCGAATCTCGGCAACGCGAACACGCATGTGACCAGCAACCTGCCCGTGCTCTTCGCCGGTGGCGGTTTCAAACACGGCCAGCACCTCGGCTTCGACACCGGGCGAAACTACCCGCTGCCCAATCTCTTCGTCTCCATGCTCCAGCGCATGGACTTGGAAACAGACCGCTTTGCCACCTCGACGGGGACGATGCGCGGACTGGAGATGAGCTAGGTTCTGTTCACGATTTTTTCTGCACTATAATTACTGCGACTGATTGAAGCTTGGGATGCACAAAGATCGTCGCCGCCTTCCTCATTCTCCGCAATTCGTGAGCAGAACCTAAGGCCCGACCGGTGTCGCTGTGACCCGGAAAAACGCCTGCTTGATGAGCGGATCGTTGATGATCGTGAAGTGCGTGATCGCGCTCGCGGGCGTGATGGGCACCCAGTTCGGATTGTTGAGCGAGGGCGTGGATTCGACGGTGAAGAGCCATTGGCTGCTGCCGTTGGTCCAGTCGAGCGAGAGCGTGCCGGGCTCCGTGCCGAGGGAGAGATGTGGGAGCGTGGCGCCCGGTGGGAAGGGATGCGTGAGCGTGGTGAAAAAGATCTGCGTCGATGCGCCGACATTACCCGCGGCGTCGGACGCGCGGATGCTGACATTGTAACCCACGCCGGGTAGCAGGCCGGTGAGCGGCGTGGTGAGAATCGCGCCGGGGATGTCGAGCGCGATGACTTGGTTCGGCTGGCCGGGCAGCCCGAAATGCGTGGCGACGATGTGGTAGTTGGTCACGCCGATATTGTCGCCAGCGGCAGTCCACGAAAGCGTGGCGCTGTCGAAGGAAATCGCTGTCGGGGTAATCTGCGCGACAGGCGTCGGCGGGATCGTGTCGGTGCCATTCGGCAGCACGATCACGCTGTAAGTCACGGTGCCACCGGTCGTGTTTGGATTCGTCGCGGCGACGGTGAAAGTGAACGTGCCGGGCGAGGTCGGCGCCCATTGCACGATGGCGTAATCATTCCCCACGATCGGTCCGTTCGTGCGCGTGAGCGTCATGCCCGACGGGCCGGTGAGTGTGGTGAAAGTGGGCAACGGATTCGCCGCGACCGTGAGGGTGTAGAGGAAGGAGTTGCCCGCGATGACGGTGTTCGGCTCGGCAAAATTGACGTGCGAGATGACGGGCAGCGTGAGCGTCGCGCTCGAAGTGAGCGGCGAGCGCGCGGATTCATTGCCCTCGGCATCGAAGGCGGAGATGGCGTAGCCGAGCGCGCCTCCCGTGGCGATGAAGGAGCGCGTGGTGCTAGTCGCGATGGGTGAGTAGTGCGGGCCGCCGCGCCCGCCGCGGAAGAGCCCGTGAATGCGGTAACCCGTGACGCCCACATTGTCCGTCGCGGCCGGCCACGTCAGCGTCACCGTCGTGGCGGTGCGGAAGGTGAGCGTCGGCGCATTGGGCACGGTCGGCGGCGTGAAGTCGGTTTGCGTCGGGATCGGGATGACGCTAATCGCGAAGGTCTGCTGCGCGACGCCGGCGGTGCTCGTCGCGCGGACGACCACAGTGTTGCTGCCGGTCTGATTTGCGGCGGGCGTCCATGCGACGATACCGGTGATCGCGTTGATCGTCATGCCCGTCGGTGCGGTCGGGAGGGAGAAAGTCGGACGCGGATTTCCAGCGGCGATCGCCTGATAGCTGAAAAGATTTCCAACCATCACGGTGCCGCCGGAGCCGGTCAGGAATTGCGGCGCGGTCGTCGTGCCCGTGTCGATTGTTTCCGTGGTGGCGAGGCCGTTGTTGCCGTTAAGCGCGTTGTCGCCGCCCATCACGTAGAGGAGGCCGTCATTGCCCAGCGCGACCGCCGGGGTGCCGCGCGGGGTGAGGAGATTCGGCCCGGCATACCAGATTCCCGCCACGGAATCGAAGACCCAGACGGCGTTGCTGTTCGTCCCGCCGATCAAGTAAATAAGGCCATCCGCGCCGAGCGCTGCGGTGCGCGTGACGACGGCGGAGCCGGGCGTGTCGCCGAGCTGCGTCCACACATTCGTGGCGATGTCGTAGGAGAAAACGCTCGCCGTCGGAAAGGTCGTCGCGGGGTCGATGCCGCCGATGACGATGATGTGCCCGTGCGCATCGTAAGCCGCCGTCGCACTCACGCGCGCAACCGGCAGCGGCGCGAGCGTGGTCCAGGAATTTGTCGCCCCATCGTAACGCTCGACGCTCGCCGTGCCCGCCGTCGTGCCCGCGCCAGTCGCGCCGCCGATTGAGTAAATGCGATGGAGATTATCCGTCGCGAACGCGAAATCATGCACCGCGAAACTCTTCGGCGCGATGGCCGCGCCGCCGCCGTTGTTCGTCGTATAAACGTAGCCGTTCACATTCGCCGTCGCCGCGTTCGGCTCGATGCCGCCGAAGACAATAATACGACCGAGCGAGTCGATGCCCGCGCCAAGACCGATGGTCGGGTTCGGCAGCCGCGATACTTCCACAAACGATCCTGCGCCCGGCGCAAGCGCCTGCACGATGTCCCGCCCGCTCTTCAACGGCAGCCCGCCGAGATCCAAAATCGTGCCGCTCGCATTCAGCCCGACTCCCAGCCGATGGCTCCCCGGCAGCACCGGTCCGACGCTCCACGCCTGCGGGAACGGCGGATTGCCGACGAAAATATTCGCAGTGAACAAATCGCCCGCGACCCCGTGCAGATCGAGCACCGTCGCCTTCAAAGGGAACCCGCCGATGCTGTTGTAAGCGTGCGGGATCAGCATGCCCGTCACCGCGTTCACCGTCTGCACATCGCTGCCGTCGCCGTTCCAATCAATCGTCACCGCGAACACATCGCCCGCTGCATACGGGAACGAACTCTGCGCCGTGAGCGTGAAATTCGTCGCGACGTTCATCATCGGCGTGACCGCCGGGACCACGCTGAACGCGGGCTTCGTTTCCAACGCCACGGTGAACGTGCCGACAACTCCCGCGGGCATGAAATTTCCCGCCACATCGCGCACCGTGTTCGGTTCGATGGCGATGGAATACACGCCGTTTGCCGCGCCATTCCAACCCGCTGCGGGCGAGGGCACCGAGTAAGTCGCCGTGATTTTCAGCGCATCCGCCACCGGCGCGTTGCTCACGAAAATCGCGACTTGATTGTAGCCATTCGGCCCCGTCACGCGCACCGCACCCAATCCCGTGCTCGCCGCCGAGACGCTCACGTTGTCCCAAAAAATCACCTGCGGATTGACCGGATAAACGCCGACGAAAGTGATCGGGTTCATCTTCGTGATCGCGACCGGCGGCGTCCCATCCGCACCCGAATCCGGCGTTAGCAGAAACGCGCGCGGCTGCCCGTTCAGCAAGCCATTGCCGACGATCACGCCGCTGTCATTCACCGCGCGCGCCTCGGTCAGCACCCAGCCGGAGTTGACCGGAATGATGTCATTCAAATCGCGCATCCCGCCCGCCACCGTCCACACGAAGGCATGCAGATCGCGGTTCGCGATTTCCGCCGAGCCGACGATCGCGCCCGTGTTGTTCAGCGCGTAGGCCGTCGAGGTGTAGCCGCCGAGCGTTTGGAGATCGGTCATCCCTGTGCTGTCGGTGAAAAGAAACGCGTGCGAATCAATCGAGGCCGATGCCGACGTGCCGACGACATCGCCGATGTTATTGATCGCCAGCGCCGAGCTTTCATCGCCGCCGAGCGTGCCGAGGTCCGTCATATTCGCGCCCGCCAGATCGGTGCGAAACGCGTGATTGAATCCAGTCGTCGAAGACGCGCTCCCGACCACGCGACCCGCGTCATTGATGCCATAAGCTGCCGCCTCTGCTGGTGCTGGCGAGCCCGCGAGCGTGCCGAGATCGAGCGTCAGATTCGGCGGCGAAAAACGAAACGCGCGATCGTTTGACGCGAGCGGCGAGAACCCCGCGACCTGCCCGCCCGTATTGATGTGCTGCGGAAAAGTCCCCTCGCCATTTCCAAATCCGCCAATGTCCAGCAAGCCCGAGCCCGTGCTGAAAACAAACCCATGCGCCACGCCGCCCGCATTCGTCGAATACCCCGTCACCGTCCCAGCATCATTGATCCCCGTCGCCCGCGAATCCGCTCCACCAAAGGATCCCAGCGTCAGCGTCCCCACGCCGTTCGTGAAACGCCACGCCTGCGCCGCGTTCGCGCCGGTCGTCGAATACCCCGAAACTTGCCCGTTGGAATTCACGCCCGTCGCAAAGCTCGGATTCGTCCCCGGCGCGCTGACATCCGTGATCGTGTATGTCTGCGCGCCCGCGCGGGCGACGACAGCGAGAAGAACACCCGCCAGCAGTTGCACACTGCTTTTGCGCATCCAAAACCAGCGCTTCCTCGACATGCCGGGTTGCGAACAGATCTGATGTTTTGGGCTCATGGTTTTCATGTCCCCACTCAGCGACCAACCGCCGCGTGTGTCCAAATGTGTTGCGTAACACAGATGTTACGCTCGCTCGATTCGCGCTAAAACCGGAGCGTGAATTGCCCGGCGACGATGTTTGAAAATTCCGTCGGCGACAGGTTTTGGTGTTCGAGATTGTACTGCAGTTTGAGCTGCGTGTGGGCCGTGAAGCGGTAGCCGAGCGCGGTGTCGAGGCGCCACGTGTCCCGACTCCACCGCGCGCCGTCGATCGTGTTGTAAAACTGCTGATTCCATCTCAGCGCGCCGAAGAACTGCGGCGTGAATTTATACTTCGTCTCGACGTAATAGGCGAAGGTGTCCGCGTGACCGACGGTGGGAATCTCGAAGCGCGCCTCGTAAAATTCCGCCCACACCTGCCAGTGCCCGTGCGCGTAGGAAATATCCTGCGCCAGCACGGTTTCACGGTAGTCATCGAGTTGATGGCCGAGGGCGACCGATGGTTTTGCCGCGCGCATGAGATAAGTGCCAGTGCTCGCCGAGACTCCGAAATCCCACGCCGGACTCGCGCGAAAACCGATGCGACCGCTCACCGTCGGATGCTGCCATTGCACCTGCGTCGCGTCCCACGTTTCAGGCCGCGAAGAGAGTGAGGCGTTCTTCACCTCGAAGGCATATTCCAGTTTTTCCACCTTGCCGGAAACCGCGAGACCCGTGGTGTAACTCGGACCCCACACGATCGGCTGGCGCAGAATTTTGTCGGCGTTTTCACTCCCAAAAAAACCACCCGCGCCATCGCGGACGTGCGACCAACTGAACAGCGTCCGCGCGGAATCCGCTGCCGAGCTGTCCCAGATGCCGGTGAGATTTTCATACGGGAGCGGCGCGGTGATGAACGGATTGTCCCACGAGAGATGGCGCGGTGCCCAGTTGCCGACCACAGTTGCGAACTTGCCGATCTGGAGTTGAAAGCGACCGTCGTCCCAAGGCGAAACGCGGATCGCGTATTCGTCGAGGCGGACCTGTCCGTCGATCTCCGAAGGATCGAAGCCACGGTCCGCGCGGGCTTGGGCAAAGACATAGATGTGGCGACCGATTTGAGCATCGAAGAAAAGGGTGAGCCGCGGGTTGAAAAGAGAATCGTGCGCCGAAAAAATGAGGCCCGGCGCAGAGCCGTCGAAGTGATATGCCTCCAGATCGAGCGTGCCGCTGAGCCGCGCGCGGACTTGATCGTCGAAACCGCTGATCGTCAGGGCATCGTCGAGGCGATCGAGGATTTCATGCGCGCCAAAGGCGGTCGGAATCACGATCGAAATTAGGAGCGCAAAAGTCGAGGGGCGAAGGAAACTCAAGCTACGCTCAATCTGCCGACTTCGGCAGGCTGCGCGAGGCGAAATCGCACCTCAAATTCAGTCCAGTCCTCGCTCGAACGGAGGAGCGTCAAGTCGCCGAAGTGCAGGCGGGCAAGCTCACGGGCGAGATTCAGCCCGAGCCCGTGACCCGGCACATTTTCACCGATACTACCGCGGTGGAAGCGCTCGAAGATGTGATCTTGCGCGGCGACAGGGATGCTGCGCCCCGTGTTCCCGATGGTGAGCGAGATCCACTCGCCGTCTGCCTTGGCCGCGATGCGAATGCGCCCGCCGGGGCGGTTATATTTGCGCGCGTTTTCAAAAAGATTTTGGAGGATCAGGGATGCGTACCGCTTTTCCCCCGCCATGTGGAGGCCCGGCGGAAAGTCCGTCTCGATCGCGAGTTCCCGACCGCCCGGTTGCGCACTGAGATCGTCCATCCACGCTTCCAGGAGCAGACTCAGATTCACCGGCGTAAATTCGATCGCCAGCCGGCCCGCGTCCATCCGTGAAAGGAGCAGCAAATCCTCCACGATGCCCGTGAGCCGATAGGTCTGGTGGATCAACGCGGAGACTTCGTTGCATTCCTCGGAAGTGAGACTTTCCCGCGAGAGCAGACCCTCCAGACCCGCGCGCAAAACGGTGACGGGCGTCTTCAGTTGATGCGAGGCGTCCGCGGAAAAACGCGCCGCTCGTTGCAGTTCTTCGCTCGTGATTTCAAGCGCCGCCTCGGCCCGGACTCGTTGTGTGCGGTTTTCCTCGGAATCGACGGCCAGTTGCTCGACAGGCCTGGCGAGACGCGCAGCGAGGAAGCGGCTCACCATCACGCCACCGAGCATCAGCAGCGCAGATGCGGAACCTGCCTCCCAACGCAGCGCGCGCTGGCGCTTGAGCAGATCGGTGAGTGGATACAGGCAGACCTCGTAAGCCGGGGGAAAGAGCGAGTCGGGATTGAGTCGTTTGAAAAAAAGCTGCTGCTCCGAGTTTTCCAAAGAGACGCGCGCACTACCAGATGATGCCGAGGCCGCGGCGATGGTCGCAGAAATCGCGCCCTCCACCGACGCCCGCAACTCTCCCCTGAGCGCCGGCAATTGAAGCCGGCTATTTAGCCAGATGCCGCTGCGAAATTCGCGCTCGCTGATTTCTCCGTTCATTTCCACCGGCTTGAAGCCCACGACCAGCGCGGCGATGACGTCGCCAGTCTCCGTCGAGATGATCGGCAGCGCGATCACTTCATCGATCCACTCCGAGCCCTCATGCCGATGCCGGATGTAGCCGAGTTGCTGCTGCTCGGGCACATGGCTCAGCGCGATGGATGCGTCTTCCTCCGCTCGTAGTTCTCCCACGTCGGCCGCGTTTGACGGCGGAATCACCGCGCCTTTCGCATCGAGAAACCGGTAAAAGCGCGCGCGCAAAATGCGTGGGGGTGCCTCCGGTGCCGCATTGTCCTCCATGAGGTCGCGCAATTCATCACGCGCGCTCGGGTAAAGAAGGTCGAGGGCATTGTCCTCGAGCGCCGCATGGATGCGCGGCCTTTCCACCAGCGCCCGGCAACGTTCCGCCAGCGCCGCGTGCCGGACTTCCTGGACCCCATGCAGAGACGTAAGCCCCAGTTGAAAGTCGCGTTGCAAATCGTGCTCCGTCTCCGCCGCTACCTTTCGCTCGGCATAATACAATCCCGTAGCCGTAATCGTCGCCACGACCAACGCCATCGCGATCAGTAGCTTCGTCCGAAATCGGCGGACATCCGCGTTGGGTAGCTTCTCCAGTTCCATTATTTCAAGTCCACCGAGGTCGTCGCGCCGCTGGTGAGATCAACTTCCTGCGCCAAAGTAGTCCGACTGTTCACCCAAGCCTTCAGCGTATAGTGCCCCGCGGGAAGACCACTCAGGCGAAAGCGACCGTCCGTTTCGCTGATGACAAAGTGCGGCGTCGCCAGCACCAGAATCACCGCGCGCATATGTTCATGAATATCGCAGCGCAAAGTAACCAGGCCCGGCACGTCAAAGATTTGGGAAGGAATCGGCCGCTCCTGGCCAGTATAACGCCCCAAGTCGAAGCGCTTGGTCGGCGAGTAGGAAAAGATATTGTGATAAGTGTCGTCCAAGTTTGGAAACTCCACCCGAGTCCCGACTTCGACTGGCAGCAAGCCGGGCACAAACGTCAGATCCTTCTGCATCATTTTCTCAGCGCGCGGCGCGCCGGTTTTGGAAAAAGTGCCCTCAAGATAAACCACCGCCACCGGCGGATTCGTGGCGATCACTCCCGCCTTGGAAACGATCTCGTAGCGTTTGTTTGCCACTGGAGCCGTATGGCCTTTCGGCAGGGCAACGTGGCCCTCGATGACAGCCTGTCCGCGGCTGGGTGACGCGGCGAGCAATAAGAGCGAGGTGAAAAAAAGTGAGGAAAGGCGGCTCATTGAATCCGAATTAGATAGCAGCGAGTAACGCCGAGGAAAAGGGCGGTTTGCAACGGAGACGTTCACCAAAAGCGACGTGCAGCCTTTGTTCAGTGAAGATCGGCTTGAAGTGTAACAGTTCTGTTACTGGATCGTTCTTCTTCAGGCGACACGTGCCGGGCTACTAGTCGAAGTGTCGGAGGTCTCTTCACGCTTCGGCTTCCTCCATAGTTCAAAACTCACGCCAGACTCTCCTATGAAACCAACCTCTCTCCCGCAAATCGGAATTCTCGTGGCCGGCATCCTCGTTCCCGGTGCCAAAGTGATGGCTCAAGTGGATGTGCTTCCCTCAATCCAGAAAGGAACCATCTCGATCAATCTCACCCCCATCGCCACCGGGCTATCGGCGCCGGACTACGCCATTAGCGCGCCGGGGGACTCGGGCCGCCTCTTTATCCTGGAGCAAAAAGGTCAGGTGTTAGTGATGCAAAACGGCACCATCCTCCCCACGCCCGCTTTGAACATTCAAAGTCTAGTCGCTCCGCCGCTCACGATCACGAGCGCAAACGACGAACGAGGACTTCTCGGGATGGCGTTTCATCCAGACTTCAACCATCCCGGCACTGCTGGCTTCCACACCCTTTACACCTATAACAGCGAACTCATCCCGGCGCTGACCTCTCCGACTTATGCCGCTCCCAACGCCGCCAGTCAGGGTTACCAAAACGCCATTAACGAATGGAAGCTGAGCGCTACGGATCCCAATGTCGTGGATCCCACTTCTCGTCGGGAAATTATTTCGTTCGGGAAAAACGCCAACAATCACAATGGCGGGACCATTGCCTTTGGGCCGGACGGTTTTCTTTACCTTGGCTTGGGTGATGGCGGGAATGCCAACGATGTGGGAGCAAGCCACATCGAGCCCGGAGGCAATGCCCAAAACCTCAGTACGCCCTTGGGAAAGATGCTGCGGCTTGATCCATTAAATCCTACTCTAACGGTCGGAAGCCCAAACGCGATCAGCCTCAATGGCCAGTATCGCGTGCCGGCGACGAATCCATTTCAAGCTCCCGGCCAGGTTCCTGAAATCTACGCCCTCGGCCTGCGCAATCCATACCGCTTCTCCTTCGACCGTCTTAACGGCCAATTGATCGCAGCGGATGTGGGTCAAAACACGGTGGAGGAAATCGATCGTATCACGCTGGGAGGAAACTACGGCTGGGCGCTGAAAGAAGGGGATTTTCTTTTCAATCGCACGACTGGCCCCAGTGGCACCGCCGGTTCTGTTGGGGTTCGCAGCGCAGGTAGTCCACTTGGTCTAACTGATCCCATTACTGGAAGCAGTGGGACGCTGGAGTATGATCATCAGGATGGAATCTCCATCACGGGCGGCTTTGTTTACCGTGGCACGTTGATTCCCGAGCTATATGGAAAGTATGTCTTCGGCGATTTGGCGGTCCGAGTTCAGGCAGGGGTCCGACTTGATGGCCGCCTTTTCTACGCCGATCTCGATACAGGAGTGATTCAGGAGTTTCTCCTGCCGCAGTTCGCCGGAGGCATCCTGCCAGATGGACAGACCGTGCATGGCTTCGGTGAAGACGCCAACGGGGAACTTTATGCGCTGGCCACGAACACGGCTTCCAGTGGGGCGGGGGGAGTTGTCTATGCGATTCAACCGGTTCCCGAGCCCGCGGTGATGATGGCCTTGGGAATCGGTGTCATTGGGCTGCTGAGTAGTTCCCGGCGTAGAAGCCCACAGGTGTAAATACGCAACCAACTTTCACATTCCACTATGAGCCATTTTATGAAGCGCCAACATATCGTCTTGAAGTCGTCCATGGCATCCTGCCTTCTGAGTTTGAGCAGTGCGAGTTTCCTGACTGCCGGCACGGTGATTATCCAGCCGAACAAGGACACGTCGATCTATAGCGAAAGCAATAATAGTAACGCGACCGGAAGTCTTTTCGCGGGAGAAGTGTCCGTAACGTCCAATTACGCTCTTCGTCGAGCACTCGTCCAATTCGATGTCGCCGGAAATGTTCCCGCGGGCGCGACCATCGATTCCGTGACAGTCTCCCTCTTCCTGACGCAAAACGGGCCGGCGGGAGACGCTCTCTTCGAGCTTCATCCGCTGCTGAGCGCTTGGGGCGTGGGGACTTCCTCCGGTTCAGGTGCGGGTGGTCCTCCGACTTCTGGAGACGCTACCTGGACTTATCGGTTGTTTAGTTCAAATAGCTGGGGAACGCCGGGTGGTGATTTTGGTGCCACCAGCGGCACGACCACGATCGGATCGTCTCCGGGGACCACTTATACCTTTTCCTCCCAGCCGGGAATGGTCACGAACGTCCAGAACTGGCTGGGTAATCCTGGCTCCAATTTTGGCTGGATCTTGAAGGTGGCGAACGAAACGCCTGGCATTGTCAGCGCAAAAGTCCTCGCTTCTTCCGAGGCGCTGGTATCGGATCGCCCAACGCTAACGGTGAACTTTACTCCCGCTCCCGAGCCGGGCAGCTTCGGTCTGGTCGTGGCGGGCGTCGGGATGTTGATTGGGAGAAGAAACCGCAAAGACTAGCTCGGCGGGCGAATCGTGTAGCCGACCGATCGAAGGGTCTGAATGAGCGGCACGGAAAAGGCCGAGTCTATTTTCTTGCGCAGACGCGTGATGAAAATTTCCACGGTGCGGGTGTCGTATTCGTGATCGCGCTGCCATACCCGCTCGCAGAGTTCCGTACGGGAAAAGACGCGCCCGGGTTCCTGCATCAGGACTTGCAAGAGGTCAAATTCGCGTGGCGACACTGCGATCGACTGGCCTCCGCGCATCACTTTGCGATGGTGAATATCCATGTGCAGATCGGCTACCTTCAATAGGTCGGAAGCGGTCGGCGCGGTTCCGCGCCTTCCCAGCGCTTCCACTCGCGCGATCAGTTCCTCCAGTGCAAAGGGCTTCGTAAGATAATCGTCGGCTCCCGCTTGCAGACCTTTCACCCGGTGTTCTACTTCGCCGCGCGCGGTGAGGATTAGGATGCGGGAAGGGCTGCTGGCTTTGCGCAACCGGCTTAGGACGCTCAAACCATCCAGGCCGGGAAGATTGAGATCGAGCACGACCAAATCTGGCGGGTCGTCGAGCGCTTTTTTTAATCCTGCTGCGCCATCATGCAGCGTGTCGGTTTGATGGCCGTGCCGAATGAGTGCGCGAGAGATATGCCGGGCTAACTCAGGTTCGTCTTCGATGACAAGAATGCGCATTTGGCCAAGATAGCAGTGGGCTGCTGATGCGTTCAAGCGGCGTGTGGACCTGTGAGAGGAAGCGACTCTCGGCGGGCTGCGACGGACCGGGGAGAAAGTCCGCCGCAGCTTTTTCGCGGGAGGTGTTTCTAGTTTCCGGCGCAGACGACGGTTCCCGAGGCGTCGGAGATGACGACGCTGGTAACAGTTGTTCCCGGAGTGACATACTCGCTCAAGGTGCAGGAGCCGGATTGGGCGGTGACGGTGATGATGTTGCTCGTGAAGGGGTAGCCAACGCCGCCCGCCACATTCACCGTGACATACAAGGGAGTTCCGTCTGGAACATTTACGCTACTCGGCTGAACGGTGACGGTGAGCAGGGACAGCGTCGGATAGTATGGGTCCATGCGGTAGGAGCCCGTGCATTGGGGGACGTAGCCATTAACACTCGCCGCGGCGGTGAAGGCCAGGGTGGCCGTGTAAATAGGTTGGGTTGGAGGCAGTGGGGTGGTTGGTGTCGCGGGTGTCGTGGGTGTCGTGCTGCTCTTACCGCCTCCGGCTCCACCGCCACTTTTGACGGTGCCGGCTTTGTCATCAATCGGAGTAACTGACTTACTGCCGCCGGCGGCAAAGAGTGGTTGATGGAGCATGACGCTGCTGCAAAGGATCGCAGCGGTGAAGGTTGCGCTGAGGCGGCGGACGATGGTGGAGGATGGAGTGATGGTTTTCATGAGTGTTTGTATAGTTAATGTTGTTGTGGTGATCCGGCCTTTCGCTGTCGGAGTAGCCGGGCTTGGTGCATTCCGTAAGCCCTCCTTTCCGCGGCAGGAAGTGGAATAGGGTAACTGGATTGTTACTGATGGCCTACGAGCGCAGGCTTTCCCTCGCAGCACTACAAAGGACGCGTCGAAGCGTAACAAAGTAGTTACCAAAGGGCGGGCACCTACGACCGTGGAACGCCCTTATTGATCCGGCAATCGGATAGAGCCTCTCCTTCGGCCCTCTTCCCCTTTCACAGCCTGTTGAAATACCTGCCGAATGCGCGGTCCGAGTTTTTAGCGCCGTAGGCACGGAATGTTTATAGAATCCATCGGTAAAAACAACCAAAGCTCCGTAGGAGCGGCATAGACACTTGTTTCCAGGCACATGTCGCTCCTACGGAGCTTGCGCTTTGAGTAATGGCAAAATCTATTTACATGGCGCGCCTACGGCGCTAAAACGGTTTTCAACAGGCTGTTAAGAAACACGGTGCTATTACATTGCCGGATTAATAATCACCGTGTGCGTGGCCTGCACGCAACACGTCCTGCCTTTCACCAAGTCAGCCTCGCGACTCTTTTTGCAGCCGCTTGAGCTTTCCGGCGAGACTTGCTTTGGAAGCGGAGTTCATCCGGTCGATGAAGAGAATACCGTGGAGATGGTCCACCTCGTGTTGCAAAGCACGGGCGAGGAGGCCGGTGGCTTCAAACTCAATGGTGGAGCCGTCGAGTTGCTGGGCTTTTACCCGCACGCCTGCTGCCCTGAGGATTTCGGCACTCATGTCGGGAAAGCTGAGGCAGCCTTCATTGCCGGATTCCTTTTCCTTGCTGAGAGTGAGCTCTGGATTGAGCAGGACGATCGGCATGTGTTTTTCGACGGAGACGGGACGACCGCCGACTAGCATGGTGCTGGGACGATCTTCGATGCCTGCGACGTTGATCACGGCCATCTGGATCGGGACGCCGACTTGCTGCGCGGCGAGGCCGACTCCATTGGCAGCTTCCATCGTGTCCAGCATGTCTTCTGCGAGCTGGCGCAGCTTTTCGTCCGCTTCGGAAATCCGCGCGCCTTTAGTGCGCAGAGCGGGGTGACCATACTTAACGATTTCCAGGATCATTTCTGCATTTCGGTAAACGCGGATAGGCTGCCTTTCACGCCGGCTTCTTTTAAGACATCGAGCACTTTAATGATGGTTCCAAACGGCGCTTTCTTATCCGCATTCAGGGCCAGATGGGGCGGTGGTGCCTGCGCGAGGAGATCGGTGAGGGCGTCGTGTAGTTCGTAAAGGGCGATCTTTTTAGCATCGAGAAAGATCTCTTCGTTCTCGGAAATGGAGAGGATGACGGGGTGACCGGGATTATCCGCGGCCACGGCGGACTTGGACTCTGGCAGCTTGATCGTCACCTCCGGCTGTTCCTGTTTGAACTGGGTAGTCATGACCATGAAAATGAGCAGGATCGCGAAGATATCGATGAGCGATACGATGATGATTTCCGGCTTCCGCCGGCGGCGGGGCATGAAGTTCATAGCTGCGGCTCCGGCATTTCAGGAGGCATGCCGCGAAGGGCCCGACGCTGGCGCTGGTAGTAACATTTTGCGAGTAACTCGGAGATGAGTGACTCCATCTCGGAGGCCATGATTTCGACTTTCTTGGAAAAGTAACTGTAGGCGATGAGGCTCGGAATCGCGATGGCCAGGCCGACGATGGTCGTGCTGAGCGCCTCGGAGATGCCGTTGGCCATGAGATGCGGATCGGTGGCGGAGGAGTTCGCACCAAAGGACGCGAACACTTTCACCAAGCCAGACACCGCGCCGAGCAAGCCGAGGAGCGGGGCGATGCCGACGATGATTTCGAGGATGAACATGCCGCTTTCCAGCCGCACGATTTCATTGCGCGCCCGCGTCTGAACGGCGTCGAGATTTTCCGTTTTCGGCCAGTTCAGATTTTGCAATCCGACTTGAGCAATGCGGGCGAGCGTGGAGTTGTCGTTGCGGATGAGGCGGGAAAGTTTCACGACGCCCTCCGTGTCGTCGGGCTGGAGCATCTCGATTTCCTGCTCGATGATCGAGGGCATGACGAGGCCGCGTCGTAGCGCGAGGGTGCGGAGGATGATGACGGCGAGCGAGACGAGTGAACACACGAGGAGCAGGCCCATGAAGACGCCACCGTGGACGAAGAATTGGATGATCGTCTGGATCGAAGCGAGGGGCAGGAGAGTGGGCATCAGTTGGGATACAGGTTAAAGGTGAAAGTGATTTCCATGCGCCCGTCTTTCATCGCCTCGAAGGCTTCCGGCGGCGCGGGCGGCACTTCGGCTTCGAGGATGGATTGCTTGCAGGCGAAGGCGAAAATGTCATTCGAGGAATTGTCGATCACGCGAACATCTTGGATGCGTCCATCCTTGGTCACGAAAAAACTCACGCGCGCGAGGCCGACGGTGACGAGGTCGTTGCGCTGCTTGATGTAGTAGTGCCAGCGCGAGCCGATGGCTTCGCTGATTTGTTTTTTGAAAACGCCGAGCGGCGTCTTCACCGCGTCCACCGAGGCTGCGCCGCGATTCGAGATGCTGCCCTCGATTTTCGTCTGCTCCAGATTTGGCTGGTAGCCGGTCTTCGGCGCGGCGGGCGGCTTGGGCGCGGGCGTGGTGAGCTTGGCGAGTTCGGCGGAAGGCTGCGGCCTGGATGGCGGCATGATCGGCTCCGGCACCGGCGGCTTTTTCGGCGGCATCGGGAATTGATTTTCATTCGGCAACTCGACTTTCTTCAAGTCGTCGGGAGTCGTGGCCGCGAGTTTTTTGGGCTCCGACTTTTCCTCCGGTGGTTTTTCCGGCGGTATCTCAGGCTGGATAGGTTGCGGCTTAAATATGGGCGCGGTCGGTGCGGGCGCGGCAGCGAGGGAGATGTCGCGGGGAAAAGGATCGGCCTTCGGGCCGAGGAGCGCGTGTTGCGATTTGAAATTGGTGAAGCTGAGATCGCGCCGCCCTTCCATCGAAGGGAGCGGCTTATTGCCGGACGGCGCGTTTTGGCTGGCGGCGATCATGTCCTGATCCGACTCGAACAGCGGATTATCGGCCGCTTTTTTCGCGGCAGCGAGTCCGCTGGAGTCGAGATACTCCGGCTTGTTCTGCTCGTTCAGGGTGAAAAGTTTCGGCTCTTCTTTTGGGAACGGGATGAGCTCGATTTCGAGCGGTTTCAACTTGGGCTTGGCGCGGGCGAACTGGATCTTGGGCGGAGCCTGCGTGACGAAAAACCAACCCACGCCGATAAGCAGCGCGAGATGAAGCAGTGCCGAGAGCACGATTGCGACCGTGATCTGCCGCCGCAGCGTCATGCCACGCGGATCGGGCAAAAGCGAGAGCACGGGCTCCGACCATTTGGCGAGCGCGGTTCTCAATCTTTGATCGGGCGAATGACAGACTGTTCCATGATGCCCACCACGTTAAACTGTGAAACTTGCGCGCACCAATCTACTTCTTTGCCGCGTCCATTGGCCGCGAGCGTCTTCCCGTTTCGCGCCTCGCGCAGGGCGGCGAGCGCGGTGGGAAAAAGTTTCGTGATCGCGAGCGCGGCGTGCGCGGAATCGCTGAGCGCATGGTGCGGCAGCGCCTCGATCAACAGGCCCGCGGCGTAGGCATCCTCGAGCGCGAATTCCTCGAACGTGCCCGCGCACACGAGCAGCAATTCCTCCGGCTCATGCCACCGGATTTCCTCCGCGAGCGCCGAGAGATTCAGCAGCGCGCCGACCAGCACGGAGGCGGCATTTTCACAGGCACGCAGGGCGACGGTGCCGTTTGTCGTGGTCGTGATGATGGTCTGCCCGGCCATGTCGCGGTATTCAAACGGCGAATTACCCACATCGAATCCATGGATCAGCTCGCCATGGCGCTCGCCGCCGAGCAGGGCGTGCGGCATCTCGACCCGGAGCTGCCGCGCTTCCTCGATCGTGCAGACGGGATGAATCCGCCGCGCGTGATGCGCGAGCGCGGTGATCATCGAGGAAGTGGCGCGCAAAATATCGAACACCACGCATGTCGTCCGCGAGAGATCGCGTCGGTGGAGGCGCGCGATTTCCGCGGGATTGAGGGCGACGTCGATCTTCATTTCGTTTTGCGCTGGCGCGGCCAGGTTTGGCGGGCGTGGTGAAAAAGATATTGCTGGGCGTAGCCGCCATAGGCTCCGAAGTAGCTCGCGGAAAATTCGCGCAGGCGTTTGGCGGTCACGGTGCGCTTTCGCTGAAAGTAGAGATGCCGCACGACGCGGTCGATCCACACATCGACGGGGAAGGCGCGCAGTCTTTCAAAGCCAAAGAGCAAGGCGCAGTTCGCGACCTTTTCGCCGACACCGGGAAGGCGGCACAGCTCGGCGCGCGCGGCGTCGTCGTCGAGTCCGGCGATGGCTTCCAGATTCACTTCGCCGGACGCGATCATGCGCGCGGCGTTACGCAAATTTTTGGCGCGGAAGCCGAGGGCGCAGGCGCGCAGGTCGGCTTCTTCCAGCGCGGCCATGCGCTCTGGCGTCGGGTAGGAAAAGAGGACGCCGCCTGAGTGTTTATACGGCTGGCCGTAGCGTTCGCGAAGGGTGTGGGAGATTTGCGCGATGTGCGCGACCTGCTTCATCGCGGACGTGATGAACGTCGCCACGCACTCCCACGCCGGCTGCCGCACGATCCGCATCCCCGGCGCAAAATCACGCGCGCTCGTCATCGCCGGATCGTCGGGAAAGGTCGCGTAGATTTCGGCGAGCGGATGATCGAGCGCGAAGTAACGATGCGCGATTTCCTCCGCTCCTTTCGACACGAGCAGCGCATCGCCGCGCTGCTCGGCATAGCACGGCATCTCACCGATCATGCCGGCATAGCCCGCGCCGCTTTTACGCCAGTGGAAAACCTGCCCGCATTCGAGCGTGTGCCGGAGATCAAAGGCAGTATCGCCTACCTCAATCGCGACAAGCTCGGCACCTTTAGCCATCACTGAATGAAGTAGCTCAAATTTTCCAATTCGATCGCGAGATCTACGTTGTTCACGACCACGGTTTCCGGCACTTGCAAGATGAGCGGCGCGAAGTTCAGGATCGCGAGGATGCCGGCGTTCACAAGGTTGTTGGTTACCTCCTGCGCTACGGTGCCGGGCACGGTGAGGATCGCCATTTTGATCTTTTTCTCGCGCACAAATTCATCGAGCTGCGCCATCGGGAAAATGGGGATGCGCAGCTCGCGTTTGTGCTTTCGGGAAACGTCCACGTCAAAGGCGGCGACGACTTCAAAACCTTCCTTCGCAAAGCCATGATAACGCAGGAGCGCGAGACCGAGATGGCCCGCACCGATGAGGATGACGGGCTGGAGATACGTCGTCCCGAGTACGTCCGTCAGCTTGGCGCTCAGCTCCTTCACGCTGTAGCCGAGTCCGCGCGTGCCGAACTGGCCGAAGTAGGTGAGATCCTTCCGCAATTGCGTGGGCTTCACGCCGGAGGCCTTCGCGAGCGCGGCGGAGGAAACGGTCTCCACATTATTCGTCTGCAGGCGCTGCAACGAACGATAGTAGAGCGACAACCGATAGACCGTTTTCCGGGGGATCACTTGCTTCGACATGGATAAAAAGGGCGGTTAAATAAGCGATGCAGGCGCGGATGCAAAAGGAGAAGTTCTCCCGCGAACGAGGCCGCCACGATCGGGAAGGTTCGACCTTGCCCCGCCGCCTCGATCCCGCGCAGTGTCTGCGCATGCGTCTTAATCGTTTTCTTGCTTCCGCCGGTCTGGGCTCTCGCCGTGGAGTGGAGGAAATTATCCGCAGCGGTCGCGTGAAAGTGAACGGTCGGGTGGTCACGGATCTGGCGACGGTGGTCTCGCCGGAGGATTCGGTGAAAGTGGGGAGTAAAGTCGTGAAAACCGAGGAATCGCTGACCGCGGTGCTGTTCAAACCGCGCGGCTTTGTCTGCACCGCGAGCGATGAACTCGGGCGGCACACCATCTTCGATCTTCTCCCCGCGAACTGGCCGCGCATTTACCACGTCGGGCGGCTCGATCGCGAGAGCGAGGGGCTCTTGCTCGTTACAAATGACGGCGCGCTTTCGCTCTCGCTCACGCATCCGCGCTACAAGATCGAAAAGGAGTACGAGGTCCGCATCGACAAGCCATTCGCGCCGGAGCACCGCGAGAAATTGCTGCGCGGTTTTCACATCATCGGCGGGCGCGCGAAGGCGGAATCGGTCGATGTGGTGAGCCCGCAGCTTTTGAAAATCGTGTTGCTGCAAGGCATCAAGCGGCAGATTCGGCTCATGCTTTACGAGCTGGGCTACGAAGTGGTGCAGCTCTGCCGTATCCGCATCGGGCCTCTGAAAGCGGGGCGCTTGAAGCCCGGCGAGTGGCGGCTGATCACGCCGCGCGAGCTGACGGCGCTAAAGGGCGGGAAGGAGTAGCGGCCACCCGCTTACTCGTAGCGAAGAGCGTCGATGGGATCGAGGGCGGCGGCTTTGCGTGCGGGGTAGTAGCCGAAGAAAATCCCGACCGCCGCACTGAAAACGAACGCGCCGACGATCGCGGTCGGCGAGATCATCGTCGGCCAGTTGGCGAAGTGCGAAAGCAACTGGGACGCGATGATGCCGAACGCGATCCCGATGAGTCCTCCGAGGGAGCTGAGCGTGATACTTTCGATAAGGAACTGGAGCAGGATGTCGCGACCATGCGCGCCGACGGCCATGCGGATGCCGATCTCGCGCGTCCGCTCCGTCACGCTCACGAGCATGATGTTCATGATGCCGATGCCGCCAACGAGCAGCGAAACGCTGGCGATCGCCCCGAGCAGCACGGCCAGCACGCGAGAGGTCGCGGTGGCGGCTTCCGCGATTTCCTCCTGGCTGCGCACGGTGAAGTCGTCGTCTTTCGCCGAGGTGATGCGGTGCCGCTGACGGAGCAGGGAAATGATCTGCGCCTGCGCGGGCGCGAGCGATTCCTTCACGTCGGTTTGCACGCTGATGCCGCGGAGCGTCGTCTGGCCGAGCACGCGTTTCATCGCGCTCGTGTAGGGCAGGATCACCACGTCGTCCTGGTCCGTGCCCATCATGGAAAGCCCCTTCGGCATGAGCACGCCGGTGATGATGAACGGCACTTGTTTGATACGGATGATCTGGCCGACAGGATCGGCATCGCCGAAGAGCTGGTGGGCGGTGGTCTGGCCGATCACGCACACTTTGTTTGCGCCGCGCACATCCTGGTCGGTGAAAATCGCGCCACCCTTCAGCGGCCACTGGCGGATGGAAAAATAGTCCGGCGACTCGCCGAGAATCTGCGTCATCCAATTCTGATTTCCTGCTGCCACCTGGATCGTCGATCGCACTTCCGCGCTCGCGGCGACGATGCTTGGGACTTCGCGCTGGATCGCATCCACGTCCTCGATTTTCAAAGTGCCCGCCATCCCAAATCCGGTGCGGATGCCGCTGGAAGTCGTGCTGCCCGTCATGATGAGGATCACGTTTTCCCCGAGGCTCGCGATCTGCGCTTCGACTTGCGCTTTCGCGCCCTGCCCGATGCCGACCATCGCGACCACCGCGCCGACGCCGATGATGATGCCGAGCATGGTCAGGCCGGTGCGCAGTTTGTTCCGGCGCAGCGCGCGAAAGGCGAGGCGGAAGGTCGGGGCGATTTTCATGACGGTGTCCCCGTGGCCCGGAGTTGCTCTTCCGCGAAGAGGCGTGGCGACACCAAAATGTCGCTCACGATCTCGCCGTCGCGCATCACGATGTTGCGCTTCGTGTAGCTCGCGATGTCCATCTCGTGCGTCACCATCACGATGGTGATTCCGCTGTCGTTCAGCTTTTGGAAAACGCCCATAATTTCGACGCTCGTGCGGCTGTCGAGATTCCCGGTCGGCTCGTCTGCGAGGATGAGCGCGGGCTCATTGCAAAGCGCGCGCGCGATGGCCACGCGCTGCTGCTGGCCGCCGGAGAGCTGGTTCGGGAAGTGATCCGCGCGCTTGGCGAGGCCCACGGTTTCCAGCGCGGCGAGCGCGCGGCGATGCGTCTCGCGCGGCGAAATTTCCACCCGCGCATACAGCATCGGCAGCTCCACATTTTCCGCGGCGGAAGTGCGCGAGAGCAAATTGAAGCCCTGGAAAACAAAGCCGATTTTCTTGTTCCGAATATCCGCGAGCGCGTCGCGATCGAGCTTTGAGACATCGATGCCATCGAGCAAGTAGCGCCCGCTGGTTGGCCGGTCGAGGCAGCCGAGGATATTCATCATCGTCGATTTACCGGAGCCGCTCGCGCCCATGATGGCGATGAATTCGCCGGGCTCCACGGTGAAGGAAACGCCCCGGACCGCCCGCACTTCCACGTCCCCGCTTTGATAGGTTTTCTCGATCGACTCGAACTGGAGAACCGGTTGCATCGCGTCGCCGTTTACATGCCGCGGCGCGCGCCGCCAAACGGGCTGCCGCCGGGCTGCGTGGGCGCGGACGATTGGGGTAGCGTCACGCCCGTCACGACGACGGCGTTTTCCGGCAGGCCGTCGAGAAGTTCCGTCACGATGCCATCGCTGATCCCGAGTTTCACGGAAACGGGTTCCGGCTTGCCGCCAGCGAGTTGATAAATCGTCCGCTCCGAAGGGCCGCCGCGTTCACGCTGGCGACCAGCGCCGCCACCACGTTTTTCGCCGCCCGGCGTCGCCGGCGATGGGCTCGGCTTTGGCGCATCCGGCGGGCGGAAACGCAGCGCGGAGTTCGGCAGCTTCAGCACATTTTGCCTTTGCGCGATGACCACCGAGACGTTCGCGGTCATGCCGGGTTTCAGCTTCAGCTCTTCGTTCGTGACCGAAATCACGGTGTCGTAAGTCACCACATTTTGCACGGTGATCGGCGCATTGCGCACCTGCGCCACTTCGCCGTGGAAAGTGCGGTAAGGAAACGCATCAACGCTGAAATCCACGCCCTGTCCGACCGCGACATTGCCCACGTCGGCTTCGGCCACGTTGGCGTCGATCTGCATTTTCCGCAGATCATTTGCGATCGTGAAAATGATCGGTGCCTGGAGACTCGCCGCCACCGTTTGGCCCACATCCACGTTCCGCGAAATGATGACGCCGTCGATCGGCGCGTAGATCGTGCAATGGTCGAGGTCCACCTTGGCCCGCTCCAACTGCGCCTGCTTCACCTTCAGCGTCGCCTCGGCCTGATGCAGCGCGCCCGTCGCGGCATCGAGATCCGATTGCGAGCTGATCTTTTTTTCGCCGAGTTCGCGCGCCCGCTTTTCATTGACCTGAGCCAGCTCCAGAGCCGCGCGTGAATTCGCCAGATCGCCCTCGGCCTGATGCACCGCCGCCTGGTAAACTGCGGGATCGAGTTGCGCGATGACTTCGCCCTCTTTCACCGGACTGTTAAAATCGACGAACAGCTTTTGGATGTTGCCGGAAATCTGGCTGCCGACCTGCACGTTTAGCACGGGATTTAGCGTGCCCGTCGCCGTCACCGCCTGCGTCAGATCGCCGCGCTGAATCGTGGCCGTTTGATAAACCGGGACCGCGCCGTTTCGTCCCGCGACATAATACCAGCCGCCCGCGGCCAGCGCGGCGAGGAGGAGAACGGCGAAAAGTTGTTTCATGGATGAAGCATGGACAGAAGAGACAGGTGAGGGTTCAAAAAACCGGAAGGGTACGACGGACCGCAGGAGATGATCGTCTTTTTTTAAAAAGCAAAGACACTCTCGCCAGATTCGCCGTGCCAAGGGCCGATGCCTGCGGCTATCAGAGACAACCTTCCCCATGAAATACATCCTCCTTCTCCTCGCACTGAACACATCGCTATGGGCCGTGGAGGCCAGGCCGAATATCGTCTGGCTTCTCGCCGAGGATGTCGGGCCCGAGGCGTTCAGCTTTTCCGGCGCGCCGGAAACGAAGACGCCGGTGATCGATCAACTCACGCGCGACGGCGTCGCCTACACTCGCGCCTACACAATCTCGCCGGTGTGCTCGCCGAGTCGCAGCGCCTTCATGACCGGCATGTATGCCACGACGATCGGCGCGCACGAGCACCGCACGCGGAATAAATCGCCGCTGCCGGAAGGCGTGCGCACGCTGCCGGACCGGCTGCGCGAGGCGGGCTATTTCACGGCGAATGTGGTGACGTTTCCCGCGGCCGTAGCGATGAAGGGCGCGGGCAAAACGGACTGGAATTTCACGCGCGAAGGGCCGCCGTTCGAGGGAAAGGACTGGGCGGAATTGAAGGCGCACCAACCGTTTTACGCGCAGGTAAATTTCAGCGAGACGCATCGCGATTTTCACGCGCCTGCGGAGTCCGATCCGGCGAAAGTCGCGCTGCCTCCGTATTACCCGGATCATCCGGTGGCGCGGAAAGACTGGGCCGAATATCTCGACTCCGCCCGCGAGCTGGATCGGAAAGTCGGGCGCATCCTCGCGCAGCTCGCGGAGGACGGACTGACGGAAAATACCATCGTCGTTTTCATGGGCGACAACGGCCAGGCGCATGTGCGCGGAAAGCAGTTTCTCTACGAAGAAGGTCTGCACGTCCCGCTCATCATCCGCTGGCCGCACGGCGTGGCGACGCCCGCGGGTTTTGTGCCGGGTCACGACGAACCGCGCCTCATCGAGGCTATCGATCTTACGGCGTCCACGCTCGCCTGGGCGGGATTGAAAAAGCCCGACGGCATGCAGGGCCGCGTCTTTCTCGGCGCGAATGTCGAGCCGCCGCGCGAGCTGGTTTTCGGCGCGCGCGATCGCATGGATGAAACGGCGATGCGCCACCGCACGGTCCGCGACGAACGCTTTCGCTACATTCGCAACTTCACTCCCGAGAAGCCGTTTTTTTCGCCGAACGCCTATAAGGAAAAGCAGTATCCAGTGTGGAACCTCATGCAGCAGCTTCACGCGGAAGGAAAGCTGAACGCCGTGCAGGAAGCGCTCTGCCAGCCGCGCATGCCGGAGGAGGAACTCTACGACCTCGTCGCCGACCCCGATGAAATCAACAACCTCGCGACTTCCGGGAAACCCGAGCATCAGGCCGAGCTGAAAAAACTGCGCGCCGCCGTGACGGAATGGATCGAACGCACCCAGGATCGCGGTCGTCTTCCCGATCCCGATGGACCCGGCGCGGGCCGACCCGCAAAAGCTGCCGCCTCAGCCAAACCAATCCCACCGGTCAAACCATGAAGTCGTCGCTCTCGTTCCTAAAGCTGGCCGTTTTTTTCCTCGCCACGCTCTCTCACGCTGCGGGGGCGGAGACGGTGATTTATAAAACGGTGGGCACGCGCGGGCTGAAGCTTTTGATCGAAAAGCCTGCGGCCTGGAAAGCGGGCGATGCGCGCCCCTGCGTCGTTTTCTTTTTCGGTGGAGGCTGGGTTGGCGGCACGCCGGACCAGTTTCGCAGACAGAGTGAATATCTCGCGACGCGCGGCGTCGTCGGCGTGCGCGTGGAGTATCGCGTGATCGCGAAAGGGGACGCCGGACCGCCATTCGTCTGCTGCGCCGATGCAAAATCCGCGATGCGATACGTGCGCTCGCACGCAGCGGAACTTGGCATCGATCCGAAACGCATCGCTGCCGCCGGAGGCTCTGCCGGCGGGCATCTCGCGGCTTTCACCGCGCTCGTGGATGGGCTCGATGATCCGCAGGATGACGCGAAGATTTCCTGCAAACCCGATGCGCTCGTGCTCTTCAATCCCGTCTTCGACAACGGCCCCGGCCAGTGGGGAAACGAACGCGTGGGTGAACGCTACCGCGAGTTTTCGCCAGCCCATCACGTCACCAAAGAAGCCCCGCCGACGATCGTCTTCCTTGGCGACGACGATCAACTCATCCCGGTTAGCACGCTGAAAAATTTCGAGTCCGCGATGAAAGCCGCAGGTGCTCGGTGCGACGCGCATCTTTACGCCAAGGTCGGCCACGGTTTCTTCAATCGCGACCCGTACTTCACGCTCACCTTGATCGAGGCCGACAAATTTCTCGCCTCCCTCGGCTGGCTGGAGGGTCCGCCGGCACTCACGGCTCCGCCGGAAAAGTAAGACTTTAAATCCATGAAATCACTTTTCGCTCTCGCCCTCTTTTTCAGCTTTGCCGTCGGGCAAATTTACGGCGGCCCGCGTTTGCCCAATATCATCGTCGTGATGCCGGACGACATCGGCTACGGCGACTTTTCGTGTCTTGGAAACCCCGTGCTCAAGACTCCCGCGGTGGACGCTTTTTGGAAACAGAGTGTGCGCTTCACCGACTTCCATGTGAGCCCGACGTGTGCGCCGACGCGGGCGGCGCTGCTCACCGGCAGGCACGAATTTAAGAACGGCGTGACGCACACGATCTTCGAGCGCGAGCGGCTCGCGCCGGATGCCGTCACGCTCGCGCAGGTGCTGAAAGCTACGGGCTACGCGACAGGTATTTTTGGCAAGTGGCATCTCGGGGACGAGCCCGATCGCTGGCCAACGAAGCGCGGTTTCGACGAAATGTTCTCATCCACGGTGGCGGCGGCATCGGGCAGACTTTCCCCGGCTCCTGCGGCGATGCGCCGGGCAATCTTTATTCCGATCCCGCGATCCTCCACAACGGCGAGTTCGTGAAGACGACTGGTTACTGCACCGACGTTTTTTTCAACCACGCGATCGAGTGGATGGACGAGAAGCTGGACGCTGGCGTTCCATTTTTCGCCTACATCGCGCCGAACGCCGCGCACATGCCGCTGCAATGCCCGGAGGAATATTTCGCGCACTACCGAGGCAAGGTGCCGGACGATGTCGCGAAGTTTTTTGGCATGATCGAAAACTTCGACGACAACTTTGCCCGGCTGCTCGCGAAGCTGGATGAATGGGGCATCGCGGAGAATACGCTCGTCGTTTTCCTTACCGACAACGGCGGAACGGTCGGTACAAAAATTTTCAATGCCGGCATGCGCGGGCAGAAGGTCACGCCGTACCAAGGCGGGACACGCGTGCCATCTTTCTGGCGCTGGCCGGCGCGGTGGAAAGGCGGACGCGATGTGGCGGCACTGACGGCGCATCTCGACATCCTGCCGACGCTCGCGGAGCTGACGGGCACGGTGTTGGAGGAAAAGGTGAAACAGCAAATCGAGGGGCGCAGTCTGGTGCCGCTGCTGATGGAACCGGATGCGGACTGGCCCGATCGTACGCTCGTCACGCATGTCGGACGCTGGCCGCGTGGGAAGATGGCGGACTTCAAATTCCGCGGCTGCTCGATCCGCGACGCGCGTTTCACGCTCGTGAACAACGCGGAACTTTACGACCTGCAGAGCGATCCCGGTGAAACGAAGGACGTGAGTGCGGCGCAGCCTGCGGAGATGGAAAAGCTGCGCGCGATTTACGAGCAATGGTGGAGCGACGTGCAGCCGATGCTCGTGAACGAAGACGCGGTCGGGCCGAAGGTGAATCCGATGAAGGCGCTTTTCTGGAAACAGTTTGGCGGCGGTCCCAACGAAGCGCTGCGCAAAGCCATGGACCCGGAACTTTCCCGGTCGGCCAAGGAATGAATTTTCCCCACGACTTCCATGATTCCACGTCTCCTCCTCCGCCGCGTTTTCATCGCGACATTTTCGCTGCTCGCTGCTGCCCGCGCGGTGGAGAAACGCCCGAACATTCTTTGGCTCGTAAACGAAGATCACGGGCCGCACGTGGGTTGTTACGGCGACACCTACGCGACCACGCCGACCTTCGACGCGCTCGCTGCCAAAGGGCTTCGCTACACGCATTGCTGGTCGAACGCGCCAGTCTGCGCACCCGCGCGCACCACGCTGATTTGTGGCCTGTATGCAACGAGCACGGGCGGCGAGCACATGCGGAGCAGTGTGCCTTTTCCCGCCGGGAAAAAGGCGTATCCGCAACTGCTGCGCGACGCCGGCTACTACTGCACGAACAACGCGAAGGAGGATTACAACTTCACGTTTTCCGAAAAAGTTTGGGACGAATCATCGAAGAAAGCGCACTGGAAAAACCGGCCGGATGGCGCGCCGTTCATGGCGGTTTTCAATTCGGAGAAAAGCCACGAAAGCCAGATCCGCAAGGTGCCGCACACGCTGGCGCATGATCCGGCCAAGGTGCGCGTGCCGGCTTACCATCCCGACACGCCCGAGGTGCGGCACGACTGGGCGCAGTACTATGACAGCGTGTCCGCCGCGGATGCCGACGCAGGCGCGCGCTTGAAGGAACTCGCGGACGCGGGCCTCGCGGAAGACACGATCGTTTTTTACTACGCAGACCACGGCTCGGGCATGCCGGGCAGCAAACGCTGGCCGCTGAATCGCGGGTTGCAAGTGCCGCTGATCATTTACATCCCGGAGAAATTCGCCGACTTGCGCCCGCCGGAATATCACGCGGGCGGCGCGTCGGACCGGCTCGTCAGCTTCGTCGATTTCGCGCCGACGCTGTGCAGTCTCGCGGGCGTGACGCCGCCAGACTGGCTGCAAGGCCACGCCTTTCTCGGGAAATTTACCGCGCCGCCGCAGCCGTTCCTTTTCGGCTTTCGCGGGCGCATGGATGAGTGCGTGGATTGTATCCGCAGCGCGACGGACGAGCGCTTCGTGTATGAGCGCAATTTTCGCCCCGAAAAAATCTACGGCCAGCATCTCGACTACATGTGGGAAACGCCGACGACGCGCGTGTGGGAACAGATGTTCAAGGACGGCAAACTGAATGAAGCGCAGTCGTATTTTTGGAAAACCAAACCCGTGGAGGAACTCTACGATCTCGAAACCGATCCCGACGAAATCCACAATCTGGCCGCCGCTCCCGCACAACGCCCGGTGCTGGAAAAACTCCGCACCGCGCTTCGCGAAAATGAAACGCGCATCCGCGATGTGGGCCTTCTTCCCGAGGGTGAAATGCACCGCCGCAGCGCGGGCAAATCGCCCTATGACTTCGCCCACGACGAGGCGCGCTACGATTTCGCCAAACTCTACGCCGCCGCGGACGCGGCCTCTTCGCTCGCGCCGGAAGCCACGCCGGCGCTCATCACTGCGCTCGGCGACGCGGATAGCGGAGTGCGCTACTGGGCCGCGCTCGGCTGCCTCATGCGCGCGAAGCTCGACGGCGACCTCGCGCCGAAATTTCCGCAGGACGTTCTCGTCAGCCTGCTCGCCGACCCCGCGCCCGATGTGCGCGTCGTCGCCGCCGAATTGCTCGTGCGCGCGGGCAGCGAGGCCGACCGCGCGCGTGCGCTCAGTCTCCTCGGAGAGCTCGCCGACTGTTCGAAGCACGATGTCTTCACCGCCATGGCCGCGCTCAGCGCCATCAGCTCGCTCGGCGAAATGGCTGCGCCGCTCGCCGACACGATCAAGGCGCTCCCAAACCAAGGCCCAGTGCCCAACGCCCGCTTCCAGGAATACGTCCCGCGCCTGCTGGGAAACCTGCGCGCGAGTTTGAAACAACCCTAGCTTTTTTCCACGGTATTTCGCCCCGCGGGTGTCCGAATCGCGCCGGGCCGCGCTGTTTGATTTTTTAGCTCCCATGAAACTCCTGCTCCTTCCCGCACTCACCATGCTCGTCTGCCTCACTGCCTTCGCCGACGAAGCGCCAAAGCCGAATATCGTTTATTTTCTCGCGGACGATCTTGGTCATACCGATGTCGGTTTCACCGGCAGCAAGGACATCCGCACGCCCAATATCGACAAGCTCGCTGCGGAGGGTGCGGTGCTCGATTCGTTTTACGTGCAGCCCGTTTGTTCGCCCACGCGCGCGGCGCTGCTGACCGGGCGCTACGCCACGCATACGGGCGTTTACACCATCGTCACGCCCGGCGCGCCGTGGGGTCTGCCGCTGTCGGAGCGCACGCTGCCGCAGGCGTTGCGCGAGGCGGGTTACACCACGGCGATTTGCGGGAAGTGGCACCTCGGCGAGTTCCAGCCGGACTACACGCCGACGCATCGCGGCTTCGATCACCAGTACGGCCACATGTTCGGGGCGATCGACTACTTCACCAAAATGCGCGGCCAGCAGCACGACTGGTATCGCGACGACCAGCCGCTCGACGAAGCAGGCTACACGACGCATCTCGTGTCGAAGGAAGCCTGCCGCCTCATCCGCGAGCAGCCAGACGGCAAGCCGCTGTTTCTCTACGTGCCCTTCAACGGCGTCCACGCGCCGCACCAAGTCCCGCCGGAATATGCGAAAGCGTATCCCAATCTCAGCGGCGTGCGGCAGACGATGGCCGGGATGGTTTCTGCCGTGGACGAGGCCATCGGCCAGATTACGGCCGCGCTCGACGAAAAAGGTCTGCGTAAAAACACGCTCATCATTTTCTCCAGCGACAACGGCGGACCCGGCCCTGGAAAAGTCACGATGAACACGCCGCTGCGCGCGGGAAAAGGAACGATCTACGAAGGCGGGATGCGTGTGTGTGCGTTTGCGACCTGGCCCGGCCACATCGCGGCGGGCATCACGATCAAAGAGCCGATGCACGCCGTGGACTGGTATCCCACACTGCTGAAACTCGCCGGTGCATCCGCGGAGCAAAAGCTCGCGCCCGACGGTCTCGACATCCTGCCCGTGCTCACGCAGGGCGCGAAGTCGCCGCACGACGCGATCCTGCTCCATGGCACGAAACCCGGCACTGCCGCCATCCGCATGGGCGATTGGAAACTGCTGCTCCACGCGAGCGACGTGGACGCGGAGGAAGCTGGCGGCGAAAAATCCACCACCGGAAAAAGCATCGAACTTTATAACCTCGCCGAAGACATCAGCGAATCGAAGAACCTCGCCGCAGACCAGCCTGAGAAAGTGAAAGCACTCCGCGCGCGGCTCGATGTTTTTTTGAAAGACGCCGTGAAACCCGGAAATCCTGGCGCGAAATAGTTTCAGCACGTGCGCCGATTGATCCTTTTTCTCGCGCTGTGTTTTTACGGTGTCGCCCGCGCCGCGGATGCGCCGCCAAATATCCTCTTTGCCATCGCCGACGATTGGGGTCCGCATGCCGGGGCCTACGGGACGCCGTGGGTGAAGACGCCCGCATTTGATCGCGTGGCGAAAGACGGCCTGCTCTTCGCGCACGCCTACACGCCGAACGCGAAATGCGCGCCATCGCGCGCCTGCCTGCTCACGGGGCGAAACTCCTGGCAGCTCAAGGAAGCGGCCAATCACATCTGCTATTTCCCGGTGGAATTCAAAGGCTGGGGCGAGGCGCTCGCGGAACACGGATGGTTCGTAGGACACACGCAGAAAGGCTGGGGGCCCGGCGTGGCGAATGACGCCAGCGGCAAGCCGCGGCTCATGACCGGCATCGCTTTCAATGCGCGCAAAGCGACTCCGCCCACGCCGGAAATCAGCTCCAACGATTACGCGGGAAATTTCGCCGCGTTCCTGGACGCCGCGCCGGCCGGGAAGCCGTGGTGCTTTTGGTATGGCGCGATCGAGCCGCATCGGGGTTACGAGTTTGGATCGGGCGTGGCGAAAGGCGGGAAGCAACTTTCCGATGTGGATCGCGTGCCGGGCTGCTGGCCGGACAATGACACCGTGCGGAACGACATTCTCGACTACGCATTCGAGGTGGAGCACTTCGACCGGCACCTCGGGCGGATGCTCGCGGAGCTGGAAAAACGCGGGCTGCTCGCCAATACGCTGGTCATCGTGACGAGCGATCACGGGATGCCTTTTCCGCGCGGAAAAGGGAACGCGGGCGAGATGCCGAATCACGTCCCGCTCGCCGCGATGTGGCCCCGCGGAATCGCCGCACCGGGGCGCCGGGTCGATGATTTCGTGAGCTTCGTGGATGTCGCGCCGAC
The DNA here is from genome assembly GCA_038228115.1 of Chthoniobacterales bacterium. Lineage (GTDB taxonomy): Bacteria > Verrucomicrobiota > Verrucomicrobiia > Chthoniobacterales > Chthoniobacteraceae > JANLQB01. Next base: position 82,681 of record JBBRPM010000013.1, read on the forward strand.
GCTCATCGAGCTGGCTGGATTGAAGTGGAGCGAGACCGGCATGGCCGCGTCGCCGGGGCGCAGTCTCACGGACATTTTCCACTCGGAAAAAAACGGCGTGATCGACGCCGCGCGCGACCATGTGCTTATCGGCAAAGAGCGCACGGACATTGGCCGCCCGCACGATGAGGGCTACCCGATTCGCGGTATCATCAAGGGCGACTTCGTCTATCTGCAAAACTTCGAGCCCACCCGTTGGCCCGCCGGGAATCCCGAGACCGGCTACCTCGACTGCGATGGCGGCGCGACGAAGACCTTCATCCTCGACGCGCACCGCCAAAACGCCGCCGACCCGCACTGGGCCTTAAGTTTCGGCCTGCGCACTGGCGAAGAATTCTACGACCTCGCACACGATCCCGACTGTTTGAAAAACCTCGCACTTTCACCGCAAAGCAACTCGCAGCAATCCGCCCTCCGCGAACAAATGCTCGCCGAACTCCGCGCCCAGGACGACCCGCGCCTGTTCGGGCAAGGCGCAGTCTTCGACCACTACCCGCATGCGAACAAAGGCCACGTCGGCTTTTACGAGCGGTTTATGGCCGGGGAAAAACTGATCACGTCGTGGGTCAGCCCGACCGATTTTGAAAAGCCGTCCACGCCATCGCCCAAATCACCATGACTTCACTCTGCCGCTTCCTCTTCACTTTCTCCGCGCTCCTCTGCGTGCTCTGCGACCAGTCCCGCGCTGCTGAAAAGCTCAACGTCCTCTTCATCGCCGCAGACGACATGAATAACGACCTCGGCTGCTACGGGCATCCGCTCGTGAAGTCGCCGAACATCGACCGGCTCGCCGCGCAGGGCGTGCGCTTTGATCGCGCGTATTGCCAGTTCCCGCTCTGCTCGCCGAGCCGCTCCTCGCTGATGACGGGACTGCGCCCGGATACCACGCGCGTGTTCGATTTGCAGTATCGTTTCCGGCAGGGGCTGCCGGATGTGGTCACGCTTTCGCAGTGCTTTAGCCAGCAAGGTTATTTCGCGGCGCGCGTGGGGAAAATCTACCACTACGGCAATCCGGGCGACATCGGCACGAGCGGGCTGGATGACCCGGCTTCGTGGCAGGAATTCTACAACCCGGCGGGCCGCGACAAGACCGCGCTCGAAAAGGACATCATTAACTACACACCGAATCGCGGGCTCGGCGCATCCATGTCGCTGCTCGCGGACAAGACGGGAAAGGACGAGGAGCATACGGACGGCAAAGTCGCCACGCAGGCCATCGAGCTGTTGGAAAAGCACAAGGATGCGCCCTTCTTTCTCGCCGTCGGTTTTTACAAACCGCACTGCCCGTACATCGCGCCGCAAAAATACTTCGACCTGTATCCGCTGGAAAAAATCACGCTCCCGGAAATCGCGGCGGACGTGAAGACGAACGTGCCCGCGCCCGCATTTGCCGCCACGAAGCCGTGGCCATATCTCGGCGCGACGGCGGAACAAGCGCGTGAGGGCAAGCAGGCTTACTACGCGGCGATTTCATTCGTGGACGCGCAGATTGGCCGCGTGCTCGACGCGCTGGACCGGCTGGGTTTGCGGGAGAAAACGCTCGTCGTTTTTTGGAGCGACCACGGCTACAGCCTCGGTGAGCGCGGCCTGTGGGCGAAGCAAAGTTGCTTCGAGGAAAGCGCGCGCGTCCCGCTCATCATCGCGCCGCCCGTGGCGAAATCGGCAGGCAAAGTCTGCGCGCGCACCGTCGAGTTGCTCGACCTTTACCCCACGCTCGCCGACCTCGCAGGCGTGCCGCCGCCGAAGGATTTGCAAGGCGCGAGCCTGCGCCCGCTGCTGGAAAATCCCGCGGCTCTGTGGACGCGTCCGGCGTTCACGCAAGTGCAGCGTGCCGGTTTTCCCGGTCATAGCATCCGCACGGAACGGTGGCGCTACACCGAGTGGGCAAGCGGCGAAAAAGGCACCGAACTTTACGACCACACCACCGACCCCGGCGAACTCCACAATCTCGCCGCCGACCCCGCGCAAGCTGCGACCATCGCGGAGCTGAAGGCGCTGCTGCAAGCGATCCACCCGGTGCCTGTCACGGGCGGAAAAGCGATCGACGGCGCGAAGAAATCGGCGGAGTAGATTGCCCAACAACCTACGATGAAACCGCTGCTAACGCGCGCCGTCCTCATTGGCTCACGTCCGAGAGGAATAATCCGATTTACACGGTCACGTAGCGGGGATGGAGCGCCTTGGAGTGCGGTGGCAAGCGTCAGCGCGACACCGCCTTTGGAAGGTCAGCGGAGGGGAGCAGCGTTCGCGTATCTCCCTCTCCGCGCCGGCAGAGCCTCCAAAAGCGGCGTAGCGCTGACGCTTCCCGCCGGAATCCAAGGCGCTCCGCGCTGCGCATTCACGGCGCACGACAATGCGAAGTGAAATACGCGCCGCACCTTTCCCATCACACTCATTCTACTTATGACCTCGTTCCTTCGATCGCTGATTCTTGCTTTCGCGTTCTGCCTTTCGCGCGTCGCTCTTGCCGTGGAACCGAAGCCGCTCAATATCGTTTTTTGTTTCGCCGACGACTGGGGCCGGTATGCGAGCGCCTATGCGTCGGTGGATGGTCGGGCGTCGATGAATGAAGTCGTGAAGACGCCGAATATCGACCGCGTGGCGAAAGATGGCGTGCTGTTTAAGCACGCCTTCGTCACCGCACCGAGCTGCACGCCGTGCCGCAGTTCGCTGCTTTCCGGGCAGTATTTCTGGCGCACGGGACGCGGCGCGATTCTGAGCGGCGCGGTGTGGGATGCCGCCATCCCGAGCTGGCCGCTGCTGCTGCGCGACGCGGGCTTTCACATCGGGAAGAGCCACAAAGTGTGGAGCCCAGGCACGCCGGTGGATGCGCCGTTTGGCGGACAAAAATACGCCTATGAAAAAGCCGGACGCGCGTTCTGTAACTTCTCCGAGAACGCGACAAAGATGGTTCGCGACGGCATGTCGTTTGAAGATGCGAAGGCGAAATTGCTGGCGGAAGTGCGCGGCAATTTCGACGCGTTTCTCGCGGATCGAAAAGCGGGCCAGCCGTTTTGTTACTGGTTCGGCCCGACGCTCACGCATCGGGCTTTTGGGAAAGGATCGGGCTCCGCGTTGTGGGGCATCGATCCGGATTCGCTTAAAGGAAAGCTCCCGAAATTCATTCCCGACGTGGCGGAGGTGCGCGCGGATTTTGCGGATTATCTCGGCGAAATTCAGGCGTGGGATGCCGGGGTCGGCGTGTTGCTGGAGCGACTGGCGGCGAGCGGTGAACTTGGTAACACACTGGTCGTCATCAGCGGCGATCACGGGATGGGCGGCGTGCCCGGCGGCAAATGTAATCTCTACGACTTCGGCACGGGCGTGGCGCTGATCGCGCGCGGGCCGGGAATCAAGGGTGGATGCGTGGTGGATGACTTTGTGAACCTCGTCGATCTCGCGCCGACCTTTCTCGAAGCGGGCGGCGTGAAAGCGCCGGACGTGATGACAGGGCGCAGTTTTCTCGACGTGATGCGCGCGGAAAAATCCGGGCAAGTGGACGCGGCGCGGACTTGGGTCGTGACTGGTCGCGAGCGTCACGTCGGCGACGCGCGCGAAGGCAGCCTGCCGTATCCGCAGCGCGCGCTGCGGACCGCCGATTTTCTTTACGTCCGCAATTTCGCGCCGGAGCGCTGGCCGATGGGCAGCCCGAAATTCACCTCCGATGCGGATGCGCCCACCGCAGACGCGATCGTGCAAAATACGTATGCGGCGTTTGCCGACATGGATGGCAGCCCGACAAAAGCGTGGCTCATCGGCCAGCGAAACGAGCCGCAGTGGCGCTGGCACTACAACTACGCGTTTGCGAAACGACCCGCCGAAGAACTCTACGATCTGCGCGCCGACCCGGACCAAATCGCCAGCGTCGCAACGGACCCAAAGTTTGAAAAAATCCGCGTTGAGATGGAGCGGCAACTCTTCGACGAACTGAAGCGAACCGCAGATCCGCGCCTCGTCGAGGGCGGAAAGTTTTTTGAAACACCACCGCTCGCCGGACCGCGTCCGAACGCGCGTCCTTGAGATAAGCCCGTCACTTCCGTGGTGAGTGCGTTTGAAAGAAATCCAACCACTTTTCCATGAGCGCATCCTGAATAGACCTTGTGGCATCAAGCTCCGCGGGCGGTTGTCCCCAATAAAAGCCCATCCATCCGGCAGCATCCTTCCGCGAGCTGGACATGAAGTTTTCAAAGTTCTCCATCGATGCTTTGAGCGGGAAGGTTTCCTCGATCACGACGGGTTTTCCGGCTTTGAAAAAGGCCGCGAGGGTCGCGAGATCCTCGTCAAGTTTGCCGTCGCGCGGATACAGATGCACGCACACGAAATCGAGGGAGGTCGCGACTTTGTCCGGAGCGAAGCCCGAGTATAGCCGGCCGGGAATATCGAGGCTCCAATCGACAAGCCCGACGGTGACGAAATGCTTTTTGTCGTGCCGGTGGATGGCGATGACGAGGGTGTCGATCCAGCTCCGGGCGATGTCTTCGCGAGCGCGTCCGGCTTGGTCAGTGCTGATCCGTTGGACATAACAAAAACCGCCGGGCCCACCGAATGGTGGCCCGAGCCAGTCCGCGGGATGACCACGGCCTGCGGGGACGACGGGTTCGTTCATCAGGTCGTAGCAGAAGATGGCAGGCGAGCGCGCGCATGCGGCCGCGATGGTTTCCCAAAACTTCGCCTGCGCCCGCCAGCGCGCGGCCTCATCGAGCGCGTCGTACCATGCGGGCACGTCGCTTTTGCGGTAGCAGCCGAGACCGGTGAGATCGAGATAAAGTCCGGTCTCTTCCGCGAGCGTCAGCATCCGCGAAAGCTGATGCATGCTTGCCGCGTCGGGTGCTTCGGGCTGGGGAAAAAAGCGTCCGAACTGCAAATGCACGCGCACGACATTCGCGCCGAGCGCCTTCATCTCGCGGAAATCTTCGGCTACCGTTTCCCACTCGGTCAGCCAGTAGTCTTCGAGCAGACGGCTGTGGCGATCGCGATCGTAGTTGAAGCCCCACGGCTCAAAGCGAGTATCCGATCCGGCGAACAAAAATCCGTGTCCGTCGGGACTCATTTCTACCGCGGGCAGGGGAGTGGCGGCGGTGAGCGGTGGGGAAAAAGTCGCGGTCATCCACAGAGCCGCGAGCGCAGTGAAGGAAGTCAAAATGTGCTTCATCCGAAAGCTACGGTAGAAGCAGGTATGCGCGGGCTCCATCTTTGTTTGCGGGAAGGACGGCGTCGGATACAAAGCCTTCCGTCTGTCCTCAATCGACCCGTTTTTCCCGATATGAAAACCTTCCTCCTCCCGCTCTTTCTCTCCGCGTTATTTTGCGCCGTTACTGCAAACGCCGCTCCGCCAAATATCGTGTATGTGCTGTGCGACGATCTGGGCTACGGCGATGTGCGATGTCTGAATTCCGAGGGGAAAATCGCGACGCCAAATTGCGACCGGCTCGCGGCGGCGGGCATGATTTTCACCGACGCGCACTCGAGCTCCGCGGTCTGCACACCGACGCGCTACGGCATCCTGACGGGCCGCTACAACTGGCGCTCGCGGCTGAAGAGCGGCGTGATGGGCGGCATGAGTCCGCCGCTGATCGAAGACGGACGACTCACGGTGCCGGCGTTTTTGCACGAGCACGGATACGCGACGGCGGGCATCGGGAAGTGGCATCTCGGCATGAACTGGACGATGAAGCCGGAGGGTGCGGCCTTTCGCGATAACATCGAAGGTGGTGCCGAGGGCTGGCGCGTGGACTTCACAAAGCCGATCGCGAAGGGGCCGAACTGGGCGGGCTTCGACTACTACTTCGGCATCGCCGCATCGCTCGACATGGTGCCCTACACGTTCATCGAAAATGATCGCGTCACCGTCGTGCCGACGACCGATGCGGCCTTTCCCATGATGGCGGGCCGGCCCGGCGGGAAGACGCGCAAGGGTCCGGCGGCGGCTGGCTTTGAGGCCGTGGATGTGCTGCCGACGCTGACGCGGAAAGCGGTGGAATACATCGACGCGCACGCGGTGGCGGCCAAGGACGGCAAGCCCTTCTTTCTCTACCTGCCGCTGAATGCGCCGCATACGCCGATCGCGCCGTCGCCGGAGTGGGAGGGAAAGAGCGGGCTGAATCCGTATGCGGATTTTGTGATGCAGGTGGACGCCTCGCTCGGCAGTGTGCTCGCGGCGATTGATCGCGGCGGCATCGCGGAAAATACGCTCGTCATTTTCACGAGCGACAACGGCTGTTCGCCCGAGGCGAAATTTCCCGAGCTGCTCGCAAAGGGTCACAATCCGAGTTTCCATTTTCGCGGGACGAAAGCGGACATTTTTGACGGCGGCCATCACATCCCATTCCTCGTGCGCTGGCCTGCGCGCGTGAAGGCCGGGCAGACCACGGACCAGATCATTTGCCTCACCGATCTCTTCGCGACGTGCGCGGAAATTCTCGGAGAAAAACTCCCCGACACCGCCGCGGAGGACAGCGTCAGCATCCTCCCCGTGCTGGAAGGTCGCGCCGAAAAACCGCTGCGCGAAGCGATCGTGCATCACTCGATCAACGGTTCCTTCTCCATCCGCCAGGCGAACTGGAAGCTGGAGCTTTGCGCCGACTCCGGCGGCTGGAGCGAGCCGAAGCCGGGAACGAAATCCGCGACCGAACTCCCGCCCTTGCAGCTCTACGATCTCGCGAGCGACATCGGCGAGACGACGAACGTGCAGGCGGAGCATCCCGAGATCGTCGCGCGTCTGCGCACGCTCCTGGAAAAGTATGTGGCCGATGGCCGCAGCACGCCCGGCGCACCGCAGCAAAACACGGGCGCCGTCCACATCGTGCGCCCGGCGAAAGTCACTCCGTAAAGTCGGTGTCCGCGTCTTTCAAATCCAGCTCCTTGATCCACGCATTGCGATAGCGCACGTCGTGGCCCTCGCACTGGAGCTTCAGCCCGCCGGGCACATCGGTGATGCCTTTGCCGCCGTCGTTCCCGCCATCGAGTCCGGATTTCGCGCCGCCCCAGACCTGATTGATCGCGACGTTGCGATGCACTTTTTCGCCGTTGAAAAACATGCTCACCAGCGGCTTCTCGGTCAGCTTGCCATCTTTGAAACGCGCCGCGCGGAAGACGATGTCGTACGCGTTCCACTGGCCGACACCTTTGTAGAAAGCGTAGGGCGATTCGGTTTCGTTGATGACGGCTCCCATGCCGTGCTTCGTTTTGTCGCCGTCGAAAACTTGAATCTCGAATCGGTTCTGCAAATACACGCCGCTGTTTCCGCCCGGCTTCATGATCAGAAATTCGATGTGCAGACGAAAATCACGGTATTGCTTTTTGGTCACGATGTCCGCCGCGCCATACTTCCCGCCATCGGCGGCGCGGTCATCGGTCATCAGCGCGCTGCCTTTGTCCACCGGGTCTTCGACAATCTTCCACTTGATCGGCATCTCCGATTTGAAGCCGGGGCCTTCCCAGTAAATCCATTTTTCATCCAGCGTCGCGCGCGTGCCGTCGATGAGCACCTCGGCAGCGGGAAGCGGTTTCGCATTCGCGCCGATGTCGGCGTGAGCGAGCGGGGCGAGTGTGCTGACGCCGATCGCGGCGAGCAGGAGAGAAGGGAGGCGGGACGAGGGCATGGTGGTGTTTGGATGAGGGTTTGCGGTGGGGAAGGGGATCATCGCCGCTTTTCGCCCGCGACTTCAAGCAATCTGCGCCGTTGCCGCGACAAGCGAGCGCCCCTTAGAAATCACGCATGCCACCGCCCACGCCTCGCGCCCTCGTCGTCTCGCTGCACGACGTGTCGCCACGGACGCAGCCTGCCTGCGAGCGCATCCTGCGGGAGCTGGCGACGATTGGCGTTCACGCGACTTCGCTGCTGGTCATTCCCGATCACCATCACCGTGGCCATTTTTTGAAAGACGCGGCGTTTTGTGAGTGGCTGCGCGCATGCTGTAGCAGCGGTCACGAGGCGAACATCCACGGCTATTTTCATCAGCGCGAACGTCGCGTCGGCGAGACGGCGATGGCGAAAGCGATGACGCGCGTTTACACGGCGGACGAGGGCGAGTTTTACGACATCGACCGGGAAGCAGCCCGCACGCTGGTTTCGCGGGCACGCGAGGAATTCCGCGGGATCGGGCTGGACCCGCGCGGTTTCATCGCGCCGGCGTGGTTGCTCGGTGCGGAGTCCGATGCCGCCCTGCGCGCGTTGGGCGTGGAATACACCACGCTTCTCGGCAGCGTCGTCTCTTTCAAAACGAACACGACGCATCGCTCGCAGTCGCTCGTCTGGAGCGTGCGCAGCGCATGGCGGCGGGTCGTGAGCCGCTGGTGGAATGCGTTTCTATTTCGCCGGGTCGCAGCCAATCCGCTGCTGCGCATTTCGATTCATCCCGTGGACCTCGAGCATGCTGCGATCTGGCGGCAGATTCGCACGCTCACTGCGCGGGCGCTTGCCGATAGAAAGGCGCTAACTTATCACGCTTGGCTCACGTCACTTGAAAGCTGATCTCCACCTCCATTCCAAATTCAGCGACCGCGCCGCGGAGTGGCTTTTCCGCCGCGCGGGATTGCCGGACAGCTACTCGGAACCGCGCGCGCTTTACGATCAGCTCCGCGAGCGTGGCATGGATTTCGTCACGCTGACTGATCACAACCGGATCGAAGGCTGCCTCGAAATCGCGGACCGGCCGGGCGTCTTTATTTCGGAGCAAGTGAGCACGCGCTTTCCCGACGATCGCTGCGAAGTGCATCTGCTCGTGTGGGGAATCAGCGAGGCGCAGCACCGGGAAATACAGTCGGCGCGCGAGAATATCTTCGACCTGCAAAAGTATCTCGCCGCGCAAAATCTCGCGCACGCTGTCGCGCATCCGCTGCACCGTCTCGATGACCGGCTTCACGTCGGCCACCTCGAAAAGCTGGTGCTGCTTTTCCAGCACTTCGAAGGCATCAACGGTCTGCGCGCGCATCTGCTCAGCGAAGTCGCGCAGTTTGCCCTCGGTGCCCTCACGCCGCAAAAGATCGATGCGCTCGCGGAAAAGCACGGCTTTGCGCCGACCCATGCGGAGGCGTGGCGGAAGGTTTTCATCGCCGGCTCCGACGATCACGGCGGCATGTTTGCCGCGTCCGCATTCACCGAGACACCGCCTGCAACGGACGCGTCAGAGTTCCTCGCGCACCTCCGCGCCGGCCACTGTGAGATGCGTGGAAAAGGCGGGACGCCGCTCGCGCTTTCCCACGGGCTCTACAATAACGTGCGCCATTTCTTGCAGGCGAAAATCTCCGGCGCTGACTCGGCGAGCCTGCTGGGCAAGGCGTTTTCGCGCTTCATGGAAGGGCAGGACCCGACCGAGTTTTCGTGGACGGACAAGCTTAGCTTCGTCGCGCAGGGTATCGCGAGCGGGAAGATTTTTGAGCTGGCGAAACCAGCGAATGCGTCGCTGTGGAAACAGTTCGCCGGTTACTTTTCGCAGACCGATGTGAAAGGCCTCCTCGCGCGCGAAACGAACGGTATCGCCGAGCCGGAACGCCGCGCGTTCGTGATCGCGAACTTCTTCGCGAACCAGCTCGCGTTCCGTTTTTTCACCAGCTTTGTGAAGCGCGTTTCTGGTGGGAACATCATCGAGGCGATCCAGGAAATCAGCGTCATGCTCCCACTGCTCGCCACACTCGGGCCGTATCTCTACGCGTTTCGCAGCGCAGCGCCCGATCGCACGTGGCTGGAAAGCGCGTCGCTCGCACTCGCCGATGCCAGGCCGCCGCAGCTCGCGAATAACAAACGCGCGTGGTTCACCGACACACTGGAAGACGTGAACGGCGTCGCCAACACGATCCGCAAACTCACCGCGGCGGTCGTCGGCCACGGGCACGACCTCACCGTCGTCACGTCGCGCGCGGAAGTTCACATCACCGGCATCCCGATCAAAAACTTCGCGCCCATCGGCGAATTCGAGCTGCCGGAGTACGAGCTGCAAAAGCTCAGTTTCCCGCCCATTCTCCAGATCATCGACTACATTGAGCGCGAAGGTTTCACCGAACTCATCATCAGTACGCCCGGCCCCATCGGCCTCACCGCGCTGCTCGCTGCCAAGATGCTCGGCATCCGCACGAGCGGCATTTACCACACGGATTTTCCGCAATACGTCCGCATCCTCAGCGACGACTCGTTCATGGAATCGCTCACGTGGAATTTCATGAAGTGGTTCTACGGCCAGCTCGACGTGCTCTACGTGAACAGCGAGGGCTGCCGCCGCGCGTGGATCGATCGCGGCATCGATGGACGCCGCATCCAGATTCTCCCGCGCGGACTCGACACCACGCTCTTTCACCCGTCGCGACGCGACCCCGCTTTTTGGCAAACGCACGGCGTCCCGGCGGGCCACACGGTGCTGCTCTACGTCGGGCGTGTTTCCAAAGAGAAGGATCTCGATGTCGTCGTGAGCGCGTGGAAAAAGATCGCGAAAGACGCGCGGAAGACGGTGACGATCGCGATCGTCGGCGACGGACCTTTTTTGAAGGAACTTCGCACGCTGCTGCCCGAGGCCGTCTTCACCGGCTACCTCGCCGGCCTCGATTTGGCGAAGGCGTTTGCGTCCTCCGACGTATTCCTTTTCCCGAGCACCACGGACACCTATGGCAATGTCGTCGTCGAATCGCTCGCCAGCGGAGTGCCGTGCATCGTGTCGGATCAAGGCGGGCCGAAAGACCTCATCGCGCATGGCAAAACGGGCTTCATCACGCGCGCCCTCGACGCCGAGGATTTCACCCGCGCGCTCGTGCGCCTTTTAAGCGACGAGCCGCTGCGGCAGGCGATGGCGGTCGAAGCGCATCGCACCGTGCAAGGCCGCGATTGGGCCGAGGCCGGGAAGCAGTTTTGGACCGACGGTGAATAGGGAAGCGGGCGGTCGCTGCCGCCGCGCCGTCACTTCACCTGGATCAGCTCGACCTTGAAGATCAGCGTCGCGTTCGGAGGGATCGGGCCGCCCGGCGTGCCGCGCTCGCCGTAGGCCAGCTTGTAGGGGATCGTGAATTCGTAAGTCGCGCCTTCTTTCATCAGTTGCACGCCTTCGGTCCAGCCTTTGATCACGCCATTCAGCGGGAACTCGATCGGCTCGCCGCGCTTGTAGGAACTGTCGAACACCGTGCCGTCGATCAGCTTGCCCTCGTAGTTCACCTTCACCGTATCGGTCGCCTTCGGGCTCTTGCCGGCGCCTTCCTTCAGCACCTTGTATTGCAGCCCGCTGGCGGTTGCTTTCACGCCTTCTTTTTTTGCGTTCTCTTTCAAAAACGCTTCACCTTTTTCGAGATCAGTTTCAGCCATGAGGGTCGGGAAGCTGGCAGCGGAAAGGGCGAGCGCACAGCAAATTTTCGTGAGCGAGAGGATTTTCATGGCGCGGACCGTAGCGACCCTCCCGGCGCGGTGCAACCCCCGGATTACGCCCGACTCTTTGCGCCCGCGCCGCACCCTGATGCAAAAATCCGGGACGCGAGGTGGCTTTCTGAAAGTTGCGCCTTACCCTGCGACAAATTTCCCTCGTGCCCACCACTCTCCCCACTCGTCCCCTGCGTTTCGCCTTCGTCGCCGCGCTCATCCTTTTCACCGGCTTCACCCTCACTGGTTGCAGCCTGCTCGGCCCTTTGATCGGCGCAGCGTTGCCCCTCGCCAGTGCCAAAATGTATTTTGCCTGCATCCCGGCACACACGCTCGTCGATACCCCGACCGGACGGCGCGCCATCGAGAAGCTGGAGGCTGGCGACTCGGTCATCGGCTTCTCGGGAAAAACCGTGCGCATCTTGCAAAAACATTCTTATCTCGAAAATCCGCGCACCGCTTTCCTCCGCATCACCTTCACCGGCGGCGCGACGGCGGACCTATGTGGTATGCACCGCCTCGGCGGAATCCGCGCGCGCGATCTTCGCATCGGCAGCAAGGTCGCCGGAAGCACCGTCACCAAGGTGGAAACCCGCCACGGAGAAACTCACTCCTACGACCTTCTCACCGAAGACGCCGGCTACCGAATCCAAGGCCTGCCCGTGAACAGCATGATCGAAGAAATGAACATCGCCGCCCGCGCGAACGGTCGTGGTTCGCGTCACTGAGCTGCGTTCGTGACCGGCTAAAGCCGGAATTCAAAATCGGCACGAAACGCGTAAAAGAGCGGAGCGCTTCCAGCCGCCGAACCACCCCGCCCGCGTAGCGCCATTTTTTACGAACGGGCAATTTCCCCTTCGTTCCCAAGTTACTCGGAAACGCCCTGTTTGCGAAGGTCCGCTTCCAAGTGGAACTTGGGAGCAAGGGAAAAGGCATCATTTCAGAGCGGGGGAGAAAGAATCATCGTCGGAAAGCATGGTGCAAAGATGGGATTTGGGGATCCACGATCAAAATGCACCGGGTCAGGAGTGGATCGGGAGATCTGCCGTCAGAAAGCACTTTTTCAGGGGTGGAGAGGGAGATTTCGATCCAAATTTTACAAATGCGGCCTTAGTTCTGCCCACCTCGATCCAAAACGGACAATGCTGAGAGTAGTTCTGCAGATCTTATCACGCCTGAGAGGCCGGAAGCGCGTGAGCTAAAGATCTTGCTCCAAAATTTACAATTTCAGACGTGGATACGCAGGAA
>JBBRPM010000014.1:0-94824 GCA_038228115.1 Chthoniobacterales bacterium
ACGTGCCTTCCTGCTCGATCGGATTTTGAGTCGCGAGGACGAAAAATGGTTTGTCGAGATGCAGCGTGTGGCCGCCGACGGTGACGGATTTTTCCTGCATCGCTTCGAGCAGCGCAGCCTGCGTTTTCGGCGGCGTGCGGTTGATCTCATCGGCGAGCAGCATTTGCGTGAAGATGGGGCCTTTTTGGAAAACGAAACGCCGGTGCCCGGTCGTCGGGTCTTCCTGAATGATGTCGGTGCCGGTGATGTCCGCCGGCATGAGATCGGGCGTGAATTGGATGCGCCGGAAATTCAGCTTCATCGTCTCCGAAAGCGTGCGAATCATCGCCGTCTTCGCGAGTCCGGGGACGCCTTCGAGCAGGCAATGGCCGCCGGCGAGCACGGCGATGACGAGCTGCTCGATCACATCGTCCTGACCGACGATGAACTTCGCCATTTCAGTCGTGATCTTTCGATAGGCATCGACGAGTAACGCCGCTGCCGCTTTGTCATCAGCAAGGTCGGCGGGAGCGGTTGCGGGGGCGGATTTTTCCGTGGAGGTGAGCATAAGAAATGAGTTCAGAAAACGGGAACGCCGTTCGGCTTTCTGGCGGCGAACGGCGTGGGCAAAACCGGATTAGCTCTCGCAACGCGGTTGCGAAAATTCACTACGGCATGCTTCCGAAATCGGGCATCCCCACCGGCATCCCCATGGTGCCGATCAACGGATCGGCATCGATGTCGAGCCATTGGGAGGGCGTGGCGACGGCGGCTTCGGGGAGCCACTTCGATGGCTCTTCGACGAGCGCGCGCAACGAATCAAAAGATGCCAGCATGCCGCTGCCATTGGCGGGGGCGACGGCGTGCGTGACGACTTGCGCCACACCGCGCGAAACCTGAGCCACGTGGACAGCGGTATCGCGGTCCGGCAAAATCGCAGGATGCACAATGGCAAAAGCAACGCAGGCTGCCGCGGCCATCACTCCCACCGCCATGCGGATCACGGCCACCGGATTAGTGCGGACCGTGAGCAATTTCGCGCGCTGATCATCGGTGAGGCCGAGCGAGACGATCTTGCCGTCTTCGCGCTCAAATCCTTCATCCATCATCTGCCCGATCTCGATCAGATCATAGACATCCGCCCGGCACTCCTCGGAGATTGCGAGCATGGACTCCACGTAGAGCCGCTCGTGCGGATCGAGTTCGTTCAGCGCGTAATCAGTTAAATCTTGGTCGGAAATCTGCCCTCTCATGACGCGGTCTTTTTCAGATAAACGATCTTCTCGTCCTTGTCGTCGCGCTCCATCTTCGTCCGCAAATTCCGCATCGCGGCATTCAGCAGAAACCCGACATTTCCCACGCTCAATCCCGTGATGTCGCTGATTTCCTGATAGGAATGATGATGGTGAAACCGCAGCCGCACAACTTCCTGCTGATTCTTCGGCAGCTCTTTCACCAACTCCATCAGCCGCGTCACGCGCTCCTTGCGCTCCAGTTCGGCGAAAGGCGTGAGCGATTCACACTTCTTCTGCTCAAACTCCTGCGCCTCGACGTAAATGTAACGGTCCTCTTTCTTCAGCGATTTCAGCGAACAGTTCCGGCACACCGTAAAAAGCCACTGCGAAAGATGCCCCTCGATCGCCGCCTGCTCCTGATTGTGCAACCGCATGAAAGTCTCCTGCACGATGTCCCGGGCCCGGTCGATGTCGCTCACGATGCTCATCGCATATTGAAGCAGCGGGCGCTCGTAGCGTTCGAGTGCGGTTTGGACCCAGATGGCTTTCTTTTTTTGTTTGCCGAACATAATGATGGGGAATTTAGATTTCCCTCCAGATAGCCCAAGTATCTTCATTTTGCTGTAAAAAATTTCCGTGCGGTCATGTCGCGGTGTTCACCCGCAAGAAACGGCCCGCTTAGAAAAACCAACCGCTATTTGCGAAACTAATCTTTCTAAGAAAAAGCGCTGGCGCTGCGGAACCGCTCCGAAGCGCAGCACGGGCCGAAAACGTGGGGCAGCGACGCGCGTTTAAAGAAGCGCTTCGAGAACGTCGAGCGCCCGGCGATAGACTTGATGCCGGCTGCCTCCACCGATTTCCCACAGCAGCAGACTCGTCTTTTCGTTACTCCCGGCGGGGAGGAGATGGTGATAAAGCCGGTCCGCCCCGATCCGCACTTCGACGCGGAAAAAATCGCCTTGCTGATCCCGCCGCACCTTCACGGTGCCCGCATCCGCGGTGAGTTCGCACAGGCTCAGGGAGCGGCCAGCCTCGGGACGCAGCTCAAAATTCACCGGAGCCTTCCCCTCGCGCTGAAAGGTGAAGCCAGCGCCCTCACGCGTCGCCTGCGTGAGTTTCAGTTGCGCGACGAACCAACTCACTAGCAACAGCGCGGTCGAACGGTTTTCCGGCGCGTGCGCGATCGTCACCGTCTTCAAATTCTCGATCACGACGAGATTGTCCGGGTGATCGAACATCTGTGAAAGCGCCTGCCGGAGATGCAGCGAACGCGCCCAATTTAGATCGCACAAGATCAGCCCGGCGTGGGCGCGCTCGATGGATTCGCGGAGCAGGCAAAACTGCGCGCGCGCGTCCTGCCATTCCTGGCTGTCGTAGATGAGCCGGTCCACCCAGGCCCACAGCGTTTCATCGATCGGATCGGGAAACTCACCCTGCCACCAAAGATAAAGCGGAAGATCAGAGTCGAGATTGGCGAAGAGCGTATTCGCCATCCAGCTCTCCGAGTGGCCTTCAAAAAGAAACGAAATCTGTTCACAACAAATCTGCTTCGCGCCGGCCCGGCTGAGATGGCAGTGCGCATTGATCCATGCAGATACCTTGGGCTCCCCCGACCCATTCGGCGCGATGCCGACCAGCAGCGCGCGACAGGCGTGCTGACTCGTAAACTCGGAGATGATCGCGGTGTTTCGCTCCATTGCTTCCGTGCTGTGGCAGACGATCGCGAAATTCACCAGCGAGGCACGAGTCGTCGCGCCGGCGTCGGTATCCCAAAGTTTGGTCAAGGCACGACCGATCTGGCCGACTTCCACGGGTTGCCCGAGCGCAGCAGTATCGAAAGCAGCCATCGCGTTACATCCTCCGCCAGACACGGCCATCGCGAGCCAGCAACTCATCTGCTTCCGCAGGCCCCCATGAGCCCGACGGATACTCACACAACGGCGGCGGCGCGGCATTGTCGTGCCACGCATGCTCGATCCGATCCACGAATTCCCACGCGTGCTCTACTTCATCCCGCCGGGCGAAAAGCGTGGCATCTCCACTCATCGCATCGAGCAAAAGCCGCTCGTAAGCCTCTGGCGATGCTTTCCCAAAACTCGTCCCATAGTGGAAGTCCATCTTCACTGGCTCGATGTTCACACTCGCGCCGGGCCGCTTCGCCTGGATGCGGAGCGAGATGCCTTCATCGGGCTGAATGCGGATCACCAGGACATTCGGCCCCACATCCGCATCGCGACTGAAGAGCACGGCAGGCACATTCTTAAACTGAACGGCAATCTCCGTCCCGCTTTTCGCCAGCCGCTTTCCAAAGCGCACATAGAACGGCACGTCTGCCCATCGCCAGTTATCCACGTGCGCTTTCAGCGCCACATAGGTCTCAGTCATCGACTCGGGATTCACCCGATCTTCCTGCCGATAGCCCACCACGTCCTTTCCATTGATCGCGCCCGCAGCGTACTGTCCGCGCACCACGTCCTTCGCGACATCGTCGCTCGTCATCACGCGCAGAGAGCGGATCACCTTCACCTTCTCATCGCGGATCGCATCGGCGCTCAGCTCGACCGGCGGCTCCATCGCGACCAGCGACAGCAGTTGCAGCAGATGATTTTGCACCATGTCGCGCAGTGCTCCCGCGCTGTCGTAGTAAGGTCCGCGCGCTTCTACTCCGAGCGGCTCGGCCCCGGTGATCTGGACGTGATCGATGTAACGACTGTTCCAAAGCGGCTCGAAAATCCCGTTGGCAAAACGCAGCACCATCAAGTTCTGCGCCGTCTCTTTTCCCAGATAGTGATCGATGCGGAAGGTATCCTTTTCGGGAAAGACATCGTTGACCACTTGATTGAGCGCCTGTGCCGATTGCAGGTCTTTCCCAAAAGGCTTTTCCACAATCACCCGCGCCCAACTCCCGCTGCGCGTCTTGTTCAAGCCCACCGCCGCCAGCATCTCCAAAATCCCCGGAAACTCACTCGGCGCGACCGACAAATAGAACAGCCGGTTCCCGCGCGTGTTTCTCTCCGCGTCCAGTTTATCGAGTCGCGCCGCGAGAGACTTGTAGCCTTCCAGATCGCCAAATTCGCTGCGGTGATAAAACACCCGCTCCGCGAAGCTCTGCCAAAGCTCTTCATTTACGCCCTGCCGCGAATACTTCCGCGCCGCTTCCTCCAGCTCCGTGCGAAACTGCTCGTCCGTTTTTTCCCGACGCGCAAAACCGACCACCGACAGCGCCGCCGGCAGGTCGCCATCGGCAGCGATATTATAGATGGCGGGAATCAGTTTCCGGTAAGTGAGATCTCCCGACGCTCCAAAGATCACGACGGTGCAGGGCTGCGGCATGGGCCGGTTCGACAGACCCTCGCGCAAAGGATTTGTCGTCCGTTCGGTGGCAGAAATAGGCGTATTCACGTGGGCAAAGCCTGCGCACGCCCCTCCGCCAATGCAAGCCCTAGCCTTTGCCAGCACACATTTTGGGGTCTGATTAAAAGTGGTGCAGATTCGAGAGATCGCGAGCCTCTGAATACGGGCCACGAGTCGCGTATCGCAAGAGGGGTTGAGCGAAAAGGTCAGGGGCGCTCGCGAAAGCGGCAGCCTCCAAAACCTGTCATTCTGAGCGAAGCCGAAGAACCTCTCACTATCTGCGGGCAGCGGCGGCGCGGACCTTCAATGCTGCGCCCACCACCTCCGCCCGGGGAAAAGTAAGAGGTCCTTCGACTCCGTTCCCTCCCGCTTTCACCCACAGGGAACTGCGCTCAGAATGACAGGTTTCGGAGCCTGCCGCCGAAGTGACAGTCCATCAGGCACGCTGACCTTCACCCTCTCGCACCTGCACCAGTTCCAATCACACCCACGCTTTTGCCTACGCCGTAAGCGCCGCGCGTTCGTCGCCGAGCCCGCCAGATTTTTCCAGGAAGTAATCGTATCCACCGGGATACGCCATGATCTTCCCGCCGCTCACGTGCAGCACTTTGGTCGCGAGCTTGCGGATGAAATGCACATCATGCGAAATGAAGACCAGCGTGCCTTCGTAACTTCCGAGCGCGAGGCTGAGCGACTCTACCGCATGGATGTCGAGATGCGTCGTCGGCTCGTCCATGAGCAGGATGTTCGGCGGATCGACCAGAAACTTGATGAGATTCAGCCGGCTCTTTTCGCCGCCGCTGAGGACCTCGGTCTTCTTGTAGATTTCCTCTTTCCGAAAAAGGAACGAGCCCAGAATCCCCCGCGCCTCGTTTTCCACCAGAGTCGGCGCTGCTTCCATGACTTCCTGCAGCACGGTCTTATTGGGATCGAGCGTTTCCGAACGGTGCTGGCTGAAGTAACCGATCTTCGCGTTGAGCCCTTCCTTGCGTTCGCCTTTTTGAAACTGGACGACGTTCGCCAGAATCTTCAGCAGCGTGGACTTACCCGCACCATTCGGCCCGACTAAGACGGTGCGTTCGCCTCGCTCGATTTCCAGGTCCAGCCCGGAATACACCTTCGTCTCACCATAGGCCATGTGGATGCCATTGAGCGCCAGCGCGCGCGATCCACCGCGCGGCGGCTGCGGGATCTGGAAGCGAAAAGGTTTCCGCGGCGGCACCGGCTTTTCGATCAAATCCATCCGCTCAATTTGCTTCAGCTTGCTCATCGCTTGTGAAGCCTTCGACGCCACCTGCCGGAAGCGGTCATAGAACTCACGCAGCGCCGCGATCTCCTTCTGCTGGTTCTTATAAGCCGCCTGCTGCTGCTCGTAGTGCGCTTCCTTTTGCTCGAGAAAGGCGGAGTAATTGCCCGTGTAGGCCTCCAGCTTGCGATCCGAGATTTCATGCACGCTTTCCACGATCTCATCCATGAATTGCCAGTCATGCGAAATCATGAGCAGTGCGCCGGAATAAGTCTTCAGATACTGTTGCAGCCAAAGGAGCGAGACCAGATCGAGATGGTTCGTCGGTTCGTCGAGGAGAAGAAGATCGGGCTCCATCACCAGCAGCCGCGCCAGATGCGCACGCATCACCCAGCCGCCACTTAGCTCCTTGGCTTTCCGATGGAAATCCGTTTCGCGATAGCCCAGCCCGCGCAGGATCTTCTTCGACTTCGCCTCCACCTCGGGATTGCTGAGCGCCTCGTGTTTCGCATGAGCTTCGAGGTAATCGGCAGACTCTACATCGCCACCCGCCTCCAGCTTCTTCAGCGTTTCCTCCAAGGCCGCCAAGTCTCCAGCGCGCCCCGTCGCGATATCCATCACCGTCTCTTCACCCACTGCTTCGCCCTCTTGGGGAAGGTAGCCGATCATCGTCCACGCATCCCGCTCGACCGTCCCCGCGTCCGGCTCATCGCGTTTCAGGACGATATTAAAGAGCGTGGATTTCCCCGCGCCATTGGGGCCGACGAGCGCGACCCGTTCACCGTAGTTCACCGTCATCGACGCACCCTCAAAGAGCGTGCGGCCACCGACAGATTTTCTGAGATCGCGAATAGTAAGCATTTTGGAAAAGGGTGGCGACTGTCCGCCCGGATTACCGAAAGCTCAAGGGTTCGCTTCCACGACTTCAGCGCCGGCTCACGCGCACTTCCGGGCGATAAGTCACGCGCACCAGCAAATCCCCTCGCCCGCCCCGCGGCTTCGGTAGTCCCTCACCGCGCACCCTCAGAACCTCGCCGCGCGCGATACCGGCCGGGATTTGCACGCGCAGCGGAGCGCCGGTCGGGCCGCTTAGCATTTCCGATCCGCCCTGCGCCGCGCGCTTCGCCTGGATGCGCAGGTCGCATTTCAAATCAGACCCGCGCGCTTTAAAACGAAAGCCGGGTAACACCCGCAGCCGGATGATCACGTAACCGCCGGCGAAAGGCTCTGCGCGTGGAAGCCGGATGCGCGAGCCTGGCGCAGTGTCTGGCGGGACGGGTAACTCATAGGTCTCCTCTCCATTCGTATTCGCCGGATCATTCACCGTCACTCGCAAGTGCGTGCCACGCAGGAAATCCTCTATCCGCAAATTCACGTCCTGAGCAATGTTCCGCTCGATCCTTCCCACCCGCTGCGGGACAGCCGCCTTCTCTTCCATGCTGATCTCGCGATCGTAGGCTCGACGCCGGGCGGGATCACTTAGGACTTCGTGCGCCGCGTTCAGGGCGCGCGAACGTTCGAGAGCCTCGGTGGAATCCGGATTCAAATCAGGATGAAAGCGCTTTGAAAGCACCCGGTAGGCGCTCCGAATCTGCGCGGCCGTGCAGCGCCGGTCGAGGCCCAGCGTCGCGTAATGATCTTCTGCTTCTGTTTCCAAGGTCGCGGACTATAGAGACCGCGAGTCTCAGTGCCAGCCCCGCTTTTCCCACGCGCAAATCGGCGGAGTTTACGGTTGCGGGCTCGGAGTGCGCAGCCTACAGAAAGCACGCTTCGTCCGTTCAAAAGGCTGTTTACCGATCACCCGAGTATCGTGAAAACAAGAGTCCATCCGGGCGGGAGCAAGGTATCTGAAGTGCAAGCTGGTGTGGCGAAATGGCAGACGCATGGGACTTAAAATCCCTTGGTGGGCAACCACCGTGCGGGTTCGAGTCCCGCCACCAGCACCTTTTCCCAGACCTGCCGCCACCTTCTTGAGCGGAGGTCTTTCCGCCTGTTCGTAGTCACCCACTCTTTGCCCAAGCTCCACTCGTCACAGCCCTTCTCTACTCGCTTCTGTTGGCGAATCGGCGCCCAAAACCGGCTAGGTCCGACTCTCATCTATTTGCTTTAAAGTTAAATCTTGTCTTTGACGCCGGGCATATTTGGCAGCTAGTCATAGGTCATGCCTAGTAACAATCCATCCATCGACCAACTCAAACAAGCCCTCATCATCTCCGAGCAGATCGAGAAGCTGCAAGCGCAGTTAGCATCCATCTTCGGAGGTTCCAGCCCAGCGCCAGCCCCCAAGGCCGCTGCCAAAGCGACCGGCAAACCCGGCCGCCGCAGCATGTCCTCCGAGGCCCGCGAAAAGATCGCCGCCGCCGCCCGCGCACGCTGGGCCAAGGTAAAGGGAACTACTTCCTCCAAGACCGCCGCTCCTGCCAAGGCCTCCACGCCTGCCGCGAAACCTCCGGGCAAAAAAGGCGGACTCACCGATGAAGGTCGCGCCCGTCTGGCCGCAATGATGAAGGCCCGTTGGGCCGCTCGCAAAAAGGGTGGCCCAGCTCCTACCCAGCCCAAAGCCGCAGGTCCGAAGGCCGCCGCTCCCAAAGCCGCAGCCAAGAAGGGCAAACGGACCGTCAGCGCTGAAGTTCGCGCCAAGTTGTCGGAAGCCGCCAAAAAGCGCTGGGCTACCAAGAAGGCTTAAGTCGGTCGCAACTGAAAACATCGCAGGCGTGGAGCTACCGGACCCGCGCCAGGCGAAAAACAAGATTCCGGAATGAGGTCGCGAGGGTTCTATTCCCCGCGTCCTCGATTTACGAAAGGCGGAGCGGAGTCGTGAAGGTCATGACGCGGAGAAAGGAGGAACGGGCCAGTCCTTCCACTTCAAAGGTTCACTTTGCTGCCGGAACCTTGGGCGCAGCTTGCACGGCAATTCTTTCCCGACCGTGCTGGATTAAGGGCCAGAATTTTTCAAAAGTAAAAGGCCGGCTGAACTCCCCGTTGTGACAGCGCTGACAATCCCCGGCTCCCAGCGGCCGGAACTTCGCCCCACCGCTCACGCCGCTTTGCCGGGCGGTCACATGCTGTGCTCCGGGACCGTGACAACTCTCGCAACCCACGTCGGTCAGCTTATCCCGGCCAAACTCGCGCCGGTAACCACCGGGCTGTCCGAACCCGACCGTATGGCATCCGATGCAGTTCGGATCGGCGTCCGCATCGCGCTCGACCAGAGCTGTGAAAGCGCGCGCGTGCTGGCTTTGCTGCCACGCTTTGGCTGCCGTCGCGTGGCAATTCAAGCAAGCCGCGCTACCCGCAAAATCAGCGCCCGCCTTTACGCCCGGGATCATGTCTGCGCCGAGATTCGCAGGGTTATCGAGGTCGAGTTTGGTGCGGCGAATCTCGGAACGATAAGTGGACGCAAGCTGACGAATCGATGCGTCTTCCGGGATCTTGTCCGAGACTAGCTGCACTTCCGCGGCAGTGACTTTCGCGCGATGAGGTGCCGCCAGGTCCAGGTCCAGCGTGCCCACCGCCCGCGATTGATTTGCGGTGTAATAGATCACGCTGTGATTTTCGAATTCGATCTTCTGCGCGGGCTGTGAAACGTCTCCGCCGA
The DNA here is from genome assembly GCA_038228115.1 of Chthoniobacterales bacterium. Lineage (GTDB taxonomy): Bacteria > Verrucomicrobiota > Verrucomicrobiia > Chthoniobacterales > Chthoniobacteraceae > JANLQB01. Next base: position 9,413 of record JBBRPM010000014.1, read on the forward strand.
GGATGACGTCGATCTCATAAAACTCGCGCGCGAGTGCGTGCAGCGTCTGCTCGTCAGTGTAAGCAAGGAGCACGATCAGATCGGATTCCTGCCTTAGCTTCGGCAATAGATTCGCCAGCGTCGTTTCCATTTTTTCGACGACGAGACCTTCACCGAGTTTTTCTGAAAGGCCGCGCGGATCGACGACTCCGACGACCACAATACGCGAAGTGCCCGCGAGGAAGTGGTGCGTTTCAAACACCGGCACGCGCGTGGCTGCATTCAACAGATTCGCGCTCACGATCGGCACTGGCGTTTTGCCGCGAAGTTCGACGAGTTGGTTCAGCGATAGCTGAGCTTCCCGCTTTCCGATATTGATCGCGGAATAATGCATCACCGCAAAGGCCTGCAAAATCGCCCGGTGCTGGATGCGCTGATAGTCCGCCGGTCCTTCGATGGCATCGCCCGCATCGAAGCAAAGAATTTTCTCTGCGCGCTTTTCGCCAAACAAAGTGGAGATCCGGGTGAGGCCGCCCATCTGCCCCGAGAAACAGCCGCACGGAACCAATCGGCCATGCACACCCGCGGTGAACTGGATGGTCAGCGCGGAGGCTTTCCAGACTGGCTTGCGGGTTTGCCAGAACCAAAGGGCACCGGCGAGGAGCGCGAAAAAGGAGAGGGCTATCAGGATGCGGCGGATGGTCACGGGCGCATCTTAATGACAAACCGCCGGGACTTTCACCCTCCGAATTGCCCGCCGCCTTTAGTAGAGCAACGCGTAGGTAAACGCGTTCACATTCACCTGCGCGGATTCCGTGATCATATTCCCACCGCAGCAGCAGCAACCCTTGGCGTTGCCCACGTCATTCAATCCATCCTTGGAGTAAATCATGACCAGTCGGCCATTGATTTCCAGGCCTTCCACTTGCGCAATTTTTCCCTGCTTGTCGGTTAGCTGCGGAATCTTGAACACGGTCGAAAAGAGCGGATGCGTCATCGGGATTTTCGTGAGCTGCTGCTCGGGAAAGATGAGTTTCAATTCCTTCCGCAGAGCTGCATCCCAGCGCGGATCGGAGCAGCCGGGGCTGGATAAGATGAAGCCTCCATTGAGCAAATATTTCCGCAGGTTCTCACGATCCTTCGGCGTCAGGGTGAAGGTGTCTTCGCCCGACCAAACGCAGAATGGAAAATCGAAGAGCGCGTCGGCATCGAGCCGCACGGGGACGAAATTGTGGCCGACATCGAGATGAGTATTCTCGCCAACGTCCTTCAGGAATTTGTCCGCGAAACAGACGGAACTTTTATTCGTCGCATAGACGAGATTCCCGCATTGGAGCTTGGTCAGGTCGGCATTCACCGCCGACGCCGACGCCACGAGCGCCGCTTCGAGTTCCTGTTGCTTGCGCTCTGCCGACGCGCCGGCTCCGATTCCAAAGGCCAGCGCAGGCAAGATCACTCCGACTACCGCGAGCAGGGCAAACCAGTTTGGCTTTTTCATTTGGTAATCGATTTGAAGTAACGCTCCACCAGGTCGTGATATTGCTCGAACGAAGATTCGCTTTGGGCCGCATCCGACTCGCGCGTGGTTGGTTTCGTCTCTTTTAAAACATCCGACTCACCGACAGCGACGCCTGACTTGTTCATGTCGGGCGCTTGCTTGCTGAAACCCTTTTCGCCGGGCCGCTTCGAGCGGCTGTTATTCGGGCGCGATTCATTGCCGAGCACCGGCGCTTCGGGCGCGGCTTCCATCGCGTAGCCGCCCTGGCCATCAGGTCCAGTCTGTCCCTGCGCCATCCCAAAGCCCGGCTTGCCGCCGTTCCCAAACTTCCGCGACTGCATCATCTGCTTGAAGTTCCGGCCCGGCTTCATGCCGCGCTGAATCTTCATATACTGATCCAGCTCATTACTCATGTTCGGAGAGGTTCCATTGCATTCGGAAAACATTTTGTCCATCTGCTCGGAAAGTTCCTTCGCGAGTTGCGCGCCGTCCTTGCCCTTGCCGGCGAGCATCGCGTCCATTGCCGTTCCAGCGTAATTCGGGAGCCGCAGTCCTTTCATTTTCTCCGCCAGATTCTGCGCGCTTTGTCCGGCCTTGGGGAATTTTTCCATCGCGGCTTTTCCATCCTCCGCGAGCTGATCCTGCACCAGCGCCACTTCCTCGCCGATGCGTTTTTCCATGGCCGCAAGATCCTTCAGCGCGAGCTGATCCTCCCGGATCAGCGGTCCGGGCCGGTCGTAAGCCCTGGCCTGCGAAGCGACAAGTTTTTGCGCCGCATCCACTTCCTTGAAGCGGTTGATGTCTTCCATGATTTGCTGGAGAAGCGCCATGTCCACCAGCGGCTGCACGATGTTTTCCTGCGCCTTTTCATTCGCTGCGCCGAGCCGCGCGAGTTGTTCTTCCGAGGCTTTTTTAAAATCATTGAGCATGGGTTGATCGATCGCCCTTTGCGCGTTCGGCGGCGCACTGCGTTGCGCGATGTCTTTCGCGGCCTCGTCGTTGCTCTTCGTCGAGGCGCGGATTTGCTCCGCCTGCTTTTTCAAAGTATCGCCAAGTTCCTTTTCCACGTCGTAGAGCGGCTCCTTGCGCACCGATGTTTCCATCGTTTCCGCCAGCTTGTTCAGTTGCGAGTTCAGTTCGTTTTGCTTCGCCAGCAGCGCGTCGAGCTTCGTCTGCGCCGCGGTCTTGTCGCTGGCCGCTTCCACTTCCTTCTCCAGCGCCGCGCTTTGTTCACTCAGTTTCTTTTGTTCTTCGATGAGGTCCTGCAGTTTTTTCAGCAGGTCCGAATACTTCGCCGCGATTTCATCCATGTCGGTCCGCTCGCGGAGAAAATCGTTGTATTCCTCTACCGTAATCACCGTCATCGTCACCGTCTGACTGCGCGCGAGATGCACGTCCGGCGCATTGTCCATCGCCTCTGCGAAGAAGGAAATCTGATCGCCGGATTTGAGATTCATCGACGCCAGATCGAGCGGCTGCGTCTCCCGCACCTTCCGGGCGATCCCTTCGTAATTAATCACCCGCGCGTCACCGAACTTCCCATTGAGCCCCTGATGAATCCGCAACGAATCCACGCCGTAATCGTCAGTAGCTTCAAAGGCCGGCTCGACTTTGAAATCCATCGCCACAAACGAGTCGCTCGATGGATTCGTCACCTGCACTTCGGGCGGAAGATCATGCGTCACTTGCAGAGAGCACTCCCACGTTTCGCTGGAGGGATTGCCCGATTCATCCACGAGCGAAAAGCGCAATAGCCCCGGCTTTTCCACCGTGAACCCACCGTTGACCGCACGCTCCGTCGCGGTGGAAAGCGCGATGGTTTCCACGTCGCCCGGCCCCTTCACTAGTTCCACGCGACCGGCGCGCAGAGGCCGGTTCGATTCCAGACGCACCTCGATCCGGCTGCCTTCCAGCGCCTTCACGCTTTTCCCCATCGGCACGTCGCGCTCTTCCGGCGCGAGCCGCGTGTAGGCGGGCGAATTGATTTTCAGCGTCGCCTTTTCCAGCCGCGGCGTGCGCTGCACCGCGATGCGCCGCTGCGTGCTGAGGCTGTGACGATTTTTGGAATGCGCGACCACGATCAGGTCCGTTTTCACGCCCTCGATTTGCTGCGCAAAACCCTGCGCACCCTTGTCGAACATCGGCACCGTCACCGCCTTGTCCGGTTCGCCGGGCGGAAAAAAGGTGACGAACAAATCCGTCGGGCGATGACCGTGGGTTTGCGCGGCGATCATCGCGTTTTGCCCATAAACCACTGGCACGTTATCGACCGCCGGTTCGGTGATCGTGATGCGCGTAAAGGAGTACGGCGGATGATCTCCAAACGGATCGAGAAAGCGCGGGACTTCCGTGCCCGTGATGTCGTGAGCAAAGCCGAGAATCGCCAGCGACGACGCCAGCGCGAGCGCGAGCCGCTTCGCTTCACGCGCCGGCCGGTCCGTGCCCGTGAGTGCTTGGAAATCAACGGGCGCGATTTCCCGAGCCGACTCCGCGACCGCGTATCCGGCGAGTTCACGCGTCAGCGGTTCGAGCTGCAGATCGGTCGTCTGCGCGCGGAGTTGCAGGATGTTGATCAGCTTCGAGCCCAGACGCGGATCGCGCGCTTCCAGCACGCGCGCGGTTTGCGCCAGCGGAGTGCGTTTAAAACACCCCACCCAAAGCGCGCGGAGCAGCGTCCCGAGAAGCAGAGCGCAAAAGCCGGCGGACAATCTCAGCCGCATCGGTGCGGACAAGTGCAGCAGCACATCCGCGGCGAGTCCGCCGAAGAACCACGGAGCCAGCCAGCGCCACGACCGCAGCACGAAAAGCGTCGCTTCCTCCTGCTGCAAACTGCGGGAAGCTGCCGCCAGCCGTTTCGTCAGACCATCGAGCTCCGCGGATTCCGATCGCGGAGCGGATTCTTGAAGGAGCGCGCTCATGGGCGACCAAGATGCGCCAGCGGCCCGCGAATATCCATCCCCGAATCAGTGCCGCGCTTCGCCTGCTCCACCGCTCTTCGCCGCGAAGACATCGCCCTCGCCGAGCCGTCGCTTGAACATTTCCAGCGCGATCCCGTGGCACTGCTGCGCCAGCACCGGATTGTAGCGCGGCCCTTCATCGCGGAGAAAAGCGTGCGCGCCATTCACCTCGTGCCATTGGAAAAAAGTGCCCGCCGCTTCCATCGCCGCGTGAATCTTCAAGCGCCCCTCCAGCGGCACGTGCGGATCCTGCCGGCCCCAAAACATGAGCATCTCGCCGCGCAATTCCGGGATGCGATCGAGCGTGTTGTCATTCATCCCCGCGCCGAGGCCGCGCTTGTGAATATCCGTTGCGTAGAAGCACGTCGTCGCGAGCACTTGCGGATTCATCGCGGCGCGGAAAGCCAGATGCCCGCCGATGCAAATGCCCATGCAGCCGAGCCTGCCCGTCGAGGACGGATGCTCCGCGAGATATTTCAAAACCGCGCGCGCATCGGCATCGTAAGCGTCGAGCGGCTTCGTCGTTTTGAGCGCGTTCCCACGATCCGCGCCCGCGCTGTCGTAGGCCAGCACCGTGGCCGCCGGTTCGTATTCGTGGTAAATCTCGGGCGCAGCCACGATGAAACCATTTCCCGCCAGCATCGCCGCGGTGCGGCGGATCGGCCCGGTCACTTGGAAAATCTCCGAGTAGAGCAGAATCGCCGGATATTTCCCGTCCGCCACTGGACGAAAAACATGCGTGCGCATGGATCCAGTCGGCGTGTCGAGATCGACAAATTCGTGATCGGTAATGGTCATGCCCGCACGATGCCGCGAACGCGGGCGTCCGCTCAATCAGGAAATCGGCGCGCCTTCCCGACAAGGTGCCGAGCCGGGCTCTGGAGTCGCCGAGACGTTAATTCCATCCCGGCCCGTCTGGGCTTTTTACTGGGAAAGCAACCGTGCCTTTTCCACCAGACGGGAAAACTCCGCGCGCGCGCCATCGCGGTCCTCGCCCCGGCCGTCCAGTGCCAGCTTCCGCACCAGTGCCCAGCCCACCGGACCTCGTTCCGGCGTCTCGCGAAGGATCATTCCGAATCCGGCAACCGCCGCCGCAAAGCGAAAGTCGCGCGAACTCTGCGCGAGACTGTGCCCGGCATCCTCCAGTGGAAACTCACGATCGCCGGCTGCGTCTGGTGCGTTGTGTTTCAGCTTGAGCGTGAGCGATTCCGACGCAGGGGCAGGCTGATATTTCAGCGCTTCAGCAGGAAGCTCCGTTTGTTTCAAGCTGGCAGGCACGAGTTCATAAAGCGCGGTCGCGCTTCCCCCGGAAACGCCGGCATCCAGTGCATCCGACGCGATGCGACGATAGGCCGCGACCTGCGCAGGATTGAATTCGATCTCCACTTTTATGTCCGGCGAAATCGCCTGCGCATCCCCCGCGCGCAATCCGACGCGGAGCAAGCGGTGCGCATCCGCCCAAGGGCACGCCGCGATTTCCATCGTCACCGAGACCGCCTCGCCGGGCTGCGGGCGCGCGTAGTCGTAGTGGAAGGCGTTCACCATCTCCGCGATGCGCACCGCGTCCCGCGACGGCAGCTTGTGCGCTTGTAGAAAGGCGCGGACGGTTTCCCCGCTCTTCGTTTCCAGTTCCAGCGGCACCCGCGCGAGCGGCACTTCCCGCACTCGCAAAAATCCGTCGTCGCTCCCGCGACCGCTCGACGAATTTTCGCTCCACGGAGACGACGCGGCAGGCCGCGGTGCCGAAGCGATCTTTTCCGGCACCGCCGCGCCCGCACTATTTCTGACCGTCGGACCGGCCCTCCGTGCAGCGACCGGCGACAAAACAAAATTCCGCGTGTCCGCGGGCGGCGGCAACCAAGTGCGATCCGCTGAAGGCGCGAAATTGGAAAGTGGCAAAGGCAGTCGCATCCCATCATCGCGAAACCCCGAAACCGTCGCGGGAGGCGCGTAGCCTTCGCCGGCAGCAAGCGAGAGATGAGTCTCGCCGATGGAAAATGTCGGGGCCACTTCCGCCACCGGCATCGGCGCGAAGTCATTCATCAATCCGACATGAATCTGCGACCCGTCCACAGCCGCGCCGCTCCGATGTTTTGCCGCACGCGCCTCCGAAAGTTCGCGCCCGGATTTCACCGAATGCAGCAGCGGAAAAAGCAGCGCCAGCCCCACGCCCGCCGCCACACTCGCCGCCACCGCCGCCCACGTCGCGATCCGCCGCGGAAACGCCACGACCTTTGGCCGCTGCGCCGCAAAAAGCTGAAGCAACTCTGCACGGCGCGCTGGGTCGAGACCCGGCGCGTTTTCCGCCCGCAGCCGCTCGCCCACACGCACCGCAAACTCGCGCGTCTCCGCCATCTCCGTGGCTGCCGCGGCATCTTCGCGTAGCATCCGCTCCATCTCTATCTGCTCGATGAACTCTCCTTCCCCCAGTGCGTGCGCGGTGAATTTTGGATCGTTGAATGGCATCATAATTGGCGGGTGCGTGGCGCAGCGCCCATCTCCGACGGAGCTTCCATCAGGGCGCGCAGTTTTTTCAAACCCGTGTGCAGGAGAAAGCCCACATTCGTCACGGTCAGCTCCGTGATGCTGGCGATCTCCTTATAAGAAAGGTCGTTTTGAAACTTCAGCCGGAGGACCTCGCGCTGATTTTCGCTCAGCAAATCCAGCAACGCGAAGATCGAGTCGCTCTCCTCCCGCTGCTCCAGCGCCGCGCCCGGCCCAGGCTCGTCCGTCGTCCGGTCCTCGGTCTGCGGCAGGTAAATGATGCGGCTTTGTTTGCGCTGATGATCGATGGAAAGATTTCGCGTCACCGTGAAAAGCCACGCTTCGGTGTGATCGTCCGCGCCTTCCATTTCCCGCCGGCGGCACAGGCGGATAAACGTCTCCTGCACCACATCGCGCGCCGCTTCCAAATCACCAAGAATACTCCACGAATACCGCACGAGCGGACGCTCGTAGCGTTCGAGGAGAGCTGGAAGATCGGACACGTCCGCGGGCATGGTGTTTTCATCGCGCATACGGACGGCGACTGCGACTTATTAGATGCAGGCCGCCAATTCGCCGACATTTCCGCTCGCCTTCCGCCAGTCGCGTTTCTATATGCGGGGCACATGAAGGTTGAAGCACTGCAATCCCTCAGCGTCATCGTGATGGTGGTGGGACTTTTTCTCTCCGCCCTCGGCGGACTCGGCGCGTATTTTTTCAGCAGCGGCGGCGAACGCTCCCGCCAGCCGCCGTCCATCACCCAGATGGAATCTGCCGAGCCGGAGCTGTCGATGCGTGACAGCAACATCGACTCGAAATTCGCCTCACTCACCGAGCCTGCGCCGGAAGTCACCGCCAAACAGCTCTCGCTCATTCCCGAGCCCGCGCTGCCAGTCCCGCCGACGCCGATCCCGGTGAAAAGCCCGCCTGCTCCAGCCATCGTGGCCAAAAAAGAAGAGGCTGCTCCAAAGCCCGCACCCGCGCATCCCGCGCCGGCTCCCGCACCCGTCGTTCCCGAGCCGGTGAAAGTCGCCGCCACCGCACCCGCGCATCCCACGCCTGCTCCCGCACCGGTCCCTCCAGAGCCGGCGAAAGTTGCGGCCACCGCACCCGCGAAGCCGCCCGTGCCCGAGAAACGACCAGCCCCCGAAACGCCAGCCGCGCGCACCGCCGGTCTAGGCATCGAGCCCTTTCAAAAAGAGAAACTGCTCCAGCGCCTCCGCACTTTTCAAAACGGCTCCATCGCCATCCAGGTGCCCGAGGGAAACACCGAGGCCATGGATTTCGCCATCGCGCTGAAGGAAGCATTCCTTTCCGCCGGCTGGCACGTCACGAGCCTGGCCGCGGTAAAAACCGACCGTGATTCGCACGGGCTCACGCTCTCGTCCGGCACCTTTCCCCCGCCGACCGAAGTGACTACCATTTTCTCCGCGCTCGTCTCCGCTGGCATCAAGCTCGGCACCGACCTCGATCCCTCGCAAGGCAAGCAGCACGCCATCCTCTTCATCGGCTCGCGCCCTTGATCCAGCGGGCAGCGCAGCCTTGACTAACCGCTCCGCATGCTCTCCCTTTCGGCCCTTCGGAAACTCGCCGCCCGCATCACTTCGCATCATGTCCAAACGTCTCGTTTTCACCGCCGCCATCGCCCTCGTTTCCTGCTGCCTGTCCGCGACCGGACGCGCGCAGGATGTGCTGGATGGTATCGCAGCCGTGGTGAATGAGGACGTCATCACTTTCTCCCAAGTGCGCGATCTCGTGGGGCCGCTGGAAAAGGCGACGCGCGACCAGTTTAAAGGCGCTGAACTGGTCGAGAAGATCAAGGAGCTTCGCCTGCGAGCGATCAATGATCTGATCGACCGGCAATTGACGTTGCAGGAATTTAAGAAACAGAAGTTCAACATCCCCGAGCACTTCGTGGAGGACCGCATCGCGACCATCGTGCGGGAGGAATTTGGCGGAGACCGCGCCGCCTTTACGCGCACACTCGCCGCGCAGGGCTTCACGCTGGAAAAATTCAGGCAGGCTGAAACCGAGAAGATGATCGTCTCCGCCATGCGCGGCCAGATGGTGAAGGGCGACTCCAACGTCTCCAGCGAGAAGATTCAAAGCTACTACCAGTCCAACCGCGCCAAATACACCAGCGAGGATCAGATCAAACTCCGCATGATCGCCGTCCGCAAAGGCAGCGCGGATAACGCGGGCCGGCGCAAGATGATCGAGGAAATCCGCGAAAAGATCGTAGGTGGCGCGGAGTTTCAGGATCTCGCGCGGATGTATTCTGAAGACTCCACGCAGGAAAACGGCGGCGACTGGGGCTGGGTCAATCGACGAACGCTCAACGACAATCTCTCGAAGATCGCCTTCTCCATGAAGCCCGGCCAGGTCAGCCAGATCATCGACCTCGGAAATAGTTACTTTCTCCTGCTCGTAGAGCAAAAGAAGAACGGCGAAACCAAGCCACTAAGCGCGGTGCATGATGAGATCGAAAAGGAACTTCTCCAGCAGCAGCGTCAGGCGGCGATGACCGAGTGGGCAGCCAAACTTCGCAAGAAGGCCTACATCAAAATGTTTTAAGGAGGCGGCAAGTTTGGCCGCTCCTCTCTGCATCGGCATCACTCTCGGAGACCCCGCCGGCATCGGACCGGAAATCGTCGAGGCCGCACTTGCTTCCGGGTTGCTCGACCCGACCTTTACCTATCGCGTGATCGGCGATCGGGGAAACGCCGTTGCCGGTCAACCCACGCCCGAAACCGCTCGTGCCGCGCGTCAGGCGCTGGAAGATTCCGTGGGATTGTTAAGGTGCGCCGAGATTGCCGCCATCGTAACCGGGCCGATTCACAAGGCACGCATGCAAGCCGTCGGCTTCGAGTTTCCAGGTCAGACCGAGTTCTACGCGCACCGGGCCGGTGCGGATAACATCGCCATGTGTCTCACGGGCGGAAAGCTAACTGTCGCCCTGGTGACTAGTCACATCCCGCTCAAAGAAGTCCCGACACAACTCACCTCCACGGAAGTCGTGCGAGTGGGATTGCTCCTCGCCCATTTCCTGCAACAAAGACAAGCTCAGCCCCGCATCGCTGTCGCAGGGCTCAATCCACACAGTGGAGAAAGCGGGACCATGGGCCGCGAGGAAATCAACATCATTGAACCCGCCATTTTAGAACTAAACACTCCGGGCAAAACTAACGTCCCATTCACCGGCCCAGTCTCCCCAGACACCGCCTTTCATCGCGCCGTGCAGGGAGAATTCGACGGAGTGCTCTGCATGTATCACGATCAGGGACTGATCCCACTCAAGCTCCATGCCTTCGACGAGGGAGTAAACGTCACGCTAGGTCTGCCCTTCCCGCGCACCTCGCCCGACCACGGCACCGCCTTCGAAATCGCAGGCCGCGGCATCGCCCGGCCCGACTCGATGATCGCCGCCATCCGCCTCGCCGCTGCGTTACTAAAAAGCCGGGCCACTCAAGCATAGGACGATGCCCGCCGCTTCCATCCCGCAAACATCCGCGCTCCAAAAGTATTGGAAGCTCTTCGACATCGGGTTGCAAAACACCTTTGTCTATCGGTGGAATTTCCTCCTGCGCACCGTCTTCGGCATCGTCCCGCTGGTCGGCATGATCTTTATCTGGCGCGCTGTCTTCGACGCCAGCGGCAAGCCCATTGCCGGCTACGACTACTCTTCCATGATTTACTACTTCATGGTCACCGTGTTCCTCGATAACTTGATCACCCCCACCGAGGACGAGTGGCAGATCGCAGCCGAGATTCGGGAGGGCAAAATCAGCGCGTATCTCATCAAGCCGATGAGCTACCTGCTTTACCGCATCACGGCTTACCTCAGTTATCGTCTGCTCTATATCGCCGTCGTCTTTCTGCCCATCGTCGTATTAGGCATCGTCTTTCGCGAACACATCCACCTTCCCCAGCACACCAGCACTTGGTTCTTGCTCGCCTTATCTACTGTCATGGCGGCGTTTATTCAGTTCTTCATCGCCTACGCCACCGCGATGCTTTCGTTCTGGATTCTGGAAATATCGACCATCGTTTTCATCCTCTATTCCTTCGAGTATTTCCTCAGCGGCCACGTCTTCCCTTTAGATATCATGCCAGCGTGGATGCAGGGCTTCATCAAGTGGTCGCCCTTCGCGTATGAACTCTACTTTCCCGCCCAAATCGCCATGGAACGGGTACAAGGCGCCATGCTTTGGGAAGGCCTCGCCATCCAGGCCGGATGGATGCTGCTCGCGTGGTTCCTTTCCCAGCTACTCTGGAAACGCGGAATCCATCGCTATCAGGCTTTCGGCGGCTAGCTCTTCTTCGCACTTCCCATTTTCTGCTGACACTTCACGCAGGTCCCGAAAATCTCCAGCGTGTGCGTGACATTTGCATAGCCCTTCTGCCGCGCCACTCGCTCCAAACTTTCCACCACACAGCGATCCAGCACCTCCACGCTGTGACAACTCCGGCAGATGATGTGGTGATGATGACCTTCACCCGTATTAAACTCATACCGGTAAGCTCCGTCGCCAAAGTCGCAACGCCGGACCAGGTTGATCTCTTCAAACGCCGCCAGCACGCGATATACGGTCACGAGATCGCATTTTCCTTTCTGCAAGCGCCCGTGCAATTCTTCCGCCGTAAATGGCCCGTGCTCGTGGGTCAGGATCGTGAGAACAGCATGCCTTGCCCCGGTGACCCGCTGACCCTGTTTCCGCAAAGTCTCCAGTGCAGCCGTTAGTTGAGCACAGCAGGAGTCACCGGTATGGACATGTTTCGCACTCACGCTTTTTAGTAATCGACGACAAGCGTCTCAGCAACGTCGCGCCTCGTATCTTTTCAATACGGACTGCGCAGTTGCACCGCCGCTTTCGACCGTTTGCTCCGCATTTTGATGTTCAAGATTTCGACGGCAAACGAGAACGCCATCGCAAAGTAGATGTATCCCTTTTCCACGTGCTGCCCCAACCCATCGCCGATCAGCACCACCCCGACGAGCAGGAGAAACGACAGCGCGAGCATCTTGATCGTGGGGTGCCGGTTCACAAAACCGCTAATCGCCCCCGACGCCGCGAGCATCACCATCATCGCCGCGACAACCGCCGCGATCATCACCCCGATCTGTTTTACCAAGCCTACCGCGGTGATCACGCTATCCAGGGAAAACACGATATCAACCAGCACGATTTGGGCGATCACCGCCGAGAACTTCAAGTCGCGCCCGCCGCCTTTCGCATGGTCCTCCCCTTCCAGGTTGCCATGAATTTCATGCACGCTTTTCCAAATCAAAAACAGCCCGCCCGATAGCATGACCAAATCTTTTCCCGAAAAGCCGTGGCCAAAGACGGAAAACAACTCTGCCGTTAGTTTAGTCAGCCAGAAAATGGAGCAGAGTAGCAGCACGCGAGTCACCAGCGCCAGCATGAGACCCACCGTACGCGCTCTCGCCTGATCAGCGGCGGGGAGCTTTCCAGCGAGGATCGAAATGAAGATAATGTTATCGATTCCGAGGACGATCTCGAGGACGGTCAGCGTGATGAAGCTAATCCAAATTTGCGGGTCAGTGAGCCAGGGCATCGTCAATTCCTAGTGTCGGTTCACTCCCGTGTCACGAATCGCACGCAACTCACCGCTCGCCGTCCGCTCCACATAAACCTTGGCCGTATTCAGTGGGAATATCGGACTCCACCCCGGCAGCGACCAGCGCGGGACCTTGTAGCGTTGAAGCCTCAAATCGCGATGGGCCTCGAAGTAATGCCATTTCTCATCCGAGCCGTAGTAACTAGTGTAATGCACTGGCCCTTTCCAATAACAAGGGATCGCCGACGGCTGCGCGTAATGCGGCTTCGTGTCAAAACCGAGATGGCTGCTGTGAAACCCAACATGTTCAGCGCAGCCTGCAAACAACGCAGGAAACAAGATACAAAGCGCTCGGGAAATTTTATTCATAGTAGAGTGAAAGTCGCCAGACCCAGCGGCCAAAAGGACCCACTTCGGCTCTGGACGCGGTCATCTTTCCATTCAATCGACTTCCCACGCCAGAAAAAAACACCCCCAACCATCTCCGAACCCGAACTCAGAACAACGGGCAGAACCGCTTTGTACTCACCACCCGCATTTTGTAATACTGGTCGGTGCTAAACGTCGGGTCGCTTGGAGACGAACAGGCTCTAACACTCATTTAGTGATCGAAAAAATATGAGCATGGCGTTTTGCAGCCCATGAATTTTCTCCGCCAAAATCGGGATCGGAATTTAACACTGCCTGTGGGAGAAGCGGGATTGGAAGCATGCCTTTTTCATCAGGCATGACCATCTTTTCGTCCGCGACATACCACTCAAAACAATCAGTTATGGTGCCGTCGGCAAGCTCGCCAAAGCTCAATACATTCACGGCCTTTGGATAGTATGAGTATTTCTTAATGAGGAACAGGCTACGCTCCCGCATCTGGCGCTCGGCGGCTGAATCGGGAGACAAGGCTGCCAGCGCTTCTGATATATTGGTGAAAATTGTTCCGAGTTGTTCCGCACCAGGAGAATCGATCCGCATCCGAACAATGTGGGCTTCTGAATTCTGATTCTCGTAGATTATACTTTTGTTCGCGAACTCAACATCGCAAAAGAATTTCTCAATTTGAACCAGCGCAGTTTCGATTACTTTTTTTGAGTCTTCGATATTTCGTCACCTTTACCTTCCAAAGGTGCGCTGGTCCCCGAAACATGTGCTTCCACACTATTTGATAGAAGCTTATTCGACGCGGCGGAAATGTTAAACGCCGTGAGGTGTGACGGCGGGTCTTGAGTCCACAGGTTCTTGTTTACTCCGAGAAACGTCGACCCGCCCAGTATGACAACGATCAGACTGACGATGTTTGTCTTACAGTTCAAAATAGGGAGAAAGGTTCATGGTTCAACTCTTGACTAATAGATTCGCGGGCACATTGAGTTGCCCCGAGCGGCTGCAATACATCGGTATCGAGAGGCAATCTGCGATCGAGAGCGTCATAGCACTTCCAGCGTATCCTGCCGCTGGCGCGCATCAGCGTATTTGGTCGCGTATTTCGCGCGCGGTTTCACTGGTTTGGAAAGTACGAGCGCGGGCGCGGGGCGGCCGATTTTTTCCAAAACGTAAATCGCCGCGCCACGGATGGAGGCTTCCATTTCGTCGTTTGGAAAAACGGGCTGGCCGAGCACGTCGGCGAGTCTTTGGAGCGCGGCGGTGGAATGCTGGATGCCTCCGCTGACAATGAATTTCGGCGGATGCGGCTCCATCGACATTACCATCTCGCCGATGCGCGCGATGCGCTGGTAGCTGGCCTCGGTGATCGCCTGGAGCAGGTCGAGCGCGGTGGTGCTTTGGGAGATTCCGTGGATCACGCCGACCGCGTTTTCATCCCATGTCGGCGCGCGGTCGATGGTCCAGACGGGGATTACGGTGAGTTTTGGGACCGGGCCGGGGCGGGCGGCGAGGGCGGTTTCGATCGCGGCATCGTCGGGCAGGCGCAGCTCGCGCAGGCACCACGCGCGCAAGTTTCCCGCATCGCTCACTGCTCCGCCGACGACAAATCGCTGCGCATCGACGCGGTAGCAAAACAGCCCGAAAGGGGCGCGCGCGGTTTTCCCCGAACGCATTACGCGCAAGGCGGCGCTGGTGCCGACATTGATCGCGGCGAGGCCGGGCTGTGTGGCGCCTGAGCCGAGATTGCTGGCGGCACCGTCGCCGATGCCGGGGAAAAAGGGGATACCCGCGAGCATCGGAAATTCGCGGGCGAGCGAGCCGGCGACCGGCGTCGGCTCATCGCTGAGCGGACGCATTTGCTCCGCGCGGATGCCGGCGTGCGCGAGGAGCGCGGGGTCCCAGGCGAGTTTAGTCGGATTGAAAAAGCCGGTGCCGGTGGCCATGCCGAGCGCGCAGGTTGCATCGCCGCAAAGCACGAGCTGGAGCCACTCCGCGGGCGACATCCATTGTTTTACCCGCTCGAAAAGGGCGCGCCGGGTGCGCCGCAAAAAAGCGAGTTTCGCGGGCCAATAGGAAGCGCGCAGCATGCAGCCAGTACGCGCGTGGATTTGGCGCTCGGAGAATTTTCCCCGCAACTCCGCCGCATCCTGGCGGCACCGCGAATCGGCCCACGTGATGATGCGGGTGAGCGGCCGGCCGCGCGTGTCGGTGCCGATGAGGCTGTGCCAGAAACAGGACATGCCGATGCCGGCGATCTTGCGTCCGCGGGCGGATTTCATCGTTTCCACGAGGCAATGCCGGACGGCACGGACGAGCAGCAACGGATCAATCTCGGCAGCTCCGGCGGGCGATGTGATGAGCGGGTAGGTTTCCTGCGCAGTCGTTCCCTCGATCCGGCGCGCTCGCAAATCGAAAAGCGCGGTGCGGCAGGATGAAGTGCCAAGATCGAGGGCGAGGATGAGGGATTCCGACATGCGGCGGAGCCAATCAGAAAGCCGGTCGCGCAAACGAGCGCTTTCTAACTTTGCGCGCGGGGCGAGATCATTTATGCACCACGACCACCATGAAACATCTCGCCACGTTCCTCTCCCTCGCCGCTTTCGCCACGACCGCATTCGCCGAAGAAAAACTTTGGATCGACTACGCCGGAAAGGAAGGCCCCGGCAAAGGCAAGCGCATCGTCCTGATCGCGGGCGACGAGGAATATCGGAGCGAGGAAGCGCTGCCGATGATGGCGCAAATCCTGAGCGAAAAGCATGGCTTCGATTGCCGCGTGGTTTTTTCCATCGATCCGGCGACGGGTGAGATCGATCCGAAAATCGCGAACAACGAGCCGGGCCTGGAGGCGCTGGACAAGGCGGATCTCGCGATCACGTCGCTGCGTTTTCGCGCGTGGCCGGAGGAGCAGATGAAACATTTCGCCGACTACATCGCGGCAGGAAAACCGGTGATCGGCCTGCGGACGAGCACGCATTCGTTTTCGGGGCTGAAGGGGCCGTATGAGGCGTTTAACTATAATAAGGCGGGCGGATACGGGAAGGCAGTGCTCGGCGAGACGTGGGTGAACCACTGGGGCAGTCACAAAAAGGAAGGGACGCTCGCGGTGATCGAGCCGGGCGCGGAGAGCGATCCGCTTTTGCGCGGCGTGCAAAACGTCTTCGGCAACACGGACGTGTATGAAGCCTACCCGGCGGCGAACTCGAAGATTTTGCTGCGTGGCAAAGTCGTGAAAGGCCTGACGCCGGAATCGGAAGCGGCTGACTACAAAAAGAAACGCGAGACGGACAAGGAGGAGCAGGGCGTGAACGATTCGATGATGGCGGTGGCCTGGACGCGCGTGAGCGAGAGCGCTTTCGGAAAAGGAAACAAGGTGCTCTGCACCACGATGGGTTCATCGACCGATCTGCAAAACGAGGGATTGCGCCGCTTGATCGTGAACGCCGCGTATTCTTTCACCGGCCTTGAAGTGCCCGCGAAGGCTGATGTGGCCTTGATCGGAACCTACGAGCCGCTGATGTATGGCTTTAACGGCCACAAAAAAGGCGTGAAGCCGTCCGACCTCGCGCCGAAATAAGCGGGCTAAGCCGCGCCGCTTTTTGGCTCCGCAAAATCGACGGCGATCACGTTTTCATCCGACCGGCGTGACTCGGCGAGCGCGGTCGCGACGGCGCGTCCGAGAGCGTCAATCTCGTAGGGTTTTGCGATCATGCCGCAGAAGCCGTGCTTGCGGAAATCGGACATGATCGGGTCCATGGCGTAGCCACTGGAGACGATCGCTTTTACATCCGGGTCGATTTCGCGGAGACGCTTGAGCGCTTCCAGTCCGCCCATGCCGCCGGGGATGGTGAGATCGCTGATGACGAGGTCGAAGCGTCTGCCGGCCGTGATCGCGTCCTCGTACAACTTGATCGCCTGCAAAGAATCGTAAGCCTCGGTGACCGCGTAACCGAGCGGCTCCAGCGCGCACGTGACGAGCGCGCAAATCGCGTCCTCGTCGTCGAGCACGAGGATGCGGCCACCATGCACGGGCAGCGGTGCCTCGGCGGCGGGCGCTTCCTCGACGACGACCGGTTTGTCCGACGCCGGCAGGAAAATGTAGAACGTGGTGCCCTCGCTGGGTTGCGAAACCACGTCCACGATTCCGCCGTGATTTTTGATGATGGAATACGTCGTCGCGAGGCCGAGTCCGCTGCCTTTTGGCTTGGTCGTAAAATACGGATCGAAAATCTTTTTGAGGTTGTCCTCGGGAATGCCGATGCCCTCGTCGCGCACGGTGATGCGCAGATAACGGCCGGGCTTCAGCCGCAGGCGCGCGTGCTCGGTGGTCAGCTCCACATTGCCGCAATCGACGCGCATCGTGCCGCCGGCGGGCATGGCTTGATCGGCGTTGATGGCGAGATTTTGAATGACCTGGCTGATCTGCCCGGGGTCCACATCCGCGGGCCAGAGATCGCCCGGGATGGTGAATTCGCAGCGCACATTTGAGCCGCGCAGCGAGAAGCCGACCGTGTCGCGAACGAGCTGCGCGATGGACGCCGTTTTCTTAATCGGCGCGCCGCCTTTCGCGAAGGTCAGGAGTTGTCGCGCGAGTTCCTGAGCGCGCAGCGAAGCCTTCTTTGCGGCGACGAGCCGGTCGGTGATCGGGTCGCCGGTTTTTCCATGCATGAGCGCGATGGAGACGTTGCCGAGGATCGCGGTCAGAAGGTTATTAAAATCGTGCGCGATGCCGCCGGCGGCGACGCCGAGCGATTCGAGCTTCTCGTTTTTCCGGCGCTCTTCCTCGGAGCGCATCCGCTCCGTCACGTCGCGGAAGACGAGTACGACGCCGACCTTTTCGTTGAGCCCGTCTTTGATCGGCGAGGCGTTCGTCTCGATCATCCGCTCGGAGCCATCGTGTGCGACGATCACGGTCGGTCCCGCGAGCACGTCGGCGGAACCTTCCGCGACGATCGTCATGATCGAGTCATTGAGCGGACGCCGGGTGCGATCGTGCCGCAGGCGGAAAACATCGGTCAGCGGCAGCCCCGTCGCGTGCTCCTGCGACCAGCCGGTGAGGCGCTCGGCCACGTTGTTCAGCATCAGCACGCGGCCGGAGTTGTCGGTGGTGATGAAGCCGTCGCCGATCGAGCGCAGCGTCACCGCGAGCCGCTCTTTTTCCGCGGAAAGATCTTCATCGAAACGTTTCCGCTCGATTTCCGCACCCGCGCGCGCGGCGAAAATCTGGAGCGTCGATTCGATGACTTGCACGGCTTCGAGCTTGCGATGATCGAGCACGCCCATCACGCCGACTGGCTGGCCGCGATGATCGAGCAGCGGCATCGCGACGAACGTATCCACGCCGAGACCTTCCAGCAGTCCGTCGTCTGGAAAGCGGGCGCGCGCGCCTCCGATGTAAGCGCGGAAGCCACTTTGCAGCACATCGCCACACGCGCTGCCGCTGATTTCAAATTGCCCGCAACTGAGCATGTGCCCTTTTTCCGCGAGCGTGAGCGTGCTCGTGAGCCGCTCGCTTTTACGATGCAGCTCGATGATAAATCCGTATTCAGTCCGCAGCGCGCGGGAAAGTTCCTGCACCAGCGACTTGAGAAATTCCTCGCCGGTGGCGGCGGACAATCCCATCCCAATGTGGCGCAGCGTTTCCTCGCCGCGCTTCCGCTCTGCGATGTCGCGCACCACGAGGGCAAAGCGCTTCGTCCCCTCAAAATGCATGTCGCTCAGTGAGACCTCGATCGGGAAAGGCGGCGCGCCATTGCGATGGCCGACCGTCGTCACGGTGACCTCGACAAGCTCCGGTAAATCGCCATCGACGAGCAGATCGGGAATGAGCGCAGCGATATTCCGACCCACGATCTGCGCGGAAGTCTGCGCAAAAAGTCGCTGCGCCGCCGGATTCACGGAATGAATCGCGCCCGCCGCGTCCACGGTGATCACGCCATCGCGGGTCGAATCGACGATCGCCCGCGTCTGCGCCTCGGCGGTTTCGATCTTGCGCAAATGGGTGCGGAAAACATCGAGACTGTACCAGCTCGACGCGATCAGAAATCCGATCGCGACGATACACAGCGCGGAGAAGCCGCCGATTTGCAAAGTTGCGCGATGATTCGCCTTTTCGAGAGTCTCCGCGCCGATCTGCCGGAATTTTTGCAAGCCCACGCGTGCGCTATCGAGCCAGGTTTTGGCCTGGGTGAAAGGCGTGAGACTACTCGCATTCAGCCCTTTCAAACGCGCCTGCAAATGCGGAGCCGCGTAGTCGGTCCCCCACATCTTCAGCTTCTCCGAAATGAGCGTCAGCTCATCGGACTCCGGGGAGCCTTTGGCCACGATGCTGCGCAACGATTCGAGCCGCCCTTCGAGCGCCGTGTGCGCGGTGTCGAACTGGATGCGGAATGGCGTCTCGCCCGACGCAAGGAAGTCGCGGTGCGAGTTTTCCATCACATTGATGTCGCTCTCCATCCGCGACGCGATGCGCAGCGTTTCGAGCGCGGTGCCGCGCAATTGATCGAGCGGCACTTTCTCGTGCGTGGAGGTGAGAAAGATGACGCCGAGCAGCACGATGGCGAGGATGCCTGCGGCGGAGGAGCCGACCAGTTTTCCGAAGAAGAAATTTTCTTCCGCCAGCCAATGGCCGAATCGCCGGATCGCGGCACTGAGCTGTTTGAGGAGACTGGGATGCATCGAGGATGTCCTTTTGACTCAGCCATTCGCGTGCCGCCTCCCCCAAAATAACGCGCGCGCCTTTTCCGGCGCGAGTCGTTGCTAGTAAGTGAGAAGCGACTCGATCGGCGTGGAACCAAGCGCCTGCCTGCCTTTGAGGAAACCCAGCTCGATCAGAAAAACGGCCGCCACGACTTTTCCACCGATGCGCTCGATCAGTTTCACCGCCGCTCCCGCCGTCCCGCCCGTCGCCAGCAGATCATCCATGAGAACGACGCGCTCGCCTGCCTTCAGCGCATCCGTGTGCATCTCCACCACCGCCTCGCCGTACTCGAGCTGGTAAGCCTCGGACTCGCAGTGAAACGGGAGTTTCCCCTGCTTCCGCACGGGCACAAAGCCGAGCCCCATCTGGCACGCCGCCGCTGCGCCGAAAACGAAGCCGCGCGCATCGATGCCCACGATCTTCTCCGCGCCGGCAGCGCGGGCCGCGGCGACAAATCCATCGACCGCGAGCTTGAACAATTCGCCGTCGGCGAGGATCGGCGTGATGTCTTTGAAAAGGATGCCCTCCTTCGGGAAATCCGGGACATCGCGGATGGCGTGCTGGAGGCGCTGAGTGTCGGCTGGTGACATACGCCGGGTTTTCGCAAACCCCTGCTTTCCGCGCAAGGTGCATCTGCGCGGGCTTGCCGCGGGAGCCGCGCCCACTCTATATCTGCGGGTGCCATGTCATCCGAAACTACTCCCGCTTCGCCCTACTCGAATAAGAATCCGTTCCCCGCGCTTCACAAAACGAACGTCAAGCTCACCGGCGGCGCTTCGGAGAAAGACACGCGCCATCACGAAATCTCCCTCGCCGGCTCCGGCCTCAGCTATATCGCTGGCGACGCGCTCGGCCTCGTCGTCACGAATTGCCCCGCGCTCGCGGACGAACTCGTGACCGCCCTCGGCGCGAAGGGCGATGAGCCCGTGACTGGCCGCGACGGCACGCCGAAGCCGCTGCGCGCCGCGCTTTTCAGCGACTACGCCATCACTTTCGCCGACAAGAAATTCATCGAAGCCGCCATCGGTAAAGGGGCCGCCGAACTCGCCCCGCTGCTCACGCCGGAGAAGGCGGACGACTTGAAAAAGTTCCTCTCGGGCAAGGACGAGTGCCACGACTATGTGGACGTGCTTCGCGAGTTTCCGCAGGTGCGTTTCGAGCCCGAGGAGTTCGTGAAACTGCTGCGCAAACTGCCCCCGCGCCTTTACTCCATCGCCTCCAGCCTCAACGCCCACCCCGACGAGGTCCACCTCACCGTCGCCACGGTTCACTATAATGTCCGCGGTCGCGCGCGGAAAGGCGTCGCCTCCACCTTCCTCGCCGAGCGCTGGGACGGCGAGACCACGGCGGGCGTCTTCGTGCAGTCGCAGCAAAAGCATTTCTTCCTCCCGCCCGACAAATCGAAGCCCATCATCATGGTCGGGCCCGGCACCGGCGTCGCGCCGTTTCGCGCCTTTGTGGAAGAGCGCGTCGTCAGCGGAGCCACGGGCAAGAACTGGCTCTTCTTCGGTGAACAGCGCGAGTCGCAGGACTTCTTTTACCGCGAGCAATTCACCGGCTGGGTCACCGGCGGCAAGCTCCGTCTCGACCTCGCCTTCTCCCGCGACCAGGACCGCAAAATCTATGTGCAAAATCGTATGGAGGAACGCGGCGCGGACATCTGGGCGTGGCTCCAGGAAGGCGCGGATTTCTTTGTCTGCGGCGATAAAAACCGCATGGCCGCCGACGTGGACGCTGCGCTCAACAAGATCGCCGAAGTGCATGGCGGCAAAACGCCCGAGCAGGCCAAGGAATACATCGAGGCCCTCAAGAAAGAGAAGCGGTACAAGCGCGACGTGTACTAATTGCCGCCGGCCGCCGCCGCCGCGCCGCGGCCCCAAAAACCACCCGTCATTCCGAGCGAAGCCGAGGAACCTCAAACTTCTCCGCGAGCGGAGGCGGCGCGGAGCCGTCCGCACGCTGCCCGTGGAAGTAAGAGTTTCCTCGACTCCGCTCCGCTGCGCTCGGAATGACCCGCCTTTTTTCCAAAACCACGCGCGTGCCGCAGCCCGCCACGCGCGTGCCGCAGCCCGCCCCGCGCGGCCCGCCGCTTGCCACTCGCGCGCATCTGCATTACCACAGCGCCCTTTCCTTTATGAAAACGCCTGCTTTCACCCTCTACGACACGACTCTGCGCGACGGCACCCAGGGGACCGGCATCTCGTTCTCGGTGGCGGATAAAATCCGCGTCGCCGAGCGGCTCGACGACTTCGGCATCCATTATATAGAAGGCGGTTTCCCCGGCTCGAACCCGAAAGACGCCGAATTCTTCCAGCTCGCCAAAAAGCACCCCTGGAAGCAGGCCAAAATAACCGCGTTTGGCGCGACCCGGCGCGGGAAAATGGCCGTCGCCGACGATCCGCAGGTAAAGCTGCTCCTCGACGCCGAAACCCCCGCCGTGTGCATCGTCGGCAAGACCGCGCCCCTCCACGTCACGGAAATCTTCGGCGTTTCTCTGGACGAAAATCTCGCGATGATCCACGACACCGTCGCTTATCTGAAAGCGCGCGGGCGCGAAGTGCTCTACGACGCCGAGCACTTCTTCGACACCTTCAAAACCGACCGCACCTACGCGCTCCAGACCGTCACCGCTGCGCGCGATGCGGGCGCGGACCTCATCGTCCTGTGCGATACCAACGGCGGCAGCCTCCCGGAAGAGGTGGAATCGTTCACGCGCGAAGTTGTCTCGAAGCTCGGCGGCGGCGTCGGCATCCACACCCACAACGACTCGGGCGTCGGCGTCGCCAATGCGCTCGCCGCCGTCCGCGCCGGAGCCGTGCAAGTGCAGGGCACGATCAACGGTTACGGCGAACGCGTCGGGAATTGCAACCTCATCACCATCATCCCAAATCTCCAGCTCAAGCTCGGCCTCCCCGTCATCCCCGACCTCACGAAACTGCGCGAGCTCGCCCTTTTCATCGACGAACTCGCCAACGTCCCGCACGACATCCGCGCCCCCTACGTCGGCGCCGCCGCCTTCACGCACAAGGGCGGGCAGCACGTCCACGCCGTCCAGAAATTCGCCAGCAGCTACGAGCACATCGACCCCGCGACCGTCGGAAACCAGCGCGTCACCGTCGTCTCCGACCTCTCCGGCCAGAGTAATGTGCTCGTGAAAGCCAAGGAACTCGGCTTCGACTTCCAAAAAGGAGCCCCCGAAGTCGCGCAAATCCTCGCTGCCGTGAAATCGCTGGAAAACGAAGGCTACGAATTTGAAGCCGCCGAAGGATCCTTTGAGCTACTTATCCGCAAAACGCTCGGTCTGCACCAGCCCCTCTTCGTGCTCCAGGAATACCACTGCACTTATCGGCGCAGCGGGGAAGCGCGCTGGAACAAATGCGAAGCGACGGTGAAAATCAGCGTCAACGGCACCGCCGAATACACCGTGGCCGAAGGCGACGGCCCCGTGAACGCCCTCGACGCCGCGCTCCGCAAAGCCCTGCGCACCTTCTACCCCGCCATCGACGCCATCCAGCTCGACGACTATAAAGTGCGCATCATCAATGGCCAAAGCGGCACCGCCGCCCGCACCCGCGTCCTCATCGACTCCACGGATGGGCACGCCCATTGGGGCACCGTCGGCGTCTCGGATAACATCATCGAAGCAAGCTGGCTCGCGCTAGTAGATAGCTTTGAGTATAAGCTGCGCGCCCGTGCCGGTAGCGGCGCGGTGTGAAAACTAACTGTATGATCGAGCGAAGGGATACACCTCTCGCTCCTTCCGAGCGTCATCCGCTGCCCCCGTCGAGAGGAAGAAAATAGCGAGAGGTGTTTCGCTCCGCTCAACCTGACCGGCGTGTGCAAACTGCGCCGCCGCGCGCGGACCTGCCTCCAGATTAAAACCGCAGCTCCACGCAGATCAGCCGCAGAGCGCACTCTTCCATCTGCGTAAATCTGCGCGCATCTGCGGTTCCAAATTCCCCTCCACCCCGATCCCTTAAACCGGGGGAGGAAGACCAGGCGAAAGCGGAAGCGGAAGACTTAAAGATGGACCGCGCGCCCGTTACGCCACCGTCACCGCCACCGTATCCGAGAACAGCCCCACTTCATCGTTCCCCACCACGCCGCGGGCGCGGATCTCCAGGTTTTCCGGCTGGCCTGGCGTGGTTAGATTGACATGAAAGAGGTAAGGCGAGCGCACCATCGTGCAAGCCATCGTCCACGCCATCTGGCCCGCCTTGCGCGTATAGAGATTCACCGCATCCAGTTCCCCGAGCGCCTTGGCAAATTTCACTTGCAGCGTCCCATTCCCCACCACCATCACCGAGCGGATGATTGCCTGATAGGTATTAGGATCAAACATGATCTCCGTCCCCCAAACCCCCAGCGTCTTTTGGATCGCCTCCGTCGCCGTCGGCAGCGTCTTCCCCTGCGCCACCATCGGCCGGATCAGGCCCAGCGCATTGGCGATGGCTGTATCCTGAGCCGCGACCGACGCCAGATAAGCCTGCCGGGCCACTTCCTTACCCTGCACCGCCGACGCGATCCCCGCTGCCGCCGCCGCCAAATCCGTGCTCAAGCTCCCCCACCCCATCGCATTGGCATTCCCACTCACGATGGCTTGGGTGGAAAGATTGTCGGCCCATTGGGCTAAATTGCTTTCATCTTGGGGAACGTAATCGCGGCGTGACATATAGTAGGTAGTGAAGGTGAAGGGTAGCGTGAGTTAGTTTTCTAGGTCCACACAGGATGCAAGACCCATGCCCACCCGCCCCAAAAACCGCGCACGCGCCCAGAAAAACTACGCACGTCGCCCCGAAGTCCTCGCCCGCGCCCTCCCAAACCACACGCGCAAAAAGTAACCCAGCACACATGGAAAGAGAACCCGCACACCCAGAAAGTGAGATCGCGCACGCGAAAAGTAAATCCGCCCACGCGGCCCGCTAACCCACGCACGCGGAAAACAAATCCGCGCACACTTTTTCAGAAAAAGCGCAGCCGCCCCTCTGTAAACCCCCCGCTCCCCCGCCGACCATCCGTCTCCGCGCACCCCCCCGGCGCACGAGCGCGCTCTTTAGCCCCCCTCGTTCCCAAGCTCCGCTTGGGAATGCCCGTGGGAGGAAAGCTCCGCTTCCCAAGCGGAGGCGTCCGCGGAAAGGAGCAAGTGCGCGCCCGCCCGCCGAGCACCTACGCCATGCGACGCAGAGCTTCGCTCCCTAGGGCGTGGCGAAGCGGAGCTTGGGCACGAGGGGCGAAAGTTACCCGGCGTTCCAACTTGTGTTTAACACTATCCCACCAGAAAATACGTAGCCATTCGACTTAAATACCCGTCCTCGGGATTTAACGGCTTGGTTTGGTACGCGTCAGTCTCCGCTGCAATCCCGATCTCCTTACCATGCACTGCATCAAACTCGCTCCGCAATCGGTGAGGACCGGTTCATGTGCCGATTGAGCACGCGCACTTTATGAGGAGGAGCAGAGTAGCGATTGGGTTGGGTGCGATCGTTTTCCTGGCGATGGTCGGCTGGGTGTGGATTCCGCTCCAACTCGAGCGAGTCCATATCCGTAAGCGCGTCGAGGCTCTGCGGAGCGTTTTGAGAAGCGGTAATATCGAGGGTGTCGCGGCCTTTATCATCCCGGAGCGGCTGGCCAGCCAGCACACCCGGGCGTATCGGGGGCACTACCGGATTCGGCTGGAGGATTATGGGATGCGCGTCGGGACCGATGCGTCGGTTCCAGCCGTTTGGATCAACGGCGATATCGCCGACGTCACACCGCACGTGGAATATCATCTCGGGATTATCCCAGGGGGCGATTCCCTGGAGATGATCAAGCATGACGGGGAGTGGTATTTTAGCGGCGCACTTTTTATCGACTGACGCGGACGGTGTCGCCCGGCCATGCGCTCCAGCCGATTGCTGCGGGCGGGAACCATTTCGCTTTGCACCGCGATCCGCGCCGCACGCTTTCGAGCGGCACCTAAACCGCGCGCCTTTTCCCAAACCGTGCTTTTCATGGCGGGCTGGCCTGTGTTTGGGTCGCACTTGCCCGCATGCTTTACCTCGTCGCCACACCTATCGGAAATCTCGGGGACATCACGCTGCGGGCGCTGGAGGTTTTGAAGGAGGTGGATTTGATCGCGTGCGAGGATACGCGGCATAGCGGGCATTTGCTGGCGCATTTCGAAATCCGCAAGCCGCTCGTGAGTTACCACGAGCATAATGAGGCGCGGCGCACGGCGGAACTGATCGAGGAGCTGGCGGCGGGGAAAAAGATCGCGGTCATCACGGATGCGGGGCTGCCGGGGATCAGCGATCCGGGGCACCGGCTCTTGCGGGCCTGCATGGAACGCGGGCTGCCTTACACGATTTTGCCGGGGCCGAGCGCGATTCTCACGGCGCTGATCGGGAGCGGGTTTCCGGCGGAGGCGTTTTTCTACGGCGGCTTCCTGCCGGTGAAAAGCGGGGGGCGCGAGCGCGATGTGCGCGCGGCGATGGAGCGGGAGGTGACGAGCGTTTTCTTTGAGTCGCCGCATCGTCTGCTGAAGACGCTGGCGGTTTGCGCGGCGCTTTTCCCGGAACGGAAAATCTGCGTGGCGCGGGAGCTGACGAAGACCTACGAGGAATTCCGCGTGGGCACGGGGCCGGAGCTGCTGGCGCACTATTCGGCGAAGGCGGTGAAGGGCGAAATCGTGCTGCTGGTGCGCGGGCGGGAGTGAGGAAATATGCGCGCGGGCCTTGGCGCGGGGGGCTGGGCGTGCTTGTAATAGGGCATGAGCAACATCACCGCTGAGCGTCGCGTCGAGCAGGATTGGTGGCAGCAGCCGATTCCGCCAAATGTTTTTTGGGGCGATGGTTTTTACTGCGAGACGGCGCAGATTTTCCGCTTCATGCGGAGCAAACATACGCGCGCGATCGAGCTGGGGGAGCACGTGTCTTGTTACGCGGGCGTGTCTTTTGCGCTCGGCGAAAAGGGGCGCTGCAAGATCGGCGACTTCTCGCTCCTGAATGGCGCGCTGATCATGGCGGATGAATACATCGAGATCGGAAAGCATGTGCTGATTTCCTGGAATGTGGGCATCGCTGATTCAGATTTCCACCCGATCGACGCCGCGCAACGCCGGATCGACACGATGGCGCTCGCGCCTTTCTATAAGGATCGCCCGGCGCGCCCGGCGCTCAGGACGGCGCCGGTGATTATTAAGGATAATGTGTGGATCGGGATGAATGCGGTGATTTTGAAGGGCGTGACGATCGGGGAGAACGCGGTGGTCGCCGCGGGTGCGGTCGTTTCCAAGGATGTGCCGGAGAATGTGGTCGTGGCAGGGAACCCGGCGGTCGTGGTGAAGCAATTGGCGTGAAGAAAGCGGGCGGGGCGCAGTTGGGATTTGAGTTTGATTGACACTCATGGCCCGCTTTCTACTGTCGCCGACTCAATTCATGCCCGGTGATTCCCATCGGGCGCACTTTTCCTCAGTCCGACTTCAGAAAACTAATCCGGTATGTCTCAGAAAATCTTGGTGATCGACGAAAGTTTGGCGTCTTCCAAACTCGCGGAGGCAGTTTTAGCGCAAAACTTTGGCAGCGTGGATGTGCTGGTGGCCCAGCGCGGCGCGGATGCGTTCGATCGCTTCAATATGGCGAACCCGGATCTCATCCTGCTGAATGAGACGATGCCGGATCTCGACGGGGAAGCGATCTGCGTGCGGCTGCTGAATGATCCGCTCACGGCGAAAGTGCCGGTGGTGCTGATGGCGACGAATGGGAGCGCGGAGAATTTCGAGGAGCGCTTCAGTAATGTGATGAAGGTGCTGCCGAAGCCCGTGACGCCGGAGGCGCTGCTGGAAGTTTGCACGACGGCTTTCGGGAAGGCGAAGGCGACCGTCGATCCGCGCAAGGCGATGCTTTTCCACGATCCGGCGCGGACGATTTTCAGCGGGCACACCGGCTTTTTCTCGCTGCGCTCCGCGCTGCAAATGGCCTACGGCGACAAGTTGACCGGCGTGCTGCGCTTCTTCGTCAACCGTTATCCGATCGAGCTTTTCTTTTCCAAGGGGCGCTTCCTGTTTGCGACCTCGCGGAACTTCCAACTCTACTGCCGCGAGTCGCCGGTGATCCTTTCGGCGACCAATCTCGGTACGATCATCGAAGGTCAGAGCACGCAGCAGGCGACGGGTTGCCCGATCTTTCTCTTTCTCTCCTTGCGCGGTGGCTTTCCCCACGACGACGTGGTGCAAATCACCCGCGATCATGGCCAGCGCGTGTTTTCAAATCTGTGGACGGCGGGCCGGGTCACGTTTGAATTCGAGGAGCTCGCGCAGTTTCCCGACTACGCGAAGAGCTTCCCGACTTCGACCGAGGATCCAGACAATTGGACGCTGGCGAGTCTGAGGTACATCAAGTTTGAAAACCTGATGGGCTCGCAGCGCCCCGATCCAAACGGCAGCCCCGCCTATACGCGCAAGGGTTATGAGTTGATCCAGAAGCTGAAACTGAATGACATCGAAGCGCGTTTCGCGACGGCGGTGAATGGCGCGGAATCGCTCCAGGCGATTGCGAAGAAAATCGGCATTCCGCTCAACGATGCGCTGCTGATTGTCTTCCGCTTTCTCGCGCTGGACATCATCGACTACTGGAGTTCCAGCGTGCTCTCACTCCCCGGCTCGCAGCCGCAGCAGGGGCAGGGCTGAGGTCACGGGAGATCGAGGAGCAGGCACTTGGCAGAAGCTCCGCGTGCGAGCGGAGTGCTTCCGGGCAGCACTTGCAGCAGGCCATTCGCGCCGGCGAGTCCGCAAAGATCGCCGGAACTTTTCCACCCGAGAGGCCGCGCCTGAAGCAGCCCGTGCTGAGCGGACACGGAGCACGGCCAGTAAATTTCGCGCGGATCGGACGGCGCAGAAAACGCCTCGGCCGGCACCGCCTCGACCAGCGGCCATGAGGCCGGCGCGGCTTCCAGACATTCAATCGCGAGCCGGACCGCAAGATGGAAGGTGACCAGATGCGACACCGGATTTCCCGGCAGGACGAACGCGACTTGCGGCCCGCGCGTGGCAAAGATGAGCGGCTTGCCGGGCCGCAAATTCAGCCGGTCGAAGTGGATTTCAAAGCCGAGTGCGCGCAGCGTCTTCGCGCCGAAATCATAATCGCCCACGCTCGCCCCGCCCGAGAGTAAAAGCACATCGCCATCCGCCACGTCACCAATGGCTCCCACCGTGTCGGCGAGAGCGTCGCCGCAGCGGCTCTGGCGCACCATCCGCGCGCCCCGGCTTTCCACCATCGCGGCAACCATGGTCGAATTGGTATCGCGGATTTCCCCGTCACGCGGCTCGCTTTCCGGCGCTACCAATTCGCGCCCGGTGGCCACGTGCAGCACCCGCGGCGCAGGACTGAGCAGCGGCGTCATCGCCCCAAATTGCGCCAGCAGCGCCAGCTCCGCCGGCCCCAAGCGCGCCCCGCTTTCCAGCAAAACCGCACCCGCCCGCGCATCCTCGCCACGCCGCCGAATGTGCGTCGCCTCATCCCGTCGCAGCGGGACCATCCACTCACCGTCGCGCCGCACCTTTTCCTGCATGATGACGTGCGTCGCATTCGGCGGAACCCGCGCGCCCGTAAAAACGCGCGCGCATTCGCCCGGCTGAAGCAGCGCCGCCGTCAGCGCTCCCGCCTGGATCTCCACCGCGACGCGAAAACGTTCCGCGTCCTGCTGAAAATCAACCGCGTATCCATCCATCGCCGAACGGTCGAAGCGCGGAAAATCATGCGGAGCCGCGATTGGCTCGCGCAAAATACGACCCCGCGCTTCCGCCAATGGCACGCGCTGCGGCGGGAGTGGCAGGATATTCCGCGCGATGATTTCCCGCGCTTCGGCAACGCTCTTCATGTCACCCGCGTTTCGGATCGAAAGCGCGCCGCAAGGAATCGCCGAGAAGATTGAGCGAAAGCACGAGACCGAAAAGCGCGGCGGTGGCGGCGGAGATATTCCACCAGACCAACGGATCGCGGCTGAGTTCGGTGCGACCGCTGTCGATCATCGTCCCCCAACTCGAAGTCCCGACGGGCGCGCCGACGCCGAGATAGCTGAGGATGGCCTCGGCAAGGACGATATTGGAGAAGCCGAGCACGGCGCTGATGAGGACGAGGTGCATGACATTCGGCAGCAAATGGCGCGTCACGATTTTCCAATGCGTCTGCCCAAGCGCACGCGCCGCGGTGACATACGGACGCTCGCTCTGGCGCATCGTCTCGCCTCGAATCAGCCGGCAAAGCCCGACCCAACCGGTGACACCCAGCGCGATGGACATGGTGCCGAGTCCTTTGCCCAGCGTGAGCAGGATGGCGACGAGCAGGAGGATTTCCGGGATCGAGGCGAGCGTGCTGTAAACGTATTGTATCAGATCATCGACCCAGCGGCGGAAGTAGCCGGCGAGGATGCCCATGAGCGTGCCGAACGGGATGTAAATCGCGGTCGTCATCCCGCCGATGATGAGCGCGGTGCGGCAGGCTTTGAGCGTTTGCACGAGCACGTCTTTCCCGAGCACGTCGGTGCCGAGGAGATGGTGGCCTTCGAGGCGTTCGCCGCGGACGGAGCCGAAGAGTTCGTCGGCCAGCGGTGCGCTGTAGGTGCGCTCGTTCGGGATGCCGGAAGTAAGCACGTCGAGGATGCTGCGCGAGCCGCCGGTGTGAGCAGGGATTTGCAAAAGCTCCAGCGCGCCGAGGCCGAGATAAATGCCGATCACGACGAAGGCGATCATGCCCGTGCGATCTTTTTTCAGACGCAGCCACGCGCGCTGCCAGCGTTCGTTTTTCGCACCGGCACGAAGCAGGGAAATGACAAACGCGAACGCTCCGATGACGAGCACGTCCTGAGTCAGCCAATGATAGAAAAAACTCATCGTCGTTTCAGGAAAGTCGGATGCGCGGATCGGCGAGCGCGTAGCAGATGTCGGTCGCGATGAGGCCGGTGATGTAGAGCACAGAGCCGAGAAAAACGCTCGCCATGATGACCGGCTGGTCGCCCGTCTGAATCGCCTGCACGAGCACGCTGCCGAGGCCAGGAATGCCGAAGAGGCTTTCGATGAGCAGCGAGCCGAGGACGAGCTTTGGGACCTGCGCGACGACGAGCGTGATGATCGCGATGAGTCCGTTTTTGAAAACGTGAACGGTCAGGACGCGGGCGTTGCTGAGACCTTTGGCGTGCGCGGTGCGGACGTAGTCCTGATTAATCTCTTCCAGAAAAATCGCGCGAAAGAGGCGCGCGTCGTAGCCGAGATTGATGAAAATGAAAATCGTCACCGGCAGCAGGAGAAAACGCACCGTACCAAAGCCCGCGAAGCTGAATCCGAACGCCGGAAAGTAGCTGAGCCACAGCGCGAGAATCGCCTGGCCGAAGATGACATAGACCATCGTCGGCACGCTCATCAGCCCGACGCTGAGAAGCGTGAGGCCGCGATCCAGCGGCGAGTTTCGGACAAAGACCTGAAACAGAGCCAGCGACACCGACGCGCAGAACGCGGCGACAAATCCGGGTCCGGTGATGAGCAGCGACGGCAATGCTCCCGTGAGGAAAACATCTCGCAAATCGCGCTGCGTTTGCCAGCTCGTGCCGAAGTCCAGCCGCGCGAGTTTTCCGAGATGCCGGGCAAATTGCGTCGGCAAGGGAAGGTCGAGTCCGCGATTGTGAATCCACTCGACGCGCGCCTTGCCCATCACTTTCGGGCCGAGCACGCGCGACGCTTTTTCGTCCGGCGACGTCATCACGTTATCGAGCACGAACGTGATGAGGATGACGCCGAGAAGGATCGGCACCGCGTAAAGAATCCGGCGGACGAGATAGTTAAACATTGCTCTTCCGGTTCCACCGAATCGCGTAGCCGAGGCCGCCAAAGATCAAGGCCCCAAGCGCCAAGCCAGGCCAGAGTGGCTTGCGATTCCACTCCGGTTGCAGTCGCTCGCGCTCCGCGGCATCGACCTGATGATACTTGTTGAAGCCGCCTTCCATGATCGGGTTGTTGTGTGTCCACCGCGCCCACGGCTGCGTCGCGGAGAAGTAGGCTTTGCTAAACTGGAGAATGATCGGGCAGTCCTCGTCCAGCATGGCATTCATCTGCTGGATGAGCGCGAGTCGCTCGGGGCCATTTTCCATGGTGGCCATTTTTTCATAGGCCGCATCAAACTCGGGCCGGCTATAGCGGCAGTAGTTCGCGCCCTCGCGGGGAAAATTCTTGCTGTAGAAGAGGAAGAAAAAATTCTCCGCGTCAGGATAGTCCGCCATCCAACCGGTGCCGCTACCAAGCTGGAAACTCCCCTGCTCCAGCCGCTCCAGCACGCGGGCGTGAGTGTTTTCGTTCACGATAATTTTGATGCCGAGCGTCTCAAACGCGCGCTTTTCATACTCCGCCCGCTGCCGCAGTTCGCTGCCGTCCGCTGGCTCCTCCACGGTGAGTGTGAGCTGTTCGCCGGTCTTCGCGTCACGACCATTCGGGTAGCCAGCCTCCGCGAGCAGGCGCTTCGCTTTTTCAGGATCGTAGCCGTTCGGATTTTTGTAATTCGGATCGAAGCCGAACAAGCCGCGCGGCAGGAGTTGTTGTGCCACGGGTGAAACGCCGTTGTAAAAAATGTCGCAATACGTCGCCACATCGAACGCGCACGAGATCGCCTTGCGCAGCTTCGCGTTTTTCCCGACCACGGGATCTTGCATGTTAAAGCTGAGGAAAAAGGTATTGGGCATCATCACCTTTTCCAGCTCCAAGCCGCGCGCCTTGTATTTCGGCGTCAGCTCTTGCGACCGCGTGACCACGGCGGCGAAGGCGTCCTTGTTGGCCGTGATGCCATCGATGTAGCCCTGCCGCCCGAGCACGAATCCGGGGATCGTGTCCAGGATGATGGCAAAGTGCAGTTCGTCGAAAAGCGGAAGCGGTTTCCCGGCGAATTGCTGGAGCCATTGCGCTTTCTCCGGTGGGAATCCGTCGCTCGGAAAGACGCTTGTGTGATAGCCATCGAAGCGCTCATAGCGGATGCGCTGGCGCGGGACGTATTCCTTCATCCGAAACGGACCGTGGCCGACGGTGTAAAATTTGTGGATCGAAGGCCGCACCGTTCCGTCGTGAACCAGCCCGTCATAATACTCCACCGCCTCGCGCGCCATCGGCGTCGTGGTGTGCAGCGCGAACCAATAAAGGAGCTGCGGATACGCCTCGCTCAGGTGGATGCGGAAGTGGTGCGCGTCGATGGTTTCGAAGCCCGCAATGCGGACTTTGTCGTAATCGTACTTCGCGTCCTTCGCCGTCTCCCGCGCCTCGCGCATCCCGATGACGCGCTGCGCGAGCGGCTCGTAAAAAGGCGATTCGATCTTCGGATCGCAGATGCGCTGGAAACTGAAATGCACATCCTCCGCCACGACTTCGCGCCCTTTCCCGTCAGGGAAACAAGGATCGTCGTGAAACAAGATGCCGGGTTTCAGCGCACACAAATAACTCACCTTGCCTTCCCCCGCGTCCTCACGCTTTGGGATTTCCTCAAGCATCGACGGGATCAACTCGAACGGGTCCGCTTTCATCGGATGGTAATCGAGCAACCGGTCATATACTGGCTCCAGCGCGCGCTGCGCCGTCACATCGTAAGCGAACTGCGGATCGAACGATTTCGGGTCCGAGACAAGAGACGCGTAGCGAACGACCCACGGTGACCCGTCGGCCCGCCTTTCATGATACGGCGGCGGGTTGGGATTATTGTCGCAGCCGCAAAGTGCGAACGCGCAGCAAAGAAGAAAAACCCGAAGTCCGAAATCCGAAATCCGAAACAAATTCAAAGGGCGCGAAATCGGAGAAACGGATTTGTCCATCTGGCGGGGCGGCTTCCAAAAATTTGTCATTTCGACCGAAGCTCCGGCGGGCCAGTGGGCGGAGCGGAGTGGAGAATCCTCTAACCTTACTGGGCATGGGCGAAGGCGGTGTCCGCGCGCGGGACGGCTCGGCGCCGCCGTCGCCCCTTGGGGAGATGCGAGAGGTTTCTCCACTCCGCTCCGCCCGCCTTTCCACCTTCGCTTCGGTCGAAATGACAGGTTTTTTCGATTCAGCCACCAGGGCTGATGGTCGTTACGCACGGACAAATCCGTTTCTCCGCTTTCAAACATTTCGGATTCGTCCCGGATTTAGCGGTCTAAATTTCGGTCTTCCCGATCCGCTTCCGCATCGTCATCGCCTTGATCTGGTCGCGCAATTCCGCCGCCTTTTCGTAGGCCTCCTGCGCGATGGCGCGATCCATTTCGCGCTGCATTTTCTCCAGCTTCGTCAGCGGTGTATTTGCGCGGATTTCCTCCAGCCACTCCTGCAAGAAGGCCAGCTCGGGACTCTGCTGCATCATCTCGATGTTTTCCGTCTTCTCGTAAAATCCGCGAATTTCCTCCATCCCCTTTTCGATCAGCGCCACGGCATCCGTATGCTTTTCACGCTCGATGGCGATGGCCGCCTTCGCGCGCGTATTCATCATCCGCACATACGGTGTGAACTGCTCGACGGACCACGCGAGATCTTCATTCGCGCAGTGCGCGGCGACGAATTGGAACATCTCCAAATTGCGCGCCGTATCGCGAATCACGCCCAGAAAATCATTGAGCTGAAAGAGCGAAATGTAGCGATGGTAATACTGGATTCCCTCCTGCTGCAGTTCGCCCACCTCTTCCGGTGCCAGCTCATATTCCTCGTTCTTTTTCACCGCCCGCTCAGCCCGGCGGGTGTGATATTGCAGCAGCGATTCGCAGTCGAAAGGTTCGAGCCCATCAGGCCGCCCGGTCATTTCCATCTGGATCAAACCCAGGTCGATTCGCAGTTGGATTTTCTCCTTCTGGTCGGCTCCGAGAATTTTACGGACTTTGATTTGCCCAGGCTCATGGGGCCAATCCCGCAGCAGATCGTTCAAGTCGAGACTCATTGTGCGCGAAGTATCGAAACGCGCGGCATCTTTGTCAACGAAGGCACCCGCGGAAAACACATGCGCCGGGAAACTCGCGGCCTTTTCCCCCGCCACGCTCGACACCATCCGGCGCGCACCGGTAATTTCCGCGCTTCCAAAAATCCCCGTGTCCACTCCGCACACCCTCGCCATCATCGCCGGAAACGGTGCCTATCCGCTGCTCATGGTGCGGGCCGCCCGCGCCGCCGGGGTCGCGCGGATTGCCGCCGTCGCTTTTCACGATGAGACCGATCCGCAACTCGCGGGCGCGGTCGATGAAATCGAGTGGATGCGAGTCGGGCAGCTCGGCAGGATGCTCTCTTTTTTGAAAAAATGCGGAGCATCGCACGCCGTCATGTCCGGCCAGATTCATCCGTCCAATTTGTTCGCGCTGCGGCCCGACCTGAAAGCGCTCGTCGTGCTGGCAAAGCTGCGCGAGCGCAACGCGGAGACGATCTTCGGCGCGATCGCGGGCGAAATGGGGAAGGCCGGCGTCGAACTGCTTCCCGCCACCACTTTCATGGACGAGTTCCTCGCGCCCGCCGGCCTCATCGCCGGCCCGAAACTCAGTCGCCGTGAGGAAGCGGATGTCGCGTTCGGATTTCGCATCGCGAAACAAACCAGCGCGCTCGACATCGGGCAGACCGTCGTCGTGAAAGCCGGGACGGTGCTCGCAGTCGAAGCCTTTGAAGGCACGAACGCCGCCATGCAGCGCGGTGGCGAACTCGGACGCAAGGACGCCGTCATGGTGAAAGTCTCGAAGCCTAATCAAGACCTGCGTTTCGACGTGCCGGTGATCGGCCCCATCACCATCGACACCGCAGGCACGGCGAAAATCCGCGTGCTCGGCATCGAAGCCGGCCGGACGCTGCTTCTGGAAAAGCAGCGCCTCATCGACCTCGCGAATGAGCGCCGCATTTCGATCGTCGGCGTGGCTCCTTAAGAGACGCTCACCTTCGCGCTCCGCTAAAATTACCGCGCCGCGGGATAAACCGGAGCACCGCTGGCATCTGTCGTGCTTAGGAAAGACACGCCATGATGACTTTCGCCTACCAAGCTCGCGACTCCTCCGGAAAAATGATCTCGGGAGTTCAAGAAGCACTGAACGAAGACAACGCGATCAACACGCTAATGACGCGCGGGTTGATGGTGCTCTCCATCCAGCAAAAAGCCGGCGCGAAAGCGACTGCACCGAGGGGCAAAGTGAGCGAGACCGATCTCGTCCTCTTCACGCGGCAGCTCGCGACCATGGTCGATGCCGGCCTCCCGCTCGTCGCCGGCCTCACCGCGCTTTACGAGCAGGCCGATCCAAAAAAACAAGCCGGCCTGCGCCGCGTCATCGGCGAAGTCACCGCGCTCGTCCAGCAGGGCGATTCTTTCTTCGAGGCCATCTCGAAGCATCCGCGCATCTTCAGCCGCCTCTACGTTTCCATGGTGAAAGCGGGCGAGTCCGGCGGTTTGCTCGCGGAGATTCTCGACCGGCTCGCGTGCTTCCTCGAATCCGCCGCGCGTTTGAAAAAGAAAATCAAATCCGCGATGACCTATCCCGTCATCGTCATTTGCATCGCCCTCTTGATTACCACCTTTCTCATCGTGAAAATCGTCCCGATCTTCGGCGACATCTTCAAGGACTTCGGGGCCAACCTGCCCGCGCCCACGCAATTCCTGCTCGATCTTTCCGCGTTCATCATCGGGAATTGGTACTACATCGTCGGCATCGCCGTCGGCGGCTTTTACGGCTGCCGCACCTTTGTCCGCTCAGAGAAAGGTTCACAACTCTGGGACCGCTGGAAACTCAAACTCCCGATCTTCGGCCCGCTCGTTCACAAGATTTGCATGACCCGTTTTGCGCGCACCTTTGCGCAGCTCATCCGCTCAGGTGTCCCCATCCTCGAAGTCATGGAAATCGTCGGTGAAACTTCCGGCAATTTCGTCGTCGCCGATGCCATCAAAAATGTCTCCTCCGACGTGGAGAAAGGCGATCACCTCGCGTCCTCGCTCGGTCGTCAGCCGATTTTCCCGCCCATGCTCATCCGCATGGTCAGCGCCGGTGAAGCCACCGGTAAAATCGACACCATGCTCGAAAAGATGGCTGACTTTTGGGACGAAGAAATCGAGGCCGTCCTCGACGCCCTCACCTCGCTCATCGAGCCTCTGCTCATCGTCGTCCTCGGCGTCATCGTCGGCGGCATCGTCATCGCGATGTTCCTGCCGATCTTCAAACTCAACGACGTCGTCTCGCAGGCGAAGTAGCCGCGAAATTACCGCCTGCCGATCTGCGGCGCACTTGATGCGGCCAGCACTTGCAGTTCGTGGATGGACCAGAAAAGCCCGTTCACCGAGCCGGTCTGAGTGACGCGAATGAAGCGTGCATTCACCGCCGGAAAATCAATCTCGGTCACCGCATCGCTGCCATTTCCTTGTGCGACTTCGATCCACTTTTGGCCGTCGGTCGAAACCTCCGCCTTGTATCCGCGCGGATAATCCCGCGGCGAATCCGAGCTATCCAGTTCCACTCCGGCCACGCTGGTTTCACGCGGTAGTTCAATCTGAAACCACATGCCGGGAACCTGCGAAGCGCCCGTGGTGTAGCGCGACTTTTTGTTCCCGTCGATCGCCGCCGCACAGGCCGCGTTCGCATGGCTCGCGGTCAGTTTCCACTCGCTGCGATTCGTGAGAGGTTGCGGAAGAGCTGCGCGCAATTCGGGCGCAGTCCACGGCTGCGTGCGCGCCTTGGTGGTCGCGCGAAGTTGCGCGACTTCCTTTGGCGAAATGAAGCTGGCGTGGTTGCCAAAACTATTCCGCACATAGCTCAGCACCGAGGCAATCCACGCGTCGTCATTCGTCGCCATCGAGATCATTTGCCCTTCGTATTTTTTTCCGTCGATGTCGCCGATCAAGCCGTGCAGTTGCACCAGGATCGGCCCGTCCTTATAGCCGAGAATGGTCTTTGATCCCGCCAGCGCCGGAGCGAGCCGGGCATTCGGAATTCCGCCGACCATCGGCATCCCCTTTCCATCCGGAGCATGGCACGCCGCGCACAGCGTCTGATACGTCGCCTCGCCCGCCCTCATTTGCTTCAGTTGTTGCCCCGTGAATTGCTTCGCCGTGATCGCTCCCGGCGGATTCAGAATCGCATCCGCGATGGCCTTCAAGCCCGTCGTCGGATGAGACGCCGCCAGCGCTTCCAGTTGCGGTTTCCAGTTGGGAAATTCGAGCAGCTTGGCGGAGAGCGCGGACTGGATGACCACATCCACATCCTTATCATTCGACATCGCCTCCAAGTCCGCGAGGAACGATTTGTCGCCCGCTTTGTAAAGCGACTCGCTCACGCGGATCGCCGTCGCGCGCACCTGCGGATTTTCATCCTTCAGCTTCTCGCGCACCAAGGCGGGCTCCAGCGCACCCAGTCCTTCCAGCGTCCAGAGCGCGTGCATCCGCGCGAGATAGTTTTTGTTTCCGCGCGCCATCGCCGCGAGCGCAGGCGCGACCGATTTGTCGCTGCGCAAGACGAGCAATTTTTGCGCGGTGTCGCGCCACCAGCCATTCGGATGATCGAGATGTGCGACCAGTTGTGCGGGCGTTTCGTCGAGCATGTGCGGCTGCGGGCCGGGCGTCGTCGTGTCATGCACCAGCCGGTAAATGCGCCCATGTCCGACCACATCTTGAAAGTGATACTGCTCCACGACTTTGCGCAGATACGATCCTTCGCGTACCCAGTTTCCCTCCTGAATAATGCCGCGATACATGTCCACGATGTAGAGCGTGCCGTCCGGCGCGGTCGTCAGATTCAGCGGACGAAAACACGGATCGGTCGAGCGAAGAAATTCCGATTTCGCATCTTGATACGGATTGCTCAGCGTCACCCGTCCATCCTCGGATTTCACGGTCGAGCGCCGCACCAGACGACCGACGGGCTCGCCGAAAAACACATTGCCGCGCAACTCCGCCGGCAGACGATCGCCGCGATACACCTCGATCCCCGCCGTCGCCGTGAAGTGATTCAGCGTCTTGTCTGCCGGGCGAAAACGATTCGCGCCACCCTGCACATCCGCCCTCCCGACCAACGGCCACACTTCCTCAAATCCCGGCGCAAAACGCTCCTTCGGATTGAACGCCCCATACACCACCGGCACTTGAAAGCTCACCGGCCCCGACTCGCCGCCAGCGTTCACGAAATACACTTTTCCATGATCATCCTGGCCAAGGCCCCACTGCCCATTGTTCGCCGCCGCAGGTTCCTTCACCACGCCCTTCGGCGTCCAGCGCAGGCGGTAGTTGTTGTAGGTGGAATACATCCCGTTATCGATCGCCCACACGAGTCCATTCGGCTGGTGCTCCAGATTTCCCCCGCGCGCTCCGCCTTCGTAAAACGGCTCCTTTTTATCCGACACCCCGTCGCCATCGGTATCGGTGTAGAGAAACAAATCGTTAGTATCCGTCTCGCCGATCACGACGCGGCCTTTGTCCAGCGGCAGCAGCATGCGCGGCAATTTCAGCTTGTCGGCAAAGACCGTGTGCTTGTCGTAAACGCCGTCCCCTTTCGACGACCAATGCAGCGACACGCGGCTCACCGGCTCCAACTCGTTCTTCCCATCGATCTCCTGCATGTAGCTGCGCATTTCCGCGACGAACATCCGCCCGTCGCCATCGAAGCTCGCGATCACCGGCTCCTTGATCTCCGGCTCGCTCAGCACGAGCTGGAGGTGGTAGCCCGGCGGCAGTTGGATCGACGCCATCGTCTCGGCTGGCGTCTGCGCTTTCACCGGCGGCATCGGCGGGAAATCATCGGCGGAGGACTTCGTGGAAAGCGTGATGGCGCAGGCGAGAGCGAGAGAAAAAGGGCGGGGAAAAGTCATGGATGGGTGAGTCGTGAGGGTTGATCAACAATGACAGATTCTCCCGAAAAATTAGCGAATAAATGTGACACTGCGCGCTGTTGACAGTCCCCCTCGCACATCCTAGAAGCCACGCCTTGCCTCGCGCCATCCGCCACTTCGGACGCCTCATGCTCATCGTCTCCCTGCTCCTCAGCGGCGGCACGCACTGGCTCGTGCTCCAATCCGTCGCGTGGACCACGATGCTCGTCGCACGCGCCAGTGAGACCTCTTTGGTAGAAGCGGTGAAGCAGACCTTCGACGGTGCGCATCCATGCGCACTTTGCAAAACGATCGAGAAAGGGCGCGCCGGGGAAAAGCAGCACGACGGCGCCGTGCTCACCGCGAAGATTCAGCTCTTTCACGAGCCAACGCGGCTCGCGTTTTTTCCTCCGATCCCGCGCGCGTGGCTGCCTACCGCTGCGGTCGCAGCGCAGACGCGCACCGACGCGCCGCACCTCCGTCCGCCGCGTCTCGGCTGATCGGTTTCTGCGTTTCGATCCCAGCCGCCGCAGGCGTGTGCCTGTCCTCGCGGCTCTTCATCCACCGGCCGCGCCGTGCCTTTTCTTCGGCGAAAACAAACACCTTTTCAGCATCATGAAATCTCTCCTCGCTCCCATCATCCTCGCCTCCATCGCCCTCACCACTCGCACGATCGCGTGCGATCTTTGCGGCTGTTATCTGCCAAATCTGGAAGCACCCCAACCGGCGCGCTTCAGCCTCTACAGCGGACTGGCCGAGCAGTTCACCCATTTCGGCACTGATCGTTTCAATGGCCACGAAGTCGCGAATCCGACCGGCGAATACCTCGACAGCTCCAACACGCAAATCATCGTCGGCGCCTCCTTCTTCGACGGATGCTTTTCATTGCAGGCCAATATCCCGCTCCTCTACCGCTCGTTCAAAAGACCGGAAGGTTTCGCCATCGACCGCGGCCACGAATCCGGCCTCGGCGACGTCTCCCTGCTCGCCAATCTCCGCGTCTTTCGGAAGGACGCGCTCTTTCACGAGCGCGGTGCGTCTCTCGCGAAAGATGGAAAGACGAGCGCTGCGGCAACGATCGGTGAACCGGACTTCAGCGCGACGCTCAATCTCACGGGCGGCCTGAAGCTTCCCACGGGCGACAGCAGCCGGATTCGCGAGGAATTCAACGAAGTCGAAATCGAAGGCGCGCCGCAAAGCGGTATTCACGGCCACGACCTCGCCCTCGGCACCGGCTCCTACGATGGCATTTTCGGCGCGCAACTTTTGCTCCGCTACCAGTCGCTCTTTTTCCAAGCCGACACGCAATACACCTGGCGCGGATTTGGCCGGCACTCCTATCGCTACGCCAACGACCTCTCCTGGAACGGCGGCCCCGGCATCTATTTGCTGCGCAAAGAAGGCAGCCTGCTCGCGCTGCAAGCCACGCTTTCCGGCGAAACGAAAGGCACCGATCGTTTCCGCGGCGAAGCGGCACTCGACACCGGCACCACCGCCCTTTACCTCGGCCCGCAAATCAGCGCCGTCTTCGGCCGCATCAGCGCAGAAGTCGCCGCCGATCTCCCCGTCATCATGAACACGACCGCCTTCCAAACCACCCCCGACTACCGCATCCGCGCCGCCTTCACGGTGCATTTTTAAAGCGGGGCCGCCCCCGCCACGCTCGATCTATGAATCGCCGCACCCGCAAACTTTTTTGGGCGCTCGCCACTTTCACGGCGGCGGCGGCAGCCAGCGTTGCCTGGATCAACGGCTCGATGTTGAACGAGTCTAAAACGCGCATCTTCACCGATGCCGGCAGCATCCCGGCCAACGATGTCGCACTCGTCATGGGAACGTCGCCCGTCACCGGTGGAGGCCGATGGTCCAATCCATTTTTTGAGAGTCGCATGGATGCGGCGAACGATTTGTTCCGCTCAAAAAAGACGAGGCATTTCCTCCTCAGTGGTGACAACAGCCGAAAGGAATATGACGAGCCGACGGCGATGCGTGATGCGTTGATCGCGCGTGGTGTCCCCAAAAACGCGATCACTCTCGATTACGCGGGCTTTCGCACGCTCGATTCGGTCGTGCGGGCACGCGATGTTTTCGGACAGTCGCGTGTGACCATCGTCACCGATGATTTCCATCTCGCGCGTTCGCTTTTCCTCGCCCGCTCGTCGGGCTTGGACGCAGTCGGCTTTTCCGGCGCGAATGTTCCGCTGAAGTGGTCGAAGAAGACGCGCATGCGTGAAGTCGCCGCCCGCGTCGGCGCATGGATTGACGTGAACGTCCTGCACACCAAACCGAAGTTCGCGGGACCACGAATCGTGGTCGAAATCGCGCGCGATCGCTGATCAATCCAGCGGCTGCGCCACTTTCACCTCGACCTGATAATCCGGCGCAAACTTCTCCCGCACGCGCGCGGCGAACGCGTCGAACGCCTCTTTCTGCAAACCGGCTTCGCCTGCTTTTTGACGCGCGACCAGCGGCAGTGCGCGCAGTTCGCCTTCCAGCTCCGCGGCGCTGATTTTGTTCCAGTGGCCGTTGTCGAACTCCGTCACTTCGATGTCCTTGGAATCCACGCTCAGGATGCGCGGCGGCGGGAGCGTCGTCTGAATGCGCGTGCCATCCACGCGCACGGAAAACGGCTGCGTCAGGTCAAAGCCCGCGCGCACTTGATACGTGGCGCGAAGGCGCAGCCGCTTTTTGCTGCCGAGCCATTCGTGCTCCATTTCGCGTTTCACCTGTGTCTCGCGCGAGACGACCACCAGCTCGAGCACCGACTTCGTTTGCTCGAAAAAAACGTGATCGCGAATCGTGATCTTTGGCTGCAAATGTCCGAGTTCCGCAAACGCCCTGCTCACCCGCGTCGCCGTCCGCTCGGGCCACGTCTCGATGCGATAGAAAATCCACGCGCTCACGCCCGCGAGAATCGCCACGATGGCGATGAGCACGATCTTCCAGCTAAAACGCGACGGTCGGGAATCGAATCCGGGAGGATTCACGCACGCGAACGCGGCTCGCGATCCTTCGTCGTCGCTGTACTTGGCAGCGTCACGAACGGGCCGCCATCCATCGGTGCCGCTTTGGTGAAAGCCACGCCGGGAACGTCGCTGGCTTTTCCCGCGAGCGGGAAATCCTTCCGCAGCGGATAGAACGGATACCCTTCCCACATCAGGATGCGGCGCAGGTCGGGATGACCGGTAAAGCGGATGCCCATCATGTCGAAAATCTCGCGCTCATGCCAGTCGGCGGTCGCCCACAC
Organism: Chthoniobacterales bacterium; assembly: GCA_038228115.1. GTDB lineage: Bacteria > Verrucomicrobiota > Verrucomicrobiia > Chthoniobacterales > Chthoniobacteraceae > JANLQB01. The sequence goes on from JBBRPM010000014.1 coordinate 52,019, forward strand.
ATCGCTCACGGTCGCCGCGGTCAGATCGTCTTCCGACACGCTGAATTTCACGCGCAGATGCGTGGCAGGCGCGAGCTGGCTCAGTTCATAGACGAGTTCAAAACGCGGCTCCGCGCCGAAATGATCCACGCCGCTCACATCGACGAGATAATCGAACCCCAGCGTGTCGCGGGCAAAAAGCGCGAGGTCGTGCATCGAGTCGCGCTCGATCACCAGCGTCGTTTCACCGCGAAATTCGACTTTGGAAAGGATCTTGAATTTGCCTTCGAGGGCGCGGATGGAATCAACGGGAGCCATGGGAAAAATCAGGAACGAAGATCGGCGATCAAATGCTTCTTCTGCTCGCGCAACGCGGGCTCGGTATCGATCTTCCGCTGAAGCCGGAGCAGCCCCTCGATGAGCGCCTCGGGCCGCGGAGGACAACCGGAAATATAGACATCGACCGGGATGAGTTGATCGATCCCCTGCAGCACCGCATAGCTGCGATACATGCCGCCGCTCGATGCACACGCACCCATCGCGATGCACCATTTTGGCTCCGGCATTTGATCCCAGATCCGTTTCACAGCGAGCGCCATCTTGTAAGTCACCGTACCCGCCACGATCATCACGTCGCTCTGCCGTGGAGAAAAGCGCATCACTTCCGCGCCGAAGCGCGCGATGTCGAAACGCGACGCGCCCGTCGCCATCAACTCGATCGCGCAGCACGCGAGCCCCATCGGCATCGGCCAGAGCGAGTTTTTCCGCATCCAGTTCATCGCCGCGTCCACGCGGGTAAAGATGATGTTTCCCTCGATCTTCGAGTCGTAGGCTACGGGCGCTTCTTGTGGCATGGCGGGATACTTAAAAGCAGCGCTGTGTGGGGCAAGGGAAATGTGGCCGCTGTCGGAAGTAAGCAGTAAAAAGTCGTCAGTCGTCAGACTCTGACTACTGACCACTTCTTACTTCAGCTCCAAAGCCGCGCGCACGTCCACCAAGTCCGGCCGCTGATCCCGGTACAGATACTGACCCACGTTCGCCCACATGAAATCCTTCGCGACGTCCTCCGCCAAATCGCGCTCACCGCGATGCACGTGCGCCATCGCGCGGGCGGACGCGATTTGCTCCTGCTTGTCCTGGCTCACCAGACTCGCCGAGTAGTCGAAGGCCGCATTCATTTCCTCCAGCGTGATTTTTTCCAGCGACCAATCCTGATCCAGCAGCTCCGCCGGGATCGCCTTCTTCAGTTTGAAATTCACCGTGCAGGACCGCTTCACCTCGCTGTCGAAATCGAAGTAATCGCGCAGCCGGTACTGGATGAGATGAATCCAGCCCGTGAAGAAATGCGCGAAATCCTGATGCGCCACGATGCTCACGCCAGGGATCAGATGCGGGTAAAAATTGCGCACGATCACGCGCGCCGTATCCGGCATCTTCATCGCATCCACGAAGAGCAACTCGATCGGCCCCGACTTCCACGGATGCAGGCTCACATCGCCCGGATGAATCGTGAAATGCTCGACGTAAGGCTTCGTGCGCACTTCGAAGTCGGCCAGAAAACTATCACCCGGCTGGTATTTCCCCTCCAGCGAAGTCCCCTTCACATTCAGATCCATCGTCGGGTGCCACTGAAAAAGATCGTAGCTGTGAATCCGCTTCTGATTCGCCCCCGGCGCGAGCTTCACATTCTTCCGCAGCCCCTTGGAAAAGGCGATCGTCGTCGCCCCCATCCAGCACCCCAGATCCACGATTTCACCCGCGCCGGTGTACCGATCACGCGCATAATGCCGGCAGAAAATCTGCTCCGACTTTACCGTCATCCCGAGCGAAATCCCGCCCGGTGGATTGTGCGTTTTCGAGACGCCGAAGAATTTACGCAGAATCGATGAGACGCGGGACATGGAGAGAAAAGAGCGGGCCTGAATGCGAGAAACGCGCTCACCTGTCGAGCGCCGAGTCGCTGCCAATTTGCGCGCGCGAAAAACGAGCCGCGCGCCTGCCCCTGCTACCCGAGACGATACACGATGCGCGCCTTGTTCAGATCGTAGCTGGACATCTCCAGCTTCACGCGATCACCCGTCGTGAGGCGGATGAAACGCTTGCGCATCTTGCCCGAGATATGCGCCAGCACCACATGCTTGTTCGCCAGCTCGACGCGGAACATCGTCCCCGCGAGCACGGCGACGATTTTACCTTCGGTTTCGATAACTTGTTCAACTGCCATAACGGAGACAACTGCGGGTTCCGCGCAAGGCGGAAGAGGGTTTGGTGAGGAGGGTTCCGCACCGGGTGACAAATGCTTTCCAAGAAGCGCTTCACGCCGCCAAAAGGCTCCGTGAAGGGTCGCGATCATCGGCTGCCTGCAGCCACAAAGCAAGCGATTGCGTGCAGGGCTCACGCATGTAAATTTTGAGAGAGGCACAGGAGATGGAGGAAGTATTGGTAGTCCCAGCCTGCGGCTTTGATTTTTGCTTTAGGATGGAGCGCTTGGCTTCGGAATCCGCTTCATCACGATCACCCGGCGACTGCCATTCGTCGTCCGCAGCAAGCCTTCCACCTCAAGAATGCCCAGCGCCGCACGCACCGTCTTGCGCCCCACCTGCAGCAGCCCCTGCGCCGGTAATGGATGGGACACTCTAACGCGTGCATCACTGGTGGCGATGAAGCCTTGTGTGGTCGGTCCGCCCGCATCTCGGCGCGCTGGACCGGCTCATGGCCAAGAAGCGTGCCTTCCAAACAGGCCGCCATGCAGCAACTCCTCACCGGCAAAACCCGCCTCCCCGCCTCCCCGCCTCCCCGCCTCCCCGCCTCCCCGCCTCCCCGGCGAGTCAGAGGCGCTCCTGGCGGGGCTGGGCGGGAGTTTCCTGCAAATTCTTCTCCCCACCCGGCCCTTTCCCGCTACATTCCGCGCTCCCGAAAAACTGCCTATGTACCGCACGCACCATTGCAATCAGCTTCGCACGACCGATATCGGCCAGACCGTGACTCTCGCGGGTTGGGTGAATACGAACCGCGATCATCATGGGGTGATCTTTATCGACCTGCGGGATCGCGAGGGGGTGACGCAGATTGTTTTCCGGCCGGAGGAAAATGCGGACGTGGCCGCCGCTTCGCACAAGCTGCGGAGTGAGGATGTGATTCAGATTTCGGGCGTGGTGGCGGCGCGTTTGCCGGGGTCGGAGAATGCAAAGCTGGGGAGTGGCGAGATCGAAGTCGTGGCGATGGCGCTGACGGTTTTGAACAAGGCGGACGTGCCACCTTTCCCGCTGGATGATCCGAGTGTGAATGAAGATTTGCGCCTGCAATACCGCTACCTGGATCTGCGGACGGCACCGATGCAGCGGAACTTGAAGCTGCGTCATCGCATCGTGAAGGCGACGCGGGATTTTTTGGATGAAGCGGGGTTTTTGGAAATCGAGACGCCAGTTTTGTCAAACCCGACGCCAGAGGGGGCGCGGGATTTTCTGGTGCCGTCGCGGCTGAATCCGGGGACTTTTTACGCGCTGCCTCAGGCTCCGCAGCAGTACAAGCAACTGCTGCAGGTGGCGGGGCTGGAGAAGTATTTTCAGGTGGCGCGATGCTTTCGCGATGAGGATTTGCGGGCGGATCGGCAGCCGGAGTTTACGCAGATCGACGTGGAGGCTTCGTTCATCACGGAACTGGAAATCCAGACGCTGATCGAGGGTTTGCTGGTGCGGATTTTTAAGGAAGCGCGGGGGATCGACATCCCGACTCCTTTCCCGCGCCTGCCCTACAGCGAGGCGATGAATCGGTACGGTTCAGACAAGCCTGACCTGCGCTTTGGTCTTGAACTCGTGGATCTTGGCGATGTTTTTAAGGATTCTCAGTTTAAAGTCTTCCGGTCTGTTTCCGATGCGGGCGGTGCGATCAAGGCGCTGAATGCGAAGGGGGCGGCGGCGCTTTTGAGCAAGGAGCAACTGAAGAAGTGGGAGGAGTGGGTGAAGGCGGAATTTGGCGCGAAAGGACTGGCGTATATCAAGTGGAGTGTGGGCGGTGAATGGGAGTCGCCGATTGTGAAATTCTTCTCCGATGCGGAAAAGGCGGCGATCTCGGCGCGCATGAATTTCACGGAGGGCGATGTGCTCTTTTTCGGCGCGGATATGAAGCTGGAGCCGGTGTGCGAAGTGCTGGGGCGGGTGCGGATGCGCTGCGCGGAATTGCTCGGGCTGCTGGCGGCAAAAAAGGATGAGCTGAACTTTCTGTGGGTGGTTGATTTTCCGCTGCTGGCGTTCAGCGCGGAGGATAATCACTGGGTGGCGGTGCATCATCCGTTCACGCGCCCGCGGGCGGAGGATATGCCGCTGCTGGAGGCGGGCGAGTTTGGGAAGGTGCGCGCGGTGGCATACGACGTGGTCTTAAATGGCGTGGAACTCGGCGGCGGTTCGATCCGGATTCACGAACGGGATTTGCAGGCGAAAATGTTCGAGGTGCTGGGCGTTTCGCCGGAGGATCAGCAGTTGAAGTTTAGCCATCTGCTCCGGGCCTTCAGCTTCGGCGCGCCGCCGCACGGTGGCATCGCGCTCGGGCTGGACCGGCTGGTGATGCTGATCGTGGGGGCGGACAGCATTCGCGACGTGATCGCTTTTCCAAAAAACAATCGTGGCGTGGATCTGATGACTCATTCGCCGGTGGCGGTGGATTTCAAGCAACTGCGCGAACTTTATATCGCGAGCACGGCGAAGAAAGATTAGCGTCTTCCCGTGCGGGTCGTGCCGCGAAACCGAATGAACCGCCTCCCATTTTTCCAATCGATCGCGCTCGCGGCGAGTCTGCTCGCGCTCGCGCCGGCGCTGCGGGCGGAGGACATTAAGCCGCCCTTCGGACTCATCTGGGGTGAATCGAGCGAGCGGCTGGAGCGGCTGCTGAAGAATGCGAAGGCGAAGATCGTGGAAAAGCGCAAGACGGAGAACGGGCGCGATGCGTGGGATGTGGAGGGGCTGGCGCAGGCAGGGTTAAAGCGGACGGTGTTCTTTTTCAGAGCGGGCACGCTGTCCGAGGTGGAGTTGCAGTATCAGCGCGAGAATTGGGATCAGGCGAAATACGACGAATACATGGGGCAGATTCGGCGGAGCATCGAGAAGCGCTTCGGGGCCGGGCAGCTCATCGCGCGGAAGACGGAGCCGGAGGGCGATGTGGTGCAGACGGTCGTGGGCTACAAGTGGAACCAGAACAATACGGCGATCGAGCTTTTTTACTACAGCGCGCAGAATGGCTCGAATGTCTTTCGGACGCTGAGCGTGCATTACCGCGCGGATTGAAAGCTCGCCGCTCATCGGACGCCGCGGAGGAGATTAAAAACGTGCGCGCGATTTACGCGGAACTGGCCACGCGCCCGATCGAGCGGGATTGCAGGCAGCGCACGGAGTGCTGCCATTTCAAACTGACCGGACGCACGCCGTATCTGACGAAAGGTGAAGCGCTCACCGCCGCGAAAGCGCTCCGTGCCACAGGTCGCACGCGGCTTCCCGAGCGAACCGACGGCGCGTGTCCCCTGCTCGATCCGCAGGGCCGCTGTCTCATTTACCACGAGCGCCCGTTCGGCTGCCGCACGCATTTTTGCGCGGCTGCCGGCGGGCCGTATGCGCGGCGCGAGGTGAGCGACCTGATTCACCGGCTGGAGGAAATCGATGCGCGCCTGGGCGGCGACGGCGGCCGTCCGCTGCCGGCGGCGGTGAGGGAGGCGCTGGGGGCTGTTTAGGGATTACGAAGTAAGAAGTGGTCAGTAGTCAGTTGTCAGACTATGCACGCGGTGCGTTTTTTCTGCTTACTGCCCACTGCTTACTGCCTACTCTCCCCCTCATGGCCGCCACATCTTCCACCATGCTCGCCCTCGGGACTGCCGCGCCGGATTTTTCCCTGCCGGATGTCACGACGGGAAAACCTGTTTCGCTCGCCGATTTCTCGGAGGAGAAAGCGCTGCTCGTTATCTTCCTCTGCGCGCATTGCCCATTCGTCATTCATGTGAAAGAGGAACTCGCCCGGTTGGGGCGCGACTACGCGGACAAGGGCGTGGCGTTCGTGGGCATCACCGCGAACGACATCGCCGGCTACCCGCAGGATGCACCGCTGCCGACCGCGGCTTTCGCCCGCGCGGCGGGATTCACTTTTCCCGTGCTCTACGACGAAACGCAGTCCGTCGCCAAAGCCTACACGGCGGCCTGCACGCCGGATTTTTTCCTCTTTGGAAAAGAGCGACGGCTCGTCTATCGCGGACAGCTCGACAGCTCGCGTCCAGGCCGTGGCGTGGCCGATGGGAAGGACATGCGCGCGGCGCTGGACGCACTTCTTTCCGGCCATCTGGTGAACGCGGAGCAGAAGCCGGGCATCGGCTGCAACATCAAGTGGAAGCGCGGAAATGAGCCGGCATATTTCGGGTGAGGATGCGGCGATTCCGCGGACCGTTCGCGTTTTGCCTTGAGATTCTGCGTGCCGGATAGTCTGAATCCGGGACATGGATACGCAGATCAAATCGCTGGGCGAAGGCCGCTTCGACTCTCCACTTCGCATCGCCGGCAACGGACGCGTGCCGTTTAAGACCGACGCGGATCGCGTGCTTTTCGACCATCTCGAGGGCGGCGAAAAGAATGTCGCGCCGATGACTTTCGAGATCGCGGGACCGAGAGAGCGGACTTTTTTCCCCACGGTAAAAACGACCGCGGCCATCGTGACGTGCGGCGGGTTGTGTCCGGGGCTGAACGACATCATCCGCGGCATCGTGAACCAGTGCCACTACCGGTATCACATCAATCGCATCTACGGCTTTCGCTACGGCTACCAGGGCCTCATCGACCGGTACGGCCACAGCCCGATGCTGCTGAAACCGGACAGCGTCGCGCAGATTCATCAGTTCGGCGGCAGCGTGCTCGGGACCTCGCGCGGGCATCAGGACATCGGGCAAATAGTGGACCGGCTGGAGGAAATGAAGGTCGATATTTTCTTCGTCGTCGGCGGCGACGGCACGCTGAAAGGCGCGGCGGAAATCACGCGCGAAATCGAGCGGCGCGGCTTGAAGAAATCGGTCATCGGCATTCCCAAGACAATCGATAACGACATCCAGTATCTCGACAAATCGTTCGGCTTTGAGACCGCGTTTGCTGCCGCCGTGCAGGCGGTGAACTGCGCGCAGATCGAGGCCCAAGGCTCTTTCAACGGCATCGGCCTCCTCAAGCTGATGGGGCGCGACTCTGGCTTCATAAGCTGCTACGCGGCGCTCGCGGGCAGTAATGTGGATTTCGTCCTGATCCCGGAAGTGCCCTTCGTGCTGGACGGCGAGAGCGGGCTGCTGGAAGCGCTGCGGCACCGCGTGGCGAATCGCAAAAGCGCCGTCATCGTCGTGGCGGAAGGCGCGGGTCAGGACCTCATGAAATCCAGCGGCGCGACGGATCAGAGCGGCAACACGAAGTTTGCCGACATTGGCATTTTCCTGCGTGAAAAGATCAACGCGTTTTTCGACGAAAGAAAAATGCCGGTGAGCCTGAAATATATCGACCCGAGCTACCTCGTCCGCAGCGTGCCCGCAAATGCGCAGGACAATGTGTACTGCTCGCAACTCGCGCAGCACGCCGTCCACGCCGGCATGGCGGGCAAGACCGGGATGCTCGTCGGCCGCTGGCACGGCACGTTTGTACATCTGCCGCTCGATCTCGTGACGGGCGGTCGCCGCAAAGTGGATCCCGCGAGCGAACTGTGGCACGCCGTGCTCGAGACGACGGGGCAGCCCGCGCAGCTTTACTGAAAGACGCGCGGCCCATGTTGTATTCGATCCTGATCGCGCTGTGTGAACTTGCCGGCTTCCTCACCGCGCTGAAGGCGATCATGGAAACGCGCACGGCTCAGGGTGCGATCGCGTGGGCCGTTTCGCTCATCACGCTGCCGTACATCGCGGTGCCCGCATACTGGGTTTTCGGGCGGACAAAATTCGCCGGCTACGTGACGGCACGGCGCGAGGAGATGCTGAAAACGAATGCGCTCGCGCGAAAACTAGCCGCGGAATTTGACCGCCAGCGTATGCAGACCAAAGCCGGGCGCAGCGAAGAGATCCTCCTGGAACGTCTCGCCAAACTTCCCTTCACCGCACGCAATCGCGCCACTCTGCTCGTCGATGGAAAGGCCACTTTCGACGCCATCTTCGAGGCCATCGCCGCCGCGAAAAAATACGTCCTCGTCCAGTTTTACATCATCCACGACGACACGCTCGGCGGCCGCCTGCGCGACGCGCTCATCGCCAAGGCGCGCGAGGGCGTGCGCTGCCACTTGCTCTACGACGAAATCGGCAGCGGCAACATCCGGCGCTACTGCGACACGCTGCGCGCAGGCGGCGTAAAAGTCGCGCCATTCCACACCACGAAAGGCATCGCCAACCGGCTCCAGCTCAACTTTCGCAACCATCGCAAAATCGTGATCGTGGACGGCGAAATCGCTTTCGTCGGCGGGCACAATGTCGGCGACGAATATCTCGGCCTCGACAAAAAAGTCGGACCGTGGCGCGACACGCACGTGAAGGTGGAAGGTCCCGTCGTCCAGTGCGTGCAGGTGTCGTGGACCGAGGACTGGCACTGGGCCACGGATGGCGACGTGGAAGATCTGGAGTGGAATCCCGCGAGCGCCCACGACGGAAAAGCCGGCGCGCTTTGTCTCCCGAGCGGTCCCGCCGATGATTTGGAAACGGCCACGCTGTTTTTCCTGCACGCGATCAACTCCGCCAAAGAGCGACTCTGGATCGCCAGTCCGTATTTCGTGCCCGACGAGCAATTCATCTCCGCGCTCCAACTCGCCGCGCTGCGCGGAGTGGACGTGCGCATCCTCACGCCCGAGCGACCCGACAGCGAAATGGTGCGCCTCTCCGGCTTTTCCTATCTCCCGGAGACCGAGCCGTGCGGCATCAAATGGTTCCGGCATCAGCCTGGCTTCATGCACCAGAAAGTCCTGCTCGTGGACCACGACTACTGCACGATCGGAACTGCGAATTTCGACAACCGCTCCTTCCGGCTGAACTTTGAAGTCACGATGGTTTTCTACGAGGAAGCCTTCGCCGAACAAGTCGCCAAGATGCTGGAAAACGATTTTGCCAACAGCAAACCCGCCGCCGCCCAGGAACTCATCGACGCCGGATTCTTCTTCCGCCTGCGCGTCCGCATCGCGCGGCTGATGGCACCGGTGCAGTAAAGCGCGCCCCATCCAAACCCGTCATTCCGACCGAAGCGCAGGCGGGACCGTGGGCGGAGCGCAGTGGGAAAATCTCTCACATTTTCTTTCGGAAAAGCGGCGAGGAGAATCGTGCTCTGTCGATGCCAGCCGCCTTCGCCCGTGCGAAGAAAAGTTTGAGATTTCTCCACTGCGCTCCGCCCGCTGGCCCGCCTACGCTCCGGTCGAAATGACGGCTTGGGCGAGGAACGCCAACAAATCTTCGTGCGCGAGTTCCCGTTCCTCGCGCGTTGCCAGCGTCTTTACTTTCACCCGCGGCCATTCGTCGCCGATCAAGACGGCAAGCCGCGCGCCGAGGTTTTCCGCGGTCTGAAATTGTTTACCAACCTTGGCGGCCGTGAGTGGAAAATCCGTGCGGTGGCCGGCGTCGCGGAGTTGCTGCACGATCGCGAGAGCATCCACGCGCCGTTCTTCTTTCGCCACCACGACGTAAACGTCGCACGCCCGTTCCTTCGCGAGCCACGCGTCCATCTGCGCTTTGGCGGAAGGCGTGTCGTTGATGAGATTCGCAAACACCACGTCGCCCATGCCGAATCCGAGCGCGGGCAGATCGACCTTCCCGTCGCTCATCAAACTCAGTAGCCGGTCATAGCGCCCACCGCCGGAAAGCGCGCGTTCATTCAGCCCGCGATCGAACACCTCGAACACCACGCCCGTGTAGTAGGCGAGCCCACGCACAATTGCGTAGTCGATCTCCACAAACGCGTCCAGACCGCGCGCCGCGAGGTCGGCGAGGATCGGTGCGAGTTCCGCCGTCGCAGTTTTGCTGCGCATGAAATCGAGCACCTGCTGCGCGGTCATGCTGAACTTTTGCAACGCCGCATCCGTCTTCTCCGGCGGCGTGCGCTCCGCTTTATCGACGATTTGGAAAAACTCGTATTCATCCTCGGCCTTCCCACCGCGCTCGGTGAAAAACTGAGCCCACGCATTCCGACTGCTCAGCCGCACCACAAATTCTTTCTCCGTAAAGCCGCATCCGCGCAGCATGTCGATCTGCACCGCGAGCAACTCCGCATCCGCCGCCGCCGAAGCCTCGCCGATGATGTCGCAGTTCAACTGATAGAACTCCCGCAGCCGTCCGCGCTGCGCCTTTTCGTAGCGGAAAAACTGCGGCACGCAGAACCACTTCAGCGGCTTCTTAAAATCGCGCTCCCGCGCCGCGACCATGCGGGCGAGCGTCGGCGTCATCTCGGGCCGCATGGCGACATGACGATCACCCTTGTCCGTGAAATCGAAGAGCTGCCCGACGAGTTCGCCGCCGCTCTTCTTTTCATAGAGCGCCATCGGCTCCAGCACCGGCCCGTCGTATTCCACAAAGCCATAGCGCCGCGCGACCTCGCGCCATTTTGTCAGGATGTAATTCCGTCGGGCGCAGTCCTCAGGATAAAAGTCGCGGAAACCTGGTAGCAGTTGCATAAAGGGCGCGGAGGATGCACCACGCCCCGCCGCTTGGCAAATAGTGCGCCACCGGCAAGGTGCGCGACGGTTTTCCGCGCAGGTGGCGTGTGCTGTTTGAGGACTGACAGACACTTCACCAAAACCGGACCGAAAAAGGTGACTACGAAGGACGCACAGCACGCGAAGTTCTGAAGAGCAACGGATGAGGCATCATCACCTTTGCGCTCTTCGCGCCTTTCGTAGTCACCTCGTTACGGAAAGCTGGCGTGAGTGGTTTCGCTGGCAACATCTGCGAAAATCCGCGAAATCCGCGGCTCCCATTTTCTGCCGTGCTCCGCTCCATCAAAGTCCGCCACTTCCGCTGTTTCGACGCGTTTGATGCGGCGTTCGAGCCGGGGCTGAATCTGATCGTCGGGCCGAATGCGCGCGGGAAAACTTCGCTGCTGGAGGCCGCGTGCATCCTGCTGCGGCTCGCTTCGCCGCGCATCTCGCGACTTGGTCACGTCGTGCAGCACGCGCGGCGCGGATTCGTCGTCGATGGATTTTTCGGCGAGCGGCACTTGCAGTTTTACTTCAGCCGCGAGCGGAAAAAACTCGCGCTCGATGAAGTGGAGCAGAAGACGGCGACCGAATATCTGAAGCTCGGGCGGCTCGTGTATTTCTCGAACTCGGACATCGATATCGTACGCGGTTCCGGCGAAGTGCGGCGGCGTTTTCTCGATTTCATCGCGGTGCAACGTGAAGCCGGATACCGCAGCGCACTGCGTGATTTCGAGCGCGCGCTGCGTTCGCGAAATCTGCTCCTGAAAGCGCCGCAACCGCGCTGGCGCGAGATCGCCGCCTTCGACGAAACGCTCGTCGCGCACGGCAACGTGCTCACCGCAGCGCGCGCAAAACTCGTCACGGATTTGCAGCCACTCGCGGAAGCGGCGCATCACGCGATCAGCGGTGCGCAAGAAACTTTGCGCGTCGAATATCTGCCCGGCGCAGGCACCGACTTCGCTTCGCTGCTCGCGCATTCGCACAGCGAGGACGCGCGACTTCGGCAGACGAGCGTCGGTCCGCATCGGGATGATGTGCGCTTTTTCCTAAACGATATCACCGCCGATTTCGCGAGCGAAGGGCAGCAACGCACGCTCGTCCTCGCTCTAAAACTCGGCACGGCCAAACTCCTCGCCGAACATTTCGCCACGCCGCCGCTGCTGCTCCTCGATGACATCTTCGGCGAACTCGATCCCGCCCGCCGCAATGCGCTCCTCGCCGCGCTGCCCGCCGATTCACAAAAGCTGATCTCCACGACGCATCTCGACTGGATGCCCTCGGAAACCAACGCCCGCATCCTCCGCCTCGACGCGTGACATCCGCGCGCGGCGAGCCTTGCGAAAACCGTGGAGCAGGTGGCACTGTCCCGCTCGACGAATGATCCACCCACCCCGCCGCCCGAAACCTGAGCCGCGTCTCACGCGCCTGCGCCGTTCGATCGTTCGCCCATGACGTTCCTCGCGCCGTGGGCCACGTGGTTTCTCGCCGGGGTGCCGGTGATCGTGCTGCTCTATTTGCTGAAGCTGAAGCGGCGGCCCATCACGGTTTCCACGCTGCTGTTTTGGGAAAAGGTGATGCAGGAAAACCGCCACCGCGCGCTTTTCCAAAGGCTGCGCAATCTCTTCTCGCTGCTGCTGCACCTGCTCATTTTCCTGCTCATCGTCGCGGCACTGGCGAAGCCCGCGTTCGACCGACTCGTGCGCGATGGTGCGTCCGTGGTGCTCATCGTGGATACGCGCGCGCGGATGCAGGCGGTGGAAAGCGGGACGCAGACGCGCTTCGATCGCGCACTCGCCGAAGCACGCCGCCTGGTGCGGGAAGCGGGCACGGGAAGACAAATGGCGCTCCTCGCGGCGGGCGCTTCACCAAAGGTGATCGTGCCTTTTACCGGCGACGAACGGGCGCTGCTGACCGGCCTCGAATCGCTCGCCGTGACCGATGCAGGCGGCGATCTGGATGCGTCGCTCGCGCTTGCCGATTCCCTGCTCGCTTCCAGAAAAGGCAGCGCCCGCACCGTGGTCCTCACCGACTCGGACAAGAACAAATCTGAAATCAAAAATCTGAAATCTGAAATCATCGCGATCGCCTGCGGCACGGCGCACGACAACGTGGCGATCACGCGTTTCGCCACGCGACCTATGCTCGCGAGTCCGCAGACGAGCGAGGTGCTGCTCGCGGTCAAAAACTTCGGGCGCGCGGCGGTGAGCGGAAACGTGGAGATTTCTTTCGATGGAAAACTGCTCGATGTGAAACCCTTCACGCTGGAGCCCGGCAAGGAGCGCTTCGACGTTTTCCCATCTGTCCCGCGCAGCACTCGCAGCGCGCGCGGATGGCTCACGGCGAAGCTCGATGTGAAGGACGCACTGAGCGTGGACAACACCGCTTACGCCGTTCTCCCTGCGCCGCGCCAACAGCGTGTGTTGCTGGTGACGAAAGGAAATTGGTTCGTAGAAAAGCTGCTCGCGGCGGATCAGGAGACGCAGTTCGAGTTGATCGAGCCGTCCGCGTGGCAGGCGGATTTCGCGGCGAAATTCGACGCGGTCATTCTCGATAATTTCATCCCGCCCGACTTCGACCTCGCCAAATCCACGGGCAATTTTCTTTTCCTAAAACAGTCACCTTTCACCACCGGCGATGCTCCGATCGAGCAGCCGCTGGTAAGCGAAAACGAGGCGACGCATCCCATCATGCGGCTCGTGAATTTGCAAAACGTGACCATCGTCCGAGCCGCTTCGCTGAAGGTCCCCGAGCCCGCGGACGGCTGGACGTGGCAGGCTCCGCTGCGCAGCTTCGATCATCCGCTGCTGCTCACCGGCACCCGCCGCATCGCTAATGGCGAACAGCGAATCGCCGCGCTGGCTTTCGATGTCGGCGATTCGGATTTGCCGCTGCGCATTGCCTTTCCGCTGCTGATGACGAACGCGACCCGATGGCTCGCGGGCGAGACGCACGACACGACTGGCGGCGTGCTCGCCGGTGAATCCGTGACGCTCGCACCGGGCAGCGCGATTTCGACGGAAGCGGTGACTAATCTCGATGCGTTGCCCGATCCGAAGAAGACCGCGAGCGGAACGTTTTCTCCGCTGCACGATGGCTTCCACTTGGTGACCGGTCCGGGTGCGCAGAATTGGATCGCGGTGAATACTTTTACCGAAGCCGAGTCCGATCTGCTCGACGCGCCACCCGCTGAAAACAAGACGGCGTCTCTGCCGATCGCCGCGCTCGCGGGCTTCACCGGCTGGCCGCTCTGGCAATATCTCGCGCTCGCCGCGCTCATTCTTTTCACCATCGAATGGTGGCTCTTTCACCGGAGGCGGACGGAGTGATACGGCGTCGCCACCATCTCCGGGAAGCGCGCTCGTCCCGAGTGCTGGTTTCGGCGTCCCGCCGGAACGAACTTTCCTGCGGCGCCATAGCGAAATTGGGCAAACGAAATTTGCATCGGCGCGAGTTGGAAGTCCGCGAAGGCAGGACGTCGTCGCCAGCACTCGGGACGAGTGCGCTCCCCGGAATTTCCGCGCGCCGCGTGGAGGATTTGAAATGCTCGATCTGACGCACCCGCTTTTCCTGACGCTGCTCGTCGTCGTGCCGCTGCTGTGGCTCGGGCAGCGACGATCGCTGGCGGACATGACGCCGCTTCAGCGCGTCGCGTGTTTTGCGATTCGCGTCGTCATTCTCCTGCTGCTTATCAGCGCGCTGGCGGGCGTGCGGTTACGACTGCCTTCGCGCGATGTCGCGGTGCTGTTTGCGGTCGATCAGTCGGCGAGCGTTTCGCCTGGAGCGCAAAAAGTGGCGCGCGATTTTGTGGCGGCGGCTTTGAAGAAACAGGGCTCGGGCGACGACGCGGGCATCGTCGGTTTTGCGCGCGATGCGGAGGTGTGGCAGCCGCCGGGACCGAGCGTGCGACTCGACGCGGAGTGGCCGGTTTTGAAAGAACGCGGCGCGACGGATTTTGAGCGCGCGTTTGATTTCGCGAGCGCGATTTTTCCCACAGAAAAGAAGCGCCGCCTCGTGCTGCTGAGCGATGGCCTCGATACGTCGGATCACGCGCAGGCCGCGGCGCAGGCGCTCGCGGATGCAGGCGTGGAGCTGTTCGCCGTGCCGCTGCGGAATGCGGCGACGCCCGAAGTCCTCGTCGAGCGCGTGGACATTCCGCGCCGTTTGAAGACGGGCGAGCCTTTCGATTTGAGCGCGAATATCCGCAGCAATGTCGAGACGGCGGCAAAGGTGAAACTTTACCAAAATCAATTTCTCCTGGAGCAGCGCGACGTGACTTTGAAGCCGGGCGACAACGCGTTTCGCGCACCGAATCTTCACGCGGACGGCAACTTTATTTCCTACGAAGTCGAAGTGGTGCCAGCGCAGGACACGTCGGTGGAAAACAACCGCATGCAAGCAACGGCCAGCCTTCGCGGGCAGCCGCGGATTTTGATTGTCGATGGCGATGAGACAAAAATCCGGCCGCTCGCGGATGCATTGCGCGGCGAAAAGATGCAGGTGGAAACGCGCGGCGCGCTTGGTTTGCCAAAGACGCTGGAGGATTTGCAGCAGTTCGATCTGCTGGCGCTCAGCGATGTATCGGCGCTGCAAATGGGCCGGGAGCAGATGGAGCTTTACCGGCGCTGGGTGCAGGATTTTGGCGGCGGGTTTCTCATGATCGGCGGCGAAAATAGCTACGGCGTCGGTGGCTATTCGCGGACGCCGGTGGAGCAAATGCTTCCGGTGCGGATGGAGCACGAGGACCGGCTGGATACGCCGAGCGTGGCGCTGCTCGTGGTGCTGGATCGCTCGGGCTCGATGACCGCGCAGGTGCAGGGACAAACGAAAATGTCGCTCGCGGATCAAGGTGCAGTCATGGCGATGAACGCATTGCAGCCGAAAGATTATTTCGGCGTGCTGGCCGTGGATGTGCGCTCGCATACCGTCGTGCCGCTGACGCAGCACGCGACGAAAAGCGGCGAGGAGCAGAAGATTCTCAGCATCACCGCGGGCGGCGGCGGCATCTATATCTATACCTCGCTCGTCGAGGCCTTCGCGCAGATCCGCGACATCCCGGCGCGCATCAAGCACATCATCGTTTTCTCCGACGCGGCGGATGCGGAGGAAAAGAACGGCGGCGAAATGGGCGACGGCGCGCGCGGCGGTGGATCGTCGCTCGATCTCGCGTCCGCGATGCTGGCGTCGAAGATCACCACCTCGGTCGTAGGGCTCGGGCTGGAGTCGGACAAGGATACCGCGTTTCTCCGGCAGCTCGCCGAGCGCGGGAATGGTCGCTTTTACCTGACCAGCGACGCGACCACGCTGCCGCAGATATTCAGTACGGAGACAATGAAGGTCGCGCAATCCAGTCTGGTGGAGGAGCCGTTCCTCGCGGTCCCGGTGCGCAAGAGCGCGATCACGTCGGGACTCGACTGGACGCAATCCCCTCTCCTGCTCGGCTACAACGCGACGAAACCAAAACCGACCGCCGACATTCTGCTCGCGACGGAACGCGGAGAGCCGCTGCTCGCGACGTGGCGTTACGGCCTCGGACAGGCCGCGGCTTTCACCAGCGACGCGAAAAGCCGGTGGGCCGCAGAGTGGCTCCAGTGGTCGGGATTCGGGAAATTTTGGGCGCAGACGGTGCGCGGGCTGATGAGGAAAAGTGACCAAGCGAGCTTCGACGTGCAGACTCGCGAGAGCGGCGACGGGCTGGTGTTGACGATCGATGCGGTGAAGCCCGACGGCGAGTTTCGCAATCAACTTCCGATCACCGTGAACGCGCTCGGTCCCGGCGGCGAAACGAAGACCGTCGCTGCGGTGCAATCCGGCCCCGGCCAATATACCGCGCAGCTCGATCTCGCGCCGGAAGGCACGACGCTGATCTCGGTCAATTCGCCCGAGTTGCCCGATGGCGGTTACACATTTGGGCACACGCGCAGCTATCCGCGCGAGTATCTTTCCACGGAGACAAACGAGCCACTGTTGAAGTCGCTTGCGAACATCACGCACGGGAAATTTGACCCGACGCCGACGGAAATTTTCGCGCGGCCCGAGAGCGCGACGCCGCAGCTTCGCGACATCACTGACGCGCTGCTCATCGCCGCGCTCACGCTTTTCCCGCTCGATATTTGGATGCGGCGGCGGCAGTGGAAACGCGCTGCATAGTCGTGCAGCGACCATCCAAAAAACACGCCGTCATTTCGACCGGAGCGAAGCGGGGTGGAGAAAACTCTTACATCTGCGGGCGGAGGCGGCGGCACACGGCGCGCTCCGCTCCGCCTGCTCCCGGCGACGAAAAATTTGAGGTTCCTCCACTCCGCTACGCTCCGGTCGGAATGACGGCGGGGTGAGTGGCTTCGCTATTTTCGCGCTTGGTCATCCGGCATCGCATCGTCTTTAGTCGCGCCACTTTCCCAATATGAGCACTACCCGAAACGGACTTCTCGCTGGCGGCAACTGGATCGTCGATGCCGTGAAAATCATCGACACTTGGCCGCAGCAGGACGCGCTGGCGAACATTTTTTCCACTGCGCGCGGCACCGGCGGATCGCCGTTCAATGTGCTCGTCGATCTTGCCATCATGGGCGTCCCCTTCCCGCTTGAGGCGGTCGGCCTCGTCGGCAACGATGAAAACGGGCGTTGGATTTTCGAGGAATGCGGCCAGCGAAAAATCGACACGCACGCGCTGCAATTCACCAGCGACGCGCCGACGAGCTACACCGATGTGATGACGGTGCGCGCCAGCGGACGCCGCACTTTTTTCCACGCGCGCGGTGCAAACGCGCTGCTGGAAGCGCGGCACTTTGACTTCACCAAAACGAACGCGAAAATCTTTCACCTTGGCTACCTGCTCCTGCTCGACAAACTCGACGAACTGAGCGCGACGCACGGCACGATGGCCGCGGAAGTGCTGGCCCGCGCGACGGACGCGGGGCTGAAAACTTCGATCGATTGCGTGAGCGAGGACAGCGATCGCTTTGCGCGCATCGTGACACCCGCGCTGAAGCATGTGGATACCTGCATCATGAATGAATTCGAGGCCGGTCGCGTGACGGGCCGCAAAGTGCGAAATGGCGAGACGCTCGACCGCGCTGCCTTGCGCGAGGCGATGGGTGCGCTGCTGGAAGCAGGCGTGCGCGAGCAGGTCGTCGTGCATTTTCCCGAAGGCGCGTGCGCGCTGGAGCGGAGCGGTGCATGGCACGAGCACGGCAGCGTGCGGCTCCCCGCTGGCTACATCAAAGGCGCGGCGGGCGCGGGCGATGCGTTCACGGCGGGCGTCCTTTACGGCTGGCACGAAATGCGATCGCTCGACGACGCGCTGCGCATCGGCGTCTGCGCAGCGGCGGCAAATCTGAGCGACGAAACCTGCACTGGCGGACTGATGCCGCTCGCGGAATGCCTCGCGCTCGGCGAGCGCTGCGGCTTCCGCTGAGGGGCATTTTTCCGCCGTAGCGAGCGGAAAATTCCGCAATGTTTCGGTGCTGGCGCGTGATTTCCGTTGTCAGTGGAACGAATCACATTAAAAGAATTCCCCGTGCCGCTTTTCCCGGCGCGACTCCCGAACTTTTGAAGCATTTGCCCCGAATCTTCCCGCCCGCAGACCCGCGCACACGATTTGTGCGCCACGTTCTCGCGCTGGCGCTGGCGCTGCCGGCCACGGTAGCGCACGGTCAATTGGCGGCCGAAAAATCGCCGGCTCAGATCATGGCGGAGACTTATAACGCCGCGATGAAAGCGTTTCAGGAAGGGAAGTGGAGCGATGCGGCGAGCGGTTTGGAAAAGCTGATCAAGCTCGTGCCGAATGAGGGGCAGTCGGGAATCCAACCCGCCTATCTGACGCTCGGAGCGGCCTACTACAACATGCCGAATTTCCCGAAGGCGATCGAGGTGTTCTCGGGCTTTATCTCGAAGTTCCCCAACGCGGAAAAGCTGACGGATGCGAAGCTGGCACTGGGTCAGACTTATCTTGCCGCGAAGAATTACGACGAGGCGATCAAGCTCTTTGTGGCGCTGGAAAATGTGGCGGCGATCCGGGAGCGGGCGCTGGGTGCGCAGGCGCTCGCTTACAAGCTGCAGAAGAAGCCGGAGATGGCAATCAAGGTGCTGGAGAAGCTCGTCGGCGCGGACATCAAAACGACAGCGCAGGCGAACGGCGCGGTGATGCTGATCGAGCTATACGTGGAGAAAAACGAGACGGCGAAGGCGGCGGCGCTGCTGGAAAAAATCCAGGCCCGCATCGCAATCTGCGACAATCTCGTGACGCTGAACACGGTCGCAATGAAGCTGGCCGACGGTTTTGCGGACAAGAAGATGTATGGCGAGGCGATCGCTTGCTATCGGCTAATCCGGTCGCGGGATGACGTGATCGCGTTTCAAACGGACCGCATCGCGAAGATCGAGAAGCTGATCGACTTCAATGCGCACACGAGTCCGGCGGACCCGACGCGCTATCTGGCTGCGCAGCAGCAGAACAACCTTTTGAAAAGCGCGGTCGAGGATTCGAAGCAGTTGCTGTCGGAATTTAGCAAGCTGCCGGACTACGCGTCGTCGCTGATGTTCCGCGTGGCGCGGTGCTGGAATGAGTGGGACAAAAAGTGGGAGGCGCTGGTGGTTTACAAACAGCACCTGCAAAAATTTCCGAAGTCGGAGGAGCGCGAGCCGGTGATGTTCGATATGGTGGCGACGCTCGGCGATTTGAACCGCATCAAGAGCACGCAGGCGGCGTGCGAGGCGTATTTGAAGGAATTTCCGAACGGGGAAAATGCGGGGACGGTGGGTTACATGAGCGGTGCGGTGGCGTTGCAGGCGGGCGATTTTGCAGGCGCGGAATCGTTGTTCACGACGATGCTGGAGAGGCAGCCGAAGAGCACTTATCGCGGCACGATGATCTATCTGCTCGGCAATGCGAAATTCGCGCAGGGCCGCTACGAAGATGCGAACGCGGAGTATGAGAAATACCTCACGGCTTTCCCGGAGGGCTCGACGGACGGCGCGGGCGGATTGTTCGGAGTCGGCGGAAGTCACGCGGAGGAATGCGCCTTCCGCCTCGCGGTGAGCCAGGTTTTTCTCGGCAACTACGAGAAGGGACTGGAGCAACTGAACGCGTATGTGGCGAAGTATCCGAAAGGTTTTTTCGTGCCGGACGCAAAGTATCGCATCGCGCTTTGCTGCTACGCGGCGTCGCAATACGACGACGTGGTGAAGCAGTGCGAGGACTGGTCGGGCGAGTTTCCCGAAGACCAGATGGATGGCGAAGTCCACGCGCTGCTCGGCGATGCGCTGGCGGCGCTGGGCAAAAGGGATCTCGCGATCCCGGCCTATGTGCGGGCTTACAAAAAAGCGGGTACGGACGAGGTGCTGAACTATTCGCTCTTCGAGGCGAGCAAGCAGATGCAGAAGCTCGGGCAGTGGGATGAGGTGGCGAAAATGTTCACGGAATTTGTCGCGGAAAAGCCGGATCATCCGGCGGTGGTGGCGGCGATGTATTGGATCGCGAAGGCGCGCGCACATGAAGGGCGCGGAGACGAGGCGAAGACGCTGCTGGTCGAGAATTTGCAGAAATATATCGCCGAGCCGAAGCGCGAGGCGGTGGAGCAATTGCTCTCACAACTCGCGCAGCTCTGCTCGAAACGCGTGCGCCCGCCAGCACCGGCGGCCATTCCCGTCGCTGAGGGCGCAGTCGCGGCTACGCCCGCTGCTCCCGCGCCGGAACCGGCCGAGCCGGTTGCGTATGATCCTTTCGCGGAACTGGAAAAGCAGCTCCGCCCAATCGAGGCGACGGCGACGCCGGCGGTGAAGGCGAGGCTGATGTTTGCGCAGGCGGAACTGGCGACGATCAAGAAGCAGGATGCGATGCGGGAAAAGATCCTGCGCGAGATGTCGGACCGTTTCAAACCGGAGGAATTGAGTCCGGTGTTACTAGCTCTCGTGGGCGATTTTTTACTCGCCCACGGTGAACCGGATCGCGCGACAAAGCTCTACAATCTGCTGCGGGAAAACTACCCGAAGAGCGATCATCTCGATGTGGCGTTTGTCGGGCTCGGCGAGGTGGCGTTTGCGAAGAAGGACTATGAGAAGGCGCTGCAACTTTTCACCGATGCGCTCGATACTCCGAATGCGTCGATGAAGATGAAGGAGGCGACGATCGGGAAGGCGAAGGCGCTGTTGGAACTCGGGAAATTTGACGAGTCGAAAAAAATGTTTGAGCAGGTGGCGTCCATTCGCGAATGGCGCGGCGATGCCACGGCACTTGCGATTTTCTCGCTCGGTGAGATCGAGGCTCGACAAAGTCGCTATCCAGAGGCGATTGCTTTTTACCGCCGCGTTTTTGTCGCCTATCAGAAGTATCTGCCGTGGGTGGCAAAATCATATCTCAGGGCAGCCGATACCTTCGAAAAAATGGGCAAACGACAAGACGCAATCGACAATCTGCGAGACATGCTGCGCAATGAAAAGCTGCGCGCCTTGCCAGAATCACAGCAAGCTCAGAAGCGCCTCGAAGAATGGGGAGTGGCACAAGGATGAACACGCCACGGCTACTTTCCCTGCTGCTCAGCGCGACCGTGGTCGCGCATGCAGATACGAACATCCTAAAAAAGGACGGCACGACGCAGGCCGCGAAAGCGATGCGGCGGGAAAAGGATAACATCATCGCCACGATTGACATTCCGCCTTCAAAGCCCGGCGATGCCGTGCGGCAGGGCGATGTGGGGATTCCGATTACGCAGATTCAGAAGATCGAATTTGGCGAACCCGCCGCGCTGCGATCGGCACCGGAGTTGTTTGTGCAGGGCAAGGGCGACGAGGCGCTCAGCCAGATCGATGTGGCTTTGAAATACTATGCCGGCTTTCGCGATGCGCCGGGTAGTTGGTGGGCGGAGTTACTTCTCATGAAGATGAATGCCCTCGTCAGCCTCGGGCGCGAGAAGGAAGCGGACGCTCTCGCGGAAAGTATGAACGGGCAGAGCACTGATCCGGAATCGCAACGGGCGGCTAAAGTATTGCTCGCGTCCGCGGCCGTGCGGCGGGGCGATGCGAAGTCTGCGTCCACGACGCTGGATGGAATCTTAAAGGACGCTACGAGATCGGACGTGCTGGCATCCGCGGCCATTTACAAAGGACAGAGCTGTCTCGCACTGAAGGACTGGGAAAATGCGTTGCTGAGTTTTCTCCAGGTGCCCGTGCTTTACCCCGAGCAAAAAGCGCTGGCACCGGCATCCATGCTGGGAGTCGGGCGCGCGCACTTTGGCCTGGAGGATTTCGAGTCCGCGAAGAAGACCCTGAAAGAGCTAATGAAGACCTACAAAGGCACGCCGGAAGCCGCGGCGGCGAAGGCTGACATGGAACTCATCGCCAAACGCGAGAAGGCGCTCTTTGATCCTCTCGCCAAAGACCAGACTCCTCCCAAATAACCTCTCCATTTTTACGCCCTATCTAATGAAGTCAAAAAACATCTACCTTCTCACCTTGTTCATCGCCGGATTGCTGGCCTTTGTCGGAGGCTTGCAAGCGCAGGAAGCTGCGCCTGCCGCCGCCGATGCGGGGAAGGCGCTGGTTCATAACAAGACTTTGATGGAGCAGATCAAGGAAGGCGGCTGGGTCATGATTCCGATCTTCGGGCTCTCGGTCGCGACGCTTTATCTGATCGTCGATGGAGCCATTCGCACTGGAGTCAAGAAGTCGCTTCCCACCGAGCATGTCGAGGCCGTGAGAAGCTTCTTCCGGCAGGGCGACTATGTGGGTGCCTATAACTTCTGCAAAGCCAACCCATCGCCCTTCAGCAATGTCTGCCGTGTCGCAGTGAGTCTGCTCGGTGAAGGGAAAACAGCGGTGGAGGATGGAATCGTCGGCGAGATGTCGAAGGAGAACTCGCACATGCAGACCTATATTAGTTATCTCTCCGTCATCGGCGTCTGCGCGCCGATGGTCGGCTTGCTGGGGACTGTTACCGGCATGATCGGGGCCTTCGCGGTGCTGGGAAGCAGCGGCATTGGCGATCCCTCTGCGCTTTCTGGAAAAATCGGCGAGGTGCTGACGGCGACGGCGTCGGGCCTTTTCATCGCGATCCCGGCGTTTGGTGCCTACTACTTTCTCCGGAATCGCGCGGCGAAAGCCCTGCACGATATTCAGGATACGATCGCCGGTCTGCTAAGGAAGATGCCTTACGATCAAATCGCTGGGGCGCACATCGGCGACGATGAACTTTACGCAGCTACGCCCAACTGGATTGTCGCAACGGCCAATGGTTAATCAACCGGCCATGAACAGGAGGAACTCCTAACATGGGCGGCGGTGGTGGCGGTGGAGATGGGGAGCCCGAATTCCAGATCGCGCCGATGATCGACGTGCTGCTGGTGCTGCTCATTTTTTTCATGAGCATCACCACGGCGCAGGTCTTGAAAGTGGACAAGTCCATCACGCTTCCGCTCGCGCCGGATGCCATCAAGAAAGACACCCAGCGCGGAGAAGTCATTGTGAATGTGCGCTGGGACCCGGCAACGAAGAAGGGCTCCTATGTCGTGGACGACAAGACCTTTCTCGAAACCGGTGAACTAACAAAGGCGATCGCGGCGGCGAAGAAAGCCGGCGAGACTCGCGTGACTAAATCGGCCAATCCGACTTTCCGGGCGGTCATTCGCGGGGACCGGGAAGCGACGGCGACTTATATCAATCGCGCGATGAATGCGGCTGCGGAAGCTGGCCTCAGCGACATCTCATTTTCCGCGGTGAACAAGGATTGATATGGCGCGCAGATTCGATCCCTCTGGCGAAACCGTCCACCTGGGTTTTCAGATCGCGCCGATGATTGATGTCGTTTTCGTGATCATGCTTTTCTTCATGGTCATGGCCGGCTCAGTCCGCGTGGAAAAGGAACTCAACTCCCAGCTTCCCGGTAATGCCGAGACTTCCGGCGCGACGGATTTTGTGGACGAGCAGATCATCAACATTGCGGAGAATGGAGAAGTGCAGCTCAACGAAGAGCCGATGGACACGGCCAAGAGTCGCGAACTCACTCAACTCAAGGCGACGCTCACCCGCTTAAAGAAAGCAGGAGATGAAGCGAAGACTCCGACGCTCGTGACGGTAGTGAGCGAGCCGAACGCCAAGTATAGCCGCACAGTCGATGTCCTCGATGCGCTCGCCGTGGCGGGTGTAACTAACGTGACCTTTACCGTCAGCGACGAGGAGCCGTGAGTTCGCAGATATAGCACTAGTCATGGACGCCACCCTTTCCACCGCACCGCTCAAGCAGAACTTCTGGCAGCGCGCCTCCTCCAGCAAAGTGCTGATGATCAGCGTCGTCGTCCATCTGCTCTTCGGGGCTGGGGCAGCTTACTTTATCGTCCAGCGGGTGCAGTTGAAAAGGAAGATGACGTTCCAAGGCGGTCCGCCAACCGTCAATGCCAGCAAGCGCGCGCTCGAGCACAAGATGTCGCTCGGAAAAAAGAAAGCGGTCATGAGCGCGCCCGCGCAGGCGAAACGCATCATGTCTTCCGGCCTCGCAAAAGTCGCGTTGCCAGACCTGCCATCGCTTCCCTCCGCGACGGATGCGGTGCCGAACCGGATGGGTGGCGTCGGTGGGGTTGGGAATAGTTTCGGCGGTGGCGGCGGCGGCGGCGGAATGGGGGGCGGCGGCGGTTCGGGGATCAATTTCTTTGGTTTGCGCTCGATGATTCAGAGCGTGGTTTTCGTCGTGGACGTGTCCAATAGCATGGTGACCGGAGAGAAGAATGGTAAGACTTGGGTCAACCTGGAGAAGGAAATCGAGAAGGTCGTCAACTCACTCGACCCGCTCGCGAAGTTCGGACTGATCTGCTTTTCCGCCGAGGCCATCCCCTATCGCACCAGTCTCACGGGCGCGATCGGCTTTGAGAAACGGCGGGCCATCGACTGGATGAAGAAACAGGCCCCGACGGAAATTCTCGACCCAAAACTCAAGGACAAGGCGCTCGATGACGCCCGGCACAAACACATGGGCACGCATGCCGATGAAGCGTTGCAACGCGCCTTTGCCATGAAGCCTGACACGATCTTTTTCATCTCCGATGGAGAGCCGACCGGGAGCAGTGGGAAAGACGTCATCGAACAGGTGAAAACCCTCCAGCTTTCCCTCCCCCGCCCCGCGAAGATTCACGTCATCGCCTACGTCCCGGATGACGGGCAGGAATTTATGCAAGGCCTGGCGCGCGCAAATGGCGGCGAATATCGGGTGGTGAATCTGAACGAAGCCGGGAAGTAGCTTTTCGCGGATTTCGGCTGAGGGAAGCTGGCACGCTTCCCGCTATGCAAGGGGTAGCTCCACATACCTATGCAATACGTAACCGAACTCCCATCGACTCATACCAGCCCCGATACCTTGCGGATCGAGGTGCCCCACGGCCTGATCGGCCTTTCCAAGCTGCGCTCCTTTGATGTCACACCGGCGAAAGATGCCTGGCCCTTTGTGACGCTGCACGCGATCGGCGACGACGAATTGAACTTTTTGGCGATGGAACCGCAGAGCATGGTCCCCAACTACAACCTCGAACTGAGCGACTACGATGCGGAAGTGCTCGGTCTCAGCGACCCAAAAGACGCGCTCGTTTATAACATCGTGACGGTGCATCCGACTCCGAAGAATTACGTTACGGCGAACCTGATCGCTCCGCTCGTCGTCAACCGGCGCACGCTGGTGGGGAAGCAAGTCATCCTGACGAACAGCGAACGATTTTCCGCCAAACATCCGCTCATCGATGAGCGCGATACCGCCGCGGTCGCCTGAACCGCGCCACCCATGCTGATTTTGAGTCGCAAAGCCAATGAGAGCATCATGATCGGAGACGACATCGAGATTCATATTTCGAGGATCGATTCCGACACGGTGAAAATTGGCATTGAGGCACCGCGGCATCTCCCCATCTATCGGAACGAGATCTACCGCCACATCAAGGACTCGAACCTCGCGGCTCTTAGCTCTTCCGATCCTGGAAAAGCAGCACTCAGCATCTCGCAAACCATCTTTAACACCTGAAGCCCACATCCCATGACCATCAATACCAACCCGGCCGCGACTTCCGCTGCGAGAAACCTGAATCACAGTCAGGAAATGCTGAACAAGTCGCTGAGCAGACTTAGTTCGGGCTCGAAGATCGTCCAGCCTTCGGACGACGCCGCCGGGCTCGCTGTCTCGGAGAAGTTGCAGGCACAAAGCAAGCGGCTGGATGCGGCCTCCACCAACGTGCAAAACGCGATGTCTTATATCCAGACGGCGGATGGTTTTATGTCCAGTATGAGCAAGGTGCTCACGCGGATGAGCGAGCTTTCCATGATGGCAAAAGATGTGACCAAGAACCCAGGCGATGTGGCCCTTTACCAGCAGGAGTTTCAAGCACTGCAACAGCAGCTCAGCGACACGATCGGGGGCGGGACACTCACTGCACCGCTCGGCACTTTTAATGGCATCCAACTCTTCGGACCTAACGCCACCGGCCTGCCCGTGACGATAGGAGAAGGAGCCGGCCAGGAGATGAAGATCAGCGAGACGAACCTGCAAGATGGCGCCATGAATGCCATCCTTTCCCAAGGTGCGCCTCCCACTTTCGACGTGAACGTCACGACCTCCAATATCGCCACGCTGGTTGTGGACGCGATTCAAGACATCGCGACGGAACGCGCCACACTTGGCGCTTCTCAATCGCGACTGGATGTCGCGGCAACCACTCTCAGTGTGGAGAGTCAGAATCTGGAAGCGGCCATTTCCAGAATCCGCGATGTGGACGTTGCGTCGGAGAGCACGCAGTTCGCCAAGAATAACATCCTGGTTCAATCTGGAACGGCAATGCTGGCGCAGGCGAACCAACTACCGCAATCCGTTCTGAAGCTCTTGCAGTAAGAGAACTGGGGCCGGCGAGGATAGCTTCTGGTCACCAGACCGGTTAGGCGGGAATAAGGTAATCCAAGCCCGAAAGGACCAGGCAAAGAGAAAGGTATTCCGCGAAGGCACGTGAGTCCGTCTCGGTGGGTAGGTTGGGACGAGTCACTCCGTAAACGCCTGCCGCCGTCGCGAGCAGGGCAAAGCTGGGATTGATCGGCAGCCATGAGGCGGCGAAAACGATGGCCGAGATGATTCGTTCGCGCCGGCGCAGTGCGTGAAAGCCTCGCGCGCCATCCAGCGACCACACGGGCGTGAGGTTGAAGAGATTGATCCACGCACCCAGCTTCGCGATGACGAGACATGCGGGTGAATGAAACGCCAAGCCGCACGCAGCGGCAAAGAAGGCGGCACCAAGTCCCCAAATCGGGCCGGCGAGACCGATGCGCGCATCTTCGCGCGGCGTCATGTATTGCGCTTTGAGGCGGATCAGCGCGCCGAATCCGGGGATGAACATCGGCGCGCTCGCCGACATCCCGAGGCGGCGAATCGCATGCACGTGACCCATTTCGTGGACATAGATCGAGAGGATCAAACCACCCGCAAACTTCCAGCCGTAGAGCGTCCAGTAGATGCTGAAGGAAGCGAACATCGAGAAGAGCGTGCCCATCTTCGTGAGCCCGAGCAGCAGCAGTTTTCCCTGGCTCAGGATGAGAAAAATCGCGGTCTTGAATTTGGCCAGCATCACCAAAATCACGCCGCCGCTTCCAGCCGCGCCCTTCCATCTACCGCCTTTGTTTGAGGTGACGGGAGTCTTTTCCGCGACGCGGGAAAGAGCCTCGATTTTTACCGCGACCGCGGCGGCCTGCGCAGACTGCGGAGGAAGCAGCGTCATGGCCTCGCGCCACATCGCGAGCCCTTCCGCTGGTGCCGCGTTTTGCGCGGAGGCGGCGAGATTTTTTAGCTGCTCTGCGTGCGTGAGCGCTCCACAGCCGGGGCAACTGAGCATCGGCGGCACGATTTCCGATCCGCACTGCCGGCAGCGAAAGGGCGGCAGTGGTGGCACCACTTCAGACAATGGTTTCCCGCGGGGTAAGAGGCGTGGGCAAAGTTGGCACCGGCACGACGGCTGGCCCGGAGCTGGCGAGCAGGTGCGGGCCGGTCACTTCCAGATGCACGGCCCTGTTCATCTGCCATGCGCGCATCAGACCGAAAAAGGTGATCACTCCTCCGAGGATACTGCTCGTCGCCATCAGCACTGGCCCGATGAAAGCGCCGATGAGACAGAGCACCGCACCGCCCAAAATACTGCCGTGTGCGATGTCCTCCGTGACCACATCGGCCAGCGTCGCGGAAAAGCCGATCGACAACCAAGTGAGCGCGACCGCGAGGATCTGATAGCCCAATCCGCCGCGTCCTCCGCAGCCCTTGCTCACGCCTTTCCCGACCAGCCAGCCGATCAGGATGGTGATCAGCGCGGCATTGATGTGCGCGACCGCCAGCACCGTCGCGTAAACAGCTCCGCCGGCCAGCCCGCCGCCGATTCCCAGCGCCGTGGCCTTTGCGACTCGCGGCAGTTGCCCCTCCTGGCTGTGAAACGTGTCGCGCAAACTGCTCGCGCAGCGTTCACAAAGCACGTGACCGTTCGCCTGAAAATAGGAACCCAGCAATTGGCCGCGACACGCGCTGCAGACAGACGCCGCCGTCTGCTGCACCTGATCGAATTGAATTTCGTTTTCCATATCCGCAGCGAGGCAGTAGCAGCCGACGGACCATTTGAAAAGCGCGCGCACATCTTTCTCGCGACCGCGGCAGACTGCTTTAACATCCCCGGTTACTTCACTTTTCGAGACCGCATGAGCATGCCCCGAATTCTCCCCATCGCGCTTCTCGCGCTGTTGCTCGGAGCGCCCGGATTGCGCGGGGCGGCACTGGAGATTTCGCTGCGACCCACGTTCAATGGCGCGCCGCTTCTGCTCGATTCCCTGCGCTACGAAAATGGCGGCGGCGAGACGCTGTTGGTCACGCGGCTGAGTTATCTGCTGAGCGGTTTTGCGCTGGAGCGTGAGGATGGTTCGTGGGTGGAAATGCCGGGGCAAATCGCGTGGATGGACGCGGAGAAACGGCGCGCGGTCACGCGGCTCGCCGATGTGCCGGCGGAGAAGTATCGCGCGCTGCGTTTTCACCTCGGACCGGACGCAGCCGCGAACGCAGCCGACCCCGCAAAACTGCCCGCCGATCACCCGCTCAATGCGAATCTCAACGGGCTGCACTGGAGCTGGCAGGGCGGCTATATCTTTCTCGCGCTGGAGGGTTTCTTTCGTGAGGGCGCAGGCGCGCTGAAAGGCTTTGCGTATCACCTTGCCCGCGATCCGAACCGCACGCGAATCAGCCTCACCGCGCCGCTCGATCTCACGCACGACGCCGGTGTGGCGGTCGATTTCGATCTCGCCGCGCTGCTGAATGCGCCGCGCCCGCTCGCCTTTGGAAAGGATGGCGTGGCCACGCATTCGCGCGATGGCGATCCCGTTTCGGCGGCGCTCGTGGCGAATCTGCCCGGCGCTTTCCGCGTGCAACAAGTGACCTCCGCCGCGCCCGCGATCAGCCTGCCTTCGCCATTGAAGCCGCTTTATCTGCCGGCACAATTCACGCCCTTTCGCTTCACGATGAACGCGACTTTTCCCGTCCCCGATTTGCCGCGCGACAATCCACTGATCGAAGAGCGCGTCGCGCTCGGGCGGAAACTTTTCGACGAAACCGCGCTGTCCCGCGACGGTTCGCTCTCGTGCGCGTCGTGCCATCAAGCCGCGACGGCGTTCAGCGATCCGCGGGCCGCGAGCATCGGCGTGCGCGGGCAGTCGGGCGTGCGCAACGCGATGCCGCTTTTCAACCTCGCGTGGAAGACAAGTTTCTTCTGGGACGGCCGCGCGCCCTCGCTCCGCGCGCAAGTGCTGATGCCGATCCAGGACCACACCGAGATGGATGAATCCCTCGACCGCGTGACGGCTAAGCTCGCCGCAAAAGACGACTATCCTGCCCTCTTCCGCGCCGCATTTGGATCGGATGAAATCACCGCCGAAAAGCTGAGCCTCGCGCTGGAAAACTTCCTCCTCACGCTCACTGCCTTCGATGCGAAATTCGATCGCGCCCTGCGCGGTCAGGCGGCGCTCAGCGATGAGGAAAAGCGGGGCTTCGAGTTGTTCATGACGGAGTTCGATCCGCGTACCGGCCAGCGCGGCGCGGACTGTTTTCACTGTCACGGTGGACCGCTTTTCAGCGACCACGCCTTTCACAATAACGGCCTCGCGAGCAAGGACCCGGGCCGTTTCGCGGTCACCCAGCGCGAGTCGGATCGCGGCAAATTTTCCACCCCGAGCCTGCGCAATATCGCCCGCACCGCGCCCTACATGCACGACGGTCGCTTTGCCACGCTCGAAGAAGTCATCGCGCACTACAGTACTGGCGTCGAGCGCTCGCCGACGCTCGATCCGAATCTCGCCAAACATCCCGACGGCGGCCTGCACCTCAGCGCCGAAGATCAGCGCGCCCTCGTGGAATTTCTAAAGACGCTCACCGATTTGTGACCCCGCGCTCCATCTCTGCCGGCAGCCGCAGAGTGAAAGTGCTGCCACGGCCTTCGACACTGGCAACGTCGATCGTGCCGTCATGCGCCTCGGCGATCGTTTGGCAAATCGCCAACCCAAGTCCGGCACCGCCGGTGCGCCGGTCGCGCGCTTCTTCCACCCGGTAGAAGCGGTCGAAGATGTGCGGCTGGTGCCCGGCGGAGATGCCTGGGCCGGTGTCGGTGATCGTGAAAATCGCGTGCTCATTTTCTGCGTGCGCGCGCAGCGTGATGCTGCCCGCGGCAGGCGTGTGCTCGATCGCGTTCGTCAGGAGATTGAGGATAACTTGCGCGATGCGGTCGGCGTCGGCGCGGCATGGCGCGGGTGCGAGATCGAGCGTGAGCGCGATGCGGCGTTCTTCAGCGGTGGATTGTAGCAGCGCAGCGGTTTCGCGGGCGATTTCGGCGAGGTCGCACGGTTCCTTTTTCAAAGTGACGGCGTCGGCATCGTGCGTGGCGAGTTCGAGCAGCGACTCGGTGAGCTGGTGCAGCCGACGCGCGGCGTTCACGCAGGCCTCGAGCGCGTGCTGGTAGGTCGCGGCGTCGCGTTCGCGGGTGAGGACGCGTTGGGCTTGCGCGAGGATGATGGCGATGGGCGTGCGCAGCTCGTGCGCGGCGTCGGCGGTGAAGCGCGACTGGCGTGCGAAGGATTCTTCGAGCTGCGCGAAGGTCTCATTCAGCGCGGTGGAGAGGCGGCCGAGTTCGCTGCCTTTCTCGCGCACCGCGATGCGTTCGCCGAGTTCCCCGCGCGCGATCCGGCGGGCGGTAGCCTCGATCATTTCCACTGGCCGGATCGCCCGCGTCGCGATCCACCAGCCGACCGCCAGACCGAGCGCCAGCACCGCGCCGGAGATCGCCGCGAGCCAGCGCGCATATTGCCGCAGCGCGGCCTGCTCGGGCTCCATCGAGCGTCCCGCGAGCAGGCATTCGCCCGGTGGCGTGAAAGTGAACGACTCGCGGAAAACCTCGCGCGTTCTCTCTGCCTGGACGGGATCGTTCGCGCCCGGTGCCGCTGGCATGGCGATGTCGTGCGGTGCGCCCGGAGAACTCGTCCATTCGCTGCCGTCGCGGTGCCACACCACGTAATAAAAGACCGCCGCATCCGCGGGCCCGAACAGCGCCGCGCGCCCCGCGGGCAGGCGAAATTCACGGGGTGCCACGCCGGGTGGCGGACGGCCCGGCCCGCGCTGTCCGGGGAGTCCGTCCGCGAGCGTCCGCGAGCGCTGGCGCAGCTCGCCATCCACGCGGCGTATTTCATTTCCCCACTGATACCGGTACGCCGCGAGCGCAAAACCCGTGAGAACCGCCGCGAGCAAAAACCCGTGCCAGATCTGAATGCGCCAGCGCAGCGATTCTGGAAACATCACTCGATGCAATAGCCGAGCCCGCGCCGCGTCGCGATGAACTCGTGGCCGAGCTTTTTGCGGACATTAGAAACGTGGACATCGAGGAGGTTGGAAAGGGTCTCGTCGTTCTCGTCGAAAAGATGTTCGTAAAGCCGCTCGCGCGTGACCACGCGACCGCGATGCTGTGCGAGATATTCGATAAGCGAAATCTCACGCGCGGTGAGCGCCACGGACTCGCCGCGTTGCGAAACAGTGTGCCCCGCGAAGTCCACGAGCACGTCGCCGATTTTCACCAGCGCCGTCGCATTTCCCGCCGCCCGGCGGATGAGCGCCCGGATGCGCGCGAGCAGTTCGGGAAGCTCATAGGGTTTCGCCAAATAATCATCCGCGCCGCTGTCCAGCCCCCGCACGCGGTCCGGCGTGCGCGTGCGCGCGGTGAGCATGAGCACCGGCGTCTTCTTCCGCACGCGCAGCCGGTCCAGCACGGCAAACCCGCTGATCCCCGGCAGCATCACATCGAGCACGATCGCGTCGTAGTCGCAGCGCAGCGCCTTCCCGAGTCCATCCTCGCCATCGCCCGCCTCATCCACCGCATACCCATCCTCGCGCAACGCCTCGGCGAGGCTGCTGAGCAGGTCGGGTTCATCTTCGACAACGAGGAGGCGCATGGCGGGAATCTGGACGAGCATTGTGCCGCCCGAAGCTGAAGGCGAGATGAAGTGGACCGCCAGATTTTCACCGCCATAAATCCTGCACGCTTCATCCCGGCTAAAGGTTCGGATGAAAATGTCTCAGGATGAAGCGTTGTGTTCTATCCCTCCTCGGCCTCGCTGCCGCCGCCCATGCCGACCCGATGCTCACGTCGTGGTTCACGCAGAATTCCAGCACGCTCGCACGGGTCATCCAGACGACGAGCACTTCGACTGGAACGCACAACACAACGCCGGTGACGACGTGGCCCACGGCGGGCATCACGAATAACAACACCGGCGGGCTCGCGCAGACGGCGACGGTTTTCGCGGATGTGCAGCGCGTCCGTGCCACAGCGACGGATGTCTATATCAACTCCAGCGGGCTGTGTTCTTACACGATGGGACCTTTCCTCACCAATGGCGGCGGGCTCTTTGGCTTCTGGCCGGTAGCGCAAAACTACACTGCGCGGATCACGCGGACGCCGAGTGTACCGGCAGCGAAGACAGCGCACGCAGGCGGTTTGATCGGGCTGATGGTGAATGGCGTGGGCATCTATGATCTGGGCGATGCGTTTGGGTTTGTGCAGACGGCTTCGGCACCGGTGACAGGTAGTGATTCGATGGGGCAGACTAATGCAGCGCATCCGTGGTGGCGCGATGCGCTGGCAGTGGAAGTGGTGACGTTTGATCCAGGCTTTGCGCATCAGCCGGGCGCCAATGGACAGTATCACTATCACGCGGAGCCGAAGGCACTGCGGTATCAGCTCGGGGATAACATGCAGGCGACTTACGGCGGCTCGCCGAATAACACTTATACCTACACCGAAGATACCTCCAATCTGCATCACTCGCCCATTATCGGCTGGAGCTTCGATGGCTTCCCGATCTACGGGCCGTATGCCTACTCCGATCCGAACAACGCGGCGAGTGCGGTGACCCGGATGCGCAGCGGGTTTGTGAAACGTGACGGCACCAATGGCACGACGAACGTCATCTCCACGGGTCGCACGACCTTGCCCAAGTGGGCCACGATCGCTGAAGGTCTGCTAACGTCCGCCACCTACGCCGGCACAGGAGCGGGTTATACAAATGGAGACTTTATCCTGAGTGCCGCGCTGCAAGGCCCGGTGACGACTTATACTTCCACTGGAGCCGGGGGAACGACGACTTATTCGCTCGGACGCTATATTGGAGACTACGACTTCCTCGGTGACCGCGGACAGGCGCAAGGTCCGGCTGGGACTTACGATCTGGATCAATACAATGGCCGCACGTGTGTCACGCCGGAGTATCCGGGCGGCATTTATGCCTACTTTGTAACTAATGATGCTTCGGGAAATCCCGCGTTTCCCTACATGCTCGGGAAGCAATACTACGGCACGCGGAACGGCACGACTCAGGCGGTGACCGTCCCCGGCACGGGTGTCACGGAAGTCTTTAACAGCGGCGGCACGAGCCTGACCGAGAAGTGGAGCGCGGATCCGGGCGTCGGTGCCGGCACGGGAAACGTGACAATCACGTGGAGCAGCGTGGAAGGTGGAAGTTACAAAGTCGAAGCGTCGAGCGACCTTGCCACGTGGTCCACGGTGAATGGATCCGTACCGGCGTCGGCGAATACGGTTCTTCCCGCAGCCGCCAAGGTCACTACGACCACAACGATCACTGAGACTGGTGCAGCGCTGCCGGCGAATAACGCGAAGCGCTTTTATCGCGTGAGCCGCAATCCGTGAGCGCGGCGGCGAGCATGAGACCCGATCTACGGACTGTATGGCTTCGGGAACGGGCCATGATTGCTACGCCCCGCTGGGGCTTTGCCGATTTCACATTTTTATGACCCAGCCCTGCGCTCGTTCCTCGCTTGAGCTGGGCTGGCTTGTTTGCGGGCCTTTAGCCCTCGGCGGCGGTGCCACGCACCAGACGCTCGTGTAGTCCACGAGCACCTGCTCCCTGAGACACGCTGGCCTCCACCCTCTCGAACCTGCCCCCCTCGCTCGCCGGGTATTCTTCATCGTGGCTCAAGGTGCAGAGGCTATGCTGACTGTGATGAAATCCCTCGCTGTCACCATTTCGCTCGCACTCGCTGTTCCGATGTGGGCGCAGGCTCCACAGTCCCCGGCGGTGCGGGCGCTGGACTTGAATGGCGTTGGCGTGATTTCCGCGGAAGAACTGGAGAAGGCCTCGGAGTCGTTGCGGGCACTCGACAAGAATGGCGACGGGAAGCTAACCGCGGACGAGTATCGCCCCGGCGGACGCCCGAATGCCGCGCCGGCTTCGGCGAGCGCGAGTCCGCAACCGACTCCGCAGGGCGGCGTCACCACACTGCCGAATGCGCCGAACATTTTACTCCTCATCGCGGACGATCTCGGCTGGGGCGATGTCGGCTTTCACCAAGGCGCAGCGGCGACGCCGCATCTCGACCGGCTCGCGAAGGACGGCGTGGAGTTGCAGCGCTTTTACGCGTATCCCGTGTGCAGCCCCACGCGCGCGGCGCTGCTCTCGGGGCAGATGCCGC
The DNA here is from genome assembly GCA_038228115.1 of Chthoniobacterales bacterium. Lineage (GTDB taxonomy): Bacteria > Verrucomicrobiota > Verrucomicrobiia > Chthoniobacterales > Chthoniobacteraceae > JANLQB01. Next base: position 86,667 of record JBBRPM010000014.1, read on the forward strand.
GGCGCTTTGGCGTGACAGCGGTGATGGGGCCGGAGCAGACGCTGCCTGCAAATCTCGTCACGCTGCCCGGCACTTTTCGCGCGGCGGGCTACACCACTTCGCTCATCGGGAAATGGCACCTCGGCACCGGCGGCGGGAGTCTGCCGCAGCAGCACGGCTTCGAGCATTTCTACGGCTTTGTCGGGCCGGAGATCGACTACTTCAAGCACACCAATCAGCGCGGCGCGGTGGACTGGCAGCGCGACGGCACCACGCTGAAGGAAGACGGCTACTCCACTTTCCTCATCGCCGACGAAGCCATCCGCCAACTCCGCGAGTGCGACGCGAAACGCCCGTTCTTCATCGAGGTCACGTTCAACGCGCCGCACGTGCCGCAGAACGCGCCGGAGGAATTCCTCGCGAAATACAAAACGCTCGGAGCGCGCACGACCAGCGCTGCCATCATCGACGCAATGGACTTCAGCATCGGCAAAATCCTCGCCGCGCTCGATGAGCAAAGGCTGCGCGACAACACGCTCGTCATCTTCTTTTCCGACAACGGCGCATCCCGCCGCACCGGCAGCAACGGCCCGCTGCGCGCGGGAAAAGACACGCTCTTCGAGGGCGGCATCCGCACGCCGTGCGTCGTGCGCTGGCCGGGGAAAATCGCCGCCGGGACCGTGAGCCAGCTTCCTTTCGCCACGCAGGATTTCTTCCCCACGCTCGCCGCCGCTGCGGGAGTGAAGTGCGACGCGAAGCTCGATGGCGTGAATCTCTGGCCCGCTCTGCACGAAGGCAAAACGACCGAGCGCCCGCCCTTCGCCGTCGCGACCGGCGACATCGCGTTCTTCGACGGCGAATGGAAGCTCATCGAGACCGCCGACGGCCAGCGCGCGCTCTACCACATCACCGCTGACCTTTCCGAAACGACTGACGAACTCGCGAAGCATCCTGAAATCGCCGAACGTCTCACGACGGAACTCACCGCGTTAAAAAGCGATCTCCCCATCGCGAACGCCCGTCGTGGACCCGGCGGACCTCCGGGAAGAGCCCGCGCCGAAACTCGCCCGCCGCAGCCTGCGATGAACGCTCCTTCCGCTCCAAGATGAAGTCGTCGGCTTTGAGTCCGTGCCGTGCAGTTTTTGTAAAAGTGAACAGCTTTGAGTCGGCGGCGGCGTTCTTAATTCAGCGCGCCGCTTCGCACATTGGCGAGCCTCCCATTTTTCACGATCAATGAAACACCTCCTCACCGCCCTCACGCTTTTCACCCTCGCTCCGCTCCACGCCGCCGACTGGCCGCGCTTTCGTGGTGCGGATGGCAGCGGCGTCGCGCGCGATGCGACGCCGCCCGCGACTTGGAGCGACACGGAAAACGTGAAGTGGAAAACCGCGCTGCCGGGGCCGGGGTCATCGAGTCCGATCGTGTCCGGCGAGCGCGTGTTTGTGACGTGTTACTCTGGCTATGGCGACGGGAGCGATGGCGGGATGGACAAGCTCCAGCGTCATCTCGTGTGCCTCGATCACGCGTCGGGGAAAGTGCTTTGGGACAAGGCCATCGCGGCTGAAATGCCCGAGGATGCCTACAGCGGATTTCTTACCGAGCATGGCTACGCGAGCAGCACGCCCGCGACCGATGGCGAGCGTGTTTACGTATTTTTCGGCAAGACGGGCGTGCTCGCGTTCGACTTCACCGGCAGAGAACTCTGGCGCGTGAATGTTGGCCACGAATCCGGCAACCGGCGCTGGGGCTCGGGCTCAAGTCTTGTGCTGTCCGGCGACAAGGTGATCGTGAATGCGTCCGAAGAAAGCCAGAGCGTGCGCGCGCTCGACAAGCTGACCGGGAAGGAAATCTGGAAGTCCGATTCCGCGACGCTCGAACTTTGCTACGGCACGCCCGCGCTCGTAACCGCCGGGGATCGCGCCGATCTCGTGCTCGCCGTGCCGGGCGAATTGTGGGGCATGAATCCCGACACGGGAAAACTGCGGTGGTTCGCCAGCAGCGGTATCGAAGGGAATGTCGCGGCGAGCATCGTCGCGGCGGACGGCGTGATTTACGCGACGGGTGGTTTTCCAAAGATCGCCGCGGCAGCCGTGCGCGGCGGCGGCAAGGGCGACGTGACGAAAACGAACGTGCTGTGGACGAGCAACAACGCCTCCTACGTCCCCTCGCCCGTCATCGCGGACGGGCGTTTTTACGTGGCGACGGATCAGGGATTCGCGCTGTGCCTGAATGCGAAGGACGGCTCGCTCATTTACAAAGAGCGGCTCCCCGGCGCATCGGCGACAGGGCGCGGCGGCAAGCCATTCTACGCGTCGGCGGTCCTCGCGAACGGCCTCATCTACGCCGTGAGCCGGCAGAACGGGACGTTTGTTTTGGAAGCGAAACCCGAGTTCAAACTCGTCGCGCAAAATAAACTCGCGGGCGACGACTCGCAATTCAACGGCACGCCCGCCATCGCCGGCCGGCAACTCTTTCTGCGGTCGAACCGGACACTTTACTGCATCGAATCGGTGCCGACGGCGGGCGCGGAAAAACAAAAGTAAGCAATCCACATCATGAAAAAATCCATCATCATCCTCGCCGGAATCATCGGCATTTCATCCACTCTCCTCATCGCGCAGGAAGGCAAACCACCCGCTTGCGGACCACCTCCGGGCGGACAAGGCGGCGCCCCTGAAGGCCGCGGCGGTCCCGGCGGCGGCGGACCCGGTGGGGGTCAGGGAGGCCCCGGCGGGCAGCGTCCCATGAGCCCGATCATCGATGCGCTCGACCTGAATCATGACGGCGTGATCGACGCCGCGGAACTCGCGAAAGCCAGCGAGTCGCTGAAGAAACTCGACAAGAACGGCGACGGAAAAATCACCGAAGACGAATACCGCCCGCAGCGGCCAGGCGGGCAGGGTGGCCCCGGCGGCGGAGCCGGTGGACGACCTGAAGGACAGGGTCAAGGCGGTCCCGGAGGACGCGGGCCGGGCGGGCCGCAAGGTGGCGGCCCCGGAGCGCCAAACGGCGACGCACGTCCGCAGCGCCCGCCTTTGGAAAAGTAACGATTCGAGCGAGGAGCCGCGCCTCCGATGGCGCGCGAGATGTGCGGATATTCGAGTGCGGGCATGACCGGGTTACAGCATGGAGCTACGGGTTAGCTTTGGTGATGTGGTGCCGGTCATCGGGGCGGGCTTCTTTCCCGCTTGGGGGCGCGCTCGATGCGGCGGGCGCTTTCCCAGGCGCGCAGTTTCTCGGGGTTGCGCGCGTATTTGTTCTTCATGAAGGCGTCGATCTCGGTGCCTTCAGCCATGCCCGCTTCGAGCGACTTGCTTGCGCTACTGGCGCGGCTCCCTATCATTCACGGCCCTATGTCATCCACTATCGAAAAACACGCCTTCCAAGCCGAGATCGCGCAGTTGCTCGACCTCGTCATTCACTCCCTCTACACGGACAAGGAAATCTTTGTGCGCGAGCTGATTTCCAACGCGGCCGATGCGACTGAGAAGCTGAAATTTCTCCAGACTTCCGGGACGGAAATCGCCACGCCCGAGCTACCGCTGAAGATCAGCGTCTCGACGGACGACACGGCGAAGACGATCACTTTCACCGATGCGGGGCTCGGGATGACACACGCGGAACTCGTGGAAAATCTCGGCACGATCGCGCATTCGGGATCGAAGGCTTTTCTCGAACAACTCAAGGCCAGCAAGGAAGACGCGAGCCTCATCGGGCAGTTTGGCGTGGGCTTTTATTCGGCGTTTATGGTCGCGGATAAAGTGACCGTTTTCACCCGCTCCTATCAGCCGAATGAAAAGGGCTGGCTGTGGACGAGTGACGGAAAGACTGGCTACGAAATCGAGCCTGCGGGCGACTTGGAGCGGGGCACGAAGATCGTCCTGCATCTGCGCGAGGCGGAGTTCGCGCAGTCCTCGCGCATCGAGCAAATCATCAAGCACTACTCGAATTTCGTGCAGTTCCCGATCGAGCTGAATGGCAACGCGGTGAACACGCAGCAGGCGCTGTGGACCAAGAACAAGAGCGAAATCACCGACGCGGAATACGACGAGTTTTACAAATACATCGGCCACTCGACGGATGCGCCGGCCTACCGGCTGCACTTCACGGCGGACGCGCCGATCTCCATCCGCGCGCTGCTTTATGTGCCTGCGAAAAACTTCGAGCTGCTCACCATGGCGCGCGACGAGAGCGAGGTGAATCTTTACTGCCGGAAAATCCTGATCGAGCCCAAGGCGAAGAAACTTTTCCCGGACTGGCTGCGTTTTTTAAAAGGCGTCGTCGATAGCGAAGACCTGCCGCTGAACATCTCGCGCGAGACGATGCAGGACAGCGCGCTGCTACGCAAAATCAATGACGTGCTGACGAAGCGTTTCCTGAAATTTCTCGACGAGGAATCGCAGAAGGACCCGGAGAAATACGACCGCTTTTTCAAGGAGCACGGCCATTGTTTGAAGGAAGGCGTCGCGACTGACTGGACGCATCGCGAGGCCATCGCGAAGCTGCTGCGCTTTGAGTCGTCGCACACGGACAAGGGCAAGACGACCTCGCTCACCGACTATGTGAGCCGCATGCCGGAGGAGCAAAAGGAAATCTATTTCCTGCTCGGCACGAGCCGCGAATCGGCGGAGACGAGTCCTTACTTCGAGGTGTTCCGCGAAAAGAAATACGAGGTCCTTTTCCTCACCGATCCCCGCGATGAATTCGTGATGGAACATCTGCGCGAGTTTGACAAAAAGCGCGTGGTCGCGGCTGAAAAAGCCGACCTGAAACTGGACAAGGAATCCACCGGCCTCGGCGAGGAAGATGCGCGTCTGCTTGCGAACTTCATCAAGGAAACACTCGGTCAGCGCGTCGGCGAAGTGCGCTCCTCCAAGCGACTCGTCGGCAGCCCCGCGGTGGTGGTGGATAGCGACATGCACATGACTTCCTCCATGCGGCGCATGATGAAAATGATGAAGCGCGAAGGCGACGAATCACCCATCGAAAGCGCGCCGGATTTCGAGATCAATCCCGATCATCCGATGATCGCACGCCTCGAAAAAATCCGCCACACTGACAAGCCGCTGGCCGAGCAAGTCGCCGCACAAGTCTTCGACAACGCCCTCGTCAGCGCCGGCCTGCTGGAAGACCCGCGCGCGATGTTGAACCGGCTTAATTCGCTGCTCGAACGCGTGCTCGGGTAAGAGGCACGGCGCACGAAAGATACGCGCAGGAAATAGTGAGCGGCGATTCCGCTCCACTCTGAAACTCACCGCCATTGCTCTTTGCCTCGGATTGATCGCCAGCATTCAATGAGAGTTTAGGGGAATCGTGGACATGGGGCGGGAGTAAGAAGTGAGCAGTAGTTAGTAGTCAGAAGCAGTCGCGCAATGCGCCAAACTTTTCTGCTTACCGACCACTTCTTACTGCCTGCTAAAGCCCCACCGCCTGAAAGCGAATGGATATCCTCCTAGCTTGGGCCTCGTCTCGTCACCGTAATCCTGTGCCAATCCCTCGAGGCGCATACTGTCCAGCCATGCCACTCACGCTAGGCCTCGCGCGGCGATTCCGATACGTCGTCCTTTACACGATCGAGGAGGGCTACATTCTGATTGCGGCAGTCATACATGGGAGCCGCGAGCCGGTCTATAGGCGGCATCGCGTCGAATGGTGTTCTATCCATGTGTGCTGGATTCCGAAAATAGCTTGCCCGTGGTCGCGCCCGCGTTTAATCCAGCCGCCGTGAATTACCAACATTGGTGGCATAGCTAAGACGGGCTCGCGCCCGGTGCTCCTTCGGGAGGCCGAGTGCAGTCGTCGCCACCGAGTGCGCCGAACTTTCGCCCGATGATTCCCTTTCCGAATCGTCGGGTTTTTTGTTTTCACCCATCTTTTTTCCCAACTCCGACCTCTTATGAATACCCAACTCAAATACAACGCCGACGGCCTCATCCCCGCGATCGTGCAGGACGCAAAAACGAAGCGCGTGCTGATGATGGCGTGGATGAATGCGGCCTCACTCGAAGCCACCCTCGTGACGGGCGCGATGAATTACTGGAGCCGGTCGCGGCAGAAATTCTGGCTGAAAGGCGAGACGAGCGGGCATACGCAGAAGGTCGTGCGCTGGTTCGCCGACTGCGATGCCGACACGCTGCTCTTTGAAGTCGAGCAGACCGGCGGCGCGTGTCACACGGGCTTTGAGAGCTGCTTTTTCCAGGAACTCGACCGCGAAGGATCGCCGGTCGCGGTGGTGGAGGCGCGGGTGTTTGATCCGGCGAAGACTTATGCAACGTAGAACGTCGTCGCGACACGCAGAGCGTCCCCATCCCCTGTCATTTCGACCGGAGCGTAGCGGAGTGGAGAAACCTCTAACTTTTTCACCTCCGGCGGCGCGCTTTGGCAGCAGATCATTTCGCATTTCCGCTTCGCCACCTTCGCCCGGACGTGGGGAAGTGAGAGATTTCTCCACTACGCTCCGCCCATCTTTCCGCCTTCGCTTCGATCAAAATGACCGTTTTTTTGGACGCGCCGGCACATAACAATCTGAACGCTTTTTCCAAATGACCATCTCCTTCATCCCATCCCTCGCCGAGTTCCGCGAACTCGCGTCGCGGGGCAATCTCATTCCCGTGCATACCGAGATGATCTCGGATGCCGAAACGCCGGTCGCCGCTTTTCAGAAGATCGACGACGGCGGGTATTCTTTCCTTTTCGAGTCGGTCGAGAAGAGCGATCAGGCGGGGCGCTTCACGTTTGTCGGGTCGCGGCCCCGGCTGATTTTTGAAAGTCGCGGGCGGACGATACGGATCACGGAGCATGGGGAAACGCGGGAGTTTGAGACGGCGACGGATCCGTTGCGCGAACTCGAAACATTGATGTCGAAATACAAGCTGGTCCCCTCGCCTGCGGTGATGGAGTCGCGCTTCGTCGGCGGAGCGGTCGGGTATCTCGGCTACGACATGGTGCGCTTTTTCGAGCCCACAGTTTCGCCACCGCCGCCGGATGATCTCGGGCTGCCCGAGAGCCTCTTCTTCATCACGGAGACGCAGCTCACATTCGACCACCGCACCCGGCGGTTGCGCATCCTTTCCAACGCGCTCGTGGAAGGAGACGTGGATGCGGCCTATGCGAATGCAGTCGCGCAGATCGAGGCGATCGTCGCGAAACTTTCGCAGCCGACGAGCCTGGGACCGCTCCCGATCAATCCCGCGCCTGAAGTCCCCGCGCCGACGTGCAACACCACGCGCAAGGAATATATGAAAATGGTGAGCGACGGGCAGGAGTTCATCCGGGCCGGCGACGTGTTTCAGTTCGTGCCATCGCAACGCTTTTCCACGGACTACACCGGCGACGCCCTCACGCTCTACCGCGCCCTGCGTTTCGTGAATCCGTCGCCATACATGTTCCTGCTGAAATTCGGCGGCCGTTTCTCGCTCGTTGGCAGCTCGCCGGAGCTGCATGTCGGCGCGATGGATGGGAAGATCGGCATCCGCCCGATCGCAGGCACGCGTCGGCGCGGAGCGACGCCCGAGCAGGATGAATTGAACGCGGCAGACCTAATCAACGATCCGAAAGAACGCGCCGAGCACCTGATGCTCGTCGATCTCGCGCGCAATGACGTGGGCCGCGCGAGCGTCTTCGGCTCGGTGCGCGTCACGGATTTCATGACGATCGAAAAATACAGCCACGTCATGCACATCGTCTCGAATGTGGAAGGCCAGCTTCGCCCGGATCGCAATGCCTACGACGTGATGCGCGCGACTTTTCCCGCCGGCACGGTGAGCGGTAGTCCCAAGGTGCGTGCGCTCCAGATCATCAATTCGTGCGAGAAAAACAAACGCGGCGTGTACGCGGGTGCGGTTGGATATTTCGGCTTCGATGGCGACCTCGACTCGTGCATCGCACTCCGCACGATCGTGTTGAAAGACGGCCAAGCCTACGTGCAAGCCGGCGCAGGCGTGGTCGCGGATTCAGTCCCCGAAAACGAGCATCAGGAATGCGTGAACAAGGCGATGGGCATGATGGCCGCCATCGCGCGGGCGAAGTCGCTTGGTTAGCCTAAAAGCGTGAATGGAGAACGCTGTTATTTTGCGGAAGAAGCTGGTGGGGTTTGGGATGCCACAGACATCGCGGGAGATTTGCACTCACCCTGCGGGTGAGACCTTTTTCGGCCCTTCGCAGCCGCCGCCGGCGTGG
>JBBRPM010000015.1:0-92143 GCA_038228115.1 Chthoniobacterales bacterium
CCCCGAACTGAGCCACCACCGGTAAATTTTCCTTGGTCCCTCCGGGACAGCCCCGAACTGAGCCACCACCGGTAAATTTTCCTTGGTCCCTCCGGGACAGCCCCGAACTGAGCCACCACCGGTAAATTTTCCTTGGTCCCTCCGGGACGGCCCCGAACTGAGCCACCACTGGCTAATTTCCCTTGGTCCCTCCGGGACAGCCCCGAACTGAGCCACCACCGGTAAATTTCCCTTTGTCCCTCCGGGACAGCCCCAGACTGAGCCACCACCGGCTCATTTCCCTTAGTCCCTCCGGGACTGTTCCAAACTGAGCCACTGCCTGATGGTGGGGTGGGATGTTTTTTCCACCGCCGCTGGCATGGACGATGCGACGTGCTCTCTCCCATATGAACCCATGGAAATACGCTGAAAACACCTTCCTCGTCGTGACGACGGGGAATTTTAAACTGATGAACATCCTCATCTCCGATCACACGGCGCGCATCGCGCAGGCGGTGTCGGCGGTGACTCCGCCGGATGCGGATTTCACGACGATGCAGGGGCGGTTGACGCCGGTGAAGGCGGCGTGGGACACGGCTTACAATGGGTGGATCGCGTCGCGGGGGACATACAAGGGGAAGACGCAGGCGCTGGAGGGGAAGCTGGCGGATCTGAGCGGGCTGCGGATCAAGCAGTGGGATATCGCGGTGCAGGGCGTCTTCCTGGATGGGACGCCGGAATACACGCAACTGCTGCCGAATGGACGCGGGCCTTTTCAGCAGGGCGCTTACGATTTGCGGATCGCGGAGGTGAAGGCATTGCAGACGCGGCTGGCTCCGTTCACGGGGGCGAATCCGACGCTGGCGACGCTGGCGACGACGGTGGGGACTTTTCACGGGGAGATCAAGGCGCTGCGGGAGGCGCAGCAGGGGCAGGAGGGAGCGGTGAATACGGCGAGCGCGACGGTCGAGGCGCAGCGGCTCGCCTCGGGGAATGTGATGTATCAGAATCTGGGGCGGCTGATGGAGAAGTTCGTGGCGGTGCCGTCGAAAATCGAGGACTACTACGATACGGGCTACATCCGCGATGGGGCGACGGCTCCTGCGGATGCGCCGCCGCCGGTGCCGGTGCCGACGGTCCCGTGAAGGGGGCGGGCAGTTCTCTCCGTTCGACGTTCGACGTTCGATGTTCAGCCCCGCGCAGCGGCGGTAGAAATCGGGGGGCGCACTCGGATCATCGGAGCGCCTGCGGCGGGCTGAACGTCGAACGTCGAACATCGAAGGCGGAGGGCTGCGCGCCACGATGAGCCTCGCGGAAATCGCCGCGCTGCGAACGTCGAATATCGAAGGCGGAGGGCTGCGCGCCTGCTAGGCGGAAAGCGCGAGGTGCGGGAGGTGGCCGGGCGACCAGGGATTGCGCGCGAAATCTCCGGCGGCGAGCGCGGTGACGTGCGCGGCGCAGAGACCGATGAGGGCGTGGACATCGAGCCGGTGGTGCTCGGGCGCGAAGGGCGTGAGGTTTTTTACTCCGAGGGCGAAGAGGCGCGCGGCGGGGCGGAGGCGCTGGCCGTCTTTGGGGTGATTGGGGCGGAGGTGTTGTTTTCGCAGGTGGACGAAGGCTCCCGCGATCTGGATCAGGCCTTTGTAGAACGCGTGGTCCGGGCCTTCGGTGCGCAGCCAGAGTTGTTCGAGGACATCGTGCGCTTCGTAGTATTCGCCGCGATTAAAGCAGGTGAAGAAGCCGGTGTAGTGCGGATCGAGCGCGCGGTCCGACATGGGGCCGAGCGTTTCGACGTAGGCGGAAATGCGGTCGCTTTTTTTCATCGCTTGTCGGGCTGCGCAAATCTATCAATCCCGGCCTTGTGCATGACAAGAAGCGTTTGAAAATCGAGGCGTCCGGTCTCGCGGCAGAAACCTGATGCCGCCTGGCCCCCTCATCGCGATCGGACTTCTCCTGCTGTTCCTGATCGCCAGTTCGGCGTTGCTTTCCGCCATCGAGACCGCGCTTTTTTCGCTCCAGCCGCAGCAGCTCGAGCGTTTGAAAAAGCGGAGCGAAAGCTTCGGCCCGGCGCTGGCGCGGATCATGGAAAATCCGCGGCGATTGCTCAGTGCGATCCTGCTCGCGGATTCGCTGGTGAATCTCCCGCTCATCCTCGTCTGCCTGTGGCTGCTGCGGACGCGCGTGGCGGCGGCGATGCCGTTTTGGGCCGCGGCGCTGCTTATTTTTGCGCTCATCGTTTTCGTCTGCGATCTCGTGCCGAAGCTGCTCGCGCTCGCGGATTGCTACCGCTTCGCGCGGATCGGTGTGCGCGTGATGCAGGTGGTGATGCCGGTGGTCGATCCGATCGCGCGCGGGCTTCAGCGCGTGAGCGAAAATCTCGCCGATGCGATCACGCCGTCGTCGATCCAGCCGATGGCGTATTTGAGTGAAGACGAGCTGGAGACGCTGGTGGAGCTGAGCGCGGAGGAGGGGACGCTGCACGTGAGCGAGAGCGAGATGATCCAGGAAATCATCAAGCTCGGCGACAAGACGGCGAAGGACTGCATGACGCCGCGGGTCGATTCCTTTACGCAGCCGGACGATCTGACCAATGCCGAATTGATCCCGAAACTGCGCGCGCACCGCTACCGTCGCGTCCCGATTTACGGCGAAACGCCGGACGACATCCTCGGCGTGCTGGACGTGTCGCAATTTCTGCTGGACCCCGCCGCGCCTTATCAGGAGCGGCTCGCGCCGCCGTCGTTCGTCGCGGAGACGATGAAGGCGATCGACTTGCTGCGCAGCTTTTTGTCGCATCCGCAGGGCCTCGCTTTTGTGGTGGATGAACACGGAGGCATCGAGGGAATCGTGACGCTGGCCGACATCGTGGAGGAGATCATCAGCGACGCCGTGCCGGTCGCGGAGCGTGCGCTTTATCTGGAAAGCATCGGCGACGGAAAGCTGCTCGCGAACGGGTCAGCGCGGCTGGATGACATCAACGAGCTGCTGCACACCGATCTGGAAGAAGACGGCATCGACACGATCGGCGGGCTGGTTTTCAACCGGCTCGGCACCGTGCCGCGACCCGGCACGCGGCTGGAAATCGGCGGGCTCACGGTGACGGTGCGGCGAACTTCACGGAAGCGCGTGGAGGAAGTTTTACTCGAGCAAGAGGCACATGAAAACGAGGAGGAGAGCGCGTCATGATCTGGCTCGCCGTCGCCGCGTGCGTCCTCATTTCGTTCATCTTTTCCGGCGTGGAGGCCGGCATTTTGTCCGTGAATCGCGTGCGGCTGAAACATCGGCTGAAGCAGGGCGACCGCGCCGCGCTCAAGCTGAACCGCCTGCTCGCGCGGCCCGAGCGCATGCTCGTCACCGTGATCATCGTCACGAATCTGGCGAATATTTTTGCGCTTACTTTCGCCACGCAGGCGCTCGCGCCGCGGTTCGGGATTTACTGCTACCTCATCGCCGGAATCGCCGCGCTGCCGGTCTATCTGCTCGGCGTGGAGCTGCTGCCGAAGGCGCTGTTCCGGCGCTTCCCCTACCGCGCACTCGCGCTGCTCGCCGGTCCGCTGGAGCTCGCCGATGTGCTGCTCACGCCGCTGCATTTTGTCGGGGAAATCCTCTTCCGCCTCGCCTTCGGACGCCGACCCGCGGAGCGCGTGAAACTCTTCGTCGCACGCGAGGATTTCAAATACCTCACCATCCAAAGCGAACACGAAGGCACGCTCACGCCGGATGAGCGGCAGATGATTCACAACGTCGTCGATTTCCGCTCCATCGCCGCGCGCGATGTGATGGTGCCGATGGAAAAGGTCCACGCCATCCGAGCGCGCGCCAGCATCTCCGAACTGATCGCGCGCAGCATCGCCACGCACATCGACCGCTGGCCCGTGCTCTCCGACACCGGCGAGATCATCGCGCTCGTGAACGTGCTCGACATCGCGCTCGATACGCGCCGGGACGGCATCGTGGAAAGCTACCAGCGCCGCATCGTGAAAGTGGCCCCAAACGAGCCTGCCCACAGCGTCCTGCGGAAACTGCGCGCCGCCCGCAGCACGCTCGCCGCGGTCCTGGAGGCGGGCGCGAAGCCGGTGGGAATCGTGACGTGGGAAGCGCTGGTGCAGCGGCTCGTGAATACCGCGGTGCCGTGATGCGGACGGGCCGCGCGGGTGACTTTACTTTTTCACTCGTCACCCGGCGCGAGCGCCTCAACACTCCCGGCCCATGCAATTTTTTGACGGCTGCACCGCATTGATCACGGGCGCTTCGTCCGGCTTCGGACGCGAGTTTGCCCGGCAACTCGCACCCTTCGCGGACACGCTCATCCTCGTCGCGCGGCGGGTGGAGCGTCTGGAGGAATTGAAGGCAGAAATCGCGCGACCGGGTCTGACGGTGCAGTGCCACGCGGTCGATCTCGCGGATGAAAAGCAGTTGGAGGAATTTCTGTCGGCACTGGCATCGAGTAGCGAGCGCGTCAGCTTTTTGATCAACAATGCGGGCGTCGGCGATCACGGCCTGTTCGAGGAAAGTGAGTGGACGCGCGTGAAGGCGATGCTGGATTTGAATATCAATGCACTGACGCGGCTGACGCATGCGCTGCTGCCGGAGCTGGTGCGGACGCGGCGCGGCGCGATCCTGAACGTGAGTTCGATCGCGAGCCTGATTCCCGTGCCGAAGCTGACGGTGTATGCGGCGACAAAGGCTTACGTGACGAGCTTCACGGAAGGCATCCGCGCAGAAGTGCGGGGGACCGGCGTGACGGTGACGGCGGTGTGTCCGGGGCCGGTGGACACGGAATTTTTCACCATCGCAGAACGCCCGGACGGCGAGCCTGCACCCGCGCCCGCGCTGATCAAAGTGACGGCGGAACAAGTGGCCCGCGAAGCTCTGGAAGCCGTGGCGCGAGGTCGTGCGCGGGTGATACCGGGCTGGATCGTGTGGGGGATGATGGCGATCACCGCGCTGGTGCCGATCGCCGTTCTGCGCCTGTTTCTGAATCTCCGCGGTCGCAATTTCAAAGGTCACTGATCCTCGTTGCGACCTCTTCCGCTTTGCATTATCCCACACAGCCATGATCGACCTGACGAAAATCTACTACTTCATCTTCGGTGCGCTGACGATCGCCGGGGGCGTGATGGGCTACGTGAAAAAACACAGCCACGTGTCGCTCATTGCGGGCGGACTTTGCGGCGTGCTGCTGCTGATGGCGGGCGTGATGCTGCGGGATAAACCGCAGACCGGACTGGCACTGGGAGGCGCGGTGTCTTTGGCGCTCGTTGGATGGAGCCTTTATAATTTTTTCCCAAAACATAAGATGATGCCGCACGGGATGATCCTCGGCTTCGGTGTGCTCGCGATTGTTTTGACCGCGGTGTCGTTCGCGAAAAAGTAACGGGTCCCGATGCGCCGGTTTGAGTGGCAGCCAAAGCGCCTGGCGGTGCGCGCCGCGTGCGTGGTTTTAAGCGCGGGACTTTTCACCGCGTGCCCGCGCCACCCGGTGTCGGTGCCGCCGGTGGGGCCGACGCCTGCGCCGACTCCGGTGCCGGTGCCCACGCCCGCGCCGACTCCGCCGCCGCCCTACGCGCCCTACAAGCGGATGGAAGTCGGGAAAATGTTTAGCGGCGCGCAGGTGCGCACGTCGATCGAGACGGAACTCGCGGGCACCGCGACCTCCGTGCGCAATGAGCCGGCGAGCTACGAGGTGGAAGTGAAGGTGCGCCTGAAAATGCCGAAGGCGCACAAGAGTCTCGAAGATCTGATGAAGCTCAACGACAAGCTCCCGGCCTTGCTTCCCGGCCTGCCGGCGCTTTTGGAAACGGCGAAGATTTCGCCGCTGTGGGACGATCTTTACCGGCTCAAGGTTTCGCAAATTCAGAAAAATCTGAACCGCTTCGACTACCTGCCTCCGCGTCACGACCTCTACGATTGCGAGACGGTGCTGGAGCTGCAACACGCGGAAACGAAACGGCGCGCGGTGCTCATCCAAGCCGACATGGATACGGATGACGACGGTTCGGACAGTGACCGCGTCCCCGAAGTGGATGGCTCGTCGGCGACCTTCCAGCCTTTCACGAGCTACCGCTGGGCGAAGAAGACGGACAAGCCGAACTCCTTCATCCCACCGCGGGAAACGAAGGTGGCGCAGTCGCAGGCCGAACTCGCGACGCCGAATCTGAATGCTGCTCGCGCGAAGGAATTGAAGGCGACGATCGCGCGTCTGAAGACGGAGATTTCCGATCTGAAGCAATACAGTTTTCTCGTGGCCTCGACCGATCCGTTCATCGTCGTGCCGCTCTCGATGGTCGGGAAAAAGACACCGTTCAACCTTTCCATCGGAGACTACTGCGTCGTCGCTTACGGCAATATGCTTTACCCCGCGATCGTCGGCGATGCTGGTCCGGCGTTCAAAGTCGGCGAAGGTTCTCTGCGACTCTGCCAGCAGCTCAATGCCCGCGCGGATGCGAACAACCGGCCCGAGAACGATCTGAAGGTGACGTATCTCATTTTCCCCGGCAGCGCCGAGCCCGCCGAGGTGCCGGATCTGGTGAAGTGGCGGACGAAATGTGAAAAGTTGCTCGGCGAAATCGGCGGATTTTCCGGCGAGCTTTTCGCCTGGCCCGATCTGGTGAAGCCCGCGCCACCGGCACCGTAAGAGAACAGACCGCCGCCGCGCATTCTCCGCTTCCCATGCCGCGGAATGCGCCGCTAGTCTCGCCGGCTCATGTCCTCCAACGAATATAAGGTCAAACTCGAAGTCTTCGAGGGGCCGCTCGATCTGCTGCTCTATCTCATCAAGAAAGATGAGGTGGATATTTACGACATCTCCATCGAGCGGATCGCGCAGCAGTATCTGGAATTCATGGACTCGTTTAAGGTGCTGGATCTGGAGATCGCGGGGGAATTCGTGGTGATGGCGGCGAACCTGATTTACATCAAGAGCCGGAGCCTGCTCCCGGTCCACGTGCAGCCGCCGGAGGAAGAAGCCGATGAGGAAGATCCGCGCTGGGATTTGATCCGGCAGCTCGTGGAATACAAGAAGTTCAAAGACGCCGCGGCGCAGCTTTCGCAGCGCGAGTTTGATCAGAGCAATCTCTACACGCGTCTGCCTGAGCCGGAGGCGGCGGTCGAGCGTCCACTGGGAGAAGTGTCGGTGTTCGATCTCATCGCCGCGTTCAACAAAATCCTGAAGCGGATCGAGGGAAAGACGGAGGATTTGCGGGAGATTTTCGAGGAAAACTTTTCGGTCTCCGACAAGATCGACTTCATCATGAAAATGACCGCGTCCGGCGTGGCGCTGAAGTTCACCGAGCTCTTTGCCAGTGCAGCCTCGCGGACAGAAGTGGTCGTCACTTTCCTCGCGCTACTGGAGCTGGTTCGGCTGAAACAACTCAGCCTCGTGCAAGGTGAGGCGTTTGGGGAAATCGAACTGAAACGGGTCGGAGCATGACTTTGAAGCAAGTAATTGAGGCTCTCGTTTTCGCTTCGCCGAAACCGATCACCACCCGCGAAATCGTGGCCGCATTGCGCGCTGCCGGAGTGGGGACGGAGAATGTCGAGGCGCTGGAATACGCGAAGATGAAGGACGACGACGTGATCGTGGCGCTGAGCGAAATCGGGGCGGATATTGCGGCGTCGGGACGCGCTTTCGCGCTGAACGAAACGGTGCGTGGATGGACGCTGACGAGCGATCCGCTGTGCGCGCTTTGGGTGCGCCAGCTTTACCCGGAAGCGAAGCCGACGCGGCTCACGGGGCCGCAACTCGAAACGCTCGCGATCGTGGCGTACCGGCAGCCAGTGACGCGGGCCGACATCGAGGCCGTGCGCGGCGTGGCGGTGGATGGCGTGATGCAAGTCCTCCTTGATCGCAGCCTCGTGAAAATCGCCGGGCGCGCCGAGGTGCCGGGGCGTCCGCTGCTTTACGAAACGACGGAGTATTTTCTCCAGCATTTCGGCCTGCGAACGGTCGATGAACTGCCGAATTCGGCAGAGCTAAAACGCGTGCAATTGCCGAAGGCGCCGGTGGAGGAGGAGAGTAAGAAGTCGGAAGGGGTCAGTGAGCCGACGGAGAACACTGAAGCCGCGACCGAAGTTGCGCCCGAACAGCCATCTCCGGAGCCTGAAACGCCGGCAGAAGAATCCGCCCCCGAGCAAGAATCGCCCGCAGAAGAACCCGCGCCCGAGCCGGACCAATCTGAAATCAGCAATCTGAAATCTGAAATCGAATGACCCTTCCCGAGATTCGTAAAAAGATCGACGCCCTCGACGACCAGCTCCTGCGCTTGCTGAATGAGCGTGCGGACCTGGTGCATGAAGTTGGCGTCGTGAAAAAAGCGGACGGCACGCAAATCTATGCGCCCGAGCGTGAGGAGGCTTTGCTACGCGCGCTCTCCACGAAGAATACGGAGATCAAAGGCCGCCTGCCGGAGAAAGCGGTGCGTGCGATTTACCGCGAAATCATGTCCGCCTCGCTCGCGCTGGAGAAGGATCTGACCATCGCGTATTTCGGGCCGCAATCGACGAACACGCATCAGGCCGCGCGCAGTAAATTCGGCGCGAGCGTGAATTACAAACCGCAGGTGAGCATCGCGGATGTCTTCGACGCGGTGGCGCGCGGCGGCGCGGATTACGGCGTGGTGCCGATCGAAAACAGCACGGAGGGCGCGGTGAATCACACGCTCGATGTCTTCATGGATTCCGAGCTGCACATCTGCGCGCAGATCCTGATGCGGATCGAAAACCATCTTGTCGCGAAAATTCCGAAGAGCGAAATCCGCAAGGTCTATTCGCACCCGCAGGTTTTGGGGCAGTGCCGGAACTGGCTGCGGCTGAACTTGCCGAACGTGGAACTGATCGAAGTCGGCAGCACTCCGCGCGCGGCCGAACTCGCCGCGGGCGAACCGCACGCCGCCGCGATCACCGGGCCGATGGCGGCCGAAAATCACGGGCTGAACGTTCTCGAAGCATCTATTCAGGACATCGCGGGAAACACGACGCGCTTCCTCGTCATCGGCCACAGCGCATCGCCGCGGACGGGCGAAGACCGCACGTCGCTGATGTTTTGCGTGCAGGATAAACCGGGCGCGCTTTTTGCCGCGCTGGAGCCGTTCAACCGCCTCAAAATCAGCCTCAGCAAAATCGAAAGCCGCCCCTCGAAACGCAAAGCGTGGGAGTATTTTTTCTTCGTCGATATCGACGGCCACGCGACGGATGCACCGGTCGTCGAGGCACTCGATCAATTGCATCAGCACTGCACTTTCGTAAAAATCCTCGGCACGTACCCGAGGTCGCCTGCGGCATAGTTTAGCGACGCCGCAAATCTTTGGAGGCCCGGCTTTAGCCGGTGCAGGCTGGCTATTCCAAAAAGAAAAACGCCGCGCTGAAACTCAGCGCGGCGTCTTCAAAATTACGTTTATGAGTGGGCGGATTACTTCGACGCGGCGAGGTAATTTTCCTCGGCTTGCGCCCAGTTGATGACTCCCCAGATCGCCTTCAAATAGTCGGGTCGGCGGTTCTGGTAGTTGAGGTAATACGCGTGCTCCCAGACATCGATGCCGAGGATGGGCGTTCCTTCGATGCCGGCGACGGAGCGGCCCATGATCGGGTTGTCCTGATTCGCCGTGGAGCCGATCTCCAGCTTGCCGCCGTTGACGACGAGCCACGCCCAACCGCTGCCGAAACGACCCACGCCCGCGGCTTCCATTTTTGTCTTAAACTGATCGAAATCGCCGAAACTCGCCGCGATGGCGTCGGCAAGTCTGCCGGTCGGTTTGTTGTCGGTTTTGGGAGCGGTGAGGAGCTTCCAAAAAAACGTGTGGTTCACATGGCCGCCGCCGTTGTTGCGGACAGGGCCGCGGATGGCGTCCGGCACGGATGCGAGGTCTTTGATGAGTTCGTCCGCGCTCTTGGAAGCAAGATCGGGCGCGCTTTCGAGCGCCTTGTTCAGATTGGTCACGTAAGCCTGGTGATGCTTGTCGTGGTGAATTTCCATCGTGCGCGCGTCGATGTTCGGCTCGAGGGCGTTATTCGGATAGGGAAGGGGAGGTAGTTCGTATGCCATAGTGTGTGAGTCTTCGTTTGGAGGATGGGAACTGGATGTCTTTTTGGCAAGCGGCGCGATTAGTCCGAGGCGCGCGCAAGCTCCTCGGCGACCGCGCTGAATCTCTCCCGGACGCCGGGGAGAAAAATACGGGCGCGATGGATGGCGCAGACGCACGCTTCGCCACGGGTGAAAAGCGTGAGCGAATATTGTTCGGAGTGCAACGTGAGGTGCTGCACTTCATGCGAGTGAAAAGGGGACGCGCTGTCGGAAAGCGCCCCGCGCATCTTCCGGCTGAGGTCGTAAATCGCGGCCGGATCAAGGCCCTCCGGCAGCTCGCCAGTGTGGGCGCGCGTGGTGCGTGTGGCGAGGACGGCGCTTTGGATGCCGGGCAATTGTGCAAGGAGTTGGCTGACGTGCGGGATGGCGAGGGGATTTTCGCTGGGAAAAAACTCGCGCACCCGTCCGTCGAGGTGGATTTCCGCCGACGGTGCCGATGGTGGCGCAGGCGGCGGAAGCGGCTCGGGTTCCGGCTCGGCGACGGGGGCGATTTCGACGGGGGGCGTCGCGGCGACTGGCTCGATGGGAGCGGGAGCGGCCGCGGGTGCGGGAGGTGGTTCGGGAGGTGGTTCGGGAACGGCCGCGATTTCGCTGGTCGGCGCGAGGACGATGCGGGGCGGCTGGACGATGAAGGGGCGAAACTGCGGCGGCCCGATGCGCAGCGCGAAATTTGATGCCTCCGTGGCGATGGGCGGAGGTGGAGTTTCGACGACTGGCGCGACGGCAGAAAGGTGCAGATCCACGGGCGCCTGCTCTTGTGTCACCGGCTCGGCGGGTGCGGGAAGGATGGGGCCCGTGACGGGCAAACGCGCGGCGTCTGGTGGAAAGGCGAAAGGAGGAATACGTGTTTGCGCCGCCAGCACCGGCGCAACGGGTTCGGGTGCCGCTACCGCCGGAGCCGGCGCGCTTTCCAGCACCGCTGGACGCAGCTCTTCGGGACTGCTTTGCGATTGCAAAATGACCGGCGTGCGAATGGGCGGCGCGAAGGGACGGAAGCTAACTGGCGGCATCGGTTCAGTGACGATGGGAGACGGCGCTGGGGGCGGCTGAATTTCTGGGAGAAGATCGAGAAGAACGGCGTCCGCTTCTTGCGAATCGACCTTGGCGTCCTCTGCCGCGAGGGCTTCCAGCGTCGCGGTGAGTTCGATCGAGGCATCGGCTTCTTCAGGATCGGGAGACGCGGACTCGATCACGATTTCTTCCGGCGGTGCTGGCGCGACGACGACGATTTCGGGCGCTGCTGCCTCGGGAACTGGGAGAGAAATTTTCACCACCGGCGCAGGCTCCGGTTCCGGGATCACGACTGCTGGCGGCGGCTCCGAAATCAAAACCGCGTCGGTTGAAAAGCTCGCGCTCACGACCACATTTTCCTGCGGAACGGGCTCGGGAAAAATGCGGGTCTCCGCTACGGGCTCGGGGATTGGCTCCAAAAGAATCTCCTCCGCGAGGCGCGTATTTTCGCGCTGGATGTCGATCGCTTCAGAGACTGCTTCGATCGCCGGAAGCGGGGTGGAAGGTGCGGGATGCGCCGGCAGATTTTGAAAGATTTCCTCCAGCGGCAGCGGCACTTTTACCCCGGCACGTGCCTCGAAACACTTCATCAAATCCAAAGGCAGCGCGGCGATGAAACGCAGCGATGAAACTTCAACCTGCCCGGAGGAAAGCTGGCGTTCGACCGGCGGGAACGGAAACGAAACCCGGACGGAATCATCAATCGGCGGCAGCGGTTTCACGATGATCTCCGCGGGGCACCGCTTCATGATGGCGGCGAGGCTGAGGTGGATCTGCTCTTCACCCTGCGCCGCGGGGCGACCAGGCATCACCGGCGGAGCGCCGACCGCAGCCGGAGCCGGCTTTATTTCCAAAGGAGCAGCGACCGGCGCAGGGGCAGGCCGAGTCGCCGCCGCAGGGTTTGGGACGAACGATCCGAGGCTGATTTGCTCGACGAGCTTTTGCAAAGGCAGCCGGATTTGGATGCCGTCGATGCCTTCGGGATTGAATACGAAAACGTCCGGACACTGCGCAATGATCGCGGAAAGCGCGACGGCTGCGCGCCCGCGCGCGATGTCCGCCGCGAGTCCGTCGGCGGGAAATCTCAGCTCGCGCCGGAGGTCCGGCTTTTCGTGCCGCAGGAGATGCTCGGGGATGCGCGAAAGCACATCGCCCAGCGTGAGGACGATCTCCTTTGGCGCAGCCGATGGAGCCGCGACCGGCGCGAGGATTCTCTCGCCGGCGGGTTGAGTGCGGGCGGGCGGCACGATCTGGACCGACGAGCGCGGCACGTAGATTTTCGGCGCGAGAAACGCGGGATGTTTGTGCTGAGGCGTGCCGGTCGCTGGCGACTCCGCTGCCTGCTGCGGCGAGTTTTCGTCCGACTCAGAAATCTCGGCAGATTTCTCCCCACCCGATTCCGGCTTAGGTTTGAAAAGATTGTCGAGAAGTCCCATGCAACACTAGTGATCTTCCGCAGTTACCTGCAGAATTTCCTCCAGTGTCGTAATGCCCTCTCTTGCTTTGTCAATTCCTACCATCCGCAGCGTCTTCATCCCCTCGGCCATGGCCTGATTTTTGATCACCGCGGCGCTCGCGCGTTTGATGATCAGTCGGCGCACGGCCTCGGAAATCGGCAGCACTTCGATGATGGCCGCGCGGCCGGAATAACCGCGGCGTTTGCACCGGTCGCAGCCTGCGCCGTGGTAAAAAGTGGTGCCCATCATTTCCTCGATCCCGAGCTTTGTGAAAACCTCCGGCTCGGGCACGAACTCCTCCTTGCAGTTCTGGCAGACGCGCCGGACGAGACGTTGCGCACACGTCAGGATGGTCGAGGACGCGATCAGGAACGGCTCGATGCCCATGTCGTCGAGCCGGGCGATCGCGCCGGCGGCGTCGTTCGTGTGCAAAGTGGAAAGCACCTGATGGCCGGTGAGCGCGGCTTTCACGGCGATGTCGGCGGTTTCGTTGTCTCGAATTTCACCGATCATTACGATGTCCGGGTCCTGACGCAAAATAGAGCGCAGCGCGTCCGCAAAACTGAGGCCGATGTCCGCTTTCACGGCGACCTGATTCACGCCGGCGAGCTGGTATTCGATCGGGTCTTCGACCGTCACGATGTTGTAATTCGGCGAATTCAACTCCTGGAGCACGGAGTAAAGCGTGGTCGTTTTCCCCGAGCCGGTCGGGCCAGTGACGAGGATCATCCCGTGTGGCGCGGCGACGGCTTTTTTGAAAACGCCGACGGTGTATTCGTCCATGCCGAGCGTATCGACGGAGCCAGAAAGCGCGCCTTTATCGAGAATACGGATGACGATTTTTTCGCCATGCACGGTCGGGAGCAGCGAGATCCGCAGATCGACTTCTTTGCCCGAAACGCGGATGCGGAAACGTCCATCCTGCGGGAGGCGGCGCTCGGCAATGTCGAGGCCGGCGAGAATCTTGATGCGCGACGCGATCGGGAGCTGAAGCGCCTTCGGCGGCGAACTCGCTTCGATGAGATTGCCATCCACGCGGTAGCGCAATTTCAGGATTTTCTCGAAGGGTTCGAGGTGAATGTCCGACGCCTTTTCCTTGAGCGCCTGCACGAGGATCAGATTCACGATCTTCACCACCGGCGCGTCCTCGGATTCGACCGCGAGCTTGTCGAGATCGATGTCCTCGTGCTTCTGCTTCACCTCCTCCACGCTGTCGGCCTGATTCTGCGCGTCCTTCAGCACCTGCTCCATCGAGGAGCCGCTCGTGCCCACGCCGCTGAGCGCTTCGATGATGCTCCGCTCGGTCGTGATCATCGGCACGATTTCGAGCTTCGTGCGCTGCCGCAGATCGTCGAGCGCGAGCACGTTCAGCGGATCGGCCATCGCCACGAAAAGCTTGTTCCCGAGTTTGCACACCGGCGCGAGTTTGTGCGCGCGCGCCATGTCTTTCGGGACCAACTCCTGCACGGCCTCGGGCACGCGCACTTTCGACAAATTGATCGGCGGCGTGTCCAGGCAGCGACCCGTCGCGATCACCATGTCCTGCTCGGTCACATAGTTTTTGTCGGTCAGGATTTTGAGCAGCCGTCCGCCCTGTTTCTTCTGCTGCTCTGTCGCTTCTGCGAATTGATTGGGCAGCAGCAATCCCTCCTCAATGAGGACATCTGCGATACGTTCACCGAGCGCTTTGACAGCCATAAAATCGAATTAGGCGGAGGCCGCCGCCAGTTTAAATCCGGGCACATCCGGCCCGCCGCCAATGATGCCCGGCGCGGACACGCGATAAATATCGCCGAGCACTTTCGTGATCGCGGCGGGTGATGCGATGTGCCACTGAATGTTGAAATCGAGGAGCTTTTGCACGGCTTCCTTGCCGAGCACATCGAAGGGATTCGCCATCGCGACCATGAGCGTGCGGCTCATCACGTCGAAGGGCACGATCAGCCGGCCCAGCGTCAGCGAGTCCGGCAGCATCTTCACCACCTGCCGGTCCACCTCGTAGTATTCGAGGGGAATGTAGGCCATCTTCGAGCGATCTACGATCGAGCACAGCGTCGTCTCCAGATCGAGCCCGGCCCGGCGCACGACTTCATCGAGCAGCGAGTGCGCCATCGTATTCGGCGCGAGATCCTTGTTCTTCTTTGCGATCCGCTCGAAGGAAGATTTCACCACTTCCTCCGGCGCGATCCGATGCAAAAGCAAAAATTTTACCAGCGGCTCGTTCCCGTCATCGACGAGCATTTTCGTGACCGCCGCCACCGACGCCGCACTCTTCGACGCGACTTTCAGCGTGCTCCCCGTCGCGATGAGTTGCGTGTTCTTCGCCGTCACCACTGCCACGGCCTGGTCCTCGTTGCCGCCCGCTTCTTTCAGCGCGCGCAATCTTTCCTCCACCTCGCCGAGCGCCGCCATCGCCTCCACGTTGGCCGGGTCGTTATCGAGGATGTATTCGTATTCCTTCACCGCCCGGCTGAACTGCTCCGCTGCCGTAAAAATTTCCGCCAGCTTCCGCGCCGCCTCCATCGCGTCGGGCACCTGCCCGATCCGCACAAAAGCATCCTTCAAAATCTCCAGCGACTGCGCGTCGTGGGGCGATGCTTGGACGATCACGCCAAACATCTCGATCGTTTGCATGATTTGCTCCCGTTCCTCGGGCGTGGGCGGTTTGGTTTGGCTCATGGGCAGATTCTCATTCCGCCTAAAAGCTGGAAGCGTGCCCGGGTGGGGAAAGTGAGAAGTAAAAAGTTGACAGTAGTCAGTAGTCACCGGTCGCGTCTGACGACTGACCACTTCTTACTTCCTACTTCCCCTCACCGCCCCGCCCGCGCCAGCTCCGCCGCGTGCCGGTACTGCGCGCGAAAACCATCCGCCAGCTCCTTCGCGAGCTGCACTTCCTTGATCTTCTTCGGCCCCAGCGCCTCCTTGATCCTCCCGCTCGCCATTTCGTAATCGACCGCCGTCACATTTGCAAAAGCCGCCGACGCTTCCGGGGGAAAACCCGCCGCGATCAGCGCGCTCCATGCGTCCGCGAGTTCATCGTGCGTATCGATGCACATCACGCGGAAGATGAAGGCCACGCTCCGGAAAAGCGGTCCCGTCCATTTTTCGTGATACGTGAAAGTTTTGGCGAGTTCGTAAGGGTTCACCTCGGGATCGCTCCGCAGGGTTGAGAATTCCGGCGCAAAAAGTTGCGGCAAAATCGGCAGCCGCCGCAGCGCATATCGCTCCGGCCCACCCGGCGTCCCGACTTTCCAATTCCACAACCGCTGCCCCTCCGGTGACATCACGAAAGCGATGAATTCCTTCGCGACATCCGCATTCGGCGCACCGCGAAAAAGCCCGATTGGATCGACTCCGACCGACGTGCCGCCCGCCGCGTTCACATACTGCACGTGCGACGAGCCATCAGCCCTGCGCACCGCCTCGCTCTGGAAGCGCCCGTAAAAATCAATCGTCATCCCCGCCGCCGCCTCGCCCGCGCCCACGTCGATCGCGATCTTCGTCGAGGCATTCGTGAAGTAGCGTGCATTCGCCCCGATCCGCATCAGCAGCCGCATCGCCTTCACCCACCCCGCCCGCACCGCTTCCGTTTCCTGCTCCGCAGAAAGCGTCCCGCCTTCGACCTCCGCCTGCATCTGCTGCTGGATCAGCATCTCGAACGATTTGTTCACCGAGCTGCTCTGCGTCGGATTCGCCAGTGCGATCTCGTGAAAATACTCCGGCTTTCCAAGGTCATCCCACCGCGTCGGCGGCTGCGCGATGCCAAGCCGCGCGAGCGAATCGGTGTTGTACACGATCCCGAACGACGAAACGACACACCCCATCCAGCGCCCCTGCGGATCGTAAAATGGCTCGCCGCTCAGCGTCTGCGGAATTGTCGTGTCATTGAAAATCTCCGGGTGCGCCGCGACGAAACCGCTATCGACGAGGTAGCCCGCTGCCGCCTGCGACTGGAAATCAAACGCCCCGCCCCCGAAGAAAAGGTCCATCTTGCACGACACATCCGACGCGAGGAAAGCCTTCCGCGCCTCCTGCGCGAGCGGATCATCCGCAGGCGCTTTCGCATTCGCGAAATTGCGCTCGACCGTCCCGCTCCACTTTTTTCCCAGCGTTTGCTCCCAGTAGTTTTGAAACGCGCCCACGTATTCCCCGGCCACATATCGCCCGATCTCACTCGTCCCGCCCGGCGTGCGAAAATCCAAGTGAACCCGCTTCCTAAATTTCTTCTCATAATACGCCGAAAACGCCCGCCCAAATTCCGCCCGGATCGCCTCATTATGCGGCGTGATGAGCACCAGCGCCCGCTCCCCCGCCTGCGGAGCCGCCTCGCGCCTCGGCCGCAGGGCGATGGGGCCGAGGAGGACGGCGAGCAGGGCTAAGATAAGCAGCGCGTTTTTCACAACAGAAGGAACGCGGTTTCTCCGGCTTCAATCCAGCCAGTTTTCAAACTTCAATCCCGGCACCCGCTCGAAGTCCGTTCGATTCCGCGTCAGCAGCACAGCGTCGTGCTCCAGCGTGATGCACGCGATCCTAAGATCCATCGTGCCAATGCGAATTCCTGCCGACCGGAATTGTTGGAAACGGAGTGCCGCGTCTTCGTCCCAAGGCAGAAGGGTGTATTCCGACAGCGCCACGATCACGCTGCCCAATTGAGCGTAGCCAAGGGTTTGTTCTGATGCGTCCCGCGCTGCGGCGATTCTGGCCAGCCAGCCACGCAGGGTCTCCTCGGCGGTCACGATCGAGAGGACAAATTCTCCGTCCGCCGAAGCCAGCCGGGCTTTCAGTCGCAACCCTATTTCCGATTCGTGGACCAACTCCCGAAAGTGGTTCGTATCGAGAACAAACACCGTTCCGATCGGTCAGGGAGTCGTTTGCGACCGGCGATATTCCTCGCCTTTCGCCCAAGCCTCGCGCGCTAGCGGCGTGTCCTCCAGCTTCGTCCCGGCTTTGCGCCAATCCTTCACCACCAATGCCTCGCGTTTGCGGCGAGTACGCTCCTTTTCCCCGACGCGATCCGCATCGGTTAGCGTCTTATCCGAATCAGTTTTCATAGTTGAATGGTAGCTCCGTCCGGCGGTGGCGTCCACACAATCGTCGAAACAATACCCCGGAAATTCCCATTGTGCGCGGTCATCGAAAATTTCCGGAGTCTCGATCATTGTTTCTGAGCTTGACCAGTGGCCCATACTTAATCTTATTAAGATTTACTCAGTCGGGATGGCCAATGAGCTTGTCAGCAGGCATCTTGACAAGACTACTATCCTATATGGCTCTAATCTCATGTTTTGATTGTCATGGTTCAGTTAGCACTACGGCCAAATCTTGCCCACATTGCGGTGCGGATTTGATTGATGGTCCGCGATTCGATAGGGCCGATAAACGTCTTGGGGCAGAACTTATGGCTCGACCAATTCAACCTGACGCTGCATTGGCAGCAATAGTAGGAGCAGCGCCAATTAGCAGAGAAAAGCTCACGAAGGCGGTTTGGAATTACATTAAGGTAAATTCGCTACAAGACCCAAAAAAGAAGACTATGATTAACGCAGACGAAAAATTACTGCGGGTTTTCAACGGAAATAGAAGTGTCTCAATGTTTGAGATGACTAAGTTTATTACTGGTCATATTTCGTAATTTAGCTTTTCACCCCGGCAAAGCCACCGCATCCTCCGGCTCTACCGCCGCGCGGATTTCCCGCTCGGGGCTGAGTTCGACGTAGCGCGGATTTAACTCGAAAATCTTCAGGACGTGCGCGCCTGCGGCGAATTGATACTGCGCCATCTCGCCGAGATACACGCGGTCCCGGATGCGGCCCGTGATCCCATTCACCGCATCCGTCGCGACGCCGAGCTTCCAGCTTTCCGGGCGGATCGAAAGCGTCGTCGCATCACCCGCCTTCGGCTGCCAGCCATTGCCGCCGATCATCGCTTCGAAAGTGCGCAGCGGTGTTTCCACCATCGCGCGGGCTTCGTGCACGGACACCACGCGGCCTTCGAGAAAATTCGTCTCGCCCATGAAATCCGCGACGAAGCGCGAATGCGGCGCGCGATACACCTCCGCCGGTTTCCCCACCTGCCGGATGTGCCCGCCTTCCATGATCGCCAGCCGGTCCGCGATCGACAGCGCCTCCTTCTGATCGTGCGTGACGTAGATCGCCGTGAGCCCGAATTCTTTGCACACGCGCCGAATCTCGGTGCGCATCTCGATCCGCAATTTCGTGTCGAGATTCGACAGCGGCTCATCGAGCAGCAGACATCGCGGGCGAATGACGAGCGCCCGCGCCAGTGCCACGCGCTGCTGCTGGCCACCGGAAAGTTGATTGATCTTCCGCTCGCCAAACGCGCCCATCTTCACCGAATCGAGCGCCTCCCCCACGCGCTGCGCGATCTCCGCCGCCGGCACGCGCCGCTCCTCGAGCCCGAACGCGACGTTCTTCGCCACCGTCATGTGCGGCCACAGCGCGTAGCTCTGAAACATCATGCCCGTGTTGCGTTCGTGAGGCGGCACACGCGTCACGTCGTCGTCGCCGAAAAGGATTCGCCCGCTGTCTGGGATGTAAAATCCGGCGATCGAGCGCAGCAGGGTCGTCTTCCCGCAGCCGCTCGGGCCGAGCAGGAAAAAGATTTCGCCCGGCTCAATGCGCAGGTCGATCGCATGAAGCGCCACGGCTTCGCCGAAACGCTTGGTGAGTTTGTCGATGGTCAGCGAAATCACGGGCACCACTGATGCCGAATCGCCGACGTTTCACCAAGCGCGAATGAGGGCGGCAAAAAAACGCACACGAAAACGCCGTCATTCCGACCGGAGCGGAGGCGGAAAGACGGGCGGAGCGTAGCGGAGAAATCTCTCACTCATCTTCGCCTGGGTCGAAGGCAGTGCGGAGTTGAATCACGGTCTCGTTCCGCAAAGGCAGAGTGAGAAATTTCTCCACTACGCTCCGCCCACTGGCCCACCGGAGCTTCGGTCGAAATGACAGGTCGTTGGCTCAACCGCCTTTCCTTCAAGCACCCACCGCAAAGCGCGGACTGATCTCCCGCTGGGTCGCACAAAAAACCTCCAGTGCCGCCTCGCCCGCCCGCTCGCGCACCGCGCCGACGGCGATTTCCGGGCTGTTGCAATCGCGGCTCAAATGCCCGAGCACCGCCCGCCGCAGATTAGCGTTTAGTAATTCCGCGATCACATCTGCCGCCGCGGTATTCGAGAGATGCCCGTGGCGCGAAGTGATCCGCTGTTTCACTGACCACGGTCGCTTCGTGCAGTTTTGCAGCAGCTTCTCGCAATGATTCGCCTCGATCACCAGCGTCTGCGCGGCGCGGACGCGCTCATAGACGAGCTTCGTGGCAAAACCCAAATCGGTGAGCATGCCGAGCGCGTGATTTCCGCAGTGCAGCACAAAGCCGACGGGATCGACCGCATCGTGCGGCACGGTGAACGTCTGCACCGTGATGTCCTTGATCGTGAACTCACTGCCAGTCTGAAAGACGCGCCAGTCTTTCTGTAACGGCGCGGAGTCGCGGCGGAGCACTTCTGCGGTGAGCGAGTTCGCGTAAATCGGCGTCGCAAATTGCTTGCACCACACGTTCAGTCCGCCCGTGTGATCGCCATGCTCGTGCGTGAGCAGGATGCCGTCGATCTCGATCGGATTCACCCCGCACAGGGCCAGTCGCGCGACCATTTGCCGCGCGCTCAACCCGCCATCAATCAACAGTCGCGCCCCCCCCGACTCGACCAGTGCACAATTTCCCGCGCTGCCGGAGCCGAGAATGGTGACGTGCATTTTGGAAAAAGTGAAAAGTGGAAGCCGTGTAAAAGCGAAGGGCGCGTGTCGATTAAAACACGCGCCCTCCGGCACTCAATTTCTATCGCGCACTAAATCACGGCAGCACTCTCACCATGATGTTTTTGAAATGCACTTCGCTGCCCGGATCGTGGCCTTGCAGGGCGAAGGTGCCGTGATCGATCACGCGGTGCAGGTGATTCGCCGCCGGCTTGAAATCGTCCGGCTGCGTCCAGTCCGTGATCACCTTGTCGCCGACTTTGATCACGACGTGTTTGCC
The DNA here is from genome assembly GCA_038228115.1 of Chthoniobacterales bacterium. Lineage (GTDB taxonomy): Bacteria > Verrucomicrobiota > Verrucomicrobiia > Chthoniobacterales > Chthoniobacteraceae > JANLQB01. Next base: position 20,584 of record JBBRPM010000015.1, read on the forward strand.
CTCGACGTGGATCGTCATCGTGTACCATTCGTCATCCTTCGCAGGCGCCTCCTTGGTGTCCGCGATGTCGTAAAGGCCGCCGCCTTTTTTCCAGTCGCCGTGGGTGTTATTCACCTGCACCTCGAAGCCTTTGTCCGGCCAGCTCGACGGCTGATATTCGGTATGAAAATACACGCCCGAATTTGAGCTGTGCTTTGCCATGATGTCGCACTTCAACTCGAAGTTTTTGAAGTCGTGGTCGTTCACCGGCCCTTCGTAAAAAAGATGCGAAGTCGGCCCATGCACGACGATCTCGCCGTTTTCCACCGAGAAAGTGCCGGGCTTATCGCTCGCCTTCCAGCCGTCGAGCGATTTGCCGTCGAAGAGGGATTGCCAGCCGTCTGGTTCAGCGGCGTGGACGGGGAGAAAGAACGCGAGGGCGATCAGTGGGGATATGATTCGTTTCATGAAGGCGGACGCTACGTGACGCGGCGCTTTGGGCGCAATCACGATCGCGAAAACCTCGACGCTTGACGCTCCACTCTCCGCCTGTGAACGCTGGCGGCATCATGTCCATTGCAACCAAAACCGGCGACGACGGCACCACGGCGATCATGTATGGAAGACGCCTGCCGAAGACCGATGCGCGCATCGCCGCCAATGGCGCGGTGGACGAACTCAATGCTGCGCTCGGCGTGGCGCGCGCAGCTTTGCGCGATCCGTTTGTGACGGAGAAAATCCTCGCGATTCAAAAAGAGTTGGTCGTGCTCATGGGCGAACTCGCCGTCGCGCCGGAAGATCGCGAACGCTACGCGGCGGGCGGGTTTCAATTCGTCGAGGCGGCGATGGTCGATCATCTCACGGCGCACATCGACGACCTGGAAAAGAACCACCGCATTTCCTACGACGGCTGGGCCACGCCCGGCGCGACTCCTGAATCCGCCGCGCTGGATATGGCGCGCACGATTTGCCGCCGGGCCGAGCGTCACGTCTTGCTTTTTGCCGAAACGGGAGTGCCGGTGAACGCGGAGATCGTCCGCTACCTCAATCGCCTCTCCGACCTCTGCTGGCTCTGGGCGCGCTGGGTGGAAACGCGGGCGGACGATCCGGTCGCGTAAGTCATTTGCGCCTCGCACTCCTTTACGCGCCCGGTGTTGCAACGACACAATTCATTGACCAATCTCCATTCCATGCGTTCCGCCCTTCTCGTTCTCCTGACCTTTCTCTCACTCGCCCGCGCCGCCGAGCGTCCGAATATCCTTTTCATCATGACCGACGACCACGCGGCGCATGCGATGTCTTGCTACGGGTCGAAGGTGAACGAGACGCCGAACCTGGATCGCATCGCGAAAAATGGCGTGCGGTTCACAAATGCATTTGTGACGAATTCCATCTGCACGCCGAGTCGCGCAACCATCCTGACAGGCAAGTATTCGCACATCAACGGAGTGCCCGTTTTCAATCGCTTCGACGGCTCGCAACCGACCGTTTCCAAGCTGCTGCAAGCCGCCGGTTATCACACGGGGATGATCGGGAAGTGGCATCTGGGCAGCGATCCGACGGGGTTTGACCGGTGGATCGTGTTGCCGGGGCAGGGCGTGTATCACGACCCGGAGTTCATCACGAGCGAAGGACGCGCGACGGTGAAAGGTTACGCGAGCGATGTGATCACCGATCTCGGGATCGAGTGGCTGGAGACGCGACCGAAGGACCAGCCATTCTTTCTCATGCTGCATCACAAGGCACCGCATCGGCCATGGGAGCCGGATGAAAAACATCGCGCAATATTTGCTGACAAGGTGATCCCGGAACCGGCGACACTTTTCGACGACTACGCGACGCGGCCCGCGGCGCTTCCCGAGAATGCGCAGACGGTCGCGAAAGATCTGACTCGTCGCGATCTGAAACTCACGCCGCCGACCGATCTGACCGCGCCGGAGCGCAATAAATGGATGAATGAAAAGCCGAAGTCCGTGGAAATCGCGGACGCAGACGGCGCGAAGAAAACGCTGACCGGCGAAGCGCTTGTGCATTTGAAATATCAGCGCTACATGCAGGACTATCTCGCGTGCGTGCAGAGCGTGGATGACAACGTCGGGCGCGTTCTCGACTACCTCGAAAAGACCGGCCTCGCGAAGAACACGGTCGTCTTTTATACGAGCGACAACGGCTTCTTCCTCGGCGACCTCGGGCTCTTCGACAAACGCTTCATGTACGAGCCGAGCCTGCATGTGCCGCTGCTAGTGAGCGGGCCGGGAATCAAGGCCGGAGCAGTGTCGGAACGGTTCACGCTCAACAACGATTACGCGCCCACCTTCCTCGATCTCGCGGGCCTGCCGACGCCGCCAGACATGCAGGGCCGCTCGCTGGTGCCGCTTTTGAAAGGCGACGCGCCCGCCGACTGGCGCACTTCGATGTATTACCGCTACTACCACGATCCGGGCGATCACAACACGCGCGCCCATTACGGTGTGCGGACGGCCACGCACAAGCTGATCTATTACTACAAAAAAGACGCGTGGGAGATGTTCGATCTGCGCGCCGATCCCACCGAGCAGAAGAACCTCGCGGACGATCCGGCGCAGCGCGCGACGCTCGATCTTTTGAAGGCGGAACTCGCGAAGTTGCGGCGCGAGTTTCACGACGACGATCAGTTTGCCGACAAGTTCCCGACCGACGGCGTGGACGGTGGATCGCGAGAGCGAAAAGCACTGGGCGTGAAGACGGCAGCGGAGGTGATCGCGAGTTCGGCGGCGAAGTAGTTTCTGCGCAATTTGCTGCTTTGACGCTCCGGCGCGGAATGCTACGAAATCGTCCTGCAGGCGCACGGGCGTTCCGGGTGCCAAAACTTGTCTATGGCTGAAATCAAATTCGCGTGTCCGAAGTGCAAACAACGTGTCCTCGTCGATGATTCGGCGGCGGGCATGGAGATTGGCTGCCCGAGTTGTCAGGTCGAGCTGATCATTCCGTCAATCGATGGCGCGATCGCAGCCTATGCCAGGGCTGCCGCTGGAGAGGCCGTGGCGGCGGGGGAACTCGCCGCGAAACAACAGGCACTCGACCGTGCGCTGAAGGAGATCGGCCAGGTCCAGGCCGAGGCGAAAAAGCTGCGCGAGGAATTGGTGGCGGTGACTTCCCAGCGGGCAGCGCTCGAGGCCGGGGCCAAGAAGCGCGCCCAGGATTCGGAGGCGCTCCTGGCCGCGGCGAAGGAGGAGTCCACGCGGGCTGCGGCTGGAACAAAAACGATCGAGGAGAAGTTCGCGACCGCAGACAAAGAGCGGGCCGCGATGAGGGCGGAACTCGCGGCGGCATCGGGCAGGCTGAATGAGTTGGATCAAGTCCGCGCCGAACTGGTGGAGACGCAGGCGAAATTGCAGGCGACGGAGTCGTTGCGCGGCCAACTCACCGACGCACACGGGAAGCTGAAGGAAGGCGATGCGCTGCGGGCGGAACTCGCGGCGGCTCACGCGAAAATGAAGGAGCTGGAAGCGCTCCCGGCGGAGTTGGAAAAAGCGAAATCGAAGTTTGCGGATTTGGAAACGGTGCGGACGGAACTGGCGGATGCGCAGGCAAAGCTGAAAGAAGCGAGCGCCTTTCAAACAGAACTGACGGCGGCCCAGGCAAAGCTCGCCGAAGCCGAAAAAGTGCGGACGGAACTGGCCGAGACGCAGACGAAATTGCAGGCCGCGGAGTCGCTGCGCGTGGACCTTTCGGAGGCGCAGGCGAAAGTGAAAGAGGCGGCCTCACTACGGACGGATCTCGACGCGGCACAGGCGAAAGTGACCGAGGGCGAAAAGCTGCGCGAGGTGCTCGACGAGGCTCGGCTCAAACTGAAGGACGCGACCAAACTGCGCGATGAACTGGACGCCGCGCTGGCGAAGGTGAAAGAAGGCGAACGCTGGAAAACGCAGGCCGACGCGGCTAATGGCGAGCTTTCCAAACTGCGTGATGAAATCGTGGCGCTGACGATTCAGCGTGATGGCGTAACCGCCGATGCGGCGAAGGCGGACGCGAATTTTTCCAGCCACAAAACCGAGATGGAGCGGCTGCGCGGGGAACTCCTCGAAACGTGTGAAAAGATGGCGCAAGCCGAGCGCGAGCGCACGGCGGAAACCGCGGCGAATCGCAGGACTGCGGAGACGCTCGAAGCACAGGCGCGGGAGGCGGGCATCGCGCTCGTCGCGATGCGGACCGAGCGGGATGCGCTGTCGAGAAAGCTGTCGGCGGACGGAGGCGAGCCGGCGGAACTGACGGAAGCGAAGAAGGAGCTGGCAGGGGCGCACGAACTTTTAGACGAGTCCGCCCAGCAGGTCGCGGCGATGCGGATCGAACTCGACGAGGCGCATCTCGAACGCGATGAGGTGCGCTCGAATCTGGCAAAAAAAGAGGCGGCCTATCGTGAAATCAGTGGGCGCGTGGACGCGTCGCGACTTTCTGCCAAGGGCGCGCTGAATGCCGCGGCCGCCTCGAAAGCGCAGTGTGAGAAAGCGACGGCGGAAGCCGCGGAGGCGACCAGCCGCGCGGACTCACTGCAAACGCGTCTGACGGAGCTGGAAAACGAAGTGGCGCAGCAAAGCAGCGAACTTTCCGGCGCGCGCAATGCGATGCACATCGCGCAGTCGGAGCTCGAGGAAGCGTCGAAATCCGCAGCACCAGGCGAGCGGGAAGCGCGTGAGCTGAAGAGCAAACTGATGCAAGCCGCGACCAACGAACACACGCTCCGGCTTCAACTCGATGCGGCGGAAAAAGCAGCGGAGACGGCGCGCGAGCGCTTGAAGGGATCGGAGTCCGAGCGGGAGAAACTGCTGACGCGTTTTGGCGATTTGGGAAAAAATCTCGATGAAGCCAGCGAGCAACTCGTGACGGCGCGCAACGATCGCGACGCCGCTGCGGCCCGCCTCGCGCGCATCGAGACTGAGGCCGAGCAGGCGACGGATAGTTTGCGTTCGCTTGGCGTCGAGCGCGATGCCGCGAAGATCGAGCTGGAGAACACGCGCGTTGGCCTTGAGCGCACGAAAAAGCACGTCGGCGTGCTGCAGGATCGTGTCGCGCAATTGCGCGAAGAAAACGAGCGGATGAAGGTGCAGCTCGGCCACGCGCCGGAAGCCGCGCAATAGTTTTTACGCTGCGATCGAATGGCCGGTCGCGAGCCGCATCACGGCTTCCTCGCTGAGCTGCGACCGTGAAAGTGCGCCCGTGATCCGGCCTTCGTGCATCACGAGCGCGCGGTCGGACATGCCGAGGATTTCCTCCATTTCGCTGGAGGCAAAAAGGATCGCGATGCCCTGCCGCGCGAGGTCTTCCATGAGCCGGTAGATTTCTTGTTTCGCGCCGACATCGATGCCGCGCGTTGGCTCATCGAGGAGCAGCAGTTTCGGGCGCAGCGCGAGCCATTTTCCGAGCACGACTTTTTGCTGATTTCCGCCGGAAAGAAACTGCACGATCTGCCGGTCGTTCGGCGTCTTGATGCGCAGCTCGCGGATCATTTCCGCAGAGAGTTCCGTCGCGCGTTTCCGGTTGAGAAAGCCGAAGCGCGCATCGCGTCGCAGACTGGCAAGACTCACGTTGTCGCGCACCGCCATTTCCAAAATCACGCCCTGTCGTTTCCGATCTTCCGGCACGAGCGCAATCCCGGCAGCGATGGCGTCGCGCGGAGATCGCGGCACAAACTCGCGACCCCCGACGCGCATCGAGCCGCCGAGCGGCGGCGTCACGCCGAAGAGCGTCGCGAGCATTTCCGTGCGGCCCGCGCCGACGAGTCCGGCCACGCCGACGATTTCTCCGGCGCGAATTTGGAACGATAATTCGTGACGTGGATGTGCCGGAGTGCGGAGCCTTTCCGCCTCGAAAACCACGTCGCCCGGCGTGTGCGATTCGTGCGGGTAAAACTGCGAGAGATCGCGCCCGACCATCAGCTTCAACATCGCCGCGTGACTGATCTCGTCGCGCGAAAGTTCGCCCGCATTTTCGCCATCGCGCAGCACCACCACACGATCGGCGAGTTCCTTCACTTCGCCGAGCCGATGTGAAATGTAGATGACGCTCACGCCGCGTCCGCACAGCTCGCGGATGACGCGAAAAAGATTCTCCGTCTCGTGCGTCGAGAGACTCGAAGTCGGCTCGTCCATGATCAGCACGCGCGCATCGACCGAGAGCGCCTTCGCGATTTCCACGAGCTGCTGATGCCCGATGGAAAGTTCGCTCACGAGCGTGTCGGGATCGATGCGCAAACCGACCGCGTCGAGAAATTGTCGCGCCCCGCTGCGCTGACGCCGCTTGTCGATAAAGCCCGCGCGCCGCTTTTCCCGACCGAGAAAAATGTTCGCCGCGGCATTGAGATTGTCGACGAGATTTAGCTCCTGATGAATGAGCGCGATGCCGCTTGCGAGCGCGTCATCCACGGAACAAATCGCGATCGCGCGACTATCGAGCAAGACCTCGCCGGCATCGGCCTGCTGCACGCCAGCGAGGATTTTCATCAGCGTGCTTTTGCCCGCGCCATTTTCGCCGATGACCGCGAGCACTTCGCCGCGCGAAAGCGTGAGGCTCACACCTTTCAGCGCGCGCACGCCGGGAAAGGATTTCACCAAACTGCGGACTTCCAAGAGCGGGGAAGTCATCGCGCGCGGAGAGTTACTTGGCTTCTCCAGATTTCGTTTTCAGGTCGGCGCGAAAAGCCGCGACGTTGTCCTTCCGAATCTGGCGCGCGGGGATGTCGATGAACTTGTTCGCGGGAATGACGCTGGTGTTTCCCTTGATCAATTCCGCGAGCACTTCGACGGACTTATATCCGTACATGTAGGGATTTTGCACGACGGTGCCGAACACGCTGCCGCTTTCCACGCCTGCGAGCGTGGCGCGATCTTCATCGAAGCCAACGACCTTCACTTTCCCTATTTTATGGGCCTGCCCGAGCGCTTCCAGGATGAGCGGCGTGTTATAGGCGAAGAGGCCGACGAGGCAGCCGATGTCGGGAAATTTCGCGAGCGTGTCTTCGACGTTGGCCTTGCCCTTCGTGCGGTCAGCCTGGTCGGTGAGCGTGCCGAGGATTTTGAAACCGTTGCCTTCCAAAACATCCGACGGCGGATCGAAGTGATCGGCGTTTTCAGGGCGCCCGAGGATGGAGTCGATCACGCCCTGACGGCGGCGGCGGGAATTGTCCTGCTCGAGGCGTCCGATGAAAAGCATCACGCTTCCACCGGCCGGCATCGCCTCGCGCACGAGATCGCCGCACTGCCGGCCCGCCTTGTAATTATCCACGCCGATGTAGAGCAGGCGGTCACTGCCGGGCGCATCCGAGTCCACGGTGATGAGCTTGGCGCGCTTTGCGACCGAGTTCAAAAGATCGGTTTGATTCACCGGATCGGCGGGGCTGATCGAGATGCCGTCGATGCCCCGCGTCAGCAAATCTTCGATCATCCGCTTCTGATCGGCATTGCCTTCCACCGGCATCAGCGTTTGCGCATCCACGCCAAATTTCTTCGCGGCATCCTGCGCGCCCGCGTCGCCGATCGTCCAGAATGCATCCACGCAATTACTGATGAAGGCGACCTTTTTGCGGCCCGAAGATGCGGTGCCGCCGCCACTCGGTTTGCAGCCGAAAAAAAGCGCGGCCACAAAAAGCGCGAACGTGGGGGCGAGCAGGCGGAGGGAGGGTTTCATAGTGTGCGAAAGTGCGTTTCTAAAACACGCAGCAGCGGCGTGGCTACGACGAACGCGCCATCAAGTCTTCGATGTCGCCTGGCTCGATCGGGATGTCGGCCATGAGATTAATTGGCCCGCGCGCGGTAAGGAGGATGCAGTCTTCCAGCCGCACGGCGAAGCCTTCCTTCGGGAGATAAATGCCCGGCTCGACGGTGAGCACCCAGCCTTCCTGAAAAGGCTGCTGCGCAAGCGTGACATCGTGGACATCCAGCCCGATCGGGTGGCCGACTCCGTGCATGAAATACTTCTTCAGCGCCGGTTTGTCGGGGTCCTGTTTTTTGATATCAGACTTTTTCAACAGCCCGAGCGCGAGCAGTTCCTCCTGCATCAGCGCCTCCGCTTCGTCCTGCCAGGCTTTCGCCGTTTTTCCCGGGACGGCGTTTGCGATGCTCCCGCGCAACACACGCAGCACGGCATTGTAGATTTCCTTTTGCCGCCGGGAAAACTTCCCGCTCACCGGAATCGTGCGCGTGAGATCGGACATATAGTTCCCGTAACTCGCCGCCACATCGAGCAGCAGAAGCTCCCCCTTTTTGCACCGCTGATCGTTGTCGAGGTAATGCAGCACGCACGCATTCGGCCCCGACGCGATGATCGGCTCATACGCAAACTTACCGCCGCCGCGGATGAATTCATGCGCAAACTCCGCCTCAATCTCCGTCTCGCTCACACCCGGTTGCGTGAACTTCGCGACGCGCCGGAATCCTTTATCCGTCAGCGCGCAAGCCTGGCGGATCATATCGATCTCGTGCGCCGATTTCACCAGCCGCAGCCCGTGCAAAAGCGGTGCAAGCCGATGGTAACGATGCAACGGAAACCGCGCCTGCGTTTCCCGGATAAACCGCGCATCGCGAGTCTCCACCACGACTTGCGCACGGCTGTGCTCATTGGAATTCAGATACACCCCGCTGCCCTCGCACATCACCTGACGAAAAATGCTCGGAAACTCCGTCAGCCAGCGCACTTCCTTGATCCCCGTCCGCTTCTGCGCCTCCTCCTTCGTGAGCTTGTGCCCTTCCCAAATCGCGATCAACTCGCTCGTCTCGCGCAGGAAAAGCACCTCGCGAAACTTCTCATTCGTCGCGTCAGGAAAAAGAAGCAGGATGCTCTCCTCCTGATCGACGCCCGTGAGGTAAAAAAGGTCCGAGTTCTGAATCAGCCGGATGGTCCCATCGGCATTGGTCGGGAGCACATCATTCGCATTCACCACAGCGAGCGCCCCCTTTTCCATAAGGGCTTTCAGGCGGGAGCGGTTTTCGGTGAAAAGGGCGGGGTCGATCGGCGAGTAGCGCATTTAGGGATTTGTTACCGGATTCCCGCGGCGAAAGGCGAGCGGGTTCTCCGACCAGGGCAATCGCATCAAAAAAGCGGTCATTTCGACCGGAGCGCAGCGGAGTGGAGAAACCTCTCACGTTGCCTTTCGAGTGAAGGTGGACGGAGAGCAAGACACGCTTGCTTCCGCCCAAACGAAAAAAAGTGAGAGGTTTCTCCACTCCGCTCCGCCCGCTGGCCCGCCTGCGCTTCGGTCGAAATGACCGCTTCCGGGCGGAAGCTGTGCATCGACGAGAAACTTCACGCCACAGTGAGCACCGCGTGGTCAGCCTGCGCCGCCGCGTATTGCAAGCACGCCTTGATGTCCCCCGCTTCCAAGTCGGGATAATCCGCGAGAATTTCAGTCTCAGGCACATCCGCAGCGAGCAGATCGAGCACATCCTTAACGCGAATCCGCATCCCCCGAATGCAGGGGCGTCCGCCGCACTGCGCGGGGGTGTAAGTGATGCGGTCAAGAAAGTTCATATGGATACCATAGCGGCGCATCGCGCCGCCGCGCAAGCCAGGCTGCTCAATTCGCGGGACAGGCTGACTCGGCGCAGAAAATTGAACCAAACGGTGTCGCTGCGCGCAGGCCGAATTTTCGTTTCGCCTCGTTCCCAAGTGGAACTTGGGAGCGGGTTAAAAGATCGGTTTTGTATGCATTGGTTCAGAATCTGTCCGTCCGAGAAACGAGAGCGTCCATCGGTGCGCAATTGTTGTTTGTGCCAGTTTTGGGTCTGGAAATTATATTAGATGACTACCGCAGCTACCAATCTGATCGTGCGCCATGCTTAAACTCCGTTTACGTCCCATATCGGCAACCGAATACATTCTCGACTTGGGAGAGTACCAAATTTGGTTTGAGACCGAAAATGATGTTTTCGCAGGTTTCATGCAATTGGGAAAATCTGTCCCACTAACGCCTTTACTACTGCGCCTAGAACAAGCTTGCCTTCAACTGGTGAAGAATACGGCAACGATCAAGCGCGAACCGTGGCTTTGCCCTGCCAAAATAGCCTTTGAAAGATATTTCGATGTCGCCTTTCTGGTTGAGTGGGCTAAACTCCTTCCATGCCCAAACGAAAGCCCGAACCGGACGCCGCCCAGACGGCTTTGAGGTCTGTTCGTAAGACCTGCGGCATCGGCCCGATGCGGGGCGAATCGCTGCTTTACGAACCGGCACCGACACCAAAAAGCGGAAGCCATGAAGTTTCAAATTGATGTCGAGAGGTTCGCTAAATGCCCCGCGAAGTTCATTGGGCAACAAACGGTTCGGGCGGAGTTCTTCGACGACGAGATTGCAAGGCTTGTCGAGTCCTACGAACTGCGCGATCACGCAACAGCCAAAAAGGCGTTCGCTTGGTTAAACGATTCCGGGGAAATTAAGATCACTCTAGGGGGAGACGGAATTCATTCAGCAGATCAGGCTGTGCAGGTGGAAGTGCGTGGCGCGGAGAAGAAGCATATTGCCGTGCTGTTGGATCATTTGCTCTCTGAGCTGGATAGCGAATAGAGCCCCTCTTCGCTCTGGGGGAGCGAAGTATCTTATTACCCTCGTTTGCCCTCCATTTTCCGCATTCCAACGTTTGCGTTCGCAGCTGCGATCAAACGCTGCCAAGATTGCCATATGAAAATGTTCCTCTCGATCATCACTATCATCATTGCAGCTTCGACACTTCGCGCTCAGACGTATCAGACGTTCTAATGCGCCTTTAGCCCCGAGGTCAGTCCGATTCGACATCTGGATATTCCGCTGTTGGCTGGCGAAATCTTGGAGGTGAAGGCATGGATTCCTATGGGCAGCGTGGCTGTAAAAGTGGGGGACATTCAACTGGGCACATATACGGGAAGCCCCTTAACGATAAAGGATGCAGTGTTTGCCGGCCCGTTAACGATTTCTGTCGATTGTCTCCCTCTGAGGCCTGGCTTTAGTGGTGAAGGGGCGCTCCTGTTCACCTACAAAATCACAACCGTCGCCGCCGTCGCAGAGCAAGTCGCCAACGCGCAGGCAATCGCCATCCCAGCGGACACAATCGCGCCCGTGGATGTGATTTTAGAATCGAGCACGGATTTGATGACGTGGATCGCCGCCCTCCCCGGCAACTACCCGGTGTCACCCGCGAGACGATTCTTTCGGGTACGCACCGTACTCCACTAGCGCGAGCTCATTACAACCAAGTCACGGAAAAAAATCAAGCTTGCAGGCGAGCGAGCCACCACCGGAACATGAGCGAATTCCAGCCGCTGATCGACCGGCTGTATCGGGAAGAGCTCTTGCGCACGCGCGATGACGCCCGAGGAGCGGATGGCTCATTGCATCGAAATGTCTGAGGCGAACATCGCGTGGAGTCGCGGCAAAGGTGATGCCGAACTCAGCCGTCGCCTTGCGCGCTTGCGGCAGGTCAGGGATGCGCGGACTTTCGGGCCACCGCAGGCACGGAAATGACCATCTCCGGAAGTCCGCGATTGAAGTCCGCAAACGGAGGAGTCACCTTTCGGCCATGAGCGAATTTCAGCCGCTGATCGACCAGCTTTATCGTGAGGAAGTCCTGCAAGCTCGTGCGATGACGCCGCAGCAGCGATTTCAGATCGGTATGGAGATTTGCGAAACGAATATCCAGTGGGCTCGAACCTTGGGCGAAGCGGAAATGGCGAGGCGCTACCGCATTGCGAAAGCCCTCGATGACCATGGTTGCTACGGGCCGCCGGTACCGCGGCTATGACGGAGAGCGAACTCGCGAAGATCGTCATCACGCATCTGGAAGCGAGCGGTGCGGAGTACGTGCTCGTCGGGGGAATTGCCTACAATTTTTATGGCCTCCCGCGATCCACCAAAGACGCTGACTTCGTGGTATCGATCGACGGCCACGCCCTTGACGCGCTGCTTCGGACACTGCCGAAGGAATTTGAGGTCGAGCCGCAAGCGCGGATGGAGCTTTTTACCGGCACGATGCGATGGGTCGTTTGCGTTCTTGGAACGCCGCTGAAAGTGGAGTTTTTTCTATTGGGAAACGATCCTCATCACCTCGTCGAGTTTCAGCGCCGAAAACGTGAATGGCTGCCTTTGATCGAGACCGAGGGATGGGTTGCGTGCGGAGAGGATTTGATCATTCAAAAGCTCCGATGGGCGCGAGGGAAGGATTTGGATGATGTGCGGAACATCGTTTCGGTGAGCGGGGACGAACTTGATTTCGCCTATATCGAAAAATGGTGTCGCGAGCACGGGACGTGGGAGCGGCTTGAGGAAATCCGGAGGTCCATCCCGGAGATTTGATTCGCCGCCATCGCGCGTTACGCTGTGCGAATGTCTTTTTCACTCGCTTCCAACTACCAGCCTAAGGGCGATCAAGAGCAGGCGATTGCGAAGCTGACGAAATCCATCGTCGCGGGGAACCGGCATCAGACGCTTCTCGGCGTGACGGGCTCGGGGAAGACTTTTACGGCGGCGAATGTGATTCGGAATGTCGAAAAACCGACGCTCGTGATTTCACATAACAAGACGCTCGCGGCGCAGCTTTACTCGGAGTTCAAGCAGTTCTTCCCGGACAATGCGGTCGAGTATTTCGTGAGCTATTTCGATTACTATCAGCCGGAGGCTTACATCCCGCGGACCGATACCTATATTGAGAAGGATTCGTCGATTAACGAGGAGATCGAAAGGCTGCGTCTCTCGACTACTTCATCGCTGCTTTCGCGGAAGGATGTGATCGTGATCGCTAGTGTTTCGTGCATCTACGGACTGGGTTCGCCGGAGGACTATATGAACATGCTGCTGACGCTGAAAGTCGGGCAGACGATCTCGCGCGAGGGGGTGCTGGCGAAGCTGGTGGAGATGCTTTACCAGCGGAACGATGTGGCGTTTGAACGCGGGCGTTTTCGCGTGCGGGGCGATGTGGTGGAGGTGCAGCCGGCGAACTTAGATGAAGAGGGAATTCGCATCGAATTTTTCGGTGATGAGATTGATCGCATCACGCGCTTTGAGCCGCTGACGGGGCATGTGCATGAGCAGCTCACGATGACGACGCTGTATCCGGCGAAGCAGTTCGTGACGCCTTACGAAAAGATGCGCGTGGCAATGGGGACGATCCGCGAGGAACTGGACGGGCGCGTCATGGAGCTGGAAAAACAGGGTAAGCTGCTGGAAGCGCAGAGGCTGAAGCAGCGGACGGAATACGATTTGGAGATGATGCAGGAGATGGGCTTTTGCAGCGGGATCGAAAACTACTCGCGGCATCTCAGCGGGCGTCCGCCGGGGTCGCGACCCTTTACGTTGCTGGATTTTTTTCCGCGTGATTTCCTGCTCGTGGTGGATGAATCGCACGCGAGCATCCCGCAGATCGGCGGCATGTATGAAGGCGACAAATCACGTAAAACCACGCTCGTCGATTTCGGCTTCCGCCTTCCCAGCGCGCTGGATAATCGCCCGCTGCGCTTCCCGGAATTCATGGAGCGCACCGGCCAGGCGCTCTACATCAGCGCGACGCCGGCGGAGTTTGAGATCAAGAATTCGATCGCGGGAAATACGGAGTATTTTCCGCATAAGCGGGAGCGGATCGGGGAAGAGGAATCGGTGCCGTTTGTGACGGCGGGGGAGGAACGCCAAACGCCAAACGCCAAACTTCAAACGCCAAATGGAAGCGTGCGGCTTTCGCGGACGGATGCGCCGGTGGAAAAATTTGACGTGCATACGCCGGGGGCGCCGTTGGTGGTCGAGCAGATCATTCGCCCGACGGGGCTGCTGGATCCACGGATCACGATTCGTCCGCTGAAAGGGCAGATTGATGAGACGCTGGAGCTTTGCCGCCAGCGCATCGAAAAAAACGAGCGCGTCCTCATCACCACGCTCACGAAACGCACGGCGGAAGATCTCTCGGACTACTTCCGCGAAGTCGGCCTGAAAGTGCGCTACCTGCACAGCGACATCGACACGATCGAGCGCGTGGAAATCCTGCGCGCGCTGCGGGCGGCAGAGTTCGACGTGCTCGTCGGCATCAATCTTTTGCGAGAAGGTCTCGATCTCCCCGAAGTCTCGCTCGTCTGCATCCTCGACGCCGACAAGGAAGGATACCTGCGCTCGCAAACCTCGCTGATCCAAACCGCCGGTCGCGCCGCGCGACACATCAACGGCGAAGTCTATCTCTTCGCCGACACCGTGACAAAAAGTATGGAGGCGCTGCTCGCGATCACCGAATACCGCCGCGCGAAGCAGCTCGAATACAACGAAAAACACGGCATCACCCCGCGCAGCGTGCAGCGCGCCGTGCAGGAAAGCCTGCACACGATCCTGCGCGCGCGGCAGGTTGAGGAAAACGTAGTGCGCGAAGGCGGCGGCGATTTTTCCCTCAGCGAAACCCTGCGCGAACTCGAACAGGAGATGCTCATCGCCTCGGGAAATCTCGAATACGAAAAAGCCGCCCTGCTTCGAGACCAAATCGCCGAACTCAAAACCGGCACCGGCATTTCCAAGATCGAGCCGAAGCGACGACCGGTAACATACGCGAAAGGCGGGCGCGGGAAGAAGCGGGCATAGCGTCCGGTGCCACTTTTCATGTCAGTTCGTTCACGGGATTGAAGCTGGCACATCTGCCGTGATCCGTTATTCATCCGTGGTATGGCGGATACGGAAACCCACTTCGCGGTTCTGCTTTTTACCGACATCGTCGGCTCCACGGAGTTAAAGTCGCGGCACGGTGTTCCAGCTTACAGCTTGGCGCTCCGTGCGCACAACGGCCATTTCGAACGCATCGCGCGTACCTGCCTGAACATGCGTACGCTGCAAAATCGCGGTGACGGATATTTCGCCGAGGCGGGCAGCGTCGCGGAGGCGGTGCGCTTCGCGCTGCTTTTCGAGGAAGCCATACGCGAAGAACCGTGGGGTGAGGTGCGCCTTGCGGTAAGGGTCGGCATTCATGCGGGTGAGGTCGGCACGCTTCATCAGGAGGATGGCGAGTGGACGGTTGGTCCCGCCGCCGACCTCGCGTCGCGCGTTACGGATCTCGCGGCAGGCGGACAGATTTTGCTCACGCGATTTCCTTTCGATGAAGCGCGGCACTTCGTCCGCGAGCATCCGACTGTCGCGGGTAAGACACTGCCTCCGCTGCGCTGGCTCGCACACGGGCCCTACCGGATGAAGGGCCACGGTGAACCGTTGGACATTTTTGAAGTCGGCGCGGAAGGGCTCGCCCCGCTCGCCGCACCGGCAGATACCGAGAAAGCGAAACGTACCATCCGACCCGGCGAAGAGGAAACGCTCGGCTGGCGCCCGGCCATCGGCCTTGAAATCCCTGGCCGCACCGGCTGGTTTCTGACCGGGAAGCTGGGCGCGGGCGGCTTCGGCGAAGTGTGGACGGGCGAACACGCCAAGCTCCACCAGCGCCGCGCCTTCAAATTCTGCTTCGACGACGAGCGCCTCCGCGCCCTCAAGCGCGAAGTCACCCTCGTCCGCCTCCTCCGCACCGCCCTCGGCGAGCGCGACGACATCGTCCACATCCACGAACTCAAGCTCGACGCGCCGCCCTTCTACCTCGAAAGCGACCTCGCCCCGCACGGCAACCTACTCCAATGGGCCGAGCGCCAGGGCGGCCTGGCCAACATCCCGCTCGACCAACGCATCGCCATCGTCGCTCATACCGCCACCGCGCTGGCCGCCGCGCACAGCATCGGCGTGCTGCACAAGGACATCAAACCGACCAACATCCTCATTTTCGACGGCCCAAGCGGCGAACCGCGTCCGCGCCTTGTGGATTTCGGTATTGGCACCCTTGCTGACTCCAAAGTGCTCGGCCAGTTTGGAGTCACCGGCGCCGGTTTCACGCGCGTGACCGTTGAGCGCAGCACAGGCACGCCGACCTACAGCCCGCCGGAATACCTCGCCGGAAAACCGTACACGATTCAAGGCGACATCTATGGCCTCGGAGTCATGCTTTACGAGCTAGCGACTGCCAAGCCGCTCGAACCGTTGGCACAGGGCTGGGAGCGCGATATTCCCGACCCGCTCCTGCGCGAAGATATCGCTGCCTGTGTGGACGGCGACCCTTCCCGCCGACTCCCTAGCGCTGCCGATCTCGCCGAGCGACTGCTGAGTCTCGGAGCTCGCCGGATCGCAGCCGAGGCGCGACTGGCAGATGAATTGAACCGTCTCCGTTACGCCATTTCCGGCGTGCTGTTGATGCTCGTTGTCATTCTCGGTGGCGTAGCGCTTGCGTTGCACAAAAATATCGCGCTGCCGGACGGCCAGACTGCGCAATTTATCGTCATCAATACTTATTCTCTACTCGACCTCCTCGCGGCGTTCATCACCGCTCCCTTGTTCCTCAGTGTGTTCTATCGCTACATCCGCACGACCCGGCGACGGCGAAACGCGGATCTGATTTTCTCGCTCCTGATCCTTCAACTCCTCGCGTGGTGCATGTTCAATCTCACGGTGGACAATATCATCCCGGAGGGCGTTCCGGCGAAGACGACCCCCGGAGCTGCAGAGACCACCTTGTTTCTATATCGGGTCATATACATTGTCGGTCTCTCCATGTTGCCGACCATGATGCATTTTGCCCTCCGCTACACCGGGAACAACCGGTTTGCTGGCTGGAGGGCTCTGCAGCTCTACGCCGGAGCCTTGGCGCTGAGCCCGATCTGCTGGATGGAAGCCTTTCTTCGCATTCGCACGGTGCCCATCAACGACACGAGTAGTTTGTTCTGTGCCGTCCCCTTTCAACCGTTTTCTGAATTGTTAGTTTACCCTTTCGGGGCCGTGTGGCTCGGAGTGAATATCTATGTGCAATGGCTGCTCTGGCCGCACCGGCGAATCCTAGAGGGCGGAGATACGGGGAAGATGCGAACCAACCTTGTCTGGATCGGTATCACCTTCTATGGGCTGGCTGGCGTGATCGAGATGTCCCTCGCGGCCATCGGCTACGCCGCCGTCGATCCAAATACCATCTTCGAGACTGTGACGATGACCGTACTCGCGGTCGGTTTGGCTAGGGAAGCTGCTCGGATGGAAGGAGGGCGCTAGGAAACGAAGCGGCCTCTTTGATAGATCTCGCGATGGAACGATGATTGAAAGATCAGCGGAAGGAGGCACGGCGCTGGCTCAGTGAACCCATTCATCCATGCGAGTCCTATGTATTTTTCCCACGCTCTGTGCGCTCCTCCTCGCTGCGCTACATGTGCGCTCGGAGGAAAACACGACCGGGTTGCCGGAGCTGACTTTTTACCAGCTCACGGATCGCTCGCTCGGGCTGCTCGGGCAGGCGGCGCTTGGGATTCGCTCGACCGAATGGAAGCACGCGGAGACGAAGAACTTTGTGTATCACTTTTTCCACAGCTACGTGGCGGGGCCGGTTTCGGTGGAGGCGGAGTTTTACTATGGGGTCGTGGCGAAGGAGCTGGAGAAGGACACGGCGCAGTGGGAGCGTAAGTCGCATATTTTCATCTTCGAGAAGCCGGAGGACTGGGCGGTTTTTCAGAAGAAGGGGGCGCTCGATCCTTGGACGGGCGGGCTGCATTGTCAGGGCGAGCTTTTCATCGTGCGAAATCCCGAGCAGAAATTTCAGGGGAGCACGCTGGGGCATGAGGTGACGCATCTGGTGGTGCATCGGTTTTTTGGGAACGGCGTCCCGCTTTGGCTGAATGAAGGCTATGCGGAGTATGCGGCTTCGCGGAATTACGCGGCGTTTTACCGGGCGCGCGGGTATCGCTCGCGGCCATATTCGCGCGCGCTGCCGCCGGGGCAGTTCCTGCCGCTGGCGCAGCTCACGGCGCTGATGGCTTATCCGCAAGACGATTTGCAGGTGGCGACTTTTTACGCGGAGTCGGAGAAACTCGCGCGGTATCTGAGCAGCGTGGACAAGCGCGGGTTCGGCGTGTTTTTCGAGGCGCTGAGCAAGGGCAACCGGATGGACTCGGCGCTGAGCAAAGGTTTTGGTGCGCGGTTTTCGAGCTTGGAGGCGTTGGAGACGGAGTTTAAGGCATACGCGTCCAAAAATGATGACGCCACTGCCGCCAAATAGTCTCACCTTTTACCCCGCTACTGCCCGCTGATGGCTGCCGCGAAGACCAAAGCGAAAGCGCCGATTTGCGCCGTCGTCGGAAGCGATGAGTCGGAGGTGAAACGCGCGGCTCGCGATCTCGCTGCGGAGATGATGCCGGCGGAGGGCGGGGATTTCGGCGCGGACATCATCGACGGCGCTGCGGACAATGTGGATCAGGCGGCGACGAAGATCCATCAGACGGTGGAGGCGCTGCTGACGTTCCCGTTTTTCGGCGGGGAAAAACTCGTGTGGCTGAAGAACGCGAATTTTCTCGGGGACAATGTGATGGGGCGCTCGCCGACAGTCATCGAGGCGCTGGAAAATCTCACGGCGACGCTCACCACGGGGCTGCCTGCGAGTACGAAATTCTTGCTCAGCGCGACGGAGATCGACAAGCGGCGGACGTTTTACAAATCGCTGCAAAAGCTGGCGAAGGTGGAGGTGTTCGACCGGCTGGATTCCAGCAAGCAAGGCTGGGAGGAAGAAGCCGCCGCGCTCGTGCAACGACTCGCCGCCGCACGGGAACTGGCGCTTTCGGGCGAGGCGCTGGAGCTGCTCACGCTTTTCACCGGCGGCGACAGGCGAGTGATCGAAAACGAACTCGAAAAGCTGAGCCTTTACCTGGGGAAAAGCACGACTCCCGTGACGGCGGAGCAGGTGCGACTGCTCGTGCCGATGTCGCGTGCGGGCGTCGTCTTCGAGCTGGGGAATGCGGTCGCGGAGCGCAATTTGCACCGCGCCCTCACGCTGCTCGATCAGCTCCTTTTCCAGGGCGAATCGCCGATCGCGATCATCCTCGTCGCGCTCATCCCGACCGTGCGCAATCTGCTCCTCGCGAAGGATCTCATGGCACGTCACAAACTCGCGCGCCCCGCGCAGCCATTCTTCTTCGGCAAAACGCTGGAGCGTCTCCCCGCTGAAGCTCTCGCGCATCTGCCGCGCAAAAAAGACGGCACGATCAATACTTACAGCCTCGGCATCGCCGCGAGCCATGTGCAGCGATACAAGGTCGCCGAACTCCGCGCTGCGCTGTCCGCGTGTTTGCAAACGAACGTGCAACTCGTCACCGGGGGTTCGGATCAGAAAGGCGCTCTGAGTCAGCTCCTCGTGCGCATCATCGCGCAGACGTAGGTCGATTTTGCCGCGCAGAAATGCCGCCGCGCTTCAGTCAACGGAAGTTTTCTCAAACTTTTCCTTGCTCACCGAAAGTTGATCGCCTAATCATCCCGCCCCTTTTCGCGCTCTCGCGTTCGACGCGCTCTCGCGACTCCCGGCCTATGGCTGGCGAGTCTTCGAGCGGAAGACCGTCGGGAGTTGCAGAGAAGGGGACCGTAGTTTGACCGCGAAATTCGTTTCGCAAATGACTGCGGAAATATCTGCACGGTTATTTTGAGAATTCGCTTGCGTCGCATTCGCTTTCTCCTAACGTCCGCGCTCCCCGCCGCCAAAAGGCTTCGCTCCCTAAAGGCAAAGGCGGGTTTTTCGTCTCTGGTAAATCCAGCGACGGAAGAAGTCAGAGAGTGAGAAAACCAGAACGCTAACTTTCAATGCCCACCATCAACCAGCTCGTCAAAAAAGGACGCAAGAAGATCAAGGTGAAATCCAAATCACCGGCTCTGACTAATTGTCCTTTCCGCCGTGGAGTCTGCACGCAAGTGATGACGCGCACGCCGAAGAAGCCCAACTCCGCGCTTCGCAAAGTCGCGAAGGTCCGCCTGACGAATGGCTTTGAGGTCATCGCGTATATTCCAGGAGAGGGTCATAACCTTCAGGAGCATTCCATCGTCCTCGTTCGCGGCGGACGTGTGAAAGATTTGCCAGGTGTTCGTTATCACATCGTCCGAGGCACTCTCGACGCTCTCGGGGTAGATGGTCGCCGCCGCAGTCGCTCCAAGTATGGTGCCAAGCGTCCAAAGCCAGGTGCGGCTGCTGAAGCCACCAAGGGCAAGAAGAAGTAACAATTTCATTTTTCACTAACTCACTCGCCATGTCCCGTCGTCGTCGTGTTATTCATAAGGAAGAGAAGCTAGATGGTCGCTATGCCAGCCCGGTCGTGGCGCGGCTGATTAGCGCGGTGATGCAGAATGGCAAGAAGTCGCTTGCCGAGCGGATTGTCTATACGGCCATCGAGGCAACTCGTGCTGGGACCGACGCGGTCGATCCTTTGGAAGTCCTTCATAAGGCGCTCGACAACGTCAAGCCTCGCCTTGAAGTGAAGAGTCGTCGTGTAGGCGGAGCCACCTACCAAGTTCCGATGGAAGTCCCGCCGGCCCGCCAATTCGCTCTCGCGATGCGCTGGATCGTCGGTTACGCGCAGGCTCGGAAAAACGTTCCGTTGATGAAGGCTCTGGCAACGGAAATCAAGGAAGCCGCTGCGGGGCAGGGAAATGCCATCAAGAAGCGCGATGACACCCATAAGATGGCTCAGGCAAACCGCGCCTTTGCCCATTTCCGCTTCTAAATTTGCAACGTAATGTCCGCTGTCGCTGATACCACCGTGAGCACGAATCCTAATTCGCCAGACCGCGCCTATGCCCTCGAAAAGACGCGCAATATCGGAATTGCCGCTCACATTGATGCGGGTAAGACGACTTTGACGGAGCGGATCCTCTTTTACACCGGCATGATTCATAAGATCGGCGAAGTGCATGAAGGCACCACGGTCACGGACTGGATGGAGCAGGAGCGCGAGCGCGGTATCACGATTACCTCAGCGGCGACTACTTGTTTCTGGGAGCAGCGGAAAGAGCAAGGCGTCTATAAGGCCTATGAGGCCATTAAGATGCGCGTCAATATCATCGATACTCCCGGCCACGTGGATTTCACGGCCGAGGTGGAGCGCTCACTTCGGGTGCTTGATGGTGCAATCGCTGTCTTTTGCGGAGTAGCGGGCGTGCAGCCGCAATCTGAGACTGTCTGGCGTCAGGCAACCAAGTATAACGTTCCGCGTATTGCGTTCGTCAATAAGATGGACCGCACCGGCGCGAACTTCAATAACGCCATCAACGACATGCGGACCAAGCTCCGCGCCAATGCCTGGCCGGTGCTCATACCCATCGGCGCGGAAGATCAGCTTAAGGGCCAATACGACGTCATCAACAAGAAGGCGATTATCTATCTCGATGACGAGAAGATGGGATCGAACTACGTCATTGAAGAGATTCCTGAACAGGCAAAGGAATTGGTTGATAACGCCTATAACGATCTCTTAACCGCGATTTCCGATTTGGATGAGGAAATCGGTGAGGCGTTCCTAGAGGAAAAGCCGATCACGATCGAAATGCTCAAGGCAGGTATTCGCCGGCAAACCATCGCAAATAAATTCGTCCCAGTTGTGGGAGGTTCGGCATTCAAGAACAAAGGAGTTCAATATCTCGTCGATGCGGTCATCGACTATCTGCCGAGCCCGATCG
Source organism: Chthoniobacterales bacterium (assembly GCA_038228115.1). Taxonomy (GTDB): domain Bacteria; phylum Verrucomicrobiota; class Verrucomicrobiia; order Chthoniobacterales; family Chthoniobacteraceae; genus JANLQB01. Next base: position 42,026 of record JBBRPM010000015.1, read on the forward strand.
ACATTCCGCCCGCTAAGGGAATGGATCCTGACACACTGGCCCCGGTGGATGCGGTCACCGATGACAACGCCAAGTTTTGCTCGCTCGCCTTCAAGCTTTGGACTGATCCCTTCGTTGGGAAGTTGGTATTCTTCCGTGTTTACAGCGGCAAGGTTACCAAAGGCGACACCGTATATAACCCGCGCACCAACAAGCGTGACCGAATCAGCCGTCTGATCCAGATTCAGGCTGACAAGCGCGAGGATATTGACACGATTTACTCTGGTGACATCGCGGCCATCGTCGGCATCAAGAATGTGACCACTGGTGACACACTCTGCGATGAGGACTATGCGCTTCTGCTTGAGCCTCCATCCTTCCCTGATCCCGTCATCTCCATGTCCATCGAGCCGAAAACAAAGCTCGATCAGGAAAAAATGGGCATCGCGCTCCAGCGTCTTGCTGAAGAGGATCCGACCTTCCGAGTCCATACCGACGAAGACACCGGCCAGACCATCATTGCGGGAATGGGTGAGCTTCACCTCGAAATCATACGTGATCGTATGCTTCGCGAATTCAAGGTTGATGCCAATTCGGGCAAGCCGCAGATTGCCTACCGTGAGACGATAACTTCCAAGGCAACTGGCGAAGGAAAGCTGATCAAACAATCCGGCGGTCGCGGTCAATACGGTCACGTTATTGTAAATGTGCGCCCTGGCGAACGCGGCAAGGGTCTTGTGGTTGAGAACAAGGTCGTGGGCGGCACCATTCCAAAAGAATACATTCCTGCTTGTAAGAAGGGTGTGGAAGAAGCCGTTTTGAATGGCGTGGTAGGTGGCTATCCGGTCATTGACGTCGAGATCGACATTATCGACGGTAGCTACCACGACGTGGATTCGAACGAACTCGCGTTTAAGATGGCGGCAATTTTCGCGGTGAAAGATGGGTTCAAGAAAGCTGGTGCCATCCTGCTCGAACCAATCATGAAAGTCGAAAATAGCACTCCGGAGGAATATCAAGGCGACATCATGGGTGATCTGAGTCGTCGTCGCGCCAGCATTAAAGGCATCGAAGCCAAAAACAACCTGTCAATCATTAACGCGGACGTGCCTTTGGCGGAAATGTTTGGTTACTCTACCGCAATTCGCTCCCTTTCCAAAGGGCGCTCCAGTTATTCGATGGAGCCATCGCACTTCGAGCAGGTCCCTGCGCAGGTCCTCGCTGCCGTGCTAGATCAAAAGGGCAAATAGTCTCATTGCCTACTTAATAAGTTTCACCTTTTACTGCTTCAAATGAACGGACAACGAATTCGCATCAGATTAAAGGCCTTTGATTTCCGCATGCTGGATACTTCCGCTGCTGATATCGTCGAGACCGCAAAACGGACTGGAGCTCAAGTAGCCGGCCCAATTCCTCTTCCCACGCGGATTGAGAAGTTCACCGTGAACCGTTCTCCTCACGTGGATAAAAAATCGATGGAGCAGTTTGAGATTCGCACGCACAAGCGCCTGCTGGACATCATCGAGCCGACTGCCAAAACCGTGGACGAGTTGAAGAAGCTCAATCTCCCGGCTGGCGTCGATATCACCATCAAAATCTGACTTTAAGCATACTAGCCAACATGAAAATCGGACTGCTAGGCAGAAAGCTGGGAATGACCCGCGTTTACGACGAGAAAGGCAAAGCCACGCCTGTTACCGTCATCGAAGCGGGTGGTAATACAGCTTTACAAATAAAGACGCCGGATAGTGAAGGATACAACGGTGTGCAAGTAGGCTTTTGCGCTCAAAAGCCGCAACGTGTCACTCAGGCTCTCCTCGGTCATTTTAAAAAGGCCAACTCTGAGCCCAAGAAATTTGTCCGTGAATTTCGTCTTCCAGATGGCACAATGCTCGACAGCTCCGTTGACCTCAATGTCAGCCAATTTGCCGCCGGGGACTTGGTCGATGTTATTGGGCAATCCAAGGGCAAGGGTTTTCAGGGCGTCATGAAGAAACATAACATGGCTGGCCAGGGTGCTTCACATGGTTCGATGATGCATCGTCGGAACGGTGCCATCGGAAACCGTTCCACTCCGGGTCGCATTTGGAAGAACATGGGTATGCCTGGTCACATGGGTGATGAGCGAGTGACCGTGCAAAATCTGCGAGTACTTCAAGTGCGTGGCGACGAAGGCGTAATCTTGATCACGGGTGCAGTTCCGGGCGCTACGGGAAGTTTTGTGGTTGTCCGTCCGGCAAAGAAGGCGAAGAAAACAACGGAGGCAGCGAAGTAATCCATGAGTGCTACAGTTCTTACGATCGATGCGGCCCGAAAGGCGAATATCGACGTCATTGAAAACGGGAAATACACCCAAGCCGTTCACGACGTGGTCGTCGCGATGCGCGCGGCTCGCCGAAGCGGCACCGCCAACACGAAGTCCAAAGCCGACGTTAATTTAAGCGGAGCCAAGCCGTGGCGTCAAAAGGGAACAGGGCGCGCCCGTGCGGGTTATAAGTCGTCTCCAGTTTGGGTCGGCGGCGGTGTCGCCTTTGGGCCGAAGCCTCGCGATTACTCGAAGAAAGTGCCGAAGTCCGTGAAACGGGTGGCTTTGCGTAAAGCACTTTCTGAACGGATCAAGGCCGGAGACGTGTTGATGGTAGATACGTTTTCCGTGAAAGAGCCGAAGACCAAGCAGTTTCTTACCGCGCTGAAGGGGCTCACGCCGGAAACGAAGGTATTAGTCATCAGCGTGTCCTTTGACAACAACACCTATCTCGCGGCTCGGAACATCCAACCGGCCCGACTGGTAACTTCCGCGGACGTCAATACGGAGCTGTTGCTCGCCTACCGCAAAGTGATTGTAACCAATGATGCACTGACCAAACTGTCAGAAAGGATGTCAAAGAAATGAAAGATCTTTACGATATCGTGCAGACTGTTTGTCTGACCGAAAAAGCAACGCTCTTGAGCGAAAAGCTAAATAAGTATGTGTTTCGAGTTCACCCCAGTGCAAACAAGCTGCAGATTAAGGACGCGGTGCAGCGCTTGTTTAAGAAATCTGTTCTGTCTGTAAACACCTGTAACTATGCAGGCAAAAAAAAGCGCGAGCGCACCGCTTCGTTCGGACGGAAGGCCAGTTGGAAAAAGGCGATTGTGACCCTGAAAGCAGGCGACAAGATCGAGATCGCCTAACCATATTACTCGTCATGGCACTCAAAACTTTTCGTCCTCTTACTCCGACTAACCGCTTTAAGGCGCTGCCGGCGTTTGAGGAAATCACCAAGTCAAAACCCGAAAAGGCGCTGACCGAAATCAAGCGTCGGAGCGGCGGGCGAAACAACAACGGACGTATCACCACGCGTCACATTGGCGGCGGTCACAAGCAGAAGTATCGCATCGTCGATTTCAAACGTAAAAAGCGTGATATAGTGGCTGACGTGATCGGGATCGAGTATGATCCGAATCGCAGTGCGCGCATCGCGTTGATCCAATATCCTGACGGGGAGAAAGCCTACATTCTGGCACCGATCGGTCTGGGTGTGGGTTCTAAAGTTTCGGCGGGCGATAAGGCGCCTCCTGAAGTGGGTAATGCCCTTCCGTTGCAGTCGATTCCTTTGGGAACGGCGATTCACAATGTTGAATTGAAACCCGGTCGCGGCGGACAAATCGCCCGGAGCGCAGGCCAGCAGGTGATCTTGAACAACCGTGAGGGCGATTATGCGCTCGTGAAGATGCCTTCCGGCGAAATCCGGAAGATTCACGTGAGTTGCTATGCGACCATCGGGCAGGTGGGCAATATCGATCACATGAACGTGTCCTCCGGCAAGGCTGGGCGGAGTCGCTGGCAGGGCGTTCGCCCAACCGTGCGCGGTATGGTGATGAACCCGGTTGATCACCCGATGGGTGGAGGTCAGGGCAAATCGAAGGGCGGCGGCGGCCGCCATCATCCAATGTCGCCGTGGGGCCAGCTTGCCAAGGGATTTAAAACCCGCCGCAAGCACAAGCCGAGTAACACCTTCATCATCGAGCGTCGCAAGACGAAGAAGAAGTAATCGCAGCGAAGAGAATTTTATACTATGGGTCGTTCCCTAAAAAAAGGTCCGTTTGTTGATCAACATGTCTTTGACAAGATCGACAAGATGAATGCCAGCACTGTGAAGAAGCCGATCAAAACCTGGTCGCGCCGCTCCACAATTACCCCCGAGTTTGTCGGACACACCTTCCTTGTGCATAATGGGAAAATCTTTAACTCTGTGTTCGTTACCGAGAACATGGTTGGCCATAAGCTGGGAGAATTTTCGCCGACACGAATCTTCAAAAAGCATGGCTCGCACACCGCAAAGGTGACCAAGTAACAGTAGTGATGTAGTTCAACCTTCACGGGTTGAGAGTTTCCACTTCTAAGAGTCGAGAATGAAACGTTCAAAACTCCAAATAGTGACTCAAGTAGTTTTAACAGTGCTGTGTTTAGCGCCGGTCGAGAGACTGACGGCACAGGTGGCAGGTTCTTTGAAAAACTTAGATTTAGAAAAAGCAAAATCGAATCTCGCAGTAGATTCGCTGGCGGCTGAGAATAAACAACTCAGAAACAAGCTGGCGATTTCGGAAAACTCCCTTTCAGCGCTGCAACGCAACTTTGGAATTGTCTCAAGTGAGGCCGAGGTGTTTCGTCGCAAGGCGGCGGAACTGAATGCACGTTTGGAAGCGATCGGGACCGGTAAATTAGATGACCGGCTTTTGAAACTGTTGAGTGAACTCAAGACTCAAGGAGACAGCAGGGCAAAAATGCAAGACGCTTTGATCGGCCTGACCGAAGCAGTTCGGTGGTTTGAAAGGAAGTCCGCCACTGAAGATCCCGGGACCCGCGCGGCAGTCGAGACTGCGATGCGTGATGCTTCAAAGGCCCTGGGAATCGCGCCCGCGGAGACGCCAAGTCCCGCGCCGATTCCATCCACCCTGACCGACGGTATGGTCGTCAGTGTGAAGGAGGATTTGGCGCTCATTATCGCAAACGTTGGAAGTCGTCACGGTGTAAAGGTTGGGATGCCATTTGAAGTGATCAGAAAACAGGTGATCATTGGCACCGTTCGAGTAGTTGACGTTCGAGACAAGATTTCCGGAGCGCTGATTCAAAATCTAATTGACAAAGAGACAGTGAAAGTAGGCGATCGCCTTCGGGTCGCCGCACAGTAAGCAATTTCATTAACAAAACCAGACACGCATTCTGACATGCAGATCAAATCCATCTATCGAGGCGCACGCATCTCGGCTTTTAAGGCCCGGGAAGTGACACGCGCAATTCAGGGACTGCCGGTATCGGCCGCCCTTGACCTCCTTGCGTTCACGCCCAGGAAGGCCGCGGCACTTGTTGCCAAGACCCTCAAGAGTGCTGTGGCCAATGCTGAAAACAACGCAAACTTGCGAGTGGAGAAGCTCGTCGTGCAGGAAGCTGTAGTTGGTGAAGGGCCGACGATGAAGCGTTCCCAGCCAAAAGCACGTGGAAGTGCAGGGCCGATTCGGAAGCGGACCAGCCACATTCGCATCATTCTAAGCGACGAGATCGAGATCAAGACTCGTGCAGTTAAGAAGGGTTCTGGCAAGAAGAAGTCGAAATCTGCAGTGAATAAAAAAGCAGCGGCCAGCACGCCAAAATCAATCGCTAAAGAAGGCAACGTTCCGGTATCCGGGCAAGCCGCGACACAAGAATAGTATGGGACAAAAAGTTAATCCAATTGGTTATCGTCTCGCGGTTACTCGTGAGTGGCGTTCGCGCTGGTTCGCATCTCCAAAAGAGTTGCCGGACTTCCTTCACAGCGACCTGAAAATCCGCGCTTACGTTAAGGAGAAGCTCAGGTTGGCCGCGGTGTCGCGGATCGTGATCGAGCGGGCATGGAATAGCATTCGTGTCACCATTTACACGGCTCGTCCAGGAATCGTGATCGGACGGAAGGGAACTGAGATTGAGAAGATGACGGAAGAGATCAGCAAGATGTCCGGTGGAAAGTCGGTCAAAATCGACATCCAAGAGATCAAGACTCCAGAGCTGGATGCCCAGCTCGTGGCTGAGAATGTGGCCTTGCAGATTGAGCGGCGGATTAGTTTTCGTCGGGCGATGAAGAAGTCGATTCAGACTTCGATGGAATTCGGAGCAGAAGGAATCAAGCTTCGCTGCGCTGGTCGTCTGGGTGGTGCCGAAATCAGCCGTGCGGAATGGTATCGTGAAGGCAAGATCCCTTTGCATACTCTCCGCACTCCGATCGACTACGGTTTCGCGGAAGCGAACACTGTTTACGGAAAGATCGGCGTGAAGTGCTGGATGTGTAAGAAAGAGGAACCTATTGTGCAGGGTGCGGACAAGAAGTCCGACTCGGCACCGGCGGAAGTCACCGCCTAATTAACCGGAAGAATTTTTAATCAAGGAGACCATCTATGCCTTTGATGCCCAAACGTGTTAAGTATCGGAAAACCCAGCGCGGTTCGCGCAAGGGGAATGCCTCACGCAATATCACCATCGATTTTGGAGCTTACGCTCTGCAAACGCTTGACCGGGCGTGGATCACGAACACCCAGATTGAGGCCGCTCGTGTGGCTTTGACCCGCAACATGAAGCGCAAGGGCAAGCTCTGGATTCGTATTTTTCCCGACAAGTCAGTAACGGCGCGTCCACCAGAAACCCGAATGGGAAAAGGCAAGGGCGCACCTGAGTATTGGGTTGCCACTATTCGTCCTGGAAACATTCTATTCGAACTCGATGGTGTTTCTGAGACGGTCGCCCGCGAGTCCCTTCGTCTGGCGGCTGACAAGTTGCCCATTCGCACCAAGTTCATCGCCCGGCACAAGGCCGCGGCCTAACGCAATTTTGCCAGCATGAAAATCAAAGAAATCCGTGACCTAAGTCGCGACGAGTTGAAAACCCGCAAGCGCGAATTGAAGGAGGAGATTTTCCATCTCCGTCTACAGCAGCAAGGCGGGCAGCTCGAAAAGCCAAGTCAAATTCGAGTGCTGCGCCGCGAGATCGCGCGGGTCGAAACTGTCCTGACTCAAAAGAACGCAACGCCTGCGACGGCGGCAAAGTAACAAGCCATGAGCGAGGAAACCAATACTACAACATCTGAGACTACCCGCGGCCTCCGCAAGGAGCGCGTCGGACAGGTGGTCTCTACCAAGATGCAGAAAACCGCAGTCGTGGAAACAACCACGCGTGTGCCGCATGCGAAGTTTGGCAAGATCATCAAGCAGATCAAACGCTTCTATGCTCACGATGAGGAGGGCAAAGCGCAGGTAGGTGATACTGTCCGCATTGCTGAAACCCGCCCTTTGAGCAAGCTAAAGCGCTGGCGCTTGGTTGAAATCGTCAAACACTAGCGTATAGCTACGTCCCCAATTTTATGCTTCAGATCAGATCCAGATTAGACGTCGCTGACAACACCGGTGCCCGCATGGCAAAAATGATTGGTGTCATCGGCAAAGGTGCTGCCAGCGAGGCACGCATCGGAGACATCATCACTGCCCACATCCGCGAGGCATCCGCCGGCGGCACGGTGAAAAAAGGAGAAGTCGTCCGAGCGGTGGTCGTTCGCACCCGGCAGCCGATTCGTCGCGACGACGGGAGCTATCTCCGTTTTGATAACAACGCTATCGTCATTATCGACAAGGATTTAAATCCGCGCGGAACACGCATTTTCGGGCCGGTTGCCCGCGAATTGCGAGAGAAAAATTTCATGAAGATTGTATCGCTTGCTCCGGAGGTGCTCTGATGAATCGGCCTAGTTTTCACGTTAAAAAAGGCGATCACGTCAAAGTGATCAGCGGCAACCACACTGGCGCTGAAGGGAAGATTCTGGCTGTGCTTCAACAGAAGGAGCAAGTGCTTATCGAAGGCGTGCGCCTCATCAAAAAGCATCAGCGAAAATCGCAAGAGCATCCCCAAGGCATCATTGCCCAGCGCGAAGGCCCAATCCATATTTCCAACGTTAAAAAGGTGGTTCAAGCGGAAGCCAAGGCTCCGAAGAAAACCACGTCCAAGAAGAAAGCAACCTAGCAGGTTATGGCTATCGAATTATATACTCACTACAAGGAGCGCGTTATCCCGGCTCTCACGGCGCGGCACGGCTACAAAAACGTGCATCAAGTGCCGCGCGTTCAGAAGGTCGTCGTCAACAGTTGCATCGGATCGCAACCGGACGGTAAGCAGGCGCTGGAGGATGCGAAGGCTGAGGTCGCGCTGATTACTGGCCAGAAGCCTGCGGAGACGAGGGCGAAGAAAAGCATCGCGAATTTCAAATTGCGTGGTGACCAGGCGATTGGAGCGAAAGTTACTTTGCGCGGTGCTCGCATGTATGAATTTCTTGAGCGTTTAATCAAGACTGCGTTGCCGCGCATTCGCGATTTCCGCGGCGTTTCGACCCGGGCTTTTGACGGCAACGGCAACTACACCTTGGGCGTGCCGGACCAATCCATTTTTCCGGAAGTCGAGCTGGATAAAATCAAACGGAACATTGGCTTCGATGTGACGATTGTAACGTCCGCTTTGAATAACGAAGAAGCGAAGTCGCTACTGACTGAGCTGGGAATGCCCTTTACCGACAAAGCGAAGCGCGCAGCCGAAGCCGCCGCTAAAGCTGCCTAATTGTATGAGCCAACTTTCTGATCCGATTGCCGACTTTTTGACCCGCCTGCGTAATGCCGGCACCGCTCGTAAGACCGAGGTGTTGCTTCCTTACTCCAAGATCAAGGCGGAGATCGCCCGCATATTGAAGCAAGAAGGTTACATCACCGATTACGAAGTGGATACCGCCGGGCAGTTCCCGCAGATCAAGGTGACTAGCAAGATGGTGAACCGCATTTCGGCGATCACTGGTCTCAAACGCATTAGCAAACCAGGACTTCGCAAGTATGTGGGTGCGGGTGAAATTCCCCGCGTGCTCGGTGGCATGGGGATTTCGATCCTTTCCACGCCACGCGGCATTATCACGGGGCGAGAGGCGAAAAAGGAAAACGTTGGCGGCGAATTGCTCGCCTACATTTGGTAACGACTTAGTATATGTCTCGAATCGGAAAAAAAATCATCCAGCTTCCCGACAAGGTGAAGCTCAACGTTTCTAGCGAGGGCGCTCTTCAGGTCGAAGGGCCGAAGGGTAAGCTTTCGTGGACTCTTCCCAAGCAGATCACCTGCAAGGTCGACGGTGGCAACGTTACTTTTGAACGCGGAACGGAAGATCGTAAAGTGCGCGCGCTTCACGGCCTTTCCCGGGCGCTGGTCAATAATATGATCATTGGAGTAAGCGCCGGATTTGTGAAGGATCTTGAGATTCAGGGCGTCGGATTTAAGGCCGCGGTGCAAGGACACACGCTCAAGCTGAATCTCGGCTTTTCTCACGATATCAATTTCCCAATACCAGAAGGCATCAAAGTGACGGTGGCGGATAACACCAAGGTAAAGGTGGAAGGAATCGATAAACATCTAGTCGGGCAGGTGGCTGCGGACATCCGAGGCTATTACCCGCCGGAACCTTACAAAGGCAAGGGCGTCCGGTATGCGGGCGAACATGTCCAGCGCAAGGAAGGCAAAACTGTTCAGTAATATGGCTAAACTTTCTCCTATTCAGGTCCGTCACGAAAGGTTGCGGAAAAAAATCTCCGGCACGCAGGCACGCCCTCGTCTGGCTGTGCATTTTTCCGGTCAGCATATTTACGCTCAGGTTATTGATGACGAAGCCGGCCGGACTCTTGCCGCGGTCAATACCACTGAGAAAGAATTCAGCGGTGACAAATCTGTGAAGCCGAATGTGGCGACCGCGGTGCGTGTCGGGACATTGGTCGCGGACCGTGCCAAGGGTAAAAACATTTCAAAAGTAGTCTTTGATCGGGGCGGTTTTATTTACACCGGGAAAGTCAAAGCCCTCGCTGACGCCGCGCGCGCTGGTGGTCTTGAGTTTTAACGAATCTTCTTTTTTATATGGCAGCACCTACAGGTAATCGCAATCGTCGCGGAAATCGCGATCAGGACAAACAGAAGGAAGCTTCCGACTTGACCGAGAAGGTCGTATTCATCAACCGATGCGCCAAAGTGGTAAAGGGTGGCCGGCGCTTTAGCTTCAGTGCGTTGATCGTTGCGGGTGACAAGCGGGGTAAAGTGGGTTGTGGTTTTGGAAAGGCAAACGAAGTCTCCGAGGCTATTCGGAAGGCTAGTGAGTCTGCCAAGAAGTCGCTGGTGAAAGTGGCGGTACGCGATAACACCATTCCGCATGAAGTCATCGGAGAGCATGGTGGCGGACGGGTGCTGCTTCGTCCGGCGTCGCCGGGAACCGGCGTCATTGCTGGTGGTGGCGTCCGTGCGGTGATCGAGGCAGCGGGAATTCGCGATGTGCTTGCGAAGTCACTCGGCTCCAGCAATCACGCCAATGTCGTCAAGGCGACGCTCGAAGCTCTGACGCAACTCCGTCTTCGCGAACAAATCTATAAAACGCGCGGCATCTCGATTCGTTCGACTCCCGTCGCTGCTACGCAGAACTAAAGATGAATCTCTCCAATTTAAAACCTCGTCCGGGCTCAAAGCACCGGGTTAAGCGATTGGGCTGCGGCGAAAGCAGCGGTCATGGAAAAACGAGTGGCAAAGGACACAAAGGTCAGAAGGCACGTTCGGGCGGAAGTATCCGTCTGGGATTTGAAGGTGGTCAGATGCCGTTGATCCGTCGTGTGCCAAAGCGTGGATTTAATAATGCCGAGTTCCGCACTATCTATTCGATCGTGAACGTCGGTGATCTGGATCAATTTGAGGCGGGTGCCACGATTGATGAAAATTTCCTCCGGGAGAAGAAGTTAATCCGTGGAATTAGTGATGGATTGAAAGTTCTTTCGAATGGGGAATTGACGAAGAAGATCAGCATCACGGCAAACAAGATCAGTGCTGGGGCGCGGGAGAAGATCGAGAAGGCTGGTGGATCGGTGACGTTGAAATGACGGTTGCTCGTTTGGCGGCGTTGGAGCCTGCTAAGCGACTCGCTGGTCGCTAACGCGCTGGCAACCTTCCCAAAACGATGATTTCCGCATTCGCCAACACGTTTAAAATTCCAGAGCTACGCAACCGCGTGCTTTTCACGCTGGTGATGCTCGTGGTCGTGCGGATTGGAGCCGCGGTCACTTGTCCGGGCGTCAATGCTTCTGTGATTCAACACTGGTTTGATTCGCAGGTGAATAACATGTCCGGCGGCAGCGTGGCGGCCCTGTTTAACATTTTTAGCGGTGGTGCTTTGGAGAACTGCGCGGTGTTCTCACTAGGGGTAATGCCTTATATCAGCGCGTCGATCATGTTACAGTTGCTCACTGCTGTCATTCCGCAGCTAGGGAAACTGGCTAAAGAAGACGGCGGGCGGCAGAAAATCATGCAATTGACGCGGTATGCGACGATTGCCCTCTGTATTTTTCAAGGTTATTTGCTGGCCAAGTCTTTCGAGAATCCGAAGTCGAATCCCTTTTTGTCGGGCATCATGGACACGATCAACAAAATGGGCGTGCCACTGGTGGCGGAACCAGGGTTGGTCTTTCAGGTCATGACGGTGATCACGCTGACCGCAGGAACCATGTTCCTGATGTGGCTTGGTGATCAGATCACCGATCGCGGGATAGGGAATGGAATGTCGCTTATCATCTCGGTCGGAATTGTGGCACGTCTTCCGGCGGCTTTGATTCAAGCGTGGAATACCTTTGTGCCCAGTGGTGGGCAGGCGAGTCAGGTGAGTCCGATGGTATTAGTTTTGATGGTTGCATTTCTGGTGTTTGTCATTGCGGCCGTCATCTGCGTGACGCAGGCGCAACGACGTATCAGCGTCCAGTATGCGAAACGCGTGGTGGGTCGCAAGGTCATGGGCGGGCAAACACAGTATATGCCGTTGAAAGTGAACTACGCGGGCGTCATGCCGATCATTTTTGCCCAAGCGTTGCTCGTTTTTCCATCGACGATTGTCGGCATGCTTTTTCGCAATTCGCCGACCGCTAACAAGATCGCGGCGGCGCTGACGGATGGGCCGGTGCATTACACTGTCTTTGGGGCGATGATTTTTTTCTTCAGCTACTTCTGGGTGGCCACGCAATTTCAGCCCCAGCAGATTGCCGACGATCTTAAAAAGTACGGAGGTTACATTCCTGGCGTTCGTCCTGGAAAGCCGACGGCGGACTTTCTCGATTTCACGATGACCCGGCTGACGTTTGCGGGGGCGATCTTCCTGACGATCATCGCGATTCTGCCGCAGATGTTATCGCATCAGCTTCACGTTCCTTACATCACCGCTCAGTTTTTTGGTGGCACTAGTTTGCTCATTATCGTCGGCGTCATCCTGGATACGATGAGGCAGGTCGAGACCCATTTGATCCAGCGGCACTACGATGGCTTCCTGCGCAAAGGGCGCATCCGTGGTCGGTCGGTGAGTGCGACTGGTCGCGGTGAGGCAGTCCAGCAGAGTGCGTTGATTTGGCTATATGTCGGGATCGCTGTTTTGGTGGTGGCGGGTGCCGCGATTCTTTTGGCGGGCAAGTACAGATAGTGAAACGTCGGATCGTTTTGTTGGGGCCACCTGCATCGGGTAAAGGGACGCAAGCGGAGATGATTACCGCGAAATACGGAATACCGAGTGCATCGCCGGGAGCCATGTTGCGTGAGGAGAATGCGCGCGGCACTGCACTGGGAATTGCGGCTGACGAACTGACACGAAACGGGAAGCTAGTTCCTGACGCGATCGTCTGTGAAGTCGTCAGGGCCTGGCTCAGTGTTCACGATGGAGAATTCATTTTTGACGGCTTTCCGCGGAGCCTCGGGCAGGCGGATGTTTTGGAGGGGATGCTGGGAGCGCGGAACTCGCCGCTCGAGGTTGCTCTTTATTTGAAGGTGGACCTCGAGACGATTAAGCGTCGGGTCGGAAGCCGGCTGGTGTGTTCAGTGTGTCATACTAGCTTCAGCGCAGGTCTGCATATTGCCGATGCTCTGGCTCCTTGTCCGAAATGTGGCGGGAGGTTGGTTCGTCGTCACGATGACAACGAGGAGACGTTGCGAAGCCGACTGGCCGAATACCGGGAGAAAACTGAGCCACTGGTGGGTTACTTTTCTAAACGCGGCTTGCTCCGGGCAATCGACTCTACCGGGACGCCAGACTTGGTTTTCGCTTCGGTCGTCTCTACTCTCGAAGGCAAATGATTCCGATCAAGAACGAGCGCGAAATCGAAAAGATGCGCCATGCCTGCAAGGCGGCTCGGGAGATTTTAGACCGCGTGTCCTTGCTGCTGCGTCCGGGGATCACGACGCGCGATGTCGATCAGGCGGCAGCGGATTTTATGGTTGAGGAGAAGTGCAGGAGCGCCTTCCTCGGCTACCGCAAATTTCCTGGGCACGTGTGTATTTCCATCAATGAAGAAGTCGTTCACGGCATCGGCGGAAGTCGCCGCATCCAGTATGGGGATATCGTGAAGCTCGACATCGGCGTCATCAAAGACGGATGGGTAGGGGACACAGCGACGACTGTACCGATCGGCGTGATCGACAATAAGGTGCAGCGACTTTTGCAAGTAACGGAAGATACTTTGGAGTTGGCGATTACTCATGCCTATGCGGGGCGGCGCCTTGGTGATCTGTGCGCGGCCATCGAGGACCAGATCATCGCGAACGGTTACTCGGTCGTGCGAGAGTTTGTGGGTCACGGCGTGGGGCGAAAGCTGCACGAAGAGCCGCAGGTGCCCAACTACGGACGAGCCGGCAGCGGCCCGAAGCTGAAGGCGGGAATGACCATCGCGATCGAGCCCATGGTGAACATGGGCGGCAGCGGTGTCCGGGTGCTGGATGATAATTGGACCGTCGTCACCGTGGATGGAAAGCCGTCCGCGCATTTTGAGCACACCGTCTTAATCACGAAGGGAGAACCGGAGATCCTAACGTGGCGAAAAAAGACGGTGACGAAGTAAGGAAAAAATGCGAATGCGCTTGAATAGAATATTGCCAAGCTCAAAACTTCTGCTAGACATGCACCCCTGCATTCTGACAAATGGGCAAATCGCCCTCCGGCGGAAGTGGGCCAACCGATAAAATCGCACTGGGGAAACCCGTTCCCAGGGCGATTTTTTGTCCTCTCAAACAAACGACTTTTTTAGAACCACCGACCAACATGAAAGTAAGAGCATCCGTCAAACGCCTTTGCGAGAGCTGCCGCATCGTGAAGCGCAAAAACGTTGTGCGCGTCATCTGCAAGAATGCGCGCCACAAGCAGCGGCAAGGCTAACCAACCCACACTCATATGCCACGACTACTAGGAGTAGAAATCCCCGGCGACAAGCGCATCGACGCCTCGCTGCCATACATTTACGGGATTGGCCCGAGCAGCGCGAAGAAGATCCTCGAGCAGGCCAACGTCGAGCCGAATGTGCGGGCGAAGGATCTGACCCCCGAGCAACTCAACCACATCATTCAGGCGATCACCGCCAGCAAGCTTTCCATCGAGGGTGACTTGCGCCGGGAGATTCAGGCGAACCTGAAGCGCCTGCAGGCGATCAACTGCTATCGCGGAATTCGCCATCGCCGCGGCCTGCCTGTCCGTGGACAGCGCACTTCGACGAATGCCCGCACCCGCAAGGGCCCGCGCAAGACCGTCGGCGTGCAACGCGCGAAAGAGGCAGCGAAGCCAGCCGGCAAGTAGGACGGGATTTTTTAACATCAATCTAATATGCCAGAATCCAAGAAGCCCAAGGCACCCGTGACGGACGCGGAAGCCCATGAGAAAGATACAGCCGCTCCCGCCGAGGCAACGCCTGCTGCCGTGGTGGAAGCTCCAGCAGTTCCAGCAGTTCCGGCGGCTGCCGCAGAGGCACCGGTGAAAGCAGCCAAGACCAAGACTTCCAAGAAGAAGGACGCCGCTTCGGCTGCTCCCGAGCCGAAGAAAGAAGAGAATCTGTCGCTCGACCCGAATGCGGTCGTGGAGCAGATCAAAATCATCAAGGCGAAGGGGAGTAAGAATATTCACACCGGCGTGGCGCATGTGCTCGCCTCCTTCAATAACACCATCGTCAGCATCACGGACCAGGCAGGTCACGTGATCGGCTGGTCGAGTGCGGGCAAAGTCGGTTTTAAGGGCTCACGCAAGAGTACCGCGTATGCGGCGCAGATGGTGGCGCAGGATGCCTGCCGGCAGGCCATGGGTCATGGTTTGAAGGAGGTGGAAGTCCGCGTGAAAGGTCCAGGCGCTGGTCGTGAATCCGCCGTGCGTGCGATTCAAGCCGTCGGCCTCGAAATCACCGTCATCCGCGACGTGACTCCTGTGCCGCACAACGGCTGCCGTCCGCCCAAGCAACGCCGCGTCTGATCCGGCCTCATCGAGAACACGAACAAGAACTAACTAGTCATGGCACGTTACACCGGTCCAAAAGATAAAATCAGCCGCCGCTTCGGAATCCCGATTTTCGGCCCCACCAAGGCTCTTGAGCACAAGAACTATCCTCCTGGGATGCACGGCCCGAAGGGCTCTCGTCGCAAGCAGTCGGATTACTCGGTAGCGCTCGCCGAGAAGCAAAAGCTGCGTTACCAATACGGCATCCTCGAACGTCAGTTCCGGCGTTATTTCAAGACCGCGCTCACTCGTCGCGGCGTCACGGGTGAAATCCTGTTGCAACTCCTTGAGACTCGTCTCGATAACATCGTTTTCCGTCTTGGATTCGCGAACTCCCGCAGTGCCGCGCGCCAGATGGTCTGCCACGGACACGTGCAGGTGAATGGCCGCAAGGTCGATATCTCCTCCTACAACGTGAAGCCGGGCGACAGCATCACAGTGAAAGACAAGCCGGGCTCGCGCAGTCTCGCTGCCCGGAATTTGGATCTCACTCAGATCTCGCCTGTGCCGGATTGGCTGACCTTGAACAAGGATCAGTTCAGCGGAGTCGTGGGCCGCGTCCCGACGCGCGACGAGATCGCTCCGATCGTCAACGAGCAACTCATCGTCGAACTCTACTCGCGATAGGTTCCGCCAGCAGGCGATTCAGTTTTGCGGCGCAGTCCAACGAGTTTGGGCTGCGTCGCTTCTGTTTTTCCTCGTCGTATCTGATCCTCTTTAAAAGACTGGAGGATAGACCTTTGTTCGTCCGGATTGCTGTCCGAGGCAGCAACCGGAGGAGGGGCTGGAGTCGGGCATGGGAAGGGGCGATGAAGGGGTCAGCGATTCACAAACAGCCCGCGTTTCCCAACCCGAGGGCCACGATGCGGACGCTTCGTTTGGCCCCTGGCCCGGATGCACGCGTTATTTTGCATTCGCGAAGAGAGCCGCCTGACCGGAATGGCACTTAAATAAGCCCCGTCTTCAAGAGTAAAGCGCCTGTATTTCACGCCCCAAACTGGCCTTATTTAAGTGCCATTCCCGCCTGACCTCTATGCGAAAGGAGGTTCAGCCTTTCAAGATTGAATTTCAGGCGGTGTATCCGTTTGAAAAAATCGCTGTCTTGTTGAGCGAAGCGAAATATCTCTGACTATTTTCCTCTTCTCGCGCGTTTCAGAGGAAGAAGATGATCAGAGTTTCTTAGCTTCGCTCAGAATGACATCGGGGGGTTTCTTCGTCAGACTCAGGACAGGTCTTCGCTTCGCTCAGAATGACTGCCTTTCGCAGGGAACCACGACCGCATTTCGGGGCGGCGACATTAAATTCGCGGCCTCCGCTGCCGAAATTTTGCCTGCTGACCTTGGTGTGGAGGCGGTTGGGTGGAAATTTATCCCCTTGGTCCGGAGCAATGGGTCGATGGGATGGTAAATCGGGGGGTCCGCACTAAGCCGCCGCGTGCCGACTTTGAGAGAAAAAGGGAGCGCATGGAGCGCCGGGAGGTCGTCATCGAAACGCCGCAGGTAGTGGCTCAGTTTGCAGCGGTGGCTACACCCGCGCCGCGGGTGTTCGAGTGGACGCACGGCTTCTCCGCGACCCACGGCTCGGGTCACGCCACCATACTGAGCTACTGCCTGCCGCGGGGCTGCCGCGATTTCGAGGGCCGCGGCGGGGGGGGGGACGATGGGGCGCTGGCCTACTGCCGCCGGAGCACGGTGAAGCGCCGGAAGGCGTCGTCGGCGTGCGGGAAGTCGAGTGTGTAGTGCAGGCCGCGGCTTTCGCGTCGGAGGAGGGCGCTATCGACGATGAGGGCGGCGACGCAGGCTAGATTACGCAGCTCGAGGAGGTCCGTCGTGATTTTGAAGCCCCAGTAAAATTCGGCGATTTCGCGCTCCAGATTTCGCAGGCGGGTGGCGGCGCGCTGGAGGCGTTTCGTGGTGCGGACGATGCCGACGTAGTCCCACATGAGGCGGCGGATTTCGTCCCAGTTGTGGTAGATGACGACGAGTTCATCGACATCGACGGCGCTGCCGCTGACCCACTTCGGCAGCTCCAGCGTGTCGAGCCAGGAGTCGCGATTTTTCGCGGGCTCGCGGGCGATGCTTTCGCAACAGCGGTGCGCGAGGACGCTGGCTTCGAGGAGCGAATTGCTGGCGAGCCGATTCGCGCCGTGGAGGCCAGTGCAGGCGACTTCGCCGATGGCGTGCAGGCCGCTGAGGCTGGACGCGCCGTTTTCATCGGTAAGCACGCCGCCGCACTGGTAATGCGCGGCGGGGACGACGGGGATGGGCTGCTTTGTGATGTCGATGCCGAGCGCGAGGCAGGTGTCGTGGATGTGGGGAAAACGCTCGCGGATGAACTCAGCGGGCTGATGCGTGATGTCGAGATAGACGCATTTCGAGCCGGTGCGTTTCATCTCGGCATCGATGGCGCGGGCAACGATGTCGCGCGGGGCGAGCGCTCCGCGTTCGTCGTATTTTCCCATGAACTCGACGCCTTTGCTGTCGATGAGCCGCGCGCCTTCGCCGCGGATCGCTTCAGAGATGAGGAAACTGCGCGCGTCCGGATGAAAGAGGCACGTCGGGTGGAATTGGATGAATTCCATGTTTGCGATTTTCGCGCCTGCGCGCCAGGCGATGGCCACGCCGTCGCCGGTCGCGATGTCGGGATTCGTCGTGTAAAGATACACTTTCCCGCAGCCGCCCGTGGCGAGGATGACGCGGTCGCTCCGCAGCGTCTCGACTGCGCCGCTCGCTTCATCGAGCACGTAAACGCCGAGCACGCGGTCTTCGCTGACGTAGCCGAGTTTCGCGAGCGTGATGAGATCGACGGCGATGTGGTTTTCGAAAACGTCGATCCGGGCATTTTTCTCGATCGCGGCGAGGAGAGCGCGCTCGATTTCTCGCCCGGTCACGTCGCGGGCGTGAAGGATGCGGCGTTTGCTGTGGCCGCCTTCGCGCCCGAGGTCGAGTTCGTGCGCGCCGTTGGGCAGTTCGCGCTCGTCAAAATTCACGCCGATCTCGATCAGCTCGCGGATGCGCGCCGGGCCGTCGCTGACGATCGAGCGCACGACCGCCTCATCGCAAAGCCCCGCGCCGGCATCGAGCGTGTCGGCGACGTGCAGCTCGAACGAATCCTCGCTGCTTGTCACGCTGGCGATTCCGCCTTGCGCCCACGCGGTGTTCGACTCGCCGCGTTTCCCTTTGGTGACGATGGCGACGCGACCGTGCGCGGAGGCATTGAGCGCAAAGCTGAGTCCGGCGATGCCGCTGCCGATGACGATGAAATCATATGGAATTGCGGATTGCGGATTGCGGATTGCGGATTCGGTTTTCATCCGAGTAGGAGATTGTCGATGAGGCGGGTTTTTCCGAAGAAGACGGCGAGAGCGATCACGGTTTTTCGAGTCGCGGTCTTTACGTCCGCCAGCGAGTCGGCGGCGCGGATTTCGATGTAGTCGACGCGCGCGAGCGGCGCGGTGGCGATGGTTTTTTCCACGAGTTTGCGCAGCTTTGCGGCGCTCGTTTCACCTTTGCGAAAGGCGGCGCGGGCGGCGAGCAGAGCGCGGCGGAGCGCAGGAGCCTGGGCGCGTTCTTCGGGCGTGAGGAAGCGATTTCGCGAGCTGAGGGCGAGGCCGTCTGGCTCGCGGACGGTCGGGGCTGCGATGATTTTTACCGGGAGATTCAGGTCGCGGACCATGCGGCGGATGACCGCGCATTGCTGGAAATCTTTCAGGCCGAAAACCGCCGCCGTCGGCTGGACGATGGTGAATAGTTTAAGCACGACCGTGCAGACGCCGCGAAAATGCCCCGGACGCGACGAACCGCACAGCGGACCGGAAACGGCTTCCTCATTCACCCAAGTCGAAAAATCCGCCGGATATATTTCCTCCGGGCTCGGGAAAAAGATCACGTCCGCGCCGTGCGCCGCACAGAGCGCGCGGTCGGCGGCGAGCGTGCGCGGGTAGCGGGAAAAATCTTCTTTTGGCCCGAACTGGGTCGGATTTACAAAAATGCTGACGACGACGAGGCCGTGAGCGCCGGCGACTTTGCGCGCGCGGTCGATGAGCGCGGCGTGGCCGGCGTGGAGCGCGCCCATGGTCGGCACGAGCACGACTGGGCCTTTGGATCGGACGAGACGGCGGATGGCGTGGACAGTGCGAAGTACTTTCAAGGCAGCCCCGCCTTAACTGAGTGCGTGAAAAAGGCAAGCGCCTGACCTTCTGTAGAGAAAGGAAAGAAAGCGCGCATCATTGGTAGCAGCAGTTGGCGTAATGTTTGCTATAAAAGCCATAATTCCGGCCTTCCGGTATTATTATGAACTCCGCACTCCATCAAAACATACGGGCTTTTACCGTCGTGGAATTGATGATCGTGGTGACCATCATCAGTCTGCTCGCCGGCATCGCCGTCCCGTCCTACACCCGCGCGCGGAAGCGAGCGCAGGCGACGCGGGTGCTCGAGGATCTTCGGATGCTCGACTACGCGCTCGATCGCTGGGCGATCGACAACAACAAATCCCTGGGTGACATCGCGGCCCTCTCGGATCTCCAGCCTTACATCAAGGCCGGGAGCAAGCTCAGCCAGGGCTCCGATATCCTCGGCAACAGCTACGGCAATGCATTCTCGGTGGATTCGTCCCCGAGAATTCCCTCCGGGACTTACAACCTCCTGTCGGACGTCGTCGCCCCCGCGTTCTGGTCACCCTATTATTGATTCACCGCGGCATTTACCCTGCCTCTGAAGAGCGGAATCCACGGATTCCGCTTTTCCCTTTTCAAGTGGTCATCTTTCGAGCTTGTTCCGCGTCATGATTTGGAAACTCGCCACCGCTTTCCTCTGCGCCACCCACCTCGCCTTGGGCGTTCTTCCCGACGCTGCACCCGCCGGGCCGGGGTGGAATTCGGTCGTGCTCCAAGTCATCCAATCGATGCCGGAAGATGGCGGCTACAGCGTCAGCTCCGCCGCGAGTCGTCTGCTCGGGGAAGCCATCCGCCTTTCTCCGGGCGGCCTCGCCATCGACGCCGCGCACGCCGAGCCGAGCTATTGCAGCGGCGCGACTTTTCTCGTCTTTGCCGGCGTGTGCCAGCGCCTCGCGCGGGAAGGCCACCTTGCGCTTCCGAACGAAGTTCTCACGGCGCTCCTCGTCACCGGGCAGCGGGATGGCGAGGGGATCTGGGGGCGGTGGAATGCGAACGGGCCGGGCACCGCGCGGCTGTTTCACGAGCTCGAGCTGGGGAAAAATTTTACCGATTGGGATGAGGCGCGCCGGGGCGATTTCATGAAGATTTTTTGGACGAACGAGATCGGCGCGCGCGAACGCGGGCACTCCGTCGTCTTCATGGGCACGGAGTCGGAAGCCGGCGTGGATTACGTGCGCTTCTGGTCGAGTAATAAACCGCGCGGCTACAGCGAAAAACGCGTGCCACGGCGCAGTGTCGCCTTCGCCATTTTCTCGCGTCTGGAGACGCCCGCCAATCTCTCCCGCTTTCCCCGCATCGCCCCGCGCGACGCCTTTCTCGCAAGCATGCTGACCGCCCGCTCGACTCCTGCGGAAGTGCGCGAAAAGTGCGGGATGTGAGGTCAGTCGTCGAAATTTGAGCCCCGCGCAGCGTCGATACCTGCGGCGTTAAAGCGGTTTAAGAAAAACTGGAGCCGGCGCCATCCACCGCGCAGCACAGGCGCTACGGCTATTCTCGATCTGCCCTGAACGTCCAACGTTCAAAGGCGGAGTTTCCTACATCACGCGCAGCCGCAGAAACTGCTTTGTTCCGCCGTCCATCGCTGTCGGCGCGCGCCACGTTTCGGTCACGGTCCCGTCGGCGTTTGTCGTGGAATTGACGAGCACACACGTCGCCGCCCAGTTCGTGAGATCGGTGGAATACTGCGGCTGATAGAGCAAGTCGCTCGTGTCGGTCCGCTTCGTGAAAGTGATCGTCGCGTAATCACCAGGCACGCCCGCGACCGAGATCGTCTGCCGCGTGGCGACGGGCAGGATGCCAGCGTTTGGCTGATTCGGATTTCCGAAAAGCGCGTACTCCACGCCGTCCATCACGCCGTCGCCATCCGAGTCCGCCAGCGGATCGATGATGCCCGCGTAACCTGAAGCCCACAGCCCGAAGGTCTGCAAATCATCCGCGCCCGGCGAGCCCGTCGCCGCGTAGCTGGCCTTCCAGTTCGTCGCCACGCCCGGTGCGGGGTGCGTGTTGGGATTGCGCAGATTCAGCGTGCGCCCCGAGCCATCCGGCGCGGTCGGCCACGGAGTGGCGTCGGCGTAGGTGAACGATAAAATCTCCGTCCCCGCGCCGTAGCTCAGCTTCACCAGTTCGGAACTGTTGCTGAAATTATCCGCCGGAAAAGTCCCCGCGATGATCCCGTTCAGCGACGTGCCCCAGCGGCTTTGGAAAGCGACGAGATTTTTCACCACCAGCGCAAAGCCTCCCGCAGGAATCGTGAAACCATCCGGGAAATCGAAGTTGATGCCTTTCGTGAAACGCACGCCCGTCAGATCGACCGGCTGCGCGCTCACGTTTTTCAATTCCACCCACTCAAAATCATCGCTGGAAAATCCCGCCGCAAACTCCGCGGGCGTGACCGGCGCAGGATTATAGTTCAACTCGCTCACCACGATCGACTGCTGATAAACGCTCACATCCGGCAGGCCTGCGACAAATTGCACCGGCGCGCTCCAGTGCGACCAGCGCCCGTTCGCATCCTTGTGCCGCACGCGGGCGCGGTAGGTTCTCCCCGGTGTCGTGCTCAGCAGCGGCACGCGCGTCGTCGCCGTGAAAGTCGGGAGGACCGCCGAAGTCCACACCGGCTCGACTTCGTAGCGCCGCTTGTCGCCAGGGGAATAGCCGTGAGTGCCTGGCGCGTAGATCTCGCCGATGCGCCACTGCATCGCGCTGAAAGTCGTGCCACCCGTGGCCGACGCGCTGAAGTTGCTCGATTGGAAATCCAGCGCATTCGTCGGAAAGCCGCCCAAACCCGTGTAGGTGATCGTCGGCGTGTTTGGAAATGCGAGATCCTGCGTGTTGGTCCCGGGCGTGGCGTTCACGTTGCCGTAGCCGCCGTAGAGGGATTCCCATTCCAGATACTTGTATCCGTAGCCGACGGGATTGCCGTTGCTGCGCAGCCATGTGCCGGTGGTCCAGGTATTTGTCGTGTAGTTCAGCAGATAGCTCATCGAGCCGGCGAAGTTGCCGTAGCCACCGACCGCGTTCGGAAGCGTGCGCGTCCATGCTGTCGTGAACGTCCCCTGACCCGTGCTGCCGCGCGAATCGCTGAATGGCGTGCGGTAGAAGTTATTCTTGTGGCTCGTCTGCCCGCTCGCCGTGCCATTACCCATAGTCTTTGGGCTGTTGCACCAGCGCGCCTCGTCGGCATTTGCCCATGTCGGACTCACGCCGGTCGGATTCACCATTTGCGCGTATTCATCGAGAAGCTGTCCGATCTGTCCGCCAGCCGGCGTGTTGTCGGAGCAGAGCAGGTCCAAAAGCTCGCGGGCGCGATTGCGAAACTCGATCGCGATCGCCGGATATCGTGTGATCGCGCGAATCTGATCCGGCACGCCTGCAAACGGAACGCCATCGACGCTCGTGCCCCAGTGATGTGCCGGCAGCGCCATCATATCGAGATCGTAGGGGATGATGACCCAGCGGTTATCCGTCGGGCGATGGTAGAAGCGGTAGTTGTCGCCGCCGCGCACGTCCACGTTTCCGCAAAAGCGATTGACGGCGTGAAAGGAATAAAGTGCGTCCAAATCCATGTTCGCGCGATACCATGCCTCGGTCTGGCCGACGAGCTTGGCGTTGGCATTGAAAGTCGTCCAATCACTCGTATCAGTCGGTTGCGTCGCGCCTTGGTTTTTCTTGTCCCCGTTGCTCCCTTCGATCGCGTAGAGATTTCCATCCGGCAGGCCGCGCTCATCGAGGAAATTTCCCTCCGTCGGCTCCAGGGCCATGTAGAGCCCCCAGAAATCGCCATCGTACTGGGTCGCGCCCACTTCCGAAGCCGCACTCACCACGCGGAAATGCAAATAATTCGTCCGCAGCGAGGACATGCCCGCGAGTTCAAAAAGGCGGTAAGTGAACGACTCCTCGACGCCCGCCATGCCACGATGCACTCCGCACCACGGCGAAGCGCACGCATCGAGAGGCACCGAGTTCCACGCCTGGTCGTAGTAATTGCCCCAGTTATCGCGGACGCGGATATCGCGGGCGCGATCGAAAAAGAAATTCCACTTGTTTTTCCCGCTCACGTAGGTCGAGCCGATGCCACGATTGTGGTACTGGATGTGATCATACACTTTCCCGTCGTATACGAGCGTGCAGTAGAAGTTCACGCTGTTGTAGGTGCTGACGTATTGGGAATTGTTCACGTCCGTCGCGTCGGCGATGACGTGCCACGTTTGCAGGCCGCTCAGCAGTGTGCCGGGGTAGGATTGCACAGTCCCCCGCGGAGCCGCACCGCCCGGCAGCACCGCGCCCTGCCACGCCGGCACGCCATTATACACGAAGTAAGCAAAATTTGGCTGTTCATCGTCCGCATACGGCACAGAGATCGCCGTCGTCCCATCGCTCGCGGAAATGCGGTAGCGCACGAGCCGGCGATGCGTCTGGAGCACGGCCGGCATCGTCACAGAAAAAATCCCGTCGCCCGCCAGCACATCGCCATCCGTTCCTGCATCGTTCATCGGCAGATTCGTCCACGAACTTGAGTAAGCCGGGTCCGTCTTGCGGATGTAGGTTCCGGGGTTCACGAGCTGGTAGCTGAGCGTCACACTCGCCACGCCCTGCGGATCGCTCACATTTGCCGTGATGAGCACCGGCACGCCCGCCATGGGCTGCACCGGCGTGTTATTCACCTGCCGGATTTGTGGCGGCGCGAGCACGGAGAAAACCGAGTTCACCGCGCCCGGCGTCCCCGTCGATGTGGACGCGCGCCACGAACCGCCCAGAGAGCTATCGAGCGAGGGATGGATCAGCTCCATCGACTTCCCGCCACCGTGCGGCGAAGTGGGCCACGGAAAACCGGCGCTGTATTTCACCTCATTCACCACTGCCGCAGTCGTGTCCTTGAGCTGAACGCGTTCGCCAGAATGACTAAGCGACCCAATCCACGGCCCGAGCGGTGCAAAGCCAAACTGCGTCTGAAACGCCGCCGGATTCTGTGCCACACAAAGAAAGCCGCCCGCCGGGATCGAAGTCGTCGTCGGGAAAACATAGCTCACGCCATCCTCCAAATGCCACCCGCTCACATTCACCGCCGTCGCCGTGGGATTATGCAGTTCGATGAATTGGATCTGCTTCGTGTTGTCGGCGGGATCGTACAACAACTCGTTGATGACAATCTGGCTGAGCGCATGGCCGGACGAAATCAAAAGCGTCAGCAACGCGATGATCCGGAAGAAACGGGGAGGACAAAACATTTATGGTATTTAAACTAGGTCGTAAATCGCGATACGCAACGGTCTCAAAGGAGTCCGCCGGACCAGCGACAGCGCTCGCCAGATCCGTTTCAACATTCCACAGAATGTAAAATGCGCTTCCCCGGCTTTGCTCTCGCGGCGATCCAATGGGCACCGTTCCTCGTAAAGCCTCGTCTTGCGCGACCACTTTGACCGCTCCACATTCCGCCCCTTTTCCGATGAATCACGACCCCGCACTTCTCCGCTCGCTCGCCGAAAAATACGGCACACCCTTCTGGCTCTACGACGCCAAAATCATCCGCCAGCGCATCGGCGACGTGCAGTTCATCACGGATGCGCCGGGCGTTCAGGCGCGGTTTGCCATGAAGGCGTGTCCCGCGACGAAAGTGCTGCGCGAGATGAAAGCCGCGGGCATCTGGATCGACGCCGTTTCCGGCAATGAAGTGCTGCGCGCCCTCCGCGCCGGGCACGCCGCGGGCCATGAACCGCCCGCGATTTGTTTCACCGCCGATGTCTTCCGAGACAACGCCCTTCCCGTCGTCCTCGAAAATCACATCCTGCCAAACATCGGCTCGCCCGGCATGATCCGCGATCTCGCCGCCGCCGGTTATCGCGGCCCGATCTCGCTGCGCATCAATCCCGGCTTCGGCCACGGCCACGTGAACGCGTGCGATACCGGCGGCCCCAGCTCGAAGCACGGCATCTGGTTCGAAGATCTCGCGGCGACCGCACAAGCTGCGGAAGCGGCTGGCCTGCACATCACCATGCTCCACGCGCACATCGGCAGCGGGCCGCAGTATCAGGAGCTTCAGGAAAATCTCACGCGACTGGCCATCGAGTTCATCAAGCTGCTCCCGCTTTTCCCAAAACTCACCGCCGTCAGCCTCGGCGGCGGCATCCCGCACAACTACCGCGATCACGGCGCACAGGTGCCGATCGAGCCCCTGCGCGAACTCTTTCGCACCTGCCACGAGCGACTCTGCGCGGCGGCGAAACGCGACCTCCGCCTCGAAATCGAACCCGGTCGTTACTACGTCGCACCCGGCTGCACACTGGTCGCGCGCGTGACCGATGTGAAGCAGACGCGCACGAATGAAAAAGGACGCGGCGCGACCTTCGCGCTCGTCGATGCCGGCTTCGTCGATCTCGTGCGGCCCGCGATGTACGGCAGCTATCACGGCATCGACATCGTCGGAAAAGACAGCGACGACCCGAACCTCCCGCGCGAGCCAATCGTCATCGCCGGCCCCCTGTGCGAAAGCGGCGACGTCTTCACCCGCGACGACGCCGAACTGCTCCAGCCCCGCGAACTCCCGCGCCCCGAGCCCGGCGACCTCATCACGATCCGCGACGCGGGCGCATACGGCTACGCCATGTCGAGCAACTACAACTCCATCGGCCGCGCCCCCCAGCTCTGGATGGAGGAAGACGGCACCGTGGAAATGATTTCCCGCCGCGAGACGATCGACGATCTGCTGTGCGCGGAGATGGTGTGATTTCCGCCACCCTGCGTCAATTTCGCGCGGCGGCGAATGCCTTGCGCAGCATTCTGGTTTCTCCCATCATCACCGCGTGACCACGGCTGAACTTCGCTCCTCTCTCGCGCAGTTCATAGTCTTCGCCCGCACGCTGCAGGGCGACGAAAAGAGCGAGGCGCAGGGCTTTCTCGAACGCCTTTTCCGTGCGCTCGGCCATGCGGGCGTCATTGAGGCCGGCGCGACCTTTGAGTTTCGCGTCGCAAAAAAGCCGGGCAGCGCGCAGTTGGAATTGCTCAAAGGCGAGGACGCGAAGAAGAGCAGCGGCAAGAAATTCGCCGACCTCCTGTGGCCCGAGCGCGTCCTCATCGAGATGAAATCGCGTGGCGCGAAGCTGGAGCGGCACTACGACCAGGCCTTCGAATACTGGCAGCTCATCGTCCCGAACCGCCCGCGCTACGTCATCCTCTGCAACTTCGACGAGTTCTGGATTTACGACTTCAACCAGCAGCTTTTCGATCCCGTCGAGCGCGTCTTCCTGCGCGACCTCGCCGACTCCGCGAACTCCTTCTCCTTCCTCCTCCCGAAGCCGCGCGAGCCCGTCTTCGGCAACAACCGCGTCGAAGTCACCCGCAAGGCCGCCGACTCCTTCGCCAGAATCTTCCGCAAGCTCATCGCCCGCGGCGAAGACCGCGCCCGAGCCCAGCGCTTCATCCTTCAACTCCTCGTCGCCGTCGTGGCGGAAGACCTCGGCTTGCTACCGGAAAATATCGTCACTGCGCTCCTCGCCGACTGCGTGCAGCGCCCCGACGAAAGCTACGATCTGCTCGGCGGGCTCTTCCGCCAGATGGCCTCCGACCAGCCCGCGCGCGGTGGGCGCTTCGCCGAGGTTCAGTATTTCAATGGCGGCCTCTTTCAGACCTTCGATCCCGTTGCACTCAAGCACGCCGAGGCCCACGAACTCCACGACAGCGCCCTGCGCAACGACTGGTCCCTCGTGAAGCCCGAAATCTTCGGCACCCTCTTCCAGCACAGCATGGATGCCGGCGAGCGGCCCGGCACCCGCGACGAACGCCACGCCTTCGGCGCGCACTTCACCAGCGAGTTCGACATCCAGAAAGTCGTCGGCCCCACCATCGTCCGCCCGTGGCGCGAGCGGATAGAGACCTGCGGCAAAGACAAGGCCCGGCTGCGCTCCGCGCTCGACGACCTTCGCCGCTTCCGCGTCCTCGACCCCGCGTGCGGCTCCGGCAATTTCCTCTTTGTCGCCTACCGCGAGTGCAAGCGCCTCGAGCGCGACCTCCTCGCCCGGCTGCACCGCGCCGGTGCGGGCGGCACCTTCACCAGCGAGGTGAAACTCAGCCAGTTTTACGGGCTCGACGTGCTGCCCTTCGCCGCCGAGCTGGCCAAGGTCACCCTCATGCTCGCCAAAGAGCTGGAGATTCGCGAAGCCCGCGCCTTCGGCCAGAGCGAGGATTTGTTCATCGAGGAAAAAGCGCTCCCGCTCGAAAACCTCGACGCCAACATCCTCTGCGCCGACGCCCTCTTCACCCCTTGGCCCGCCGCCGACGCCATCATCGGCAACCCACCGTATCTCGGCTCGCGCTATCTCGCGAAAGAGCACGGCTACGACTACGCGAACAAGCTCTACGCCCGCTTCCCCGGCGTGCCGAAAATGGCGGACTTCTGCACCCATTGGTTCCGTCTGGCGCACGACGCACTCCCGTCCGGCGGTCGCGCCGGCCTCGTCGGCACGAATACGATTCGGCAAAATGAAAGCCGCGAGGCCAGCCTCGACTACATCGTGGAAAATGGCGGCGTCATCACCGAGGCCGTGTCCACGCAGGTCTGGAGCGGCGAAGCGGCGGTGCATGTGAGCATCGTGAATTGGGTGAAGGCGAATGCCTCGGGTAGGGTGGGCGTCTCGCCTGCCGGGCCGGGCGTCCCGCCTGGCCCATCGGAATCTGGAGAGGCGTCATCTGTAAATGACGCGCCTGCGACGTCCGGAGATTCCCGCGAGACGCGGGAACCGGCAGGCGGGACGCCCACCCTACCCGGGTATTGCCGCCTCATCTTCCAGCGCGGCGACTCCGTGGACAGCCCGTGGGATAACTACGAGCTCCCGCGCATCAACACTTCGCTCTCCGTCGGCACCGATGTCACCGGCGCGCGTGTGCTCCTCGCCAACGAGAAGGCGAAGAAATGTTTCACGGGCCAGAATCCGGTGAACGCTGGCTTCTTCCTCGAACCCGATGAAGCCGCGACGATGATTCGCGCTGACGCGCGAAACCGCGAAGTCCTCTTCCCTTACATGATCGGGCGTGACCTCGTGGAAAACGGCGGGCCGAGCCGCTGGATCATCGACTTCGCCAAGCGTGACCAGTTCGCCGCACGAAGTTACGCGCTACCTTGGGATCGGGTGCGTGAGCGCGTAATGCCGGTCGTCCTAGCGAAGGCCGAAGCGGAGAAAAAGGCGCAGGGAAAGGAAGTCACGCGTTACACGCGCATTGCTGAGCGCTGGTGGCAGTTCTACGACTACCGCCCCGGCACCATCGCCGCGATCAACAGCGTGCCGCGCTATTTTGCAGTGTCGTGAGTTACGAAGCGTCTGATCATGGAATTCATAAGCTCACAGATTCACGCCGACAGTTCGCTCGTGATCTTCTCACTCGCTGACGACTACTCATTTGGAATTCTCCAAAGCGATGTGCATTTGGTGTGGTTCAAGGCGCGCTGCTCCACGCTCGAATCGCGGTTCCGCTACACCTCCGACACCGTCTTCGACACCTTCCCGTGGCCGCAGAGCCCGACGCGCGGGCAGATCGCCGAAGTCGCCGCCGCCGCGGTGGCGCTGCGGGCCTTGCGGCGCGAGGTGATGGCCGCGCACGGCTGGTCCCTGCGCGCACTCTACCGCACCCTCGACGAACCCGGCGACAACCCTCTCCGCACCGCCCAAGCCCGCCTCGACACCGCCGTCCGCACCGCCTACGCCATGCCCCCCAAGGCCGACCCACTAGCCTTCCTCCTCTCCCTAAACCTCACCCTCGCCGCCATAGAGAAAGCCGGCGAAAAAGTCACCCCACCCGGCCTCCCGCTCCCCGATGCGGAACGCCTGCGCTTCATAACTGCCGATTGCGTGCAAGTCTCTGAGCCGACATGAGCCTTTTCTCCGATTTGCGGCGGTTGTATCGCACAGAACGGTATCTAGTCGAAGACCCACACACGGAGATTGTAGCGCAGGTTTTGCGCAACTCGGACGCGCTGACGCTTGCGTGGCTGAAGTGGCTCAAAGTAACGAGCTTGGACCAACCCCAGGTGGAGATTACTACGCAGGAAAGATTCGAGATATTGCCCGGACATTCGTCGGCCAGTCGCCCCGACATCACGATCCGATTGAACGCCGGTGGTAATACCGAGTTGATTTTCATCGAGTCCAAAGTGCCATCTACTCAAGGGGAGGACCAGCTTCAGCGATACGCCGAACACTTGGCATCGGAATACAAGAACAAAGGCTTATCCAAGGCTTCATTGGTTTTTATCACTCGCGACTACGAAGCCGCAGAGAAGCCCGTGGTAGAAAACTCACCATTTCAACCCGAATTCATTCCGACTCGCTGGTTTGAATTCTATCGCTACTTGAAAGTCCATCTGAACGGCGATGGACTGGCCACTCAACTCAAGCTGTTCATGGAGGAAAATCGTATGTCATTAGGAAACCAATTCAGATCAACTGACCTTGTCGCATTGGAAAACTTTGTCGGCGCAAAGGCGCTGATGGATGAAACGCTGGACGGCGAAGTCCTTCAAGCGGCGTCAAGAATCATTGGCAAAGTTTCATTCTCCAAAGTTCTTGAAGAGTTGAGGGAAGATCCCAGATACGTCATTCATCATGGCAATTGGAAGGGCGACTTTGACGTTCTGATTGGATATTGGCTTTCCCACGAGAATCCGGATTTGCCAGTTTGGGTCGGGGTTACGATCTACAGCAATCCATGGTCGCCATGTCGGATGGAGGTCATAGAGGCATTTCGCGTTTGGGTGGCTGGAGAAGGCTTTCAGTGGAAAGCCGATGGACTCGATCAAGAGAAAAAGTGGACCACCCTCCATCACGGCAAAGCACTCCAAGGATTGATGGGTGAGCCGGACCATATTTGTGCGATTAGGAATCATTTCCTCGCACTCCTGAAAGACATTCAGGCATTTCGCAGAGCCTTTCCCAAACTGCCGTGGCCCTCGCCCCCCGAGGCGAATGGGTGATGACCGAGCCGCGCCAGGCGCGCAAAACCGAGCGCCAGAACGGCCAGCGCAAGCTCTTCCCCGTGCGGCTGGTGGACTTCGCGACGCTGCGCGACTGGGAGTGCTTCGATGCCGACAGCGGCAAGGATCGCTCGCCCGTTTACCTGCCTCCGCTTGTCCCGTACGCCGCCGCCTCGGCCGTGGAACTGCGCGAATACTTCACCCCCGATTTCTCGCCCTGGAAGGAGCACGACCCCTTCGAGGCCGCCTTCGCGCGCCTGCTCAAAGACCTCCGCGCGGAGGAGCGCGCAAGTCTTCACCGAGCGAACGTCCTGTCGCTCAAGCCGAGCGGTCAACCTTTGTGCCCGACGATGGCGTCAGCGTTGGAGAATCTGCCGGAGACTAAAAAACCTCGCGTGGCTCAATGCACGGGAGGTAAGCTGGTCCCACTTCCCCAAAAAAATCGTATGCTACACATCATCTGGTCCATCATTGTCGGCTTTATCGTCGGTCTCATCGGTCGGGCGATCATGCCTGGCGCTCAACACCTCGGTTTCATCATGACGACCCTCGTCGGCATCGGCGGTTCGATCCTCGGAGGATTGATCGCGCGACTATTCTCCAAACCGGTGCCGGGAACGCCGTTTCATCCGGCAGGGCTCATCATGTCCATCCTGGGCGCTATGATCCTCCTCTTTCTGATGGGACGCTTTTACCACGCCTAAGACCGAGCCTGAGGGCTCCCGCCGTCGAACTGCGCGAATACTTCACCCCCGATTTCTCGCCCTGGAAGGAGCACGACCCCTTCGAGGCCGCCTTCGCCCGCCTGCTCAAAGACCTCCGCGCGGAGGAGCGAGCTAAATGAGCCGGGAGGGCGTCTAAAAATAGAGACGTCCGCCGCCTCGATCGGGCACGATCCGGATGCATGAGCCTCATCGTCATCATCATTATCCTCGTTCTTCTCTTCGGTGGCGGTGGTTACGCCTTTCGAGGACCTGTGGGCGGCGGCGGCGGCCTCGGCCTTGTCCTGGTGATTCTCTTGATTCTTTACTTGCTCGGATATCTTCACTGATAAAGCCGGAACCGATTCGGAATCGCGCATCATCGGCACGAGTTCGGCGCGGAAAGCGGCTGAGGGCGTAGTGAGGAATCCCTTGTGGTCGGGTATGCCGGGTGATTATGCTGAACCATGCCTAAAAGCTCCAAAAAACCCGAGACTCAAATCCCCACGAAAAATGTGAATCCTGAAGGGGACAAACTAACGACCAAGAACGCGAAAGCAGGGGCGCATAAAGCACCGGAGAGGCGGAATGAGAATAAGGTGAGGGGTCGGTAAGACGCCGCTGCTTTTAGAACCCGGCGAGGGAATGGGTCCTCCAAGGGGCGAAAGTCGTCGGCCGCGTCCTCCGGCAAATTCAGGAGGACTTTCAGCTTCGCACCCAGCGCTTCGATCGCGCCGATGCTATCAAGACGGTGATTCTCCCGATTGAGACTGTGGATCAATCAATTCTCGCGGCGAATTGATCAGAGCTATCGTGAGGATCGATCAGCTGTGGCTCGCGTTCAATCAGCGATAGCTGGTGGTCAATCAGCAGCCGCGCGTGGCATATCGGCTGCTAAATGGGTGAAAACAACTCGGACACGCCCATGAACAATACGATCACGAACAAGCTCAACAGCTTCACCGCCACGCTCAATGTCGCCGATACGCCGGAGCACTTCAGCGAAGTGCCTCGCGGAAGTGCGCGCAATGCTGACGACGGCGCTCAGCAAAGGGTCGGATCAAAGTGCGTCGATCACCGGGGACGCGGAGGCGTTGCGGAATTTGCGCGGGGATTTTGAAAAGTGGCTGCATGTGCTGGCGCGGGCGAGTTTCCAGACCCTGACGCGGCTCGGACGCACGGACGATGCGGCAAAGGTGGACGTGACGCCGACCGATCTCAGCCGCGCCCGCGCGCTGGCGCTTTCGGGCATCGGCGAGACGGTGCTCGATCTGGCAGAACCGCTTTCCGTCGCGCCCAAAGCGGGGGGCGATCCGCAGGGCAAGAAGGCTGGCGTGACGGCGGCGCTCGTCGCAAAAGTGGATCATTTTTGGAACAGCTTCGGCACCGCTGTCGGCGCACCCGCAGGCTCGCGTGCAAAACGCAAGGCGTTGACGGATCAACTGCCCGACGGCGTGCGCGCGATCGAGGCGAAGTTTGCGGGGCTCGATGATTTGGTGATTCAATTTGGCGACACTCCGGCAGGAAGCGCCTTCGTGGATGCGTGGTTCAATGCGCGCAAAGTCGTGGACCTCGGACGCCGCGCCGCGAAGCCCGCACCCGCGCCGGTCCCGTTGCCGAAGTAGCCCCGGCACGCGAGGGAGCGCCCGAGGGAGTTGCTCGCCACTTGCTCGACTGCGTCCGCGCCGTCGCGAGGGGATACGAAAAGCGTATCGGATGGAGCAGGACCGATAAGCAGGCCGAGCAGCAGCGCCGCGCTCAAGGAGGTGACTTGTTCATCTTACAGTTTTGCCGATGCTGCCAATTCAACTCTTCAGGACTAGTTCTGAAGTGACACTTGGGAACGAGTCAAACGTGGAAGCGAGGGTCAAAAAGAGGCTTCGCATCACCGGTCCGAGGCCGTAGCATTCTCTGCCATTACCTGTTTCTCCACAATGCCATACACCTTCAACGGGATAGGAACTAAATACTATGGTAAGCGCGAATTCGAGCCGGACGAATCGTATGTTACGACAGAATGGATCACCCTTCTTTACGTTCCGCTTCTCCCCATACGGAGCTTGCGCGTCATCCGCAATCCAGCGGCGGACACGTCTCATGCGATGGGTGGCTCAGAAGGTTACTTCCTTCTCAACAAAACGTGGCCGAACCCAATCCAGGTTATATCGACCTATGCCTTTTTGGGGCTGGTGGCATGTTGGCTTTACTTCATTAAGAATATCATCCTCGGTCCTGTGCTCAAACAGGGAGTTTTCATCTGGGGCGTGGTATCAGTCCTCCTCCTTCTAGTTCCCTTTCTTTTTCTCAACCTGTACCGTCGGTTCACACAGCGCCACCAGCCTCTCGCAGAATCGCACTCTTCTGGGCCAGCGTCTTCGCTTCCGGCAGCCGCGCCTGCCCAGGCATCGCCGCAAAGCCCTGGAAACCAGACCAAACGCGCGAAAGGCTATTACCTGCTTCATTTCCAGCAGCAGAGCGGACCATTTACGCTTAGGGAATTGTGCGAGATGAATGGCGTCGGCCAGATCAAGCCCGGTATGCAATATCGGTTCGAAGACGAGTCATCATGGCAACCGATCGTGCGGTTATCTACACTCTTGAAATTGTAATCCGCTGCGTTCGGGAAAGGACAGTGTTTGGCGCTCGTTTGCCATCGTTTCCAAGTGGAATCTGGGAACTAGAGCAAGAATGGCCGCAACGCGGGATGGAGGAGCGGTGGTTGGAAAATCGCCGTTCGATGGATCACATTCCTTGCCGTCGCTGCCAGCTTCGTCGAAACATGCGGCCCGCAAAATGATCGCACCTGCTTCCGCTTTTCCAGACAGCTTTCCCGAAAGGGTGCGTGAGATTTTTTCGGCGAGTGGTCTCATGGGGCAGGCGGCGAATTTTGAATATCGGCCGGAGCAGCAGGAGATGGCGGTGGCGGTGGCGCAGGCGCTTTCGGAGGAGCGGCATCTGGTCGTCGAGGCGGGGACGGGGGTCGGGAAGTCGCTCGCGTATTTGATCCCGGCGGTGCTTTGGGCGCATGAGCAAAAGAAGAAGGCGGTGATTTCCACCTACACGATCAATCTCCAGGAGCAGCTCGCTTACAAAGACATCCCGATCGTGCAGAAGCTGCTGCCGTTTGAGTTTGAGGCGATGCTTTGGAAGGGGCGGCACAATTATCTTTGTCCGCTGCGGCTGGAGCGGGCGATGAATCATCAGGCGGATCTTTTCACGAGCACGGAGCAGGCGGAGCTGAGCCGTATCTGGGAATGGGCGCAGACGACGCAGGATGGGTCGCTGTCGAATTTCAACGTGGAGCCGGATGCAGCGGTCTGGGCACAGGTGTGCAGCGAGGCGCATATTTGCACGACGAAATCCTGCGGGACGAATCCGAAGTGCGCGTATCAGCGGGCGCGGAAGCGGCTGATTTCGCGCGAAGCGGGTGGGCTGATTTGCGCGACTTGGCGCGGGACGCCGGGTGCCACTTATCGCGTGGAAACTTCACCCACCTTGCAGGGCTGGACGCCGGCAACAACGCCTACGGCAGCGGTTGGCACTGGCCTCTTCGATTTTGTGGAAATTCCCGCAGCCAACGTCACCCAGCGCTTCTATCGCGCCGTGCGCCCTTGAGGTTTAGTCGATGCGCATACTCATCGTGGATGACGACAAGAAGACCGCAGGCTTCATCGCGAAGGCACTCAAAGCGGAGGGTTTCGCAGTAGATTGCCTTTGTGACGGAGACGACGCGCTGGCGGCCATTGAGATAACGCCTTTCGACGCCGTGGTGCTCGACATCATGCTCATCGGTCGCGATGGATTGAGCGTATTGCGAAAGATGCGGGCGGAAGGTAATCAGACGCCGGTAATGTTGTTGTCCGCGCGCGGCGAGATCGACGAAAAGGTCGAAGGACTCAACGCAGGCGCGGAAGACTATCTCGCAAAACCGTTCGCGCTCGCGGAATTGATCGCGCGTGTGCGGGCGCTGGTGCGGCGCGGCGGCGATGTGAAGATGCCGGTGCTGCACGTCGGCGATTTGTCTCTCGACACCATCTCGCGCTTGGCCGAACGCAGTGGGCGGAAGATCGAACTCACCACACGGGAATACCGGCTGCTCGAATACTTGATGCGTTCGGCGGGACGCGTTTGCAGCCGGATGATGATCCTCGAAAAGGTGTGGGACTATCATTTCGATCCGGGCTCCAACCTAGTCGATGTCTATATTCGCAAGCTACGCGAAAAAATCGACGCCAACGGTGCGGAGAAACTGCTGCACAGCGTGCGAGGCGAAGGTTACGTCATCAAGGAGCTAGCATGACGATCACGAAGCGACTGGGTCTGCGCTACGCCTTTATGGCTGTGATATGTCTGCTCTTGCTCGTGTGGCTGGGTTATCACGAATTCGTCGTGGAGCCCGCCGCGTTCGCGGCGCGCGGCGTCAGCGATCTGCACAAGGACACGTCGGCGGAACTCGCGACTGTTTGTTTCCTCGGAACCATACCCATCCTGCTAGGCATCGGCTGGTGGTGGATGCGCCGTGCGCTCGCGCCGCTAAGCGCGCTGACCCATGCCGCCGAGCAGATCGAGTCAACCAATCTCCGGCTGCCGCTTCCGCGCAGCATGAACGACGACGAAGTGGATCGCCTCGCCGCCGTTTTCGACTCGATGACGGCGCGGCTCGATGCTTCGTTCCAGCAAATCCGCGAGTTCACCCTGCACGCTTCGCACGAACTGAAAACGCCACTAACAGTGATGCGTGCGCAGCTTGAGACCGCGCTCCACGAGAACGGTGCGTTTTCATCCGACAAAGGAGAGTGGATTGTGAGCCTGCTTGATGAAGTGCAACGTCTCACGAAAATCGTGGACTCCCTCACGCTGCTTACCAAGGCAGACGCGGGACTCGTGGCGCTCGAACGCAAGCCCGTGCATCTCGATCAACTCGTGCGGGAGGCGTTTGAGGATGCGCAAATTCTCGCCCAACCGCACGGCGTTCACGTAACCGTCGAACATTGCAACGACACCATCGTGATTGGCGATCGTCATCGTCTCCGGCAATTGCTTCTGATCCTGACGGACAACGCAGTGAAGTACAACCGCCCAGGGGGAACGATCAATATTTTGCTGCGCCACGTCGGAGACAACGCGGAACTACGACTTACGAATTCCGGTAGCGGGCTCGCCCCGATGACATTCGCGAATGTCTTCGCCCCCTTCGTGCGAGGGGAGAACGCGCGCGGTAAAGTGGACGGCTGCGGACTTGGACTGACGATCGCGCAGTGGATCGTCCAGGCTCATGGCGGAACCATTCAGCTGATCGCTGAGTCGGATAGTAAAGCGACCGCGCTGGTGAGGTTATCAGCAACCCATGTGGGCTCGCTTGGCGCGGCACCGCCGACTTCCTATCCTTTCGAAACGCACACCGGCACTGCCACGTAGTGAAGGAAACTTCAAAGTTTCCGTTGCAGACTATTGAACCTTAGTCAGCCTTCCATGCTACGAAATCGCCTTTGCAATGCCGAAAGCGACCCCGGCCGCAAGGCTCCCAACCAGCGCGGTCTGCCACGCGCTTTTGAACTTGGAGACACCGGTAAAGTGGCCTTTCACAAATCCGAACACCGTCAACGCAAGCAGAGTGACCGCGATCGATATTAGGAGTGCAGTGCGGGCATTCGCGGCCAAAATGTAGGGCAGGAGCGGGATCATCCCTCCCACTATGTAAGAGCCCGCGATGGTGAACGCGCTGCGCATGGCACGCTTCGGATCGGGCTCCTCCAAACCCAGTTCAAAGCGCATCATAAAATCGCGCCATGCCTTCGGTTCGCGACGTAGCGCGGCGATCACAGGTGCGGCCTCGTTCGCGTTCACACCGTAGCCCTTGAATAAATCCACGATCTCCTGCGCCTCCCGCTCCGGCACTTCGACGATCTCCTGTCCTTCCCGTCGCAGTTCGCTCCGGTAGTGCTCCGCGTCGCCCCGAGCCGCGAGAAACCCTCCCAGACCCATCGCGATCGAGCCAGCGGCGACCTCGGCGAGACCGGCTGTAACGACGATGTGCGTCGAGGCAATGGCACCGGATATTCCCGCAGCCAGCGCAAACGGAACCGTGAGTCCATCGGCCATGCCGATAACGACATCGCGAACGGTTTCACCGCCGGAGAAGTGCTTTTCCACGTGCTGCATAAACACGAGAGTGGGTCGCACCTCGTCATGGCACCAGAAAGGATTTCTGAAAAGATTTTCATCACGGTTTCATCGAACCTTCACGAAGCAAGGCCAGAGTGATCATATGAAAGTCCCATACGATCATACTCAGACAGTATCCAATAACCCGTCATTTCCCCGTAGCTTTGGGGGTGTCATCCCTCCGAGCGTCACTCACTCAGGGGCGAAAAGGATTCCTTTCAAATACCGAAAATTTAGTGAGTTCATCGCCTTGATGATCCTCTGCTCGATCGGCTATTCGAGAGTGGCGAAAGCAGGAACCATGTTCCCGAAACGACAGGCGCGCAGTGTTTCCATCTCGTACAATGACGGGGGAGCCGTGCAGGCCGATAAAGCTTCGGCCGTAGCCTTTGAAGACTTCACGAAAGCAGTGACCGCGAGCAAAGGCGGCGGGTTTGATCGTGATCTGGTCGAGGCCGCTCAGACCTCCCACATCGGCAGTGAAGCCATTACCGCCTCAGGCCGCGAGACTGTAAGCCTTGGACTTGGCTTCTTTAGCGACGCGAACGGTCAGTCCAACTTCAGCGTTACTTTTCGCATCTTGCAACGCGTCACATACACGCTGAGCGGGAGCCTGATTTGGGATGAGGTTTACCCAGACCCAGCAGCCCCGTCGCCTGTCGTGAAGCTCTCCGGTGCGAGTGGTGTGATCTACCAGACGGATCCCGCGCTGAGTGATGGAACAGCCGTCGATTATACAACCACCGCGAACCTCGAACCCGGCGAGTATGTGCTTGAAGGAACTGCGGCTGCCCTGATCCCCTTTGGCGGCGGCGGCGCGACGAAGACATATGCCATCTCCTTTACGGTCACACCAAGCGGTCCGGTGGCGCCGGGATTTGGCAATGTCTATCAAGTCAACGGTGCCCTCTCCACGACGAATAGCGCGGGAAGCCTCGTCACGAGTCTTCTCCTTCCCCAAGAAATCGCTACTCTTGCGCTCAATGCGCCTGCTGGCAGCACGAAGTTATTGGGCCTGGCGAGTGACCGATTGGATCGGACGGTGCGCCTGATCGTGTGGGACACGGTGGCGAAGGCAGTTGCGCTCGAGCTCGGTCCGGTCGCACTGCAACCAGGCCTTGTCCAAGGTAACACGTTTGCGACGATTGCGGATATTCCGTTCAAGAAAAATGGCCGGTTGCTCGATACACTGAATGGCGTCGATAGCATTCTCACTTTGGTTGCGCGCGGGACAAAAGACCCCACCGCAGGCTTTTCTGTTAACACTCTTTCCAGCGCGCCGGCGATTGGGCAACTCAGCATCGTCGGCCAGAATGGAACTGCGGAAACACGCCTTGTGACGGGAGGAGCACTGTTCACGGGACGCAAGCTAGGAACAACACCATGATGCCGTGACGTCACGTCCCTGCCTTACCGGCCAGGATCCGGTACGGCATGGGATGGAATGCGGTTTAGTTGAAAAGATGATTCCCATGAAAACTTCACTGACAGTTCTCAATCGCGCGTTCCGCGCTATCGCAGCGGTGTGTGTTATCGGCGTGGCTGGCAACGTGTTCGCCGGCAACGGTAAATGGACCCTTACGGGATGGAACAACCTTGGGATGCATTGCATGGACGATGACTATTCGGTCTTTTCCATTCTACCTCCGTTCAATACCATCAATGCGCAGTTAATCGACCCGCAGGGCAAGCGCGTCACAAATCCAGCGGGGATAACGGTCACGTATCGGGCCGTCTCCGATCCATTGGGCTCGGTAAACCGGTCTTCCATCGGAAAGACTAATTTCTGGCGCTATGCCTTTCCTCTGTTTGGAGTAAATCTAGCGCTCGACCAAGGGCTCGCGGGTAAAAACATGCCGGGGCCGAGTAACATCGTTCAACCGATGGATTGGGATAGTCGGTTCAAAATGTTCACGGCGACCGGGATTCCCCTGACGCCCGTGGACGACAACCGCATGCAGAATACTTATCCAATGATGAGAATCATCGCAAGAGGCCCGCTGGGAAACGGGCTGGCGACTGTAGACGTTGTTCTACCCGGGTCCTCTGAGATGGATTGCCGCGGCTGCCACGCGTCGGGTTCAAATCGGGCAGCACAGCCAAAAGCGGGATGGGTGCGTGACCCGAACACGAGGCGCGATCACCGATTGAATATCCTGCGTTTGCACGATGAGAAGAATCTGGCAAATCTCTCCTATCAATCGGCACTCGCTCAAAATGGTTATCTGGCCAGCGGGCCTTACGACACCGTGGTGATCAATCATACGCCTATTCTATGTGCCCAGTGTCACGCTTCAGAAGCTTTGGGAACGAACGGTTATATTGGTGTCAGCTCACTGACCAGAGCGTTGCACTTCCATCATGCACTGGTCATCGATCCGAAGACGGGGCTAAGACTGAACGCGAGTGCAAACCGGACTTCGTGCTACCAATGTCATCCAGGATCGACCACCAAATGTCTGCGCGGAGCGATGGGATCAGCAGTCGCGCCTGATGGCTCCATGCAAATGCAGTGTCAAAGCTGTCATGGCAGAATGGCTGACGTGGGAAGCGGGACACGCACGGGGTGGCTGGATGAACCGAATTGCCAGTCCTGCCATACTGGCACTGCGACGGCCAACAATGGGCAGATTGTTTACACATCTGTCTTCGATTTCGGAAGTCACATGCGTGTTCCGGTAAATCGGACCTTCGCTACTACGCCGAACACACCAGAAGTCGGAAAATCGCTTTACCGTTTTTCAAATGGCCACGGCGGCATGCAATGCGAGGCCTGCCACGGGTCAACCCACGCGGAGTTTCCGGCAGCGACACGCAACGACAATATCTACAGTGCGGAACTTCAGGGACATAAGGGGTCGATCGCCGAATGCACGGCGTGTCACGCCACGATGCCGAATACCGTGAACGGTGGCCCACACGGTTTGCATCCCATCGGGCAGAACTGGGTCAGCCAGCATCAAGGAGTGGTGGACAGTGCTGGAGCGCAGGCATGTCAGAGTTGTCACGGGACTGATTATCGTGGAACCCGGCTCTCCCGTGCGCAAGGCAACCGGCAGTTGTGGACGGAAGATTCGGGATGGAAAACTTTCTGGCGCGGTCAGACGATCGGTTGCTATGATTGCCACAACGGGCCGAATGGCGGTCGCAATATGCACCCGATCGGGCAGAGTTGGGTGAACCAGCATCCGGGGATCGTGAAAAATGGTGGATCCCAATCATGCCAAAGCTGCCACGGGGCGGACTATCGCGGCACCTATCGTTCGCGAGCAGCGGCCAATCGCGCGTTTACGATCGATGACGGCGGAACGAAATCGTTCGCAGCCGGCCAAACGATTGGCTGCTATGACTGTCACAACGGACCCGGCGGTGGTGACGACGGGTCAAGAACCGCGCGCCGCGCGCCTCTCGTCACGGGCAGTTCGCTTGTTGTAGTTAAGGATCAGCCCCGGAGCGTAAATCTAATGGCATCTGTAAATGGTCGGCTGGGTTTTCGAATCGTGAGTCAGCCCGAACATGGGACTGTTGCCCTGCAAGATAGGGTTGCCACTTACTTTCCCGAAGCGGGATTTACCGGAGCCGACTCGTTTACCTTCGCGGCGTCGGACGAAATCGTGGGGTCGAACCTAGCGCGAATAGGAGTGCGCGTCGTCGGAGCAGTTGATGGCGTACCGGATTTTACTCCACCAATGCTCGGAACGATCAATCCTCCAAATCGCGCGCCTGTCAGCCAGCGCGAATTTTCCGTGAACGGTACAGCTTCCGACAATCGTGGCATCGCTCTCGTGGAATATCGTGTAGGTCTGGGTCCATGGCTTGCGGCGAGCGGCACTTTGCAGTGGACGGCGACGATTGAACCGTCATCGATTGATCGGCTAACTCTCAGCTTCCGTGCAACTGATTTAGCCGGAAATATCTCGCGAACCTTCCAGCGCGAATATTTCCCGCAATGAATCCAGATACGTGACAGCATAACCTCGGAGACGATTCACGTTTCACAGGGAGTGAGTCTGACCTGCCTTGCGGATGAAGGTTTTTTCCCGCAATGACATTCCTTGCCGTCGCCTCGTGCTTCGCCGAAACATGCGGCCCGCAAAATTATCGCTCCTGCTTCCGCTTTTTCAGACAGTTTTCCCGAAAGGGTGCGTGAGATTTTTTCGGCGAGTGGGTTGCTGGGGCAGGCGGCGAATTTTGAATATCGGCCGGAGCAGCAGGAGATGGCCGTTGCGGTGGCGCAGGCGCTTTCGGAGGAGCGGCATCTGGTGGTGGAGGCGGGGACGGGGGTGGGGAAGTCGCTGGCTTATCTGATTCCCGCAGTGCTCTGGGCGCATGAGCAGAAGAAGAAGGCGGTGATTTCCACCTACACGATCAATCTCCAGGAGCAGCTCGCTTACAAAGACATCCCGATCGTGCAGAAGCTGATGCCGTTTGAGTTTGAGGCGATGCTTTGGAAGGGGCGGCACAATTATCTTTGCCCGCTGCGGCTGGAGCGGGCGATGAATCACTCGACGGATCTTTTTACGAGCACGGAGCAGGCGGAACTCAATCGCATTTGGGAATGGGCGCAGACGACGCAGGATGGGTCGCTGTCGGATTTCAAGGTGGAGCCGGATGCGGCGGTGTGGGCGCAGGTGTGCAGCGAGGCGCATATTTGCACGACGAAATCCTGCGGGACGAATCCGAAGTGCGCGTATCAGCGCGCGCGGAAGCGGTTGATTTCTGCGGACGTGGTGGTGATGAATCACACGCTTTTTTTCATGAATCTCGGCTCGCTGGCGGAGCAGGAGGAAAACGAAAGCGGGTATATTTTCGCGAACGATTTCGTGATCTTCGACGAGGCGCACACGGTCGAGCAGGTGGCAGCGAAACAGATCGGGATCGGCGTTTCGCAATACGGGCTGCGGCACGCGCTGCACCGGCTTTACAATCCGAAGACGAAAAAGGGGCTGATGCAGGCGCTGCGGAATGTGGACGGGGTGCGCGAGGTGGCGGGGTTGCTGGAGGAGGCGGATTCGTTTTTCGACAAGCTCGGGGAGCGCGCGGATTTTAAGAAGGGGCGCGAGTTTCGCGTGCGCCAGCCGGACATTGTGGAGGATTCGCTGACGGGGCCGCTGGCGAAATTGCAGGCGATCATCGTGCAGAGTGTGCGGGCGACGGAGGACGAGATTTCCAAGGCGGAACTGCAAGACCTCGGACGCCGGGTGCGCGATGCGCGGGCGGGGATCGCGACGTTTCTGAAACAGGAGGCGGAGGATCATGTGTATTGGATCGAGCGCACGGGGAAGACGCAGAATTTCCACAGTCTGAACGCCGCGCCGATCGACGTGGCGGCGCATTTGAAGGCGCTGCTTTTTCGCGACGATCACTGCTGCGTGATGACGAGCGCGACGCTCTCCGTGGGCAGCGAGGCGCTCGCGTATTTCCGCAATCGCGTGGGCGCGGATGAGATCGAGGCGCGGCAAATCGGGAGTCCGTTCGACTACCAAAAACAGATGCGGCTTTTCATCACGAAGAAAATGCCGGACCCGCGCGATACCGGATACGAGGCGGCGCTCGCGACGCAGATCGAGCATTTCGTGCAGATGAGCAAAGGGCGCGCGTTCGTGCTTTTCACGAGCTACAAGACGATGAGCGCGATTGCGTCGGCGATGCGTGAGCGGCTGGATGAACTCGATTACAAATTGCTAGTGCAAGGCGAGGGGATGCCGCGGCATCAGATCCTCGCGGAGTTCAAGCGCAACGACCGGCATATCCTTTTCGGGACGGAGAGTTTTTGGAGCGGCGTGGATGTGCCCGGCGAGGCGCTGAGCAATGTCATCATCACGCGGCTCCCTTTCGCCGTGCCCGATCATCCGCTGATCGAAGCGCGCCTTGAACTCATCCAAGCCCACGGCGGCGATCCCTTTTCCGAATACTCCCTGCCCGAGGCGATCTTGCGTCTGCGGCAAGGCGTGGGCCGGCTCATCCGCACGAAACAGGACAGCGGCATCATCGTCATCCTCGACAATCGCGTGCTCGTGAAGAGCTACGGGAAGGCTTTTCTGAAGGCGCTGCCAGAGTGTCCGGTGGAAGTGGTGTAGAGATTGGAATCTTGATCGATTGCCGGGTTAGGCCACTGTCTCGTTATGCCGTCGCACTTCATCCCATTTGACCAAACGCGACAGAAGACGCACGAAATCCATCCGCACCGACACCACTTAGAAAATCATGTCCACTGAATCCAAATGCCCTTTTAATCACTCCGCCGGCGGCGGCACGACCAACCAGGACTGGTGGCCGAATCAGTTGAAGATCGAACTGCTGCACCAGCATTCCTCGAAGTCCGATCCGATGGGTGGAGATTTCAATTACGCGGAAGAGTTTAAGTCCCTCGACCTGGCAGCGGTGAAGAGCGATCTCGCGGCGCTGATGACCGACTCGCAGGACTGGTGGCCGGCGGACTTCGGCCACTACGGCCCGTTGTTTATCCGCATGGCGTGGCATAGCGCGGGAACTTACCGCACAGGCGATGGCCGCGGCGGCGGCGGTCGCGGGCAGCAGCGTTTTGCGCCGCTGAATAGTTGGCCGGACAACGTAAGTCTGGATAAGGCGCGCCGGCTTCTCTGGCCGATCAAGCAGAAGTATGGCCGGAAGATTTCGTGGGCCGATTTGATGATCCTGACGGGCAACGTGGCGCTGGAGACGATGGGCTTTAAGACATTCGGTTTCGCCGGAGGACGCGAGGATACCTGGGAGCCGGATCACGACGTGTATTGGGGCAAGGAGAGAACGTGGCTGGGCGGCGATATCCGCTATGCCCACGGCTCCGAAGGCGTGGAGAAGGAAGGCGCGGTGCTCGTTTCCGACGACACGGCGGATGGGAAGACGCACGGGCGCAATTTGGAAGATCCGCTGGCTGCCGTGCAGATGGGCTTGATCTACGTGAACCCGGAAGGACCGGACGGAAATCCCGACCCGATCGCCTCCGCGCGCGACATCCGCGAGACCTTCGCCCGCATGGCGATGAACGACGAAGAGACCGTCGCGCTGATTGCCGGTGGACATAGTTTCGGCAAGACCCATGGTGCCGGTCCGGCCTCCAATGTAGGGCCTGAACCTGAAGCCGCGGGACTGGAAGAGCAGGGCATGGGCTGGAAGAGCAGCTTCGGCACGGGTAAAGGAGGCGACACGATCACCAGCGGACTCGAAGTCACCTGGACGACCACGCCGACGAAGTGGAGCAATGATTACTTTGAGCACCTCTTCCGCTACGAATGGGAGCTCACGAAAAGCCCCGCCGGCGCGCAGCAGTGGACTCCGAAGAACGGTGCCGGCAACGGTACCGTGCCGCACGCGCACGACGCGTCGAAGCGAATCGCGCCGTCCATGCTGACCACCGACATCGCGCTGCGGGCCGACCCGGCTTACGAGAAAATCTCGCGCCGTTTTCTGGCGAATCCCGATCAGTTTGCGGACGCGTTTGCTCGCGCGTGGTTCAAGCTCACGCACCGCGACATGGGACCGCGCGCGCGCT
Source organism: Chthoniobacterales bacterium (assembly GCA_038228115.1). Taxonomy (GTDB): domain Bacteria; phylum Verrucomicrobiota; class Verrucomicrobiia; order Chthoniobacterales; family Chthoniobacteraceae; genus JANLQB01. The sequence goes on from JBBRPM010000015.1 coordinate 86,868, forward strand.
ATCTCGGCGCGGAAGTCCCGCAGGAAGAACTCATCTGGCAGGATCCCATTCCCGCGGTAGATCACCCACTGGTCGATGCGCAGGATATCGCTGCCCTGAAGTCCAAAATACTAACCGCCGGTCTAACTGTCTCGGAACTGGTTTCCTCCGCGTGGGCGTCAGCGTCCACCTTCCGTGGTTCCGACAAGCGCGGCGGCGCGAACGGGGCGCGCCTTCGGCTAGCACCGCAAAAGTATTGGCAAGTCAACCAACCGGCGCAACTCTCGAAAGTAATAGCGACGCTGGAAGGCATTCAGAGTGGATTCAATAGCACAGCCGCGGGTGGCAAGAAGGTATCGCTGGCTGACTTGATCGTTCTGGCAGGGTGCGCTGGTGTCGAGCAGGCGGCGAAAAACGCCGGTCACTCGATTACCGTTCCCTTTACACCGGGCCGCATGGACGCCTCGCAGGAGCAGACTGACGTGGAGTCCTTCGCCGTGCTCGAACCCATCGCGGACGGCTTTCGCAATTACCTCAAAGGCAGATACACCGTGCCCGCTGAAGCGCTCCTAGTGGACAAGGCGCAATTGATGACTCTCACCGCGCCCGAAATGACAGCCCTCATCGGCGGCATGCGCGTGCTCAAGACGAACTTGGGAGTGACGCAGCACGGTGTCTTCACCCAGCGTCCCGAAACACTAACTAATGACTTCTTCATCAACCTGCTTGACATGGGCACGGAGTGGAATCCGGTGTCGAAAGACGCGGACGTATTCGAAGGACGCGACCGCAAATCGGGTGCGGTTAAGTGGACCGCCACGCGTGCCGACCTGGTCTTCGGCTCTAACTCTCAACTCCGCGCCTTGGCGGAAGTCTATGGAAGCTCCGACGCGGAGAAGAAGTTCGTGGAAGACTTTGTCGCGGCTTGGAGCAAAGTAATGAACCTGGATCGCTTCGACCTCGCTTAAAGCGCGCCTCTTCGCGGGAAGGACAATCACGGGATAGACAGATTCCATCTCGGGCGTCCTCAGACCTCTCTCGATCGGACGAACCTCAAAGAGGTTCCATCTACTAGCCCGGGGTTGCCGCGTCCGCGCGGCTACCTTGGGTCGTCGGGGAAAACGTGGATCAACCCTGAAAGGGTTGCATCAATCCCACACATAGCGCTCGTCGAATTCCATTTCGTAACGCTGGAGCAATTCGCGGAGTTCATCCTGAACCGAGCGGAGCGAGATAGCCTTAAGGCGCTGCGCCTTTCGCCCGAAGGCAGCACCGGAGGGTGCTGGCAAACGAAACCTTGCGGTGATGCTCCGCCTGCGCGGCGATATAGGCGCGCGCGGCAGTGACCAGAGACTGGCCGCTGGAGAAAACACCGTAGCCATTCTGCCACGCGAAGTCCGCAAGCGGCACTCCCCTCCGCCGCCCTCCTCGATTCCCGACAGCCTCCTCCGTGGGCGATTTGGTTTTCAGCCACACGGAGGAACCGCGTTTCAATTCCTTCACCACATCCGCCAACGTCGCCGTGCGGGAAAGCGCGAAGAGCAGATGCACATGATCCTCCACGCCGCCGATGATGAGGGGCTGGCAGCCGAGGTTCGTGAGGATGCCGCCGAGGGTGCGGTGGAGTTCCTCGCTGAGCGGTTCGTCGCGGAGGAAAGGGCGGCGATCCTTGGTCGAGAAGACCGTGTGGAGGAGGATCTTTGCGAGCGATTGCGCCATGGCGTCAGCGTGGGTGGTCCTCCCGGGCTGATTCAACTCTTTCAGAGTTGATGCCGGTTGATGACGTGTTCCCAAGGTAGCCCGCGGCGGCCAACCTTGGGCTGGAAGATTTCAATCCCGTTGGGATTAATCCCAAAGACCATCCGGCGGCGTTTGCTTCGCCCGTCACCCGCCACGCCACGAAGCCCAGCGGGATTGGAGGTGCCTGTTTACGCAACGGCGGCGCGGTCCGCTTCAGCTGTTGCGATCCAAACTTCCATCTCAGCTTCAGAGAAGATTGCCGCGCCACTGGCAGTAGGAAACACCGCTTGTGGCGCGTGAGTACAGAGCAGATAAATCAAATGAGGAATGCTCCAGACAGCAACCCCGAGCTCACGGCATAAGCTCATGGAAGCATCACTCAAACGGTACGTGGTCGCTAGGAGCAGCTGTAGGGGCGAAAGCAGCTTTACTCCTGCCTTCCGGTTCCACATACCCGCATCACTTCTCTGAATAAGCCACCCACCGATTAGTTCTCTAACATGCGCAGGCGCTATGGTGGCCGGAATGCCCTGAGCCGTGTTTCCTTCATTGGCTTTGCACGACGCAACGATATGCACTCGTTCTCCCAAACGGCCCAAATTACGCAACAAATCGTCGCCACAGCACCAGCTATGAACTTCGAGGATCGCGTGATTTGATACGCAGTCAATTCCTTGGTCAAACGCACGCCTCGTAGCGAAACAGTGCGCGTAAATACGCTGGAGAATAACTGCAGCGAGACTCTCAAGTTTGAAACCATCTCCCATCCCCGCGAGGTAGGATCGGACCGCATCGTGTTGACGGATTCGGTCGACGAATTCGACGGGTTCGTTGTTGTCCGTCAGGTAACTGGCTAAACCTCCAACATTGTAAACTGGACGCCCAAAAATTGGGTCCGCTTCCTTGCATATAACACTATTCGGCACGCGCCCTTCTTTCTCCAGGATCTCCTTACGTCTTGCGATTAGAAGCGCGGCAAGTCGATCAAGTTGAACCCATCGTCCATCATCGGCAGGCGAGGCCGTTTCCGGGAAGATGTTGGCCGCTTGCGATGCATTTAGGTTTAAGGTCGTCGTCGCAAATGCGACAAGCTCTGTGAGCGGTGCATCGATCTGCAGATTATTGAAGCCAGAAAGTATCTGCCCCTCAGCCGCTTGCGTGAGTGGCATAACCTAAAGCTTGCTAATAATTTCTCGGAGGTCGAGCGCCTCCCTGCTCAATTCCTCTAAAAGGAGAACAGCAGCAGGAGGGTTTTCTCGCATTTCGGATTTTGAAACTGATTGCAAGCCGCTTATGTAGCCTTTCAACCGCTGTTCTAGTTTGCCCATCTTGCGTAGTTCGTAGAGTTCGTGCGCTTTTGCGTAGTTCCCTTGCTCCAGATTACTTTCGATCTCGGAATCGGTGCGCTTAAGCATGTCCCGATATCTGCGAACCACGGCTTCTGCCGAATCTTCCGGATTCCAGTCTTCCTCGTCCTCAAATAAATGCGGTGCCAGACCGAGTTGTTCTAGAACGTAGTCGAAAAAGGCAAGGATGTGTGGCTGATTAATGAAGCTCTGCGCTTCGTCAGACCAACCGAGCCATTCCCGAATATTCGGCGAGCGAGTTGCCTCGGCAAAAGTGTTGTAGGTGAGTCGATGCTTTTTGAGTTTACGCTGAGATTCGTAATCCCGAAAACGTCTATAAAGGAGGTGTGCTCGATAATCACGAAGAACGGCACTCAGCGGCTGACCGAAATGCTCTGCCACCTCCGCCGGGGTCATTCCGTGTTCGTCTATGAGGCGGGCGAGAAACTCGTAACGACTGGCGGGTTCCCATTGTTGAACCCCTGTCAGGTGGCGAATGCCGATGTATTGCAGCGCAGTATTTCGGTAATCGCTGAGCCGTGCTTCGTCACCAGAGATCGGTACTCCATCTAGGACGTAGCACGGGAGACTTTGCAGCGAATCGGCGACGTGACGGGGCAGTTTCTTTTGGCTGCTCAGTAACAACTTTACCGACGAAAGTCGGCGATTACCTTCCAGCACGATGAATCGAGAACCGTCATACCGAGCAACAATCAACCGGTCGTTTTTGAGAAAACCCAAAGAGCTTATCGACGCGATTAGTGCCTCGAGCTTGAATCGCGGTTCGTCTTTGAACGTGCTGAGCAAGCGTTCTTGAATAGGGCTCGTTCCGATCTGATCGGCGGGTGTCTCGAGCAAATCTGGCGCGACATGTTCAAGGAGTCGCAGGTTTCCTGAGTCGAGAAGAAGATCTCTTGGGGAGATTTCGTCATCTTTACCTGAAGGTTTATTTAGATCGGCGGGGAACATATTGATTCGTATTCAACTTCACGCCTTCGCGTAAACCTCCGCGCCTTTCTTCACAAACTCTTTCGACTTTTCCTCCATCCCTTTCGCCAACGCCTCTTCCTCGGAGATCGCCTGTTCGGCGGCGTATTTGCGGCCGTCTTCGGCGATCATCATCGAGCAGAAATGCGAGCAGCACTCACGCGTAGGCCAACCTGCCGCGCGGCTCCGGGATGGGACGGCCGAGAGAGCGGGCGGTGTCGATCCACTCCTGAATGACGACTTGCGCGCTGGCGACGGCCTTTTCGTAGGTCGCGCCGTCGGCCATGCAGCCGGGAAGTTCGGGCACTTCGGCGATGAAGCATTTGTCGGCCTTGCTCCAGTAGATGATGAGTTCGTAGCGCATATCACTCGATGTCGAATTGGTATTTGAGCAGAAGTTCGCGGACCTGCTTCACCTGATACGGTTTCGCCTGTCCGCCTCTGGGTTGGATGTTAATGATTTCCGCCACGCCGTCGCGGAAAAAGATCTTGTGGCTGCCCTTCCCGGAGCGCCGCTTGAAGCCCGCCCGCTCAAGGACGAAGCACAAATCCTCGAAGTCGAAGTTCGCATCGGAACGCCCTTCGAGGATTTTGCTGACGGCTTTCTTGATGCGGCTCACGGATTCGGGTGGCTCTGCGTATCAGCGGATACACGGTCACTTGCGCTTGCGCGCGGCGAGGTAGCCCTCAAGCGGGCGGTAGTGGAGCGGCTTGCTGCGGGCGCGCTTGAGTGCAACCATGTCGCCTGCATCCTGCACACGCTCCAGAAGCTCCTCGTAATCATTGATGGGGATGATGACGGAGACGGGCTTGCCTTTGCGCGTCACGATCTCGAGTTCGGGCAATGCGGCTTTCATGGCGACAACCTTATCGTGTTCACGCCTTCGCGTAAAGCTCGCTGCCTTTTTCAGCGAACTCCTTCGACTTCTCCTCCATGCCTTTCGCCAGCGCTTCCTCTTCGGAGATCGCTTGTTCCGCGGCGTATTTGCGGACGTCTTCGGTGATCTTCATCGAGCAGAAGTGCGGGCCGCACATGCTGCAGAAGTGGGCGGTTTTGGCGCCTTCCTGCGGGAGGGTTTCGTCGTGGAATTCGCGGGCGCGCTCGGGGTCGAGGCCGAGGTTGAACTGGTCTTCCCAGCGGAATTCGAAGCGGGCTTTGCTCAGGGCGTTGTCGCGGTATTGCGCGCCGGGGTGGCCCTTCGCCAGGTCGGCGGCGTGGGCGGC
>JBBRPM010000016.1:0-90512 GCA_038228115.1 Chthoniobacterales bacterium
CTATTGCACCGAGGAGCAGTTCGCCGCCGAGTTTGAGGCCGTGAACCAGATGTATCTGAAGTATTTCAAAATCTTCGGCGTCGATCGCTACCAGTTCCGCTTCAGCACCCATAGCCCGGCGGAACTCGGCAAAAAGTATGTCGATCAAAGTGAACTCTGGCTGAAGACCGAGAAGATGGTCCGCGACGTGTTAGTCGCCAGCGGCGCACCCTTTGTCGAAGTCGCGAATGAAGCCGCCTTCTACGGCCCGAAGATCGACATCCAGATCTGGAACGTCATCGGCAAGGAATTCACCCTTGCCACTAATCAGGTTGATTTCGCCGTCCCCGCCAGGTTCGGACTGACTTACAAAGACAGAGATAACACCAGCAAGACACCCTTGTGCATCCACCGCGCCCCGCTCGGCACGCACGAGCGTTTCATCGGCTTCCTCATCGAACACTACGCCGGCAACTTCCCGCTCTGGCTCGCGCCCGAGCAAGTCCGCATCCTCCCGATCGGCGACGAAGCCCCGCTCCTTGAATACGCGCGCAGCATTCAACAAGAACTCCGCGCCGAAGGAGTCCGCGCCAATCTCGACGCCAGCACCGACCCGATCAAAGCCAAGATCGCCAACGCCGAGCAGATGAAAACGCACACCATGTTCGTCCTCGGCCACCGCGACCTCGAAGCCGGCAATATCAGCGTGCGAATCCACGGCAAAGGCGCGCAAGGCGCGAAGCCGCGCGCGGAAGTGGTCGCAGATATTTTAGCGGGGATCAAAGAACGGCGGGCTTGATGCGAAGCCGGGGAGCCCACAGCCGGTGAGCGGTGCCGGGGGAACGTGTTTCAGCTTTCGCGCGTGGCTCGACCACTTCCCGCGGAGCACACGATCCGTCATCCTCACGGCCTGCTATGGATTGGGCGCGGCGCTCATCGCCATCGCATTTCAGGTGGTCACTAATACGGTCTTTCACCTTGGCCTTTTCTCGCTCGCGAAACAGAGCACGACGGTTTTTCTCGCGGGAAGTTTCGTCGTCACGGTGGGCACCGGCCTGCTCGCGGGCTGGATGCTGCACACCTTTGCCCGCGAAGCCGCCGGGAGCGGCATCCCGCAACTCAAGCGCGCATTCTGGAAGGACTTCGGGCATGTGCCGGCGCGAGTGCTGTGGGTGAAATTCATCGCCGCCTCGCTGCAGATCGGCGGCGGCAGCAGCCTCGGGCGGGAAGGTCCGAGCGTGCAGCTCGCGGGCACCGTCGGCTCGCAACTCGCCGGGCTGCTCGGCGAACCGAAACAGCGGCATCGGCGTGGCGCGGCGACGGGAGCGGCGGCGGGGCTTTCGGCGGCCTTCAATACGCCACTGGCCGCAGTGACGTTTGTGCTCGAGGAAATCATCGGCGATCTCAATAGCCGCCTGCTCGGTGGCGTGCTGCTCGCGGCGATGATCGGCGCGCTCACCGTACACGCGATCCTCGGTCCGCAGCCCGCCTTCAGCATCGCGCCGGTCGGCGAGCCGACGTGGCGGGCGTATCTGCTTGTGCCGCTCGTCGCGGTGGCGGCGGCGCTGGTCGGTGCGGCTTTCCAGAGCGTCTCGCTCGGCCTGCGGGCCTTCTGCCGGGGGCGCTCGTCGATTCCCCGCTGGCTTTGGCCGGCGCTGGGAGCGTTCGTCTGCTGGGCGATTGGCGCGGCGGTCTTCATCAAGACCGGGCGGCTCGCGGTCTTCGGACTCGGTTACGAAGATCTCTCGGACGCACTCGCGGGCCGCATGGTCTGGCAGCTCGCCGCGCTCCTGCTGCTCACGAAATTCATCGCCACGGTCGCGTGCTACGGTACCGGCGGGTGCGGCGGCATCTTTTCGCCCACACTCTTCTTCGGCGCGATGACTGGCCTCGTGGTGGCCGGCATCGGCAACCTGGTAATGCCGCTGCAAACGGGCGGCGTCGTGCTGCTCGCGATCGTGGGCATGAGCGCCACGCTGGGCGCGGTGGTGCGCGCGCCGGTCACGGGCATTCTTATCGTGTTTGAAATGACGCACGACTTCGCGCTCGTGCCGCCGCTGATGCTCGCGGCGCTGATCGCCCACGCACTGAGCCGGCGCCTGATGCACGAGAATTTCTACGACGCGCTCCTCACGCAGGATGGTCTCGGCATCGAGCACGTCACGCTCCCGCGCGACCTGCGCGCGTGGCAGGATCAGCCCGTCATTCGCTTCGCCGCTGCCCGCCCGGTGATCGTGGATTCCCTCGCCCCGGAAGCACTCGCCCGGCTGCTCGATGCGCATCCCTTCCACCGCTTTCCGGTCGTGATCGACGGACGCCTCGCCGGCATCCTCCCACGCACCGAGGCCGCCGCCGCGCTGCGCGAAAAACGGGCGCCGGAACTAACGGAGGCGATCACCTGCAACCCTGATGAGCGCGTCCGCGCCGCCTCCGCGCGGCTCGTGGAAACGTCCGTCGGCATGATCGTCATCCAGGAAACCGAGGACGAGCCCGTGCGCGCCCTCTTCACCCTCCACGACCTGCTCCGCGCGCAAATCACCGCCGCCGAGCATCACGACGCGATGGGCGAGTAGGCCATTCCGCTCGTCGTCGCGGCCAAAGCCCTGCACTCCGCGCCGAAGGCGTCCGCGCCACGATCAAAGCGAAGATCGCGGACATCCTCGCGGCGATCAGAGCGGCGGGCGTGAACTTGCAAAGCGCTTGATTGCGGAGAGACTTCGCGCCATGACGCTCCGAGACATGCATCTGAAACTCACGGCCGTTTTTGAACCTGCGCCAGAGAGCGGTTACACCTGCACGTTAGAGAAATTTCCCGACGTTTACTCCGAAGGCGAGACGATCGAAGAAGCCCGTGACAACCTGCACGATGCACTGCAACTGGTGCTCGGCTACCATCGGGACGAGGCACGAAAGCAGACGGGCAAAAGCGGCATTGTTCGGGAAGAACTCGAACTCACCGCGATGTGAAACTGCGGGATGTCGAAAAGCATCTGTCGTCGCACGGATGCCATTCGAGCGGGAGGGCGGAAGTCACACGCTCTGGAAAAATCCCACCAACGGAAAAGTCGCGCCTGTGCCGCGTCACCGTGAAGTAAAGGAAGGCACTGTGCGGTCGGCCTGTAGGCAGTTGGAGATTCCAAGGCCATGATGAGACCGTCCTTCAGAATCTTGCTCACCTTGTTGATGGCGATTCACGCGCTGGCGGATGAGGAAAAGCCACTGTCTCTGGACGAATTGATCGCCAGCGTAACTCGTCCGGTTCCCACGGATGACTTTGAGGCGCAGTCGCTGCAACGCCGGTCGTTCGAGGTGCTGCGAGGATTGCCTGCGTATTCTGCCGAGGACGATGCGAAGATCGTCACCGCGCTGCAAAGTTTGCGAACTTCGGCTGATGGCAATTTAAGCAACGACGCCCCGATGACTCTCGGTGCGAGGCGGCATCGCGAACTGCTCCCGGAGTATTTCGACCGCCTCGAAACCGAACCGCATCAACTCCGCACCTTTTTCTTCCTGATGTCGGATCGGGAGAAGACCCGCCGATTGATCTGCTGCGGCGGGGTTTGCAGTGTGAGAACCGCGCAGCGCGCGCGGTCGTTCTTTAGTTGATTGATTGGTGCAAGGCCAGGAAACTTCGACCCGAGATTGAAAAGCTCGTGCTGGCAGACCCGGAACAATCCATCCGCGTTACCGCAATCTCGACACTCGGAACATTGGGAATACGCGAATCCCGTGCCTGCACTTCGAATCGCCATTCACGGGAGCCCGCTGGTGCAACCCGCCGCCGCTCAATCGCTCGCCAGCGTTGGCAGCGAGTCGGACCTCGATGTAATTGACCTCTTCCTTCAACTCGAAAAAGATGGAACGAACTATGTCAGCGTCCAACATTTCAGTGGCAGAATAAGCGAGGATGACGAGTGATCCGCTCTGCGAAGGATTGGGCCGCGGCAGATTGTCAGATTGAAGGGTTCGCAGGGCCCGGAGCATCTCGATTGGAAAAGGAAGGCCCGGAGCTGAAGGCTCCGGGCCTGCCATTCTAGTTGTCCAGTGAGGCTTTTGTTACTTCGGCATCAAGACCGTGTCGATGACGTGAATCACTCCATTCGATCCAACGATGTCCGTCTTAACTACTTTCGCGTCATTCACCATCACGCCTTCGGCGGACGCTTTGACGTTGAGTTCTCCACCCTGCACGGTCTTGACCATGCCGGTTTTCACGTCCGCTGCCATGACTTTGGCGGCAACGACGTGGTAAGTCAGGATACCGGTTAGCTTGGCCTTGTTTTCCGGCTTGAGCAGCTCTTCCACGGTGCCTTTGGGCAGTTTGGCGAAGGCCTCATTGGTCGGGGCGAAGATGGTGAATGGACCAGCACCGCTTAGCGTATCGACGAGGCCCGCGGCTTTTACGGCGGCGACGAGTGTGGAAAAGTCTGGATTGCCTGCGGCAATGCCGACGACGGTTTCTCCGGCGGCCTTTGCGGTCACGGGGTTAGCGAGGAATGAGCTGAACGATAGAGCAGCAATAGTCAGTGAGAGGATTCGTTTCATAGGGATGTTAGTAGTAGTGGTGTGTTTGTTTTCGCCGTTGAGAACGGCGTCCAAGGAACGCGGCTGCTCTGCACGCGGAGGCGCGAATTATTTTTTATAGTTGCGCGCGTTCTGCATCCGTCCGGTCCTCGCGGACGTTGCGGCGCCGGTGGCGTTGGAATGTCGCGGGCAGGTTTTCGCCCGACAGCCGCCCTTGCACGGCGGCCCTTACGCTGGTCTGCTGAGGGAAGAACTCTCGCGCCCATGACTACGATCGCTACTTTCAATAAACCTGAGGAAGCACACCTGCTGCGGATGCGCCTGGAGGCTGGCGGGATCGAGGCGTTTCTGCTCGATGAAAATCTGGTGCAAGTCGATTGGCTGCTGGCGAACGCGATCGGCGGGGTGCGCGTGCAGGTGAATGATGAAGATGTCGCGGCGGCGGGTGCGTTGCTCGAGGCGCAGGATTCGGCGGCGGACGCGACGCCAGAATGAAGTTCCTCACCTGGCTCCTCGCGCTGGGCCTGATCATCTGTGTCTTCGGCACGCATCGCAGCGTGCGTCGCAGCCAGAGCGACGCGGAGCGATTTTTTGCGATGCGGCTCGCGATCTTCTCGTGGGTGGCCGGCTTCGCTTTTTTGGTCGCGCTGCTTTTCCTGCCGAACAAACAACGCGTGCTGCTACTCATCCCGATCTTTGTGCTGGGTGTGACGATCGCGAAGCTCTGGCGCAGCGGACGCGCGCGGTTGCGGCGCGAGGAGCAGGAGCGCGGCAGTCTGGACCGGATGAAGCGTGTGAATTGAGGCGGGAATTTTTACCAGACCGGCGCGTCCTGTTAAGCACATCCTGTTATGAAAATTCGCGCTGTCCTTTTCGCCTCACTCATCATCGCGGCCACGGCCACCTACATCACGCTGGCCGAAGACAAGAAGCCAGCCACGAGTATTACCACCAAACCTCAAGACCTCTCGAAAATGTCGAAAGAAGAACTCCGCAAGAAGCTGACCCCGCTACAATACCACGTCGCCTGCGAGGCGGGCACCGAGCCGCCTTTTCACAACGAGTATTGGGACAACCATGCAGACGGAATCTACGTCGATGTCATCAGCGGCGAACCGCTTTTCGCGTCGGTCCACAAGTTCGAGTCGGGCACGGGCTGGCCGAGTTTTTGGCAGCCGATCAAAAAGGAAGCCATCAAGGCGAAAGTCGATGCGTCGTTCGGAGCCGTGCGAACCGAAATCCGGAGCACGAAGAGCGACGCGCATCTCGGGCATGTCTTCAATGACGGTCCAAGGCCGACGGGGCTCCGCTACTGCATGAACTCCGCGTCCATGCGCTTCGTCGCGAAGGAGAAACTGCAGGAGCTGGGCTACGGCGAGTTCCTCCCGCTTTTCGAAAAAGCCGCGAAGAAGTAGCCGGCTGGAATCACGGAATCGTCGCGTGGCGATGAGGTGAAATCGTCTTTTCGGCAAGGATTGTGACTTGGTCGGCGGGACGCTGACGCATTCGCAATCGGGTCGCCACATTCGTTGCAATAACGTTGCAACGCTGTGCTGGTGCGGACCGCGGGCCATCCCGCAGAAGTGGAGCGTTATCGCATCCACATGATTCCGCTCAAAATTTCCGCACTTCTCGCGCTTGTTTCCACGGCGGCCATCGCCGCAGAGGTCCCGGCACCAAACCCGGCGCAACCTTCCGCCGAGGCTCCGAATCCGAACTCCCGATCCGCCAAACGACGTTCCGATGTGATACCGCCGCAGCGCGCGACGGCGAAGCTTCCGAAGCTGCCGCCACGTCCGCCCGCGCCGGAGGGCGTCACGGATTTGAGCTTTGAGGATTTTTTCCAAATGCCGGTCGGGCCTCGCGGGATGGAGTTCACGGACAAGATCAAAGCGCTGGACGGGAAGCGGGTCCGGCTCGCCGGATTTCAAGTGGTGGAGATCGTCGGTGTTTGTAATTCCGAGGTGAACGCGAACAGCCCTGCGCGAAAGGCGCGCGCGATGTTCGAGGCGAGCGTGCCCGGGCGCTTGATGATCGCTCCGATGCCGGATTCGGTGAATTTCGGCCACTACGGATTGTGCGAGGACCTGCCTCCGCAGATCGCTTTCGTGACGGTTCCTGAATTCTACGGCCAGGCGGTGCCGCAACATCCCGGCCCACTTCTCGTCACGGGAATTCTCGATCTTGGCAACAAACCCGAGCCGGACGGTCGCGTGTCCGCAGTGCGGATCACTCTCGATCCGACTCCGAAAACTTCTTCCACCATACCCTCGGCGGCACCGGTAACGGCATCGTCGAAATCAACCACCACCACCGCAAAAAACACCATCAAATGAAATCGAAACACCCTCATATCCAGCGCGCTGGCATCACTGCCGCAGTGCTGATCGCTTCGGCGAGCGCCCTGATCGCTGCGCCAACTGTCTCGCGTCTAACGCCACCGAGCGCGCTCTTTAGCTTCGGCGACGCAGGCGCTCCCTACACGGCGCGCTTTCTAACCGGACAACGCTTCGACCTTCAAGCGACTGTCCAGCCTGAAGTCGGCAATACGATCACCTCAGTCGAGTTTAAGGTTGATGGCGTGCCCGTCGGCACCGCACCCGGCCTCGCGAATACCTCACTAGTCACGACGGGCCTCCTTGTTACCCTTCCGGCGAATAGCGCTGTCGCCAGCTTCCGCGGCTACTCAAATCTCGTCGCCGGGGTTCACACCTTCACCGCCACAGCCACTCAGTCGGAAGCCACGACCACGACGGTGACGGGTAACTTTGAAATCGTCGCCACCACTGTGCAGGGTAAAAAGGCGAAGAACATCATCATCCTTATCGGTGATGGCATGGGTGCCAGCCATCGTACTGCCGCGCGCATCATGCTGAATGGATATGCGCAGGGAAAAGCGAACGCTCAACTCGCGACGGACAAGTTGCCTTTCACTGGCATGGTCCAGACCGCATCGCTGAACTCCATCATCACCGACTCCGCTCCCGGTGCCGCGTGTTACTCCACTGGAAACAAGAGCGACAACAACCAGCAGGGCGTTTTCCCGGATGATACGACGAATAACGGCGACAACCCACGCGTGGAACTCATCGGCGAATACCTTGCACGCACGCAGGGTAAGAGCCTGGGAATCGTCACGACGGCGGATGTGTTTGATGCAACTCCGGGTGCCTTCGGCAGCCACACGCAAGCGCGCGGCGCGGGTATGGGTATCTGCGATAACTATCTCGATGAAATGGTGCCAAAAGCCAACCTGACGGTGCTCCTCGGCGGTGGTCGTAAATGGTTCCTGCCAATCGGCACGACTGGCACGGCGCGCACCGGTGCCGCGAATGACTACGCGATGCCTGCGGATGTAGTGGCGGGATGGGGACTGCCTACGGCTGGCGTCGCTGGCGATACCACTCGCGATCTGCTCGCTGATTTCACCACCGCGGGTTTCACCTACGCGCCCGACAAGACGACGCTCGGTGCTTCCGCTGCGACTGCGACAAAATTGCTGGGTCTCTTCAGCTTCTCGAACATGAACATCGCGCTCGACAAGATCGACGGACGTCGCGGCGTCGCCTCGCCCACCCTCGGAGCGCCAGTGGTGAGCGCCTACGGTTTCCCCGATCAGCCGATGCTCGATGAAATGACCGGGGCGGCGTTGACGGTCCTCAGCAAGAACACCAATGGTTTCGTGCTCGAGATCGAAGGGGCTTCGATCGACAAGCAGGCGCACAACATGGACACCGAGCGGTGGATTCTCGACATGATCGAGTTCGACTACGCGGTGGAAAAGTGCCGCCAGTTCCAGGCCGCAAATCCCGAGACGCTCATCATCGTCACGGCTGACCACGAGTGCGCAGGTGTCGCCATCATCGGTGCCTCGCGCGTTACTGATGCAAACCTGGCGGTCCGCGCAGCAAGTGGACTCGGCACCGCAGTGGGGGGTCCGCGCAACGGCGTGGTCGGCACTTATGAGCTGGCTAAGTTTCCGAACTACACCATCGCTGCCGACGGCTATCCTACGACGACGAATGTCGATTTCCGCATGCTTATCGGCTACGCGGCAAACGCCGATCGCTCCGAAGACTGGATGACCAATGAACTGCCGCTCCGCGACGGCCAACAGCCCGGCACCCTTGCGCTACCCACACCGTACAGCACCATCTCCGCCTTGCTTCCAGCATTGCCGCCAAACCGCGATGTCGCAGGTGGCTTCCTCGTGACTGGTCAGGTGGAAGACACGGTCGCAGCGCACACCGGCGGCGACATTCCTCTCTCGGCCCAGGGCCGCGGCGCGAAGTTCTTCACCGGCTACATGGATAACACTGACGTGTTCTTCAAAGCCATGCAGGCAGCCATCGGAGGCGCGTCTAACTAACCCGCAACCAAGTTACAAATCTAACTGCCAAGACTATGCAAATTCGCAATTCACTTGGCCTCGCTCTGAGTGCCGTCGCCCTTCTCGGGGCGGCGGCCACGGGGCAGGCTACCGGTCCCGCCGCCTTCTTCCTCAATTTCGACGGTCCCGGCTCCATCGCTGAAGATTTCACGCCCAGCTTCGTCTCCATTGGCTACGGCCAATTCACGCCGGTGCTCGATATTGACGGTGATCCGATCCCCGGTAGCGAGCACTGGTCGATCGACCCGACTGGCGGTTCCGTCCCGGTGCTTGATCCGAGCACCGTCGGTTTCGGTCCCGCGCCTTCTCCAGGCAAGGCGCTTGATGCGCGCGGAGGTCCCGTCGTGCTGGTGTTCAATACGCCGTTCGCGATCGGGGGATTCTCGGCGGTGCTGGATAACAGCACGATCGGCGATCTCGATCCGGCCAGCACGGCGATCAAGTTCTACGATGAAAACAACAACCTGCTTTTCACCGCACCCGTCGATCAAAGCGTGGCTGGATTTACCGTAAATGTCGGCGCGGTCGGTGAGGTGAAAACCATCCTGCTACCGAGCACGGCGTTTTACGACAACGTCGCCGTCGTGCCTGAACCGGGCGCGGCGATCAGCCTGCTGAGCGGCGTCGGGATGCTCCTCGGTCTGCGCCGCCGACGCGCCTGAGCAAGCGAATCCAATGAGTAACCCACCCGCCCCGGCATCTGGCCGGGGCGGGAACTCTCATCAACCTCGTATGTTCAAAGTCCTAGCCATCGCTGTCGCGGTAATTTTTGTGCTCCTTCCAAACAAGTCGTGCGGGGTCACGATTCCGATTGGAGCGAGCAAGGATAATTCACTTTATCAGGACCCGTTCGGCGCATTGAGCAACGGGAGTGGGCCCACGTTTTTTGCGGGCGCGACTGGCGGTGGAGGCATCCGCCGCGGATTGATCGAGTTTGATCTTAGTGCGATTCCCGCAGGTGCGACGATTGAATCGGTGACGCTCGAGCTTTTCCTCGTGCAAGCGCAGGCCTTCGCGACCGATGTAGGGCTCCACGAAGTGCTGACCGAATGGGGCGAAGGGACATCGAGCGCCGGAAATCGTGCTGGTGGAGGCGCAATTGCAAAGGCGAATGACGCGACCTGGTTGCACACATTTTTCAACGTAGCCACCTGGACGAATCCCGGCGGCGATTTCGCGACCGTGGCGAGTGCCACCACTCTTGTCGGTGCTGAGGGTGCAACTTATCGATGGTTCAGTACGCCCGACCTTGTGGCAGACCTGCAGGGCTGGCTTGACGCTCCCGCGTCCAATCACGGCTGGCTGCTTCGCGGAGACGAAAGCCAGTCCGGTACAGCCAAGGCATTTGGCACGCGGGAAAACAGCGTCATCGCCGACCGGCCTTTACTGACGGTCACTTTCTCTCCTGTGCCGGAAGCCGGAGCATTCGTCAGCTTGCTCGGTGGGATGGGAATGCTCCTGTTTCTCCGCCGCTGCGTGTAGAGCGTCGCGACTAAAAATCTCCACAGGCCCGGGCTGTTCTATCCGGCCGGGCCTTTCGTTACTTTCAGCGCTTCCAGCCTGCGCGTGAGCCGTAGCGTCCACCAAAGCGGGATTGCGCCGAAGACGCCAAACGAGCAATCGATTAAGCGCCAGTAGAACGGGATGCCGCGAATGGGGCCGCAGATCAAAGCGAGCGGGATCACGCCCGCGCATGCGATCAGGCCGGCGTTCAGCGTGAAAACATTGCGCACCGGGTCGCGCCACACGCCGACGAAAAAGAGCGCGATGACGATGTGGCCGAACGCGAGCCAGTCCGTGCCGTAGCCGAGAAAAGCGTAGTCGCGATAAGTCGCGGCCAGCGCATCGCGGACGCGGATGATCCACGTCGCGAGATCGCCCTCGGTGCCGACGAGGCGGGCGAGCAAGTTCAGTTCATGCAGCAGCGGGAAGGCGGTCGCACCACTGAGGACGAGCCCGAGGATAAAGGCCGAAACGAGCAGTCGGATTCGACCGCGGAGTTGTTGAGCCTCAGGCGGCACGATCGCTTAATTCGTCGCCGGCATCGCTGCTGCGGTCGAGGCGATGATGTTCTGGGGAATGTGGTCGCGCGTGATCTCGACTTTCGCGCCCACGCCGACGGTGTTGTAAAGCGCGATGACATCGCGCGATTTCATCCGCACACAACCGAAGCTCGCAGGCGTCCCGATTTTCCACTCCTCCGCCGTGCCGTGGATGTAAATCGTGCGGCCATATGCGTTGCGGTTCTGGCTTTCGAGCCCCTTCAACCAGAGGATGCGCGAGACGATCGGATCACGTCCGGGCGCGTTGGCCTGCACGATTTCTCCGGTCGCGCGACGGCTGTGAAATTTCATCCCGGACGGTTGCCCGCCGCCGATCTTTTTCGCGATTTCCAGCCGCCCGAGCGGCGTCGCGCGACTGCCGGGGCGGTCGCCCAATCCGAACTTCGACGTGGACACCGGATACGCCGCGATCTCCACGCCTTTCCGGTACACGATCATCTTTTCATCAGCCACGCTGACCTTGATCGTGTGGATGTTATCACGCGTGGCGCACCCTCCGAAAAGGAGCGCGCCGCACAACAAAATGACGTGGCGTTTTTGCACGCGCGGACAATAGCTGCGGCGAGGTATCTGAAAAGGCCGAATCAGTTCTGCCGGCGGAAGTTTCAAAGGGTGATCGCGCCCGTCGCGACCAGACGCGCGAAGGCAGCGAGCGTGTTTGCATCGCGCACCTCGCCGCTCGCGATCAGGGCGCGGAGTTCGCCGGCGGAAAACGTGCGGCAGTCCGTGATGGCCTCGTGCGCATCGAGTTCCTTTCCCTCGCGATGCGGCACCACGGGCCGGGCGATGAGCAGATGGCTGTGCTCATCGGTGAAGCCGCAACTCGGGAAAAAATGGCCGAGACTTTCCACCGTGCCTCCGGGTGCGAGTTCGTAGCCGGCTTCCTCGCGCAGTTCGCGCAGACCGGTCGCGCGGATGGAATCCGGCTCCTCTTGGTCATCGATCTGGCCCGCGGGAAATTCCCAAATCGTGGCCCGAATCGGTGCGCGCTCCTGCCGCACCAGCAGCAACTTTCCGTCGGCGGTGATAGGCACGATTACCACCGCGCCTTTTCGATGACACACCGTCCACACGAATGGCTCCGGGCGCGTGGGCGAGACGAGCGTCGGCCGGTGAATCTCCAGATGCGCGTCCGCAAAAAGGGTTTCGTCGCCGAGCGTTTTCCAGCCCGGTTCGTCGCGAATGAAATTGTGAAAAACCATGCTCCAAACTGCGCTGCCCGATGCGTCCTGCGCGAGTCACTTTTCCTGCGCGTGAGATTCCTTGTTGCGGGGAAAGCGCGCGCTTTTAGACTCCGCGCTCTCTTTTCAAAAATGAACGCCACACCGCTGCGCATCGTCGTAAAATTCGGATCGGGCATCCTCGCCAACGCGCGCGGCACCGCGCTCGACGCGCGGCAATTCCAGCGGCTCACGCGCGAAGTCGCCGCGCTCATCGCCGCCGGCCACGAAGTCATCGTCGTCTCCAGCGGAGCCGTCGCCGCCGGGTTGGGCGCGCTGGGTTTGAAAGAGCGCCCGGATGAACTCGCCGCGAAGCAAGCGTGCGCGGCCATCGGCCAGTCTGCGCTCATGCAAATGTACGGCGCGATGTTTCGGGAGCACGACCTCGCCGTCGCTCAGCTGCTGCTGACGTATCGCGATCTCGACAGCCGCGTTTCTTACGCCAACGCACAGAACACCATTGCCCGTCTCCTTGATCGCAAACGCGTCGTCCCGATCATCAACGAGAACGATTCCGTCGCGGTCGAAGAGCTGCGCTTTGGCGATAACGACAAACTTTCCGCTGAAGTCGCCATCCTCGTGAACGCCAACATTCTCATTTTGCTCACGTCGGTGGACGGGCTGCTCGACGCGCGTGGAAACACGGTGCCGCTGGTGCGAAATGTCGAGGCTGTGAAAGGCCTCGCGCGCGCAGACAAAGGAAAGTTTTCCGTCGGCGGCATGGCGTCAAAACTGCAGGCCGTGAGCCTCGCGGTTGCGGCTGGCATTCGGACGCATATCTGTAGCGGCACGAAAGCCGGTCAGATCGGGAAAGTGATCGCGGGCAAAGCGGCTGGCACGCGCTTCCTCGCCGATGGCGAGCGAGATGCCTGAGACGGCTTTCCGCCGGCGCGTGCTTACTTCTTCGGCTTGTCCTTGGCCGCGCCGTCTTTCGCTGGCGCTTCTTTTGCGGCGGCGTCCTTTGGCTTCGCGGTGTCCTTGGCCTTGTCGCCCTTCACCTCGATCGACTGCGCCGTCATCGAGTATTGAATCGTCACCTTCGCGCCCACCTTCAGTTCGCCGGTCACTTTCGTATCGGCGTTGCGGGCCACTTCCCATTTATCCGTTCCTTTCATCACCACGATTTTCGAGTCGGTGATTTCCATGATGGGACCGGTGACTTGATACGTGTTGGCGTCGGCGGCGAGGGCAGTGGTGACGAAGGTGAATGCGGCGGCGAGGGAGAGGATGGTGGGCTTGTTCATGGGGCAGTTTTTATGACGGCGGACGAGGGCGTGGCAAGGTTACTTCGACAGCAGTTCTCGGAGTTTCGCTACGTCGGAAGTCGGAAGCTGGCAGACGAAATTTTCGCAGACATACGCAGCGGGTTCGCCCTGTAGTGGCGTGACGGTTTTCAAGAACTCCAGACGGTCGCCGAGCCACTTCTGCCCGGCTCCGCCATCTGCGAGGAGGACGAGCTTATTGGGAAGGTAATGCGCCTGGATTTCGCGGAGCAGCGCGCGAGTCGCGGCGGAGTCGCGTGGCCCGGCGATCACGATCTGGCGGGGCTTGGCGAGCGATGCGTCGAGCGCGCACAGCATTTGCGGCATCGCGGCGGGAAAGCGCGCGAGCTGTTCGGACACGGCGGCGATTGTGGCCTTCGCTCGCGCTGCGGTAGCATCGTCGCCGGTGATTTGCGCAAGGCGCAGAAGATTGAGCGCGCTCACGGAATTCGGCGAGGGCTCCGCGCCGTCGTAGTCTTCCTTCATGCGCAGGAGCAGGTGTTTGGCGTCGGCGGCGGTGCTGAAATATCCGCCGTGCTCGGTGTCCAAAAACAGCGCGTCCTGTTTTTGCTGAAGCTCGACCGCCCATTGCAGCCACGCGATGTCGAAGTCGGCTTCGTAGAGATCGAGCAGCCCGCAGATCAAGGCTGCATAATCATCCGCGAAGCCGCCGACATCGCTCGCGCCTTCGCGATAGCTGCGAATCAGCGCGCCGTTTTTCCATAAATGTTCGCGAAGAAAATGAGCGGAGCGCTGCGCGGATTCGAGATACGCAGCGTCGTCCAGGATTTGCGCGGCGCGCGCGAAAGCGGAAATCATCATGCCGTTCCAGGCCGTGATGATTTTGTCGTCGAGATGCGGGCGCGGACGTTGGGCGCGGAGGTCGAAGAGTTTCTTCCGCGAGTCGGTGAGCGAGGTCGCGACTTCACTTTCGCTTTTCATGAAGAGCTTTGCCGCATCCGCGACAGAAAGCCGCTCGATCAGCGTGTTGTGTCCTTTGAATTCACCCTGTGGATCGGAGCCTTCGGGCGCGTTGCCTTCCGCCTCGACGCCAAACACGCGATCAAAAATGCGCGCCGCTTCTTCGCCGAGCACGCGATCAATTTCCTCTTTTGTCCAAACGTAAAAAGCACCTTCGCGATGCTCGGGCTTTCCGTGCTCCACGATCGAGTCCGCATCCTCCGCGGAGTAGAACCCGCCTTGCTTCGCGGTCATGTCGCGCTGCACGTAATCAAGGATGTCGCGCGCGGTGGCCGCGAATTTTTGATCGCCCGTCACCTGAAACGCGTCGAGGTAAGACGACGCGAGTTGCGCCTGATCGTAGAGCATTTTTTCGAAGTGCGGGATGTGCCAGAATTTGTCCACCGAGTAGCGATGAAAACCGCCGCCGAGGTGATCGTGCATTCCGCCCGCCGCCATTTTTTGAAGCGTGATCATCGCCATGCCGGCCGCGGCTTTGCCATCACGTGAGTCGAGTCCGGCGCGGGCTGCGGTGCGGAAGAGGAAGTTGAGCGCGACGGGGCGGGGGAACTTGGGCGCATCGCCGAAGCCGCCCAGTTCGTCGTCGAAAGCGCGCGTAAAATAGTTGAGAGCCGTGTCCAGTGCTTCCTTTCCCACGACGGTCGCCGCTGGCGTAGAGGCGGCGGATTCCTGAAGCTGCTGCGCGACTTCATTGCCGTGCGCGATGATGCGTTCGCGATCCTTTTCCCAAGCCTCGGCCACCCGCGAAAGCAGAGTGGGAAAGCCCGGGCGGCCATAGCGATCCTCGGGCGGGTAGTAGGTTCCGCCGAGAAATGGCTTCAGTTCCGGCGTGAGGAAAACGCTCATCGGCCAGCCGCCGCTGCCGGTCGTGGCCTGCACGTAGGTCATATAAACCTTGTCCACATCGGGCCGTTCTTCGCGGTCCACTTTAATGTTGATGAAGTGCTCGTTCATCAGCTTCGCGGTCGCCTCGTTTTCAAACGACTCGTGCGCCATGACGTGACACCAGTGGCACGTGGAATAGCCGATCGAGAGAAAGATCGGCTTGTTCTCTTTACGCGCCTTTTCAAACGCGGCCTCGCCCCACGGCAGCCAGTCCACGGGATTGTGCGCGTGCTGGAGCAGGTAGGGCGATTTTTCGTGGGCGAGGGCGTTCGTGTGCATGGCGACAGGTGGTTCGGCAGCGGGACAATGCATGGCCGCCAGCGCGATGGACACACTCCAGATTTCAGGGCGCATGAAGGCAGACATCGCGCGAGCCTACCGACGCGAATCGTGATGGCTAGCGCGCTATGGCTGGATCGGCGTGACGATCCGGTAGAAGCGCTGCGTGTTGGGCGCGGGGCTATCCGTATAATCGACGGCGTGCGCACCCGGTTGCGCGGCGATGTCGTTCAGCTTGATCCACGTCGCGTCGCTCAAAGCGGTCTTGTATTGGATCGAATATCCCTTGCTTGCTTGCGCAGTGAAAAGGAGATGATTCGTGCCCGGCACTGGCGACGTGATTGACGCGCGCAGGGTGTCCGCGGCGTTTTGCGGATCGGTGCCGGCGTAGTATTCGGCGAGGTTCGACTGGCCGTCGCCGTCAGCATCGAGCAGAGCGTCGGCGGCGTTGTTGGGATCAAGGCCGTGCGCGATCTCCCATGCGTCGGGGATGCCATCGTGATCCGTATCCGCGGCGGCCTGCACGTTGGCGGCACCGGGCGTGGGCGCGAGCGCGGTGATTGTCACGCTGCCATCGGGGAAGCGTCCGCCGCTGATGTCGATCGACTGGGCAGCGAACGAAATCGCTTCGAGTTGCACGCCGCTGCCGGAGAAAATTCCGATCGCTTCACCGGCAGGATTCAGGCTGAAGCTGACGTGGTTCGGCGTGGCGGACGCGTCGTTGTCAGCGATGAATTGCAGCCAGCGACTGTTGCCGAGATTCGCGGTGCCGCCGATGAAGGTGAGCGGCGGGATGAGATATTTGGTGCGGTTAGTCAGGTTATCCGTGAGGTAATTTCCGCTGAGCAAAACCGGCGATGCGCCGCTGTTAAACAGCTCGAACCAGCCTGGTGCGAGCGATGGATTCGCGAGCCATTCGTTCACTTTCACCGTGCTGATCGCGCCCAGTCCCGCCGCCGTGTTGGAAGCGCCGCGCGTCACCGTATTCAGCGCGAACGCACCGACGCCATTCGCCACGCGACCGATCGAGCGATCGGGCACTTGCTGGCCAAAGACAATCGAATCCTGAAGACCTGCGCCGTCCGCGAGTTTCTTGAAAAGGAAGACGCGATCGCCGGTCGCGTTCAGTCCGAAGCCGGCATTCATATTCGCGACATTTGCCGTGGAAGCCGCGGCAAGCGGATTGCAGAAAACGACGAGATAGCCGCCAGCGGGAACGCTGCTGCCGGTCGGGAAAACCCACTTGCGCGCGTCCGCAGTGTCATCGGTCAGACTCATGTCCGCGACTGAGACCGCGCTCGCACTGGTGTTGTAAAGTTCGATCCAGCCAGACAGGGATCCGTCGGGGTCCGTGAGCGTGGCATTGTTCGCGAGCACTTCATTCAGCACGACGGTCGTGGTTGCGCCCGCGACCGGCACAGTGGCATCCAGCTTCAGGCCAAACGTAATATCCGAACTCGTCTGCGCGGCTGGTAGTGTGCCGACGTTGTGTTGCTGATGGACTTCGACGGCGAGGACGTTGTCCCCCACGACGAGATGCGTCGCGGGAATCGCGATCGTTTCCACGGCGGCATCGCCAACGTTGGCCGTGGCGATAGTCGTGTAATCAATCGTCCCGGGAGAGGGCATGCGGATGCGGGCGGCCTCGACGCCATTCAGGTAAATGAGCGCCCCATCATCGACCATAATTTTCGCCGAAAGGGTGACGCCCGTGAGAAGGCCGGAATAGGTGAAATGCGTGCGGAAATAGACGGTGTTGTACGGGAGCGTCGGCGTCGGGTTGGTCGTGTCCGGCGGCAGCGCGGTCGTTTTCACAAAACTTTCCGTGTTCGTGAGCGCCGCCGTTTCGATGTAGAGAAGCTGCGCGCCCGAGGCCCACGCCGCATCGTTGAAGGCAACCGGGAAGAAATCCGCGCTGTGATCCACGCCATCCGACCGGTATTTCCAGCTTTGCAATGCTGGCACCAAACTCAACACCGTCGTGCCGCCACCACCGGAAGTAACTCCGGGATTCGGCCCGCCCGGCGTGGGCTGATTGAAAAAGGCGATGACGCTCGAACCATTGGGCGAGCGGCCTTGCGAGACATCGGTCGATTGCGGGCCGTAGATAATGCGGTCGATGACATTTTGCGCGGAATCGAAGAGCCCGATCTCGCCTTGCAGCGGCGAGAGCTTGAACGCGAGGTGATCCGGGCCTTGTCCGGGATCGTTGTCCGCTTTGAACGAAGCATATCCCGACGGTGCGAGAAACGTGAGCTGCCGGAGCTGGTGTTCGGTGATGTATTCGACCGGGTTGTTGGTCAGGTAGCAGTTGCCGACGTTGATCGGGAGCGTGGACGAATTGTAGAGCTCTACGAAATCCGAGCCCGCGAGAATCTGAGCGTCGGCGAGCCATTCGTTGATCAGCGCATGCGCAGGTGTGTCCTGCGCGGCGACGATGTTTTGCGCACCGAAAGTCGGCACGCACATATCCCACACGCCATCCGCAGGGCGGCGACCGATCGAGTAATCCGGGAGCTGCGCGCCAAACGGAACGGCGTCCGCCACGAAGCCGCCCGCAGCCACGGATTTGGTGAGCGTGAGCGTGTCGCCCGCCTGCTTCAGACCGAAGCCCGTCTTCGGGCTCGGCACGCTCGCGGCGCTGTCCGCATAGATGACCAGATAAGCGCCCGCGTTGAGCGTAGTGCCATTCGGAAACGTATATTTGTAGGGCAGCGAAATGTTGTCCGTGAGCCCCCAGCCGCTTAAGTCCGCAGGCGCGCCGCCGGTGTTGCGCAGCTCAATGATGTCCGGGAAAGCCGTTCCGAAATTGATCGTCTCGGAGTTCTTCGCGAGCACTTCGTTGATGATCACATTTGGCGTCGTGGGCGGTGGCACATAGGCCGTGTTCACCGTCCACGTTTTCGAGACGGTCGCGGCGGCAGGCGTGCCGGAGTTCAGTGGATAAACCAGCGTGTCGTCCTGATAGTAGCCGACATCGCTTTTGCCAATGACGGTGACGGTGTGAGGGCCGTTGGCCAGGCCGCTGAGCGCGATGGTCGGCGGCGCAGTGAACGGCGAGTTGTTCGTGACCGGGATTTCCGCGCTGTAGGCACCGCCATCCAGCTTCCATTTGTAAGCCGTCCAGCCCCAGCCCTGCGGCAGATAGGGAGAGGGGCTGCCCCAATCGAACTTCCCGCCCGGGCCAACAGTCAATGTGGCGCTGGTAGAATTCGTCGTGCCGCCCGGCTCTCCGGAAATGGTGATGCCATGTGGCTGAAGCCCTCCAATGTTTCTCCCGCCAAACGCAACACCGATGGCCGGGGAACCGGGCAAAAGCTGGAATGCCTGACGCACCTGCGCGGCAGTTACATTCGCGACGGGGGTGCCATCGAGCACGCTGAGATTGAGCCGCGGATCGACGACTTGATTGCCTCCGTTGCTGGTGCCCACCCATGGCACAGAAAGGATATTATTGTCGCCGATAACCGTATAACCAGTGCCCGTCGCCCCAGCGGCGAAATACTTCACGTCGAGCACTGCGCAGTCTGTGATGATGTTGTAAGCTGCATACAAACCAGAGCCGGCGGCGACTGGCGAGGGTAACGTGCCGTCATCCGCCCAGATAAATGCGCCGATGTCGGTCAGCGGGCTGCCGCTCCCCTCCTTCGCGACGTGGACGACGGTGTTATAAAGCAAGGCAACGCGACCGCCGCCGGTGCTCTCGTTCTTGTTCAGGAAGACGTGATCTACGTCATAGAAAAGGTTGTTGATGATCGTCCAATCCGAATACTGCGGAGAAGTATCTATGCCCCCGGAAATCGCGCTGCCCGTATCTGCAGCCTGATCGGTGCGATATGGGTCGCGGTGGACGTGCATAAAGACGTTGCCTTCAATCCAGGCATCGGTGCTGTCGAGGTCTAGACAGTCATCGCTGGCCCCGTCAAAGATGCAGTTGATGACTTGGAGAATCGGTCCCACCCCGGCACCCACCCGCTGACCTCCAGTGAAGTCCCAAGTGTCGTTAAAGCCATAACTATGTCCGAAGTAACAGTCGCGGGCGATACCGTGGCCACCGGCCAGAATGCCACCAGCTCCGTGTAATAGCTCCGGCTGCGCCCTGCCGGCGATCGGGCCGGGATCGGGATAAGTCGGGAAGGTGCAGTTTTGGAAAATGAAGGAGGCTGTCTCGGTCGAGATATACTGCACCGCGGGCAGGCCCGACGCGGGCCAGGTCAAGTGATCGAAAAAGACGATGGCGTTGTTGGCGTGGATTTGGGCGCTGTGGCCGTTGATGTTCGTGCCGCCGCCGTCCGAGAAGTTTACGTAGTTAAGCTGGCTTTCAACCGTGGTGTTAATGAAATCGAGGCTGCCCCAGTTACCAGTCGCCGTTGGTTCTTTCGCGAAGACGACGCGCTGCGCGTCCGTGCCATTCGCCACGATCTTGCCGGTGCCATTGACCGTGATCGTGGCGAGCGATGCGACATAAACCGTCGTGCCCGCGCCAATGGTCAGCGTGACGCCAGCGGGGACGATGAGGTTCGCGGTCACGCGATAGGGGCCACCAGCGGCGGTCCAATTGGTATTCGCCGCGAGAGTGCCGCTGGCCGTGACGACGCTTGCATCATCGCTCCAAATGTCCTGCGTAAAACGCTCGGTCTCCACGCTGTTTCCGTCGAATGCCTGGATCAGAATCTTGTTGATGCCGGGGACGAGAGCCACGCTGGCCGCCGTCCACGTCGCCTGCCACGCGCTCCAAGTCGCGGCGACCCCGTTCACCGTGACAGAGCGCGTCGTGATCGCGTTCGCTTTGCCGATGAGTTTGCAGTGTGCCGGGTCGGCGTTTGTCACGCTCGCCGGCGTCGTGGCGGCGCGCGGAGCGACGCTCACGGTGTAGCCTCCTTGAGTCGGCAGCGCGGCCCCGGCGACCGTTTGCGTATTCGTCACCGAGATATTCAGCGGGACGAGCGACGCCACGTAGGGCGTGCGTGCGGTCTGGAAAGTTTTGATGCTCGTGATCTGCGCCGCCGGCACGACGCCGGTGAGGATTTCATCCACGAGCGCGTTGAAATTCGCGGGCACGAACGCGCCCTTTAACTGTTTGTTCAGCTCATCATAATAGACCGGCGCGAACGTCGGATTTTTCATGAACGAGTTCATCACCGTCGGCCCGTTCCCCGCGGCGTCGTCCTTGTTCACCATGCGAAAAAGCCCGTGCTGCGTGGGCGTCGGCACCGCATCGCCTTGTCCGCAGATCGTGTCCAGATCGTAGGGGATCAGTTTGCAATGCGGATCTGTGATTCCGAAATAGATGTAAAAGTCGTCGCCGTATCCGCTGGAAAGATTCGTCTCGCTGTTATCGACGATCGTCTGGACGGCGAAGAAGTGCATCCACTGCTGCACGTCCACGCGCGAAGTAATGCCGTTCTCGTATCCCGCGTCGTAGGTTGTGGCAAAGGTGCTCACATTCGAGTGCCCTTTGGAAAAGGCGAGGCAGAGCGGGATCAGATCTGTCCAGTCATTCTCGCTGGAATTCGTGTGCTTGAACCACACCGGCTCATAGGAAACCGGGTTGTTATCGATGTAGGTGAAATCGCCCTGCTGCGCGTTGGAATCCAGCCGCTGCGAACGGTAGATATTGCCCGAGCTATCGAGTGGGAAGTGGTGGTTCGCGAAGTCGGAATTCTGCACTTCGTTCGCCACGAAAATACCGTAACTCGGCGATCCCGCGGGGATGGGGTTCGCGTTGTTCCAGCGCACCTGCACCGCGCGCGACTCCGGCCCGGCCAGCCCTGCCTTCCGGAAAAGTGCGCTCCCGAAAAGCTGCGAGTGCGTGTACTGCGTGTTCAAATTCAGCGACGTGATTCCCTTCCAAAGATCGTTGTTTTGAAACGCCACATTCACTCCCTGCGGTTGCCTCGACGCGCTGCCGTGGCCGCGATTGCGCGTGAGGGCGATGTAGTTGCGCTCGGAACTCGTGCCGTCCGTGGTGATCCACGTCGTGTTGAAATTCGCATGGCTCGCCGCGTCCGCGCCGGTCGCATTGATATAGACCAGCTCCGCCTTGTCCGCGGGCCGCATCACCATCCGATACAGCGGAGCCGCGCCCGCGTAGATCGCGCTATCCACTTGGTAGAGGCAGTTGTTCGCCTGCGTGAAAGTGACCGCGTCCGCCGCGAGCGAAGGCGCGGGCCAGAGGCGCGTGTGATTTCCGCCGTCCTTTGCATCGAAGTAAAACTCTACGATCGCGCCATTCGCCTGCGGCGGCAACGCCACGCCGAAGACACCATCGCCCGCCAGCGCATCGCCATGCGCGCCGTCATCGAACATCGTGGCAGTCGTGAAGGCGGGATCGTTTTCGGTAAACGGTGGAGCCGCAATCGCCGTCGCGCAGACGCGCCAGTGCAGCGTCACGACCGGCGCGCTCGCGTCGTCGTTCACGACTTTCGCCGTGATCGTCACCGTGTCAGTCGGCAACGGGACGAGCGGGAAATGTGTGACGCTGCTGATGACCGGCGCGATGTCCGCGGCGGCGACAGAATTCGCCGCGCCCGGCGTTCCATTCACGACCGTGCTCGGTGCCCAGTTCTGGCCGGAGCTGTTGGAAAAGAGCGGGTTGACCAGCTCCAGCGATTTGCTTTTCGCAAAAGGATCGGTGCCCACCGAGCCCATCGGCGTCCCGTTCTGGCCGCCGTCCGCGGCGGAATCCCAGTTCCAGCCGCGGTGATTCACGTCGGAAAAGTAATCCTTCCGCAGCACGCCCCAATCGCCATCGTCGGCGTAGCGCACATCGTTCATCGCCGCGCCCGCCGCATTCACGAGCACGATGTGATCGGCGCTGTTACTCAGGATGCCGCCGTTCGGCTGCGCCAGTCCCACCACGACGGTTTGCCAGCCGGAAGACGCGATATAGTTTCCGACCGCCGGATATTTCGCATGAAAAGTCGCGGGATTCGCCGTGACCACGAGATAAGCCCCCGCGCCGATCGCCGTGCCTGCGGGCACCGTGTAGCGCACGCCGCTCGTAAATTTCCACCCGCTCAAATCCACGGGCGCGGCTCCGCTGTTGTAGAGTTCGATGTATTCCTCCGCGGTATTTTCCGTGGCGGGGTGATACATAATTTCATCGATGACTACATCCGCCCGGACGGGGAGCGACAAGGCAAGGACAAGGGCGGCAGCGAGGAAACGGAGGTGGTGGGACATAGCGGCAGAAGGGGAAATCCGTTTCGATGGAAACGGCACAGGTAAGATACCTTCCGACAGCACTCACCCGCACATGGTTTAGGCTTACAGTTTGGTCATGTTTGCCCCGGTTCCGGCTGAAAGCGCGCTTTTCAAAACGCGACCCGTGTGAGCACCGATCCTGCTAAAGACAGGTCTGCAACCAAGCAATCCCGACATGAACAAGACCCGCATCCTGGTGGTGGACGATGAGCCGAACCTTTCGGATCTCGTGCGCCTTTTCCTCGTAAAAACCAAGCGCTTCGACGTACGCACCGAGAACCGCCCCGGCGCCGTCCTCGCGGCAGCACGCGAATTTCGCCCGGAGATGATCCTCCTCGATGTGGACATGCCCGGTCAGGACGGCGGCGAAGTCGCGCTGACCATCGAAGCGGACCCGATCCTGCGCGGCACGCCGATCCTCTTTTTCACCTCGCTCATTTCGCCGCTCGAAGCCGGTGATCGCGTGACCATGCGCGGCGGCATGCGCTTTCTCGCCAAGCCGCTCAACCCCAAAGTCCTGATCCACGTCATCGACGAGATCATGGCTGAGAAAGCTCTCTCAGCCTAAGCGAGGCCCGTCTTTGCCCTCCGCGCGAAAAACGATCGGGCGGATTCACGGCTTCCCGAATTTTCCATGAGCGAGATGTTGCAGACTGCGCGGCTGCTGATCGTGGACGACAACGTCGCGAACATCTGCCTGATGTCGAACATCCTGAACCGGCTCGGATTTCGCATCATCGAAAGCACGACCGATCCGCGCGAAACGTGCTCGCTGGTCGAGCGCTTCAAGCCCGATCTCATCATGCTCGATTTGCACATGCCGCATCTCGATGGCTTCGCGGTCATGCAGCAGTTGAGCCGCATCATTCCCGCCGACACTTTTCTCCCGATCCTCGTGGTGAGTAACGATGCGTCTGGCGAAACCACGCGGCGCGCGCTCGCTTCCGGCGCGGCGGAAATCCAGGCGAAACCTTTCAACACGTCCGAACTTTTCATGCGCGTGCGGAATCTTCTGCAACTGCGTTTCATGCACCGGCAGTTGCAGGATCAAAATGAAACGCTCGAACAAAAAGTCGTCGAGCGAACGCGCGAACTGCGCGAGACGCAGAAGCAGATCATCTTGCAGGAACGACTCCGCGCCTTTGGCGAAATGGCCGGCGGCATCGTGCATGATTTTAACAACGCGCTCATGTCCGTGATCGGCTACAGCGAACTGCTTTTACACGACGACGAACAACTCGCCGACACTCAGTCCACGCGCCGCTTTTTAAAGATCATCAACACCGCCGGCCAGGACGCCTCGCGCGTCATTAGCCGGCTGCGCGATTTCTACCGGCCACGCGAGGCGATCGATCTTTTCTCGCGCGTCGATCTCAACGAAATCATCGAGCAATGTGTGCCGCTGACGCAGCCAAAGTGGAAGGACCACGCACTCGCCGAGGGGCGGAAAATCGCACTCGCGCTCGACTTGGTAAAAGTCCCGGCCATCTCGGGAAACGCGTCCGACTTGCGTGAGATCGCGACCAATCTCGTCTTCAACGCCGTCGATGCGATGCCGCACGGCGGCACGATCACGCTGCGGAGCGCGGTGGATGGCGGCGATGTGATCTTCGAAGTGATCGACGACGGTGAAGGCATGACGGAGGAAGTGCGCCAGCGCTGCCTGGAGCCGTTTTTTTCCACCAAAGGCGACAAGGGAACCGGACTCGGACTGTCGATGGTTTTCGGCATCGTGAAACGGCACGAAGGGACGGTGGAGCTCGAGAGCGAGCCGGGGAAGGGGACCACGTTCCGCATCCGCCTGCCCGCGCAACTCATCGGTCTGGAGGCTGCCGCCGAAGATGATTTCGATCTCGGTCGTTCGCTGAATGTGCTCGTCGTCGATGACGAGCCCGTTGCCCGCGATGTCATCGCGCGCTACCTCGTCACGGACGGCCATCGCGTCGTCACCGCAATCAACGGACACGAAGCGCTCGAGTTGGTGACGGAGGGAGATTTTGATTTACTGATCACCGATCATTCCATGCCGGGAATGAACGGAGTGCAGCTCGCCGCGAACGTGCGCCGGTTGCGCGCGGAGCAGCCGATCCTGCTCGTGACGGGCTTCGGCGAGGGCCGCGTGGATTCCACGGAAGCGCAGGGCAACATTGATTGCGTGATGCGAAAACCAGTGCCGCGACGCGAACTTCGCCGCGCGCTGATGACCGTGCTCGGAGCGCGTCCGGTCACGGAAATCGGGAATTTCGCACCCGAGCCGCTCCAGGCCGTATCATAGTTTTTGTCAGGAAACGCGAACGCGCGCGCCGGTGCGCCCGGCTTCGTAAATCGCGAGTACGAGAGCGACGGCGTTGCGCGCCTCGGCGCCGGGAATCATCGGCGGACGCCCTTCATTCAGCGCGTCCACCAGATCGCCGACAAGGCGGTGGTGGCCTTCCTGCGTCATCGCCATCGGATTCGCCGACCCGCCGCGAATCGTGCTGGCATCATCGTTCGCGACGATCGCCGCGTCCTCAGGCCGCATCTCCGCAAACTCCCAGCGCACGAGCCGGTCGTTCACCAGCACGGCCGTCCCTCGCTCACCGATGATCTCGATCCGCAGGTCCGATCCGGGAAACGCGGAGGTCGCCGCTTCGATCGAGCCGAGCGCGCCATTGGCAAAGCGCAGCGACGCGACGGCGGTGTCCTCCGCTTCCACGCCCGGATGCGCGAGTGTGCCGAAAAACGCGCTCACTTCCGCCGGCATGCCGGCGAGCCATTGCAAAAGATCGACCGCGTGAATGCCTTGATTCATCAGCGCTCCGCCGCCATCGAGCCGCCACGTGCCTCTCCATGCCGAGCCCGAGTAGTAGTCCTGCGCGCGCCACCATTTCACATACGCGCTGCAAAGGGTGAGCTGCCCGAAACGCCCCGCATCAATCGCCGCCTTCAGCGTGGCCGCACCGCGCCCAAGCCGCATTTGGAAAACGCCCGCAAGCATTCCGCCGCCGCGCTTTTCCGCAGTCAAAATTCGCTCCACCGCTTCCATGCTGATCTCCAGCGGCTTCTCGCACAGCACCGCTTTTCCCGCCTCCAGCACCGGCACTGCCGACGCGGCGTGTGCGCCGCTCGGCGTCGTGATGCAGACTGCCCGCACCTCCGTATCGCGCACGATTTCCTCCAAACTCGTCGCCGCCCGGCAACCATGCCGCTTCGCAAAATCTGCGCAGCGTCCGGCATCGCGCGAATACGCGGAGACGAGCCTTGCGCCTGGATTCGCGAGGATCGCGCCCGCATGAAAATCCGCGATGGCGCCAGTGCCGACGATGGCAAATCCGATGGGTTGTTTCATCGCGCGACGGTAGGCGACAACGACGCGCGCAGGCAATGTTGGCCTTTCAAAACGCCGTCCGTAATCGCGCGACGACACGGCAGAAAATCAGCAACACGGTACTGACAGCGACGGTGCAATCGCCGAGCGGCAAATCCCAGCGGTAGGCGAGGCGGTAGCCGGTGTAGGCGGCGAGCACTCCGGCGGCGATGGACCAGACGAGATGCGTGCGCAAACTGCGCGCGAAAGCCGACGCGGTGAGCGCGGGGAGGATGAGGAAACCGAAGGTAACGAGCGGCCCGACGGCGGAGACGGAGACGCCGATGACGCAGCCATTGAGCAGCGCGAGGAGCATGACCCAGCCGCTCACGCGCACATTGGCGACAGCGGCGAAATCGGGATCGGTGAGGATGAGCAGCAGGCGGCGGCGGCAAGCGAGCGCGATGGTGCTCGCGGTGAAAAACGCGATGGCGAGCAGGCGCAGCGCGCCGTCGTTGATGAGGATGAGGCGACCGTGGAAAAGATCGCTGAGATACGTTTCGCCCACGGCGTCGCTGGAAAGCATGAGATTGCTCGCGGCGAAGGCGGCGAGGTAGGCGACGGCGAGCCACGCTTCGGAAAGATGACGGCCCGCGCGCTGGATGCCGGCGAGGATGAGCAGCGTCGGCACGGCGAAGAGCAGCGCGCCCGCGGCGGCTCGCGTGGAGTCGTCGGCGAAAGGCGCGGTCCAGCTCCAGCCAAGGGCGCTGCCGAGGAAGAGAAACGCGATGCCGGCCATCGAGATTTGCGGGACGGCGAGGCCGAGTAAAATGGAGCGACCGAGGATGAGATGGCGTCCGGTGATGGGCAGGAAAAGGCCGAGCAGCAGGGCGGCGATCAGGGCCTTTGAAATGGAGTCGGGAATCATAATGCCCCGCCTTCCTGCCGTGCGGCGAACCGCTCGCGCGTGACGGTTTCGCAAAGGCCGTCATGCACCCAAAGCAGCCGCGTGGCGATGTCGAGAAACGGTGCGAACTCGTGCGTGACAAGCAGCACGGTGAGCGCGCGGTCGCGATTGAATTGCGCGAGCAATTCCGACAGCGCGCTTTGCGTGACGCGATCGACGCCCGCCGTCGGTTCGTCGAGCAAGAGGCAGGCGGGTTCGAGCGCGAGAGCGCGGGCGAGCAGCACGCGCTGACGTTGTCCGCCGGAAAGTTGCGCGAAGGGTTTGCGCGCAAATTCCTCGGCGTGACACGCGCGCAGGCATTCGCGCACACGCTCGCGCCGACCTCCGAGCATCGTTTTCCAAAACGGCAGCGCCGCCGCCGCGCCAGCCTCGACGAGTTCGCGCGCAGTGATCGGCAATGCTTGCTCGACGGCCGCCTGCTGCGGCACGTAGCCGAAGCGCACTGCGCCCGCGCGCCGCTCGCCCGCGAGCAGCGGGATGAGGCCGGAGAGTGAACGCCGTAGCGTCGTTTTTCCGCCGCCATTCGGGCCGCCGATGACGATGAAATCACCGGCGGCCACGGCGAGGCCGAGCTTTTCCAAAACGGCATCGCGGCCATAGCCGAGCGTCGCGTTTTTCAACTCGAGGACGGACATCAGCGCGTCGAGGCAAAGGCGTTCACGATCGCGTCGATCATCGAGATGTAATCGCCCGCGTCCTTCGTGCCATTCACCATGATCGGCACGCTGATGACGCTCGCGCCGGTGCGCTTCGCGAGTTCGTTGGGCACGCGGTCGCTGTAGAAGCTCTCCTTTGCGATCAGCTTCACGCCTTGGCTCTGCATTCGCGCGGCGAGTTCGTCGATGTAGCGCGGGCCGGGCTCGATGCCGGGCTTCGGCTGGATCGTGCCGATTTGGTTCAAACCGAAACGCGCGGCGAAATAAATCAGGTCCGGGTGATACGACACGAACTTGATTCCCTTGCCGCCGATCTTCGCGCGCCACTGCGCGATTTTCGCGCCGAGCTGCGCGTTGTAAGCTGCGGCGTTCGCCTTGAACTGGCCAGCGTTTGCGGGCGATAGCTCGGACAGTTTTTCCGCGATGCGGCTCACCATCGCCTGCCCATAAACCGGGTCGGTGTTGTAATGCGGATTGCCGTTCGGATGCACATCACCCTCAGTGCGGTCGAGGCTCTTCGGCACTTCGAGCGGGCGGACGACGCCGGAGAGATCGAGGAAGCCGGGGCCGCCCGCCTGGATCTTTTAGTTGCGCGACTCGGCGCGCATCGCGAGCATGTAGGCGTGCTCCAGGTCGAGCCCGATCACGATGAGCAAATCGGCCTGCTGCAGCCGTGTGATCGCGCTCGGGCGCATCGGCACGTTATGCGGATCTTCGCGACCGCTCGCGATGGCAAAGACATCGACTTGATCGCCACCGACCTTGCGCGCGAACTCCGCGAGATCGGGAATGGTGACCACGACTTTGAGCGGCGCGGCGTGCGCAACGGCGGCGAGGACGCACGCGATGAGGATGGAGATTTTCGTTTTCATAAAAAGAAGCGTGTGGGTTACGGCGAGAACGGGTGCTTGTGCGGGCCGATCGTGATCGACCATTGCAGGAACGTCTGCCAGTCGTCCTGCCCTCCAGCGGCGACATCGTGATCGCCCGCGACGTAGCTGACTTCGAGGCGCAGGCGATTGAATTCGCTGATGTGGTAATTCAGATACGCCGAGTAAGTGCGCGTGTTTTCGCCGTCGCGCGCGAGGCTGTCGGGCGTGCCGTCGCCATCGAGATCGCGCTGCGCAAGGTGTCCGAATGCAGGTAGTCGAAGCGCACACCCGGCTGCCAGTTCTTGCCGAATTTGTATTGGGCGTAAACGTAGCCGCCGTGCGCGCTTGCCGTGCCCGAGGTGCGTCCGTTTGCAAAAAGCGCGTCGCCGGAAAGCGCGCCGCGATTTCGACTCCACAAATACTCACCGCTCAGCTCGAACAAATCGTAGCTGTCAGGCTGCGGCGTCCACGCGACTTTAAAATCGCCGCTGGCAATCTCACGCTCGCCGCGATCACGGCCACGCGCGTAGTTGCCGCCGAGATTTAGGTTCACCTGCTGGCCCAGCTCGAAGATCGTCGCGGCGCGTCCGTAGTAAAGGATGTCGCCGAAAGTGCGGCGATCACTGCGACCGAAGGCGTCGCCGGTGTCGCCATCGAGCATCGCGAGTTTGCTGGTGATCGGCACATCGGCACCGATGCCGTCCACCGCGCCCGCGGTGAAAGGCACGTAATGGCCGATCGGCGGAATCCAACTGAACTCCAGCCCGCGCGCCTTGTCTTCGCCGCCGATGATCGAGTCGAGCGAAAGCGGACGATCGGTGAACGGCAGCTCGTGTGAGTGGACTTTTCCCAGCCGCGTAAAGTCGGCGAAAAACAGTCCACCTTTCACCTTCAGCCCATACGGCAGCGAGGTCGTCTCGATCGCCGCCTCCTCGACGCCGAGCGACGAGGGTACTACAAAATATGAGGATGAATTTTTTCACGAAAAGATTCTGGAACGCGGTGAAGCGAAACGACCGCGCGCGCGCTCACCGCGAACGCACGCACAAGAGTTGGAGTGAGTGGCGTGAGAGCCGAGTGGCCCTCAGGCGCGCCGAGGCGGCGCGTGTTCGAGAATCCTGAAACTGAGAAAGAGTGAGTCGGCCTGACGCGGTGGAGCAGGTGGCACGACCTCCAAGACGACCGCCGCAAACGCAGGCAGCGGCGGCGCGGGCCGGGCGTCGTCACAACCGCCCGCCGCGATCATTTTCGCGAGACACTGATGATCGTGCTGCGCTGCGCCGTGGTGCAGCTCCTCGTGCAGCTCTGGCGCGGCGGCGAGGATCAGCGCGAGGACAAAGCCGACGAGCAGCGCACTGAAAAGTGCGGTGCGGTGAACTCCTGCAGAGCGAAGAATCTTCAGCATCGGGTCGGCGGTGCCAAAGCTCTATGGAGCGCCGTGCTCGCTGGCAAACGATATTTTGAGCGGAGCGCGGCGGCGCTGGAAGCGGGCTTGTTGACAGCGGGGCGGACGCATTCTATCTCCGCTGCGGTTTGAAATTCTTTTGTCACAGACTGCTCGCCGCGATCGTGTCCGTCTTCATTTTGACGGGCTACGCTTCCGACGTTTTGGATTTCCACTGCGATGTGGAGAGTCGGATGCAGTCTGCGCAAAGCGACGAACATCCCGGTGAAAATGCTCCGGGAAATGACGCGGACTGTCAGTGCCTCTGCCATCAGTTTTTGCTGGCTCAGATGGAGCAGCCGTTGCGATTTGGCGCGGGACTGGTGACGCATTCGGACTATCCTGCGCGGCCTGATGATTTCGCGCCGGAGTCCCTGCCAGTCGGCATCGAATATCCTCCCCGGCCCGCTTAGCGCCTGACGCGCGGCGTCGTGCCTTCATGGGCCGGCGCACTTTTCGCGTCCGCAATTTCATCCCGACACGCGTCGGGATTTCCACGCCCGCACGTCCGCGGGGGGCTTCGTGTTTTCACCTCTTTCACCGCACCATGTTTTCTCGAAAAAATCTTCTCGTCATTCTTTCCATCACGCTGCCGTTCACGACCTCCGCGGCGGATCGCGCCAACTCGCTTACCCTGGCCGACGCGCTCGCGCGCACGCTGCGCGGGAGCCCGGAACTTGCCGCCGATGATTGGGAGTTGCGCGCGGCGGAAGCGCGGAAGCTGCAGGCGGGGCTGCGCCCGAATCCGACTCTGACGCTGGAGGTCGAGAATCCCACGGGATCGGGAACGCTGAAAAGCGGGGATCAAATGGAGACCACGCTGACGCTCAGTCAGTTGATCGAGCTCGGTGGGAAAAGACCGGCGCGTGTTTCCGAGGCGGAGGCCGGGCGCGCGGTGGTGGAGTGGGAGTATCAGGTGCGGCGGGTCGAGGTTTTGAAGGAGACGACGCTTTCTTTCATCGACGCTCTCGCGGCGCAGCGAAGGCTGGAGCTGGCGGAGGAAGTCGCCCGGGTTTTCGAGGAAGCGGTGGCGCTGACGCGGCAGCGGATCGCGGTGGGAAAAGTGAACGCGGTGGAGGAAATCCGCGCGCAAGTCGCGGGCTCGTCGGCACGCCTCGAAGTGGAGCAGGCGCGGCGCGATGTGGCGCTCGCACGGGGAAATCTCGCTGCGCAATGGGGCGCGCGCACGGCGGATTTTGGCGCGGTCGCGGGCAGTCTCGATGAGCACGACCAGCCGCCGTCGCTGCACTCGCTGCGCGAGCGTTTGCTCGGAAATTCCCATCTCTCGCACTGGTCGGCGGAGCGGGAAAAACGCGCGGCGACGCTGGCCAAAGAGAAAACGCTCGCGCGCCCGGACCTTGTTTTCCATGCGGGTCCACGGATGGAAGGAAAAGGCAGCGAGGCCACGTTCATCGCAGGGTTTTCCATCCCGCTTCCGATTGGCAATCGCAACGAGGGCAACATCGCCGAGGCGCACGCAAATCTCGCAAAACTCGGTGAAGAAAAGCGCGCGGCGGAGGCGCACGCTTTCGCGGCGCTGAATGAGGCGTATCAAAAGCTGACCGGGGCCGCGCGGGAAATTGCGATCCTTGAGGAAAGCATCATCCCTGGCGCGAAGGACGCGGAACGGCAGCTCAATGACGGCTACGCGGCGGGTCGCTTTACGCAGTTCGAAGTCTTTGACGCACGACGCACGCTGAATGCGGCGCGGGTGCAGCACGTGCGCGCGCTCGCGGACTACCGGAAAGCGCGCGCGGAACTCGATGCGCTCACCGCGCAACCGATCAGTCTTTCCCCGGCCCGGCACCCATAACTCGCCCCATTTTCGATATGAAAAAACAACTGCTGTTCATCACGATCATCCTCGCCATCGCCGTCTTCGGCGCGACGCGGATTCTGAACCTCAAGCCGCCGGAACCGAAAGAGGAAGCGGCTCCCGAGACCGTGGCGGAGCCCGGAGAAATCCGGGTGAAACTCACGCCCGCAGCGCGCAAGAATGCGGCCCTGCGGATCGAAGAGGCCGCGCCTGCGAAACTGAAAACGCGGCTCGCGCTTTACGGAAAACTGGCGGCGAATGAGGAAGCGCTGGCGCAGGTCCAGCCGCGGTTTCCGGGCGTGGTGAAAGAGGTGCGCAAACGACTCGGCGATCGGGTGGAAAAGGGCGAAGTTCTCGCCGTCGTCGAGAGCAACGATTCGCTGCGCGCGTACGAAATTAAGAGCGAAGTAGCCGGCACGGTGATCGACCGGAAAATCTCGCTGGGAGCGTTCGTGAAAAATGAGGACACCATTTTTACGGTCGCCGATCTCAGCACGGTTTGGGCGGACCTCAGCGTCTTTCAGCAGGACTTCGGGCGACTGCAAGTGGGGCAGGAAGTGACGATCCAACCCGGCGGACAAATGGAGCCGATCGAAAGTCGGGTCGCGTATATTTCGCCATTTGGCACGGAAGGGACGCAAACGATGCTCGCGCGCTGCGTGCTGCCGAATGCAATGGGCAGGCTGCGGCCGGGCTTGTTTGTCACCGCCGAAGTCGTCGCTGGTGAAAGCGAGGCGGGGGTCACGATCGCGGGGGCGGGACTTCAGACGTGGAAGGAAAAGAGCGTGATCTTCGTGGAGGACGGTGAAGATTTCGTGGTGCGCGAAGTGGAAGCGGGAGTGCGCGACGGGGCGCGGGTGGAGATTCGCAGCGGGCTGCGCGCGGGAGAAAAATATGTCTCCGCGAACAGCTTCATTTTGAAAGCGGAACTCGGCAAAGGCGAAGGCGCTGAAGACTGAACGGGAGAACTGCCATGCTCGACAAGCTCCTCGATTTCTCGATCAAACATCGTGTTCTAGTCGTCCTCGCCGCGCTCGCCATTGCGGGTCTGGGCGTCTGGAATTTCCAGCGACTGCCCATCGATGCCGTGCCCGACATCACGAATGTGCAGGTGCAGATCAACACCGCCGCGCCCGGATATTCGCCGCTCGAAGCCGAGCAGCGCATCACCTTTCCCATCGAGACCGCGATGGCGGGCATCCCACGGCTCGACTACACGCGCTCGCTTTCGCGCTACGGTTTGTCGCAGGTCACCGTCGTTTTCAAAGACGGCACGGATATATACTGGGGTCGTCAGCAGATCGCGGAGCGGCTCGCGCAGGCGCGGGATCAATTGCCCGGCGGCGTCGCAGCCGAGATGGGACCGATCGCGACGGGGCTCGGCGAAATCTTCATGTGGACGGTGGACGCGCGGCCCGGCGCGAAAAAGCCCGACGGTTCGCCCTACACGCCGACCGATCTGCGCGAGCTGCAGGATTGGGTGATCAAGCCGCAGCTTCGCAATGTGCCCGGCGTGGTCGAGGTGAACAGCATCGGTGGCTTTGAAAAGCAGTATCACGTGACGCCAAATCCGGCGAAACTGGTGGCGCACGGATTTGGATTTCACGACCTCGTCGAGGCGCTGGAGCGCAACAACGCGAACGTGGGAGCGGGCTATATCGAGCGCAACGGCGAGCAGTATCTCATCCGCGCGCCCGGCCAGGTGGTGAGCGCGGCGGATGTGGAAAACATCGTCGTCGGCACGCGGGAAGGTGTGCCCGTCCGCATCCGCGAACTCGCTGAAGTCGCCATCGGCGAAGAGCTGCGCACCGGCGCGGCCACGCACAATGGCGAGGAGACGGTTCTCGGCACGAGCTTCATGCTCATGGGCGAAAATGCGCGCACCGTTTCGCATCGCGTCGCCGAGCGCATGAAGGAAGTGAATCGCTCGCTGCCGGAAGGCGTCGTCGCCAGCACCGTTTACGATCGCACGAATCTGGTCGATGCGACGATCGCCACGGTGCGGGGCAATCTCATCGAGGGCGCGATTTTCGTCGTTGTCGTTTTGTTTCTCCTGCTGGGAAATATCCGCGCTGCGCTCATCGCCGCCGCGATCATTCCGCTCGCCATGCTCTTCACCATCACCGGCATGGTGCAGCACCAAATCAGCGGCAACCTCATGTCGCTCGGCGCGCTCGATTTTGGCATCATCGTCGATGGCGCGGTCATCATCGTGGAAAACTGCATCCGCTGCCTGGCCGAGGCGCAGCATCATCGCGGCCGGCTGCTTTCCGCGCGTGAGCGATTTGGCGTGGTCTTCGAGGCGACGAGGGAAGTGATCACGCCAAGCATCTTCGGCACGATCATCATCATGGTCGTGTACCTGCCGGTCCTCACGCTCACCGGCGTCGAGGGGAAAATGTTTGTGCCGATGGCGCTCACCGTCCTCCTCGCGCTCGGCGGCGCGATGATTTTGTCGCTGACGTTTGTGCCGGCGGGCATCGCGTTATTTTTGGGAGGAAAGATCAGCGAAAAGGAAAACGCCGTCGTCCGCGGGGCAAAGGCGATCTACCGGCCGCTGCTGCATTTCTCCCTCGCGAATCGCGCGACGATGGCGGCTGCTGCGATCGCGATCGTCGTGCTGTGCGGACTGCTCGCCTCGCGCATGGGCAGCGAATTCATCCCGTCGCTCGATGAGGGCGACATCGCCTTGCAGGGATTGCGGATGCCCGGCACCGGGATCGCGCAATCGGTCGCGATGCAAAAGCAGCTCGAAAAACGCGTGCTCGAATTTCCCGAAGTGAAGGAATTTTTCGCGCGCATCGGCACCGCCGAAGTCGCGAGCGATCCGATGCCGCCGAGCATTTCGGATGGCTACGTGATGCTGAAGCCACGCGCCGGGTGGCCGGACCCGCGGAAGCCGAAGGCCGAATTGATGGAGGAGATGGAAAAAGCCGTCGCCGATCTGCCGGGAAATGCCTGCGAGTTTTCCCAGCCGATCCAGCTTCGCGTGAATGAACTGATCTCCGGCGTCCGCAGCGATGTCGGCGTGAAGATATTCGGCGACGACCTGGAAACGCTGCTGCGCCATGGCGACGAAATCGCGCGCGTGCTGCGCAAAGTGCCCGGTGCGGAAGACGTGAAAGTCGAGCAGGTCGGCGGCCTGCCGATGCTCACGATTCAACTCGATCGGGAAGCGATGGCGCGGCTGGGACTAAGCGTGAATGAGGTGCAGGAGGCGATCGCGGCAGCGATCGGCGGTGCGGAGGCGGGAAGTATTTTTGAAGGCGACCGCCGTTTCCCCATCGTCGTGCGACTGCCGGAAAACCTGCGCACCGATCTCGAAGCGCTGCGGCGGATTCCCGTCCGGCTGCCGGATACCGATCACAAAATGGACCGCGGATTTTTTCCCGCGGCGAATGCTTCGAGCGCGCCGCGATTCATCCCGCTGAGCGAGGTCGCCGACTTTGAGCAGAAGCCCGGACCGAATCAGATCAGCCGCGAAAATGGGAAGCGCCGGATCGTGGTGACGTGCAATGTCCGCGGACGCGACCTCGGCGGATTTGTGGCCGAGGCGCAGCAGAAAATCGCGGCGAACGTGAAGACTCCGCCCGGCTACTGGATCGCGTGGGGCGGCCAGTTCGAGCAATTGCAAAGCGCCACGAAGCGGCTCGAAATCGTCGTGCCCGCAGCCTTGCTGCTGATTTTCATTTTGCTCTTCACGGCCTTCGGCACGGTGAAAGATTCGCTGCTGATTTTCACCGGCGTCCCGCTCGCGCTCACGGGCGGAATCGTCGCGCTGTGGCTGCGGGACATTCCGCTTTCGATCAGCGCTGGCGTCGGTTTCATCGCGCTCAGCGGCGTGGCGGTGCTGAATGGCGTGGTCATGGTCAGCTTCATCAATCAGCTCCGCA
The DNA here is from genome assembly GCA_038228115.1 of Chthoniobacterales bacterium. Lineage (GTDB taxonomy): Bacteria > Verrucomicrobiota > Verrucomicrobiia > Chthoniobacterales > Chthoniobacteraceae > JANLQB01. Next base: position 35,724 of record JBBRPM010000016.1, read on the forward strand.
AAGCCGGCGCGCCGCTCGATGAAGCGGTGCGCGAGGGCGCGCTCACGCGGCTGCGCCCGGTCCTGATGACGGCGCTGGTCGCGGCGCTCGGCTTTGTGCCGATGGCGCTCGCGGATGGGCGCGGGGCCGAGGTGCAAAAGCCGCTCGCGACGGTCGTCATTGGCGGAATTCTCAGCTCCACCTTGCTCACGTTGCTCGTCCTGCCCGCGCTTTACCGCATGTTTCACCGGCACGGAGATTTGAAGGGCGACGACTTTCACCGAAGCGCTGAACCGGCCCATCCTGACAACTCGCCGGCCGTGGTTTAGTTTGCGCGATCATGAGCGAAGAGCATCGAGAAAACAGTGACGCGGGCAGTGTGCGCGCGCCGCAGCGTGCCATCGTGAAATGCGCGATCTGCGGGAAGGACGCGGACTTTTTCGCACCGCCGACGGGGCCGTTTTGTTCGACGCGCTGCAAGCTGGTCGATCTCGGGAAATGGTTTGGCGAGGAATACAAAATCAGCGAACCGCTGCGGCCCGATCACTTCGCGGAATACGAGGAGGAATCGGGGGCGCAACTCGATCGGCCCGAGGGCGAGTGACAGGAGCGAAAAGGAAAGCTGGAATGCGCGCGGCGAGTCGTGCTTGATGCGCGGCCATGTCCAAGAAGCCCGTAGTTCTCATCATTCGCGACGGCTGGGGGATCAATCCCGGTGGCCGCGCGCAGGCCGTCGCCAACGGCGACGCCACGATGCTCGCGAAGACGCCTTTTCACGACCATCTCTATGCCACGTATCCGCACGCGACGCTGAGCGCGAGCGGGATGGATGTGGGCCTGCCGCCCGGCCAGATGGGCAATAGCGAAGTGGGCCACCTCAATCTCGGCGCGGGGCGGATCGTGTATCAGGATCTCACGCGCATCAATAAGGCGATCGCCGACGGTGAACTGGCGACGAATCCCGTGCTGCAGGAAACGTTCGCGCAAGCGCGTGGCCGGCGGCTGCATTTCATCGGGCTCGTTTCGGATGGCGGCGTGCATTCGCACCAAAATCATCTGGTGGCGCTGGCGAATGCGGCGAAAGCCGCGGGCGTGACGGATATGATGGTGCATGCGATCACCGATGGACGCGACACTTCACCGACTGGCGGAGCGGACTACCTCGCGAAACTCAGCATCGATCTCGTGCCGAGCGGTGCGGTCATCGCCACGGTGATTGGGCGCTACTTCGCGATGGATCGCGACAAACGCGGCGAGCGCACCAAACTCGCGTGGGACGCGATCGTGCTCGGACGCGGCACCGTGCCGACGAATACGCCTGCGCAAGCAGTGCGCGCTGCCTACGCCAGCGACCCTCGCGGCGATGAATTCATGCAGCCGCTAATCTTCGCGCACGCCGACGAGCAGCGTGTGCGCGACGCGGACGTGGTCCTCTTTTTTAACTTTCGCGCCGATCGCGCGCGGCAGCTTTCGCTCGCCTTCATCCGGGCGGATTATCCCGGCTTCGAGCGCGAGGTTTTCCCGCGCGTCCACTACGTCACGCTGACGGAATACGATGAGACCTACGGCGTGCCGGTGGTCTTTGCCCCGCAGTCGCTGAAGCACATCCTCGGTGAAGTGGTGAGTGCTGCGGGTTTGCATCAGCTCCGCATCGCCGAGACGGAGAAATATCCGCACGTCACTTTCTTCTTTAACGGCGGCATCGAGCAGCCGTTCGCGGGTGAAGACCGCATCATCGTGCAGTCGCCGAAAGACGTGCCGACGTACGATTTCAAACCGCAGATGAGCGCGCCGGAAGTGACGGCGAAGGTGGTCGAGGCGCTGCCGAACTACGATCTCGTGATCCTGAATTTTGCGAACCCGGACATGGTGGGCCACACCGGAGTCGTGGAGGCTGGAATCAAGGCGGTCGAAGTCATCGATGGATGCGTGCAGGCAGTGGTGGAGAAGACGCTTTCGCTCGGGGGGAAATTATTGATCACCGCGGACCACGGAAACTGTGAGCAGATGCGCAACGCGGACGGCTCGCCCAACACCGCGCACACCACGAATCTCGTCCACATCCTCTACGCCGCCGCGGATGCGGATCGCTGCCAGTTGGCATCGGGAATCCTCGCCGATGTCGCCCCGACGCTCCTGCATTTGCTTGGCGTGGCGCAGCCTGCGGAAATGACCGGCAAGTACCTGCTCTCGCCGCGCTAAAATCGCCGGAAGGACCGCTTGCATTCGACCAAAGTGCCGCTTATTTCTGCGCTCCTTTCTTGCCCGATGGTGTAACGGTAGCACAGGCGACTTTGACTCGCCTAGTCAAGGTTCAAATCCTTGTCGGGCAGCTTCGTTAAAAGGTTGGCGGCTACTTATAGCCGCGCTTCCAGCACATCGCGGAGCTTCATCATCCCGCGCCGGATGCGGGCTTTGATGGTGCCGACTGGCTCTCCTAACTGCTCGGCAATTTCAGTATGAGTCAGGTTGCCAAAGAAGGCCATCTCCAGCGCCTGCCGCTGGTCCTTGTTTAGCTTCTCGAAAGCCAGCCGAACGATGGCTCCGCGTTCGGTGCTTTCCACGTTATCGAGCGCGTTCTGGGCGTCGAATTGCTCGGCGATTCCTGCTTCCTTGCCAGCTTCATCGTGCAGTCGCGCACGGCGCTGCAAGTTGCGCAGGCGATCGATCGCCTTGTTGCGCGTCAGGGTCATGGCCCACGTCAGAGGCTTGCCCCGCTCCGCGTTATAGAGCGGTGCCTTTTCCCAGATTTGGATGAAGACATCCTGGATGACGTCTTCGGCGGCTTCGCGGTTATTCAGCACCCGCAGTGCGACGGAAAAGAGGACGTTGCTAAAACGATCGTAGAATTCCTCGAAACTAGCCTTGTCTCCGAGCGCGATCTTCCGAAGTAATTCGATCTCGAAAGCGAGGTCGTTGGAAGTGTCGGAGTCCATGGGGGAAAGTCCTGCTACCGTGAAGCGGGAGCGCCGGCGGGGTCAAAGTTAAACGTCCAGCTTGTCTCCATCTTCCGGCCCTTGGCCGAGGCGTTGATGATGACGGTGTAACTCTTGTTTTGCAGCTTCTGGCTGAGCGTGGATTCCACGGTTTTCGTAGCGGCGTCGTATTTCACCGGCACCGGGCCGATGCCACTGAGCCGCATGGTGACGCTCTTGGGATCGACATCGCCGAAGGTGGCCAGGTTGGCCTTGATGGTCGGTTTGGGATTCGTGATCGTTTCCCCATCCATCGGGACGGTAATCATCGAGGCAGCAGCATTGGACGTGATCGGTGCATCCGATGGCTCGGCAACGCCGCCGCCGACCATCTTCAGCGCATTTTCAAAGATAACGGGTTTGGCGGCTTCCACCGCATAGCGTCCTAACTGAACTGCCGGACTACCATGAGTCAGGCGCTGGCCATAGACCGTGAAGGCACCTTCATAGCCTGCTTCTTTCACCAGGGCGCGAGCTTCCGGGCTATGCACGCCGAAGGGGTAGGCAAAGGCGTTGACCTTGATGCCGAGGCGGGATTCCAGGATTTGTCTGGATTCAAAAATTTCCTTCCGCAGCCAGCCATCTCTTCCGAGAGCTTTTACGTCTTTAAGAACCTGCGCCTTGGTTTTCGCATCCACTCCGACGCCGGGAGACCGTAGGTTTGAGTGATAGTAGCTGTGACACTGGATATCGACCCCGGCATCCCTCAACTCCGCGAGTTGCTCCCAGCTCAACGACTTTCCGCCGGTGCCGACGTAGTTCACGTAGATGAAGAGCGTGAATGGGTAGTTATACTTCTTCAACACGGGCCACGCGTTGGTATAACCGGAGACCCAGCCGTCATCGATCGTGATGACGCAGCTTTTCGCGGGGATATTCCTTTCGCCCCGTCTCCAGGCTAGGAAGTCCTGCATCGGAATCACCGTGAATCCATGCTCTTTGAGCGCTTCCATCTCCCGCTCGAATTCCCCGACGCCGATCGTCAGCGCTTTCATCGCGCTTTTGTCTTCGATGTTGTGATAGCAGAGCGCCATCACGCTGGCGTGGGAGTCGATGATTTCCGAAGGCGCTTCGGCCACGGAAGGCGAAGAGGGCGCCGCCATGGGCTTCGGGGCGGCGACGGGTGCAGGAGCGACGGATGGTGCGGGCGTGGTCTCCGCGACTTTTCTCCGAAACTTCGGCATTTTGATTTTGTCGCAAGCGCCAAAAGCGAGTGCCGCAGCGAGTAAAAAGACGGTGAATTTCCGAGTCATAGATGAGCGATTGAGAACGATACCGGGGCCATCGCGCCGTGGAAAGGCAGAAGCTGCGAAATGCAGCCTGGGTCAGCTTTCGAGGCCGAGGCGGCGGAAGGTTTCGTCGATGTGTTGAAAGTGGATGTCGAGCGAGCAGAGGCGGTCGATTTCATCGCGCGGGATGACGGCCGCAATGTCTGGCTCGGCGCAGAGATTTTCCTGGAGTGACACTTCGCCCTGCCACGTTTTCATCGCGGCGCGCTGCACGGCTTCGTAGGCGGCTTTGCGTTCGAGTCCGCGCTCGGTCAGTTTCAGCAGGATGGTCTGGCTGAAATAGAGGCCTTTGGTGAGGCGGAGATTGCGCTCCATGTTTTCTGGATAAACGAGCAGCCGATCGACGAGTTTTTTCAACGAGACGAGCAGGTAGTCCAGCAGGATGCACGAGTCCGGCATGATGATGCGCTCGACGCTCGAGTGGCTGATGTCCCGCTCGTGCCAAAGCGCGACGTTTTCCAGGGCGGCGACCGCATTTCCACGAATGACGCGGGCGAGGCCGCTGAGTTTTTCGCCGGTGATCGGGTTGCGCTTGTGCGGCATGGCGGAGCTGCCTTTTTGGCCGGCGGAAAAGTATTCCTCCACTTCCAGCACTTCGGTGCGCTGGAGATGGCGAAACTCGGTGGCCCAGCGATCCACGCTGGAGGCGATGAGCGCGAGCGTGGTCTGAAACTCGGCGTGCCGGTCGCGCTGGACGATTTGCGTGCTGAGCGTGGCGGCTTCGAGGCCGAGGCTTTTGCAAACCGACTCCTCCACCCGTGGGTCGAGGTGCGCGTGGGTGCCGACGGCACCGCTGAGTTTTCCGACGCGGATTCGCTTCTGAATTTCCTCGATGCGTGCCAAAGCGCGACCGAACTCGTCATACATTAGTGCCAATTTGAGCCCAAATGTCACAGGCTCCGCATGGATGCCGTGGCTGCGCCCGATCATGGGCGTCTTCTTGAATTCCCGCGCGCGCCGGGCGACGACTTCGCGGAGTTCTTTTAAATCGCGGATCAACAAATCCGAGGACTGCGCCATCTGGACAGCGAGCGTCGTATCGAGGACATCGGACGACGTGAGACCCTGATGCATCCAGCGTGCGGCGGGACCGACGTAACATGCGACATTTTCCAAAAATGCTATGACGTCGTGATTGGTGCGCTTCTCGATCTCCTCGATTTCGCTGAGCTGAAATTTCCCCTTCGCGCGGATCGTTTTTGCGTCCTCGTCCGGGATGACCCCGATCGTTGCCATCGCCTCGCAGGCGAGCGTTTCGATCTCGAGCCAAATTTCGTATTTGCGCTGCTCCGACCAGAGCGCGCGCATTTCAGGAAGAGAATATCTGTCAATCACGGGCGCGGAGGTTAAGCGCCCACGATGCGCTCACAACCGAAATTTTCGCGCCCGACGCCGCCCGCGATTTTACGACGAGCGGCGGGAAAACTGCGCGGGCTTAGCCGAGACGAGCGCGGACTTTGCGGCCCTGGCTGTTCAGCCGGACCTGCCCGCTTTCGAGGAGGTCAGCGACGGCGGCGATGGTCTCGCGGTTGTTCTTACTGGAGCTGCTGACGGCGAGGATGAGATCGCCGAGGCTGTATTGAGTTCTAGCGGCTTTTTTTAGGTTTTTTTTCATGAGAGAGAGGGAGGTGAAATGGATTGGGAAGTAGCTTTAGCAAAGGGAGTGCCAGATGGTGCATCCTCCCTAAAATGATTCGCTGGTGATATGACGACGGTTGCCATAAATCGGTTCAATAAACTTTTTCTCTAGTTGCAGATGGGTGCGCGGCGCGGGCGCCGGAGGACGATTAGATTGCGTCCCGCCCGCCCGGTCTTTACGAAGGTGTCCGTGGATCGCGTTCAACCAACCGAGCAGCCTGCTCCGACCCCGATTTCGCCCGCGGGGAACGCAGCCATTTCCCACAAAAATCCCTACGTCGGTCCGCGCTCGCTACAGTCTGGGGAAAAAATTTACGGGCGTGATCGGGAAGCGCGCCAGTTGCTCGATCTCTTGATCGCGGAGCGAATCGTCCTGCTTTATTCGCCGTCGGGGGCGGGGAAAACTTCGCTGATTCAGGCCGGACTCGTTCCGGAATTGCGGAAGGAGGATTTCGAAGTGCTGCCCGTCATCCGCGTCGGACAGGACGCTGCGAAGGGCAGGGGATTGGGCAATCGCTACGTCCTGAGCACGCTGCTTTCTCTGGAAGAGCATGTGTCCGCCGAGGAAGCGATCCCGATGACCGCGCTGAGTCAGATGAGCATCGCCGATTATCTCACCACGCGTGAGAGCGGTCGCGCGTCTGGGAATGCGACCTTTTTGATCTTCGATCAATTTGAAGAAATCCTGACCGCGAACCCGCTGGATCAGGAAGCGAAGACCGAGTTTTTCAACCAAGTGGGCACCGCGCTGCGCGATCTGAAACGATGGGCGCTTTTCTCCATGCGTGAAGACCACGTGGCCGCGCTCGATCCTTATCTGAGGCTGATCCCGACGCGGATGAAGGCGACTTTCCGGCTCGATCTTTTGAACGCGGACATGGCGCGCGAGGCGATCGAAAAGCCCGCGGCTGCCGGCGGCGTTTCCTTTACCGAAAGTGCGACGAGCAAGCTGGTCGATGATCTCCGCCAGGTAAGTATGCAGGACTCCTCCGGTGCGACGGTGCAAGTGGCGGGGCCGCACGTGGAGCCGGTGCAATTGCAGGTCGTCTGCTTCCGCATGTGGGAAAAACTGCCGCCTGGCACGACGACGATCACCGAAGAATTGCTGCTGGGATCGAGCGACGTGAATACGGCGCTGGCGGAATATTATGGCGAACGCGTCCGCGCCATCGCGACGGACACGGGTGAAAAAGAGCGCGTCATCCGCGAGTGGTGCGGGAGCCAGTTGATCACGGAAAGCGGGCTGCGCGGGCAGGTGATGGAGGAGCCGGAGAAGACGGGCGGTTTGGGCAATCGGGCGATCGAACTTTTGATCAATGCGCATCTCGTCCGCGGCGAGCAGCGGCGTGGCGTGACGTGGCTGGAGCTGGCGCACGACCGCATGGTGAGGCCCGTGCAGCTCGACAACGCGAAATGGTTTCAGAGCAATCTGAGCCTGCTCCAGCGCAAGGCCGCGCTGTGGGATCGCGAGGGCAAGCCGATGGTGCTTTCCCTGCGCGACGACGAGCTGGCCGGCGCGCAGGTTTGGGCCGGTGAAAACGCGGCGGAACTGAACGAGAGCGAGCGCGAATTTCTCGCCGTATCCCTCGAGCGGCAGACGGCGAAAGTGCGTGAAGCGAAGCTGCGACGGCTTGTGGCCGCCGGGGCCGCGTGCGCGTTGATGATCATGGCGTTACTGGCCGTGTTTGCATTTCGGCAGGCCAGTCTCGCAAAGACCGCGCGCGATCTGGCGGAGCGGCAGCGCGTCGAGGCCGAGGCCCGCAGCATCGCGGCGGACGTGCCGCAATTTGCCGACGACCGGCTCGATCTCGCGCTCCTGCTCGCGACCGAGGCGAACCGCATGAAAGATATGCCGGAGACGCGCCGCAGTCTGCTCCAGGCCGCGTTTCACAATCCGCGGCTGACCACCTTTTTGCGCGCGTCCGTGGCTCCCGTCAGTGCCGTCGCGTTCAGCCCGGATGGCTCGCGGCTCGCGACTGGCGACTTCGATGGATCGGTCGTCCTGTGGGATGTGAAAACGCGTCGGCCACTGGAGACGCTGACCTCACTTCTTGGCGACGCGGTGCGGTCGATCGCGTTCAGTCCCGACGGGAAATATCTCGCCGTCGGCGGGAAAGGTGGCGCGGTCGTTTTGCGCGATCTTCAGACGGGCGCGGTGAAGCGGCCACCGGTGGAATCCGCGCTGCGAGGAAATGCGTGGTCGCTGGCTTTTAGCGACGATTCCACGCTGCTGGTTTCAGGCGGCGACGAGGGGAAAATCAATGTCTGGAATGTGGCGAGTGGAAACGTGGTCACATTGTTTTCGGACCCCGACGCCGACCGGGAAAAGCGGTCCGTGCGCGCGGTCGCGATTCACCCGGCGGGCCAGTGGCTGGCGGCGGGTTGCTCGGATGGTGCGGTCATTTTTTGGAAGCGCCAGGGCGAAACTTGGACTCCGCTGGACCGCGCTCTCGATGAAGCGTCGCGCCGCCATGAGCGGGTGACTTGCCTCGCGTTCAGCCCCGACGGAAAATTCCTGGCGACAGGCCGCCGATCATCCGAAATCGAATTGTATGATCTCGCTTCACCCGCCGGAAAAATTCCGCTCGTAGCGACCGGAAAACACGACGGCATCGTGAGCGGTCTTGCCGTTAGTGCGGACTCGGGCCGCATCATTTCGTCGAGCTTCGATGGCACGCTGCGGCTCTGGAAAACCGCGTCGCTGGAACCGGTCGGGTCGGCTTTCACGGGCCACGTCGGGCGCGTGCTCTGCGTGGCCTTCAGTGCGGATAATCACACCGTCGCATCCGGCGGCACGGATCGCAGCACGATCCTCTGGGATACGTGGCTGCGCGTCTCCGAGCCGGTGCGGGCGGCGGCAGCCGAGGCAAAATTTCGGGTCGCGCTGAATGCCGGCGCGACGATTGAGGCGACCAGTTACGAAGATGGAAAAATGATGCTGAAAATCCGCGACGAAAAAGGCTGGCGGCCCGCGGCGACGATCCAGCCGAGGCCCGGTCCTTCCAACGCCAGGCGCGCTCCGATGATCGCCTTTAGCGGAGATGGGCGCGTCCTGATGACGGGCACGGCGCAGGGCACGCTTCGCCTCTACGATGTCACTGCCACGACTCCGCCGCTGCTCGCGGAATTCGACGTGACTATGGGCGACGCGTCGAAGCGCATCACCGCGCTCGCCCTTTCCCGCGATGCCACCTTGATCGCGGCGTGTGTGAGTAAAAGCGGCGCGCCCGCGCAAATTTTTGCGTGGCGTGTGGCGACGCGCGAGCCGCTGTTCAGCGGGCAGTTGAGCGCGGAAAGCGATGACGTATTTTTCTCAGTCGCGTTCAGCCCGGATGGCACCCGGCTCGTGACCGGTGGCGACGCCGAGGCCGCGGTGATTTGGACCCTCGCCGACAAGTCCGGCGCACAGCGCATCCGCTGTCCCTCGAACCACACGGGCGCGATTCGGTGCGTCGTTTTTTCGCCGGATGGAGCGAGTTTCGTGACGGCGAGCAGCGACAATACGCTCCTCGTTTGGAACGCTGAAACAGGCCGGCAAATCGGCCCGCCCCTGACCGGCCATCGCGCTCCAGTCATCGCCGCCGCGTTCAGCCCGGATGGCGCGCTGCTCGCCTCGGGCAGCGACGATCAGACGCTGATTCTTTGGGACGTGAGTGCCGCGCGCGCGATCGGGCAGCTCGTGGGCCACAGCGATTCGGTGCGTGCGCTCGCCTACGCTGCGGACGGGAAAAGCCTCTACTCCGCGAGCTGGGATGAAGAGACGAATGTCTGGGAACTCGATCCGCAAAGATTGCAGGACATTTGCCGCGACCGCGCGAATCGCAATCTGACGGGCAGCGAATGGACGGCCTATGTCCGCGATGGGCCGTATCGGAAAACGTGGCCCGGCTTGCCCGCGCCGGGAGATTGGATGCACGATGCGCCATGAGCGACGCCGGCCCTTCACGCAATCCCTACGTCGGCCCGCGCTCGCTCCAGTTTGGAGAAAAAATTTACGGGCGGGATCGCGAAACGCGCCAGTTGCTCGACCTCTTGATTGCCGAGCGAATCGTCCTGCTCTACTCGCCGTCGGGCGCGGGTAAGACGTCGCTGATTCAGGCCGGGCTCATTCCGGGATTGCGCCAGGAAGAGTTTGAAGTGCTGCCCGTCATCCGGGTCAGCCGCGATGCCGGCGAGGGCGTTTATCCGTGCAATCAATACGTGATGAGCGCGCTGCTTTCGCTCGAGCGCGACGTGCCGCCGGAGAAGGCGATCCCGGCGGCGGAACTGGCGGCGATGAAACTTTGCGACTACCTCGAACGGCGCGAAGCGGCGGACGGGACGGACAACGGGACGTTCCTGATCTTCGATCAGTTCGAGGAAATCCTGACCATCAATCCCATGAACCGGGAAGCGAAGATGGACTTCTTCAATCAGGTCGGCGATGCGCTGCGCGATTTGAAAAGGTGGGCGCTCTTCGCCATGCGCGAAGATCATGTGGCGGCGCTCGATCCTTATCTGAGGCCGATTCCCACGCGATTGAAGTCCACCTTTCGCCTCGATCTGCTCACAGCGGAAAGCGCGCGGCTGGCCGTGCAGCAGCCCGCGAAAGATGGCGGCGTCGAGTTTACCGAAGAGGCGACGACGAAGCTGGTGGAAGATCTGCGGCAGGTCGTGGTGCAGGGGCCGGACGGCGAGGCGAAGTCGCAAGCCGGGCCGTACGTGGAGCCGGTGCAGCTTCAGGTCGTATGCTTCCGGCTGTGGGAAAAACTGCCGGCAGGCGTCACGAAAATCACCGGGGAGCTCGTCGTCGGATCGAGCGATGTGGATTCGGCGCTGGCAGATTATTACGCGGAACGCGTGGCGCAGATCGCGACGAAGAGCGGCGTGAAGGAGCGCGTTTTGCGCGAGTGGTTTGACCGGCGGCTGATCACGGAGAGCGGCATCCGCGGGCAGGTGATGGTCGGCTCGGAAAGCACGAAGGAATTGAACGAAGCGGCCATCCAGGCGCTGGTGGATGTGCATCTCATTCGCGGCGAGGAACGGCGCGGCGTGACGTGGCTGGAACTCGCGCACGACCGGCTGGTGAAGCCGATCCGCGCGAACAACTCTGCGTGGTCGAAACAAAACTTGAGCGTGCTCCAGCACGCGGCGGCGGTGTGGGGAAATCAGGGCCGCTCGGACGCGCTGTGTCTGCGCGGAGCGGCGCGCGAAGAGGCGCGCAAATGGGCCGCGGCGCATGACGACGAACTGACTGCGACCGAGCGGGAATTTCTCGACGTGTGTCAGCGCAATCATGACGCGCGGACCAACAAATGGGCGGCGGGCGCGGTGTCGGTGCTGACGGTGGTGATCGGCTGCATTTCGCTGCTTACGATCTATGCGTGGCGGCAGGCGGCAGACGCGAAAAAGGAGCGCGATGTGGCGACGGCTCGGAGCGTAGCGGCGCGCGCGTTGCGACTCGGCGACGACCGGCTCGATGTCGCGCTGCTGCTTTCCACGGAGGCGCAGCGGCTGTGCGATTTGCCGGAAACGCGCGGGAGTTTGCTGGCGTCCGCTTATCACAATCCACGGCTCACGACCTACCTGAACGGCTCGATCTCGCCGATCAGCGCCGTCGCTTTCAATCATGACGGATCGAAGGTGGTGACGGGTGATTTTGAAGGCGTGGTGCAAATCTGGGACGCAACGACGCATCGCATGGTGGAGACGCTGCCGGAGCTGGTGCAGGGCGCGGTGCGCTCGATCGTTTTCAGCGAGGACGGACGCTACATGGCGGCGACGAGCAAGGGCCGCACGGTCGTGCTGCGCGATCAGAAAACGGGTGAGCTCACGAGCCTGCCCGCGGCCTTCGCGCACGAGGCGGATGTGTGGGTGGCGGCGTTCACGAGCGACTCCAGATTTTTGGCGACCGGCGATCGGAGCGGTCGCATCCAGGTGTGGGAAATCGCGACGGGAAAAGTGGTGAAGATCGAAGTGGCAGGCGAAGCCGGGAAAGCAGCCGCGGAAGTGCGTGCGCTGGCCTTCAGCCCGGCGGGCGATGCGCTTTTCGCCGGCTGCACCGATGGCGAAATCCGGCTCTGGTCGCTGCGAGATGGCGCGTGGTCGCCCGTCCCGCGCGCCTTTTCCGCGGAGCATCCAGACGATCCTGAGCGCGATGAACGCGTGCGCGCGGAAAACGTGATTTCCGACGCGCGGCTCCGCGATGTGCGCTGTCTCGCGCTGAGTGGCGACGGGAAATTTCTCGCCGCCGGCCGGCGCTCAGGCGCGGTGGATTTATACGACGTCTCGAAGGGCGAGGAATCCGTGCGCGTCGCGGCGATGGCGCGTCACGATGGCTCGGTGAGTTCGCTCGCCTTTTCTCCGCTGGCACCGGCGGGCGAGCACGAGGTGATGAAGCTGATCACCGCGAGCTTCGATGGCACGCTGCGCCTATGGAAAGTGCCGACGATGGAGGACGTGGGACCGCCTTTTACCGGGCACGTCGGGCGCGTCTTTTGCGTGGCCTTCAGCGGCGACCGACAGAGCGTCGTCTCCGGCGGCGCGGACCGGCGGGCGATCCTGTGGAACGCTTCGCAACACGTCGCGCAGACGGGGCGCACCGAGTCCGCGGAGGTCACGTTCAGCATCGCGTTCAGCCCGGACGGCGTCTTCGAAGCGAATGGTTACGCCGACGGGACGACGGCTCTGTGGAAGCGCAGTCTGGCGGATTGGGGGAAATCTTCGCGCGTCGTTTTGCGCTCCGAAACCGTCGCCGCGGATCGTTTCCCGATCCTGACTTTCAGCGGCGACAGCACACGGCTCGCGACTTTCTCGGCGGATGGAAAACTGCGCGTGTACGATCTGGCCAAAGCGGGCACGGACGGGATGCCGCCGATGATTTTCGAACTCGAAGTGACGACGCCTGCGGACGCGAAAAAGGTGAAGGCGATGGGCTTGAGCCGCGACGGCGACCGGGTGGGCCTGGGCGTTGCCGAGAATGGGATGGCGCAAATTTTCCTGTGGAAAGTCGCCACGCGCGAGCCGCTGTTTCCGGAGCCGATCGTGAATGAAATCGACGGCGTGATGTACGCGCTGGAGTTCAGCCCGGATGGCCGCCACATCGCGACGGGCGGCGACGGCGAGCGCGCGGTTTTATGGAAGATCGACGGCGGCGCGAAACCAACGTCGCTCGCGTTTCCCGAGTTCCATACGGGGATCATTCGCGCCATCGCGTTCAGCCCGAATGGAAAGATGCTCGCGACGACGAGCGGGGATAACACGCTGATTCTTTGGGACACCGCAAAGGGCATCCGCCTTTCCGCGCCGCTCACGGGGCATCACGCGCCGGTGGTGGTGGCGGCGTTCAGTCCGGATGGGCGCTTCCTCGCGTCGGGTAGCGACGATCATTCGGTGATTCTGTGGGATGTGGCGACGCGGCAGGCGACGGGCCAGCTCACTGGCCACACGGATTCGGTGCGCGCGCTCGCCTTCAGCCGCGACAGCAAGCGCCTTTACACCGGAAGCTGGGGCGCGGATTCCTGCTCGTGGGAGCTCGATCCGGAGGCGCTGGAAAACAAATGCCGCGACCGCGCGAACCGCAATCTCAGCCAAAGCGAATGGACCGACTACATGCTCAGCGGACCGTACCGCCAGACGTGGCCCAACCTTCCCACGCCGCCCGATGAAAACACCGGTTTTCAAAATCCTTCCCGCTAGCAAACTCCACTAACTCCAACAAATCCCATGGCCTCCGAACCTCTTCTTTTCAACGGAATCGACGGCGCGACCGGCGAATATCTTTTGCCCGCGCTGACCGCGCACGACCTTTCCAAAGTCGCGCAGGGCGAGAAACTCGACCCGGTGCAATTGCAGGAACTCCGCCGGAAGTCGGAGCAAAAATCCGAGCCGCATTTCGGCGTGAAGGCGATCATGGATGGTGATGAAACGAAACTCGCGCGTTCCGGCTGGGGCGTGATTTTTGCCCATGATGCGGACCCGGCCGTGCGCGACGCGCTCGCGCCATTGCTCGATTTGCGGAAGGCGCAGGCCGGTGCGGAAAAGGAAAAGTATTACCAGGAATTCAGCGGCGTGCGGGCCTACCGGCCGGGCGAATCGAAGCAGCAATTTCTCGCGCGGCTCGGCGTCGGGCCGGGGCCGGCTGATCCGGAAAAGATCCCCTATTACCTGCTCATCGTCGGCGATCCCGAGGCGATCCCGTTTCGTTTTCAGTATCAACTCGATCTGCAATACGCCGTCGGTCGCCTCCACTTCGACACGCTCGAAGAATACGCGCAGTACGCGCAAAACGTCGTCGATGCCGAGACGAAGCCGCCCGCGCTGGAAAAACGCGCGGTCTTTTTCGGCGTGAGAAATGCCGGCGATCAGGCGACGCAATTGAGCGCGGATCATTTGGTGAAGCCGCTCGCGGAGAAGCTCGCCGGCAGTCTCGCCTCCTGGAAATGCGACACCGTGCTCGCCGCCGACGCCACCAAGGCGCGCCTCGCCGATTTTGTCGGCGGTGCCGAAACGCCGGCGTTCTTTTTTTCCGCCAGTCACGGCATGGGCTTCCCCAATGGCGACCCGCGCCAGGCCGGACATCAGGGCGCGCTGCTGTGCCAGGACTGGCCCGGCCCGATCCAGTGGCACAAGGCGATCCCGCCGGAATTCTATTTCGCCGGCGAAGACGTGGGCACGACTGGATCGCTCGCGGGAACGATGGCGTTCTTCTTCGCGTGCTACGGCGCGGGCACGCCGCGGCTCGATGACTTCGCGCACACGGCCACGGGCACGCAGACCGAAATCGCGCCGCACGGCTTCCTCGGGCAACTCCCGAAGCAAATGCTGAAGCGCGGCACGCTCGCCGTCATCGGCCACGTCGAGCGCGCGTGGGGCTGCTCGTTTACCTGGAAACGCGCCGGCGAACAAACCGCCGTTTTTGAAAGCTCGCTCCTTCGCCTGCTGCACGGTCAACCCGTGGGCCGCGCGATGGAATTTTTCAACGAGCGATACGCCGAACTCTCCGCCGATCTCGCGAGCGAACTCGAGGAAGTGAAATACGGAAAAGTCGCGGACGACGACGACATCGCGGGAATGTGGACCGCCAACAACGACGCCCGCAGTTACATCATCATCGGCGACCCCGCCGTGCGGCTCGCGTGCGTGTGAGCTGGACACGGGCGGCTTGGATATCCTTTGGAAGTGCCGAAGCGATCCGACTTTAGGAAGGCTTGCGCCCACAACTCCGGGCGCTCCACCCTTCTCGCGCGGGCGGACGGTGATCCACCCGGCTACTCGGGATCGAGAAAGCGGATGCGCTTATTGATGTCGGTGTTGATCGAGTGGTACGGCTGCGAAAGATTGCTCGATGCAAAGAGCGTCTGGCGCGTGTGCTCCATGTCGTCCTCGCCGATGGCGTTTGTGAAAATTGGAACGAGATATTCGATCCCTTTTGCGGACGGCTTGAGCAGGTGCGGATCGTAGAGCTCCCGGTGCATCTGCCGCGCGTGAATGAGGCCCCAGCGGTCGCGAAAACGATTGGCGTCGTGCCCATGCACACTGAAGCCCTTGGCCTTGCTGTATTGCAGCACGGACACCTCGTTGTTGCGGCCTTGATGCAGGAGATCGACGGCCTTCGCGCCGAGTTGCGACGCATAAAAACGATCGAACAAAATCGGGCGGCCGCCGCGCTGGGTGTGCCCCACTTTGCGGATGAAGATCGCCTCGCTCGCGGATTCGCCGCGCCGGTAGGCCTGAAAATACTTGTCTCCCAGCATCTTCATCAGCCGCGAACGCAGCGCCTCCGCCGCGCCTTTCAGGGTCACGTTTCCCGCGGGATCGGTGGAAGCCGTTTCATCGCCGAGCACGCGCCCTTCCTCGTCCACGATGCCTTCACCGCACACGATGACGACGTTTTTTTGCACGTCATAAATCTGCCGCACGCGCGAGGCGAGCTGGTCGAAATTCACGCCGACTTCCGGCACGAGGATGATGTCGGGCCGGCCATACGCCGAGCCGAGCGCGATGTAGCCGGAGTGCCGTCCCATCACTTCGATGATGGCGATGCGGCGATGACTTTCCGCCGTGGTCCGGATGCGCTCGACGCCGCTCGCGGAAACAAACACCGCCGTCGCGTAGCCGGGCGTCACGTAGTTCACCATGTTTTCGAGGTCGAAAACAGTGCGCGATTCGTCCTGCCGATATTTGAATTTCTCCTTCGCCGCGCCTGATACCTCGCGGACCCACTCGTCCGGCTCGCTCGGATAGTTCAGTCCCAAATCGTTGTCGATCGTCTTCGGCGCGAGCACCGTCGGCAGCCGTTCGGCCAGCGGTTGGAGACCGTTTAAAGTGCCATCGCCGCCGACACAAATCAGCCCGTCGATCTTCAGCCGGCCCAGCCGGTGCATCACCATGTCGAGGTCTTCTTTCTTTTCGGGATCGACGAAATCCCGCGACGATCCGATGAGCGTGCCACCCATCGTCGGATCGATCTCGGGGATTTCCTGAAACAGCGGGTTCAGATGCACATGCGGGACGCGCGGATTGAAGAGGCAGTTAAACCCTTTGATTAGCCCGATGACCTCGATCTGGAGCTGATTCGCGCGCACGATCGCGCCGCGAATCGTGGCGTTGAGGGCAGGCGTGTCGCCGCCCGCGGTGAGGATGCCGATTCTTTTCATGCAGGATTGGTCAGAAGTGAAAGTGGTTGCGCGGCGTTTTTCCCACGCCGCGTCATCAAGTATTCAGGCCTTCCCGATGGATCGAGAATTTTCGCGCAGTTTCGCGCGGAAACCGCGCCGTGGACGGGGCGGTTGCTAAATCCGCTAGTCGAGTTGTTGCAGAAAGCACTCCTGCAAAAAGCCGTAGAAGTGGACTTGGAACAGGGCGTGCGCCCGCTTGGTGGCGGCTCGGAAAATGGGCTTCTCGATTTCCTTTTCGCTAAATTCAAAGCGGGCGGCGATGGCGAGGCGCGCCTGATTCAGCGTGTGAATCCACGCCTCCAGATGCTTCTGCGGAATGACGAGACTGGCTTCGCTTCCGGGAGATTCTGCCGGTTGAAACTCTTTTAAATCACCCGTGACGATTTCCTGTGCCGTCCGGAAGAGGTCGCGCAAGTCAGGTTCCACGTAGGTTTTCCAGTCTTCTTCAAATTCGGGATCGGACGTTTCGATCGGCTTGCTGAAAAGGCGACGGTTCGCTGCGGGATGATCGCCGCCCGTGGCGCTGGCGACGATCTGAAGCAGCAGGTCGCCGCAGACGTGATCCATTTCCCCAAGCTCCATGTGCTCCGCATCCACGCGTCGAAGATACATGGCTAGTCGCTCTTCTCGATGGTCGCCAACAGGAGGTGCCCGTGGAGCTGCTGCACGTAGGCTTCCGCGCGCTCGCGGGCTCCGGTCCACACGATCGAACGTCCGAGCCGGTGGACTTCCATCATGTGCTTTTCCGCGCGCTCTTTGGCAAAGCCAAATACGAGCCGGAAGACGCGGGTGACGTAGTTCATGAGGTTGATCGGATCATTATGCACGACCACGTTCCACGGGGTTTCGGTCGCCGCTTTCTGCTTGGTTTCACGTTCGACCGTCGTCTCAGCCATTGCGGGTTATTTGTCAGCCGGCGGCGGCGCGAGCGGAGCGTCTGCATCTGGTGGAGCGAGGGGGGCGTTGGCGGCGGCGGGGGTGAGAGCTTGCTCGATGGCGGCGACCCATTCGCTCGCGCGGGGATGGGCGGGATACGCTTTCACGAGGGCAAACATTTCGCTGATGGCCCGGTTCCGTTGCCCGAGGATGAGGAGATCCTGCGCGCGGCTCCAGAGAAGTTCGGGACGGCGGACTTGATTGAATTTTTCCTGGTCGAACGCGAGCTTCGAGCGGGAAGCGCTCTCCGCCTCGCGCTTGAGCCGCATGTCCCAATACTCCAGCAAGCGCGGGTCTTTGGACGTCCGTAGTTCCGGGAGGATGATGCGGTTGTAAATTCCGTCGAGATTGCCGGCGCTCATTTCCCATTTTTCCACGTTGATCAACTCGCCGATCTTGAGGACTTGGGCGGGCGCGCTGCCATTCACGGCCGCCCGGATGATCTGGTCGTGCATTCGCTTCACGGCTTCGTCATTCGTCTTCCGTTCCTTGCCGCGCTTGCTGTTGCCGGCCGTTTCCTTTTCGTGCCGGATGTCTTCATCGAGCGCCTCGATCGCCGCGGTGTCGGCGGCGAGTTCCTTGGTGTGGGCGATGATTTGGGGGAGAAGTTCTTTCACCGTGGCTCCGTTCGCGCGCTGGAGCGTGAGCGCCATCCACTTGAAGTGAAGCTGCGCCGCGCTGGCCGCTTCCTTTTCCTTCAGCGCCTCGCCTTCGCGCTCGCGCCATTCTTTAAACTGCGAGCCTTCCCGCGCGGCACCTTCAAACTGCGTCTCGCGCACCGCTTCTTCCCACGAGCCTACCGCCGCCGCGGGACTCGCGGCTGAAGCCTGGACGCGCTGCAATGCCTTGTGCCGGGCCGTTTTCGTTTGCAGAGTCTGCTGTTCCTTGATGCCGCGGAGCGCTTGTAAAAGCTGGGAAACATCGACCGGCGGCGCGTCCTGCTGGGCGACGAGCGTGCTGGCGGAGGCGAGGAGGGCGAGGGAGAGGAGTTGGGAGGAGACGGGGAAGCGCATGTTTTTTTAGAGGCGGGGTAGTTTGGCGAGGCACTCGCGCAGCACGCGGGACTGGACTTTTTGCATCCGCGCCGCGTCGCGCGCAGAGCCATCGTCGAAGCCATTCAAGTGGAGCAAGCCGTGGACGGTGTAAAGCGCCAATTCTTCCTCGACGCGGTGCCGGTGTTCGGCGGCGTAAATGGCGGCCGTCTGAGCGCTCATCACGATCTCGCCGTGATCGAAGGTGAGCACGTCCGTCGGCCCGGCGATCCCCATGAAATCGACGTGCAGCCGCGCGATGGTGCGGTCCGAGACGATGGCGACGCTGACTTCTTCGAACGTATTCAGGGCAAACTTCCCGTCCGCGCACAGGTCGCGACATTTCTCTAAAGCGAGCGGTGCGAACTGCCGCAGCCACGGCACATCGAGCGGGAGCGCACGCTGCCGGTTTTGGAGAAAGATGTGCGACTTCACGCCGCCGAAATCGGGCGGGCGGACTTGCTCTGCGGCATCGGCGTGTCGTGCTTTTCCACCTGCCGATCGGTGGGATACGAGACGCGTGTGTGCATCATGCTTTGCAGGGTGAATTTGAAACTCTCCGAGAGGATTTCGAGCTCCCGCATCGTCAGGTCGCACTCCTTAAGCTGTCCGTCGATGAGCCGTCGCTGGATGATGTCGGTCACGAGCTGATCGATCTTCCCCGGTGTGACGCGCTCCAGACTGCGCGACGCGCTTTCGATGCAATCCGCGAGACTGATGATCGAGCACTCGCGCGTCTGCGGCTTCGGCCCAGAATAGCGGAAACTCTCTTCGCGCACCTCGGGAATGTCCTCCTCGCGGATATTCATGATCTTTCCACCCGCGCGCTGATCCTCCTGCTGCTGCTGCGCGCGGCGGTAAAAATAGGCAATGGTCGAGGTGCCGTGATGCTGCTGGATTACGTCGATGATCTGCTGCTTGAGCCCGCTTTTCAGCGCGAGATCCACGCCCTCTTTCACATGCGCGATGATGATGAGCGCGCTCATCGTCGGCGCGAGATCGTCGTGCGGATTGCGATCGCGCCGCATGTTTTCAGTGAAATACTCGGGCTTCACCAGCTTGCCGATGTCGTGGAAATACGAGCACACCCGCGCCATGGCGGCATTTGCGCCGATGGTTTCCGCGGCGGACTCCGCGAGATTTGCGACCACGAGACTGTGCTGGTACGTGCCCGGAGCTTCGATCATCATGCGCTTCAGCAGCGGGTGATTCAGGTCCGCGAGTTCGAGCCACGAGATGTCGGTCGTCACGCCAAAGAGCGACTCAAAGACCGGCAGCGCGCCGCTGACCACGAACGCCGTGAGGATCGCGCCGCCGATCGCGATCAGGCTTTGCCACCCGATCATCCGCCAATACGTGTCGCCCATCGGCCCCCACACGATCGGCCCGATCCAGCCAAACATCAGCGCGAGCATCCACGTGGTGAAGCCGACGAAAATCCCCGCGCGAATGAGCTGCCCGCGGCGTCGCACCCGCAGCGTCACAAACACCGCGACAAATCCCGTGATGAGGCTGATCACGAGCAGGCGCGCATCGATCGAGCGATGAATGATCGCGCCCCACAGGCTGACGAAAGTGGCCGCGAAAAGGCCGCGATTTCGCCCGAGCAAAACGGAAAGCGTGAGCGGCGCGAGCGAAAAGGGGATGGCGAGCCGCCAGAGCTGCTGCAGCTCCAGCCCGCTCCATTCGCCGGCGGGCACCATCTCACTGTGCAGCACCTGATTATCCGCAGTGACGAGCACGATTTTCACCGCCGCGAGGTGGAGCATGCAGACCGTGAAGATGAGCGCCACGCACGAATTGCTAGCAAACGATTCTTCGTGATTGATCCACAACTGCGCCAGCGCGGTGAGGAAGATGAGCCCGGCAATGATCCCTTTCTCGATGCCCTGATCCACACCGTCCGAGTAAATGAGCATGCACAGCCCGAGCATGAACAAACCGAAGATCGCGAACTTCGTGACCCAACCGTGTTCGAGCGTGAGCATGAGCTCGCTCTCGGTGCGCCGACGGCGCAACTTCGAGGAGGCGAGTCCTTTTTTGACGAGACGCTGGCGTTCTAAAAAACCGAGCATGGGCTGGGCAGGGCGGAATGCTCGGGGCAGGGGCCAGCGAAATCAACGCTTAGTTTGCACCACGCGCGGCGTGAAGCGCCTTGACCCGCGAGCCCGCATTCTGATCCGAGCGCTCTATCTCTTTTTCGGGCACCTCTGGATAGGGGGTGTTTTTTCGAGAGGGCTTTGGCTGATGAAAAAAACACCCCCTATCCAGAGGTGCCCATTAGTCTGGCGGGTGAGGAACGTAGTTTTTGGAGCCTTCGCAGGAGGAGAGCAAGGTCAGTTGTAGGATCGAGAATTTATAGCTGGTGCATGAGCGCGACCAACTTCTCGCGCGTCCACTCACTCGGGACTGGCTCGGAGGGCGCGGAGCAGGGATTGAGGGCGTCATGCTTTTCCATGCCAAACGGCGGGTTCGAGAAAAGCGAAACCGCGTGAAACGGGACGTGGCGGGCGGGCATGAAGGAAGAGATTTCCAGACAACGGATTCACTTTGGCAGGAGCCATCCTGAGGCCATGCGGGCGCGCTCTGTTTTAAAAATGCTTGGCAACGGAATGCCGGCGGGCATCCTCCGAAAACTTTCCGCGCGCGCATGATTTTTCTCGTCCCTCACGTCTGCCTTCGCCGCGCGATTCCCGGTCGGCGTCGCTGAGCATGCGCGTCGCCATCCTCGCGAATCATCCCGACGATCCGCGCGAGAGCATGCACCGTTTTGCGCGACTCCTGCACGACGAACTCAATGCGCGTGGATGCGAAGCCGTGCTGTTGCGACCGGGGCGCTTGCCAAAGTGGTTCGCGGGCTTTTCCCGGCGCTGGCGCAATCGCTTTGAGAAACTAAATTTCGAGTGGCGGCTGCGCGGAAACGCGACGCGCGATTTCGATCTCATCCATGTCGCCGACCAGGGGAATGCTTTCTATGCGCACCTCGTCCGCAGGGGCGGAAAGCCGGTTGTCGTCACGTGTCACGATTTGTCGGTGCTCGACGATGCGCCGGCAGCGGGCACGATGCTGCAACGCGCGTTTCATCGTCATCTATCGCGCCGGATCGAGCGCGGCTTGCGCGCGGCCCGCATGGTGGTGTGCGACTCCAGTTTTACGCAGGAAGTCCTGCAGCGCCTCATCTGCGTCGAAGCCGGGCGCGCGCGGGTGATCCATCTCGGACCGCAACACGAATATCGCCGGCTCGACCGCGCGGAGTGTGCGCAGCGTCTCGCCGATCGTCGCCTGCTCGTCGCCCCTTTTCTCTTGCACGTCGGCGCGAACTATCCGCGCAAAAATCGTGCGCTTTTGATCGATGCCTTCGCCCTTTTGCAGTCGCACGCTGCGCTGCATCTGGTGTTTGCGGGCGAGCCTCCATCGGCGGCTCTTTTGGAAAAGGCGGACGCTTTTGGCGGGCGCGAACGCATCATCACCGTCGCGCAGCCTTCCGACGCGGTGCTGGAGGCGCTGTATTCCACGGCGTTCGCGTTCTGTTTTCCATCGACCTACGAAGGCTTCGGCTGGCCCATCATCGAGGCGCAAAGCTGTGGCTGCCCGGTCATTTCCAGCGACGCCACGTGCCTGCCGGAAATTGGCGGCGAGGCGGCGCTTTATCACCGGCCCGATGATGCCGCGGAACTCGCCCGCCGCGTCACCAGTTTGTTCGAGCCCGCTGCGCGTGCATCGCTCGTCGAGTGCGGGACGATGAATGCCGCCCGATTTTCGATCCCAAAAATGATGACTGAATATTTGGAAACGTACGCCGCTATCACCTCCGCCGCATGAAGCTGCAACATCGCCTGCGCATCGCGCTGGGAGCTATTCGCCAGCGCACCATCCCCGGCATCTTCGCCTTCGTTTTCACGGGCGGGAAAGTTTCCGCCGGTCCGTTTGCCGGGATGAACTATATCCTGTCGTCCATCGGGAGTGCGCTCGCGCCGAAATTGCTCGGGACTTATGAGGCGGAATTGCACGGCGTCGTGGAGCAGTTGTTGCGCGGGAGTTTCAGTGTAGTCGTCGATGTGGGCGCGGCGGAAGGCTACTACGCGGTCGGTCTGGCACGGCGTTTTCCCGGCGTCCCGATCATCGCTTTTGAGCAGGAAGAAACGGGCCGGCGACTCCTGGCAAAACTGGCTGGCGTCAATGACGTGAGCGATGCCATCGAGGTCCGCGCGCGCTGCGAACCGGCCGATCTTCAGGCCGCGCTGAAGCCAGGCGCGCTTCTCATCACCGATGTCGAAGGGTACGAGCGGGTGTTGATCGATCCGCTGGTGGTTCCGGCGCTGAAAGGCGCGACGATTTTGACGGAAGTCCACGGGGAAGGGGATGCGCTGGGGCGCGAACTTTCGGCCCGTCTCGCCGCGACGCATCGGGCGAAGTGGATCGATCCGGCTGCGCGGCCGCTCCGCGATTGGACCTCGAAAACCATCCCCGGATGGCTCGCGAAATATCTTCAGTGGGAACATCGCCCCACGTCGTTTCACTGGATTTTCTTCGAGCCGATTTAGCCTTAGCTGCGGGAAGACCGCTAACTGTAGAGCTCGTGCGAAAGCACGCTCAGGCAATAGATCGCCGCCGTCTCGGTGCGCAGGATGATCGGGCCGAGCGTGATCGGCTGGCAGCCGGCGGACTTTGCGAGATTGATCTCGGCGGGAGTAAAATCGCCCTCGGGTCCGACGAGGATGAGCACGCTCTTGGGCGGCGGGCCGTCGCGTTCGGCGAGCAGGGATTTGAGCGGCTTCGCATCCGGTTGCAGCGAGGCAATGAGCATCAAATCGAATTTCGGATTGGCGGCGAAAAACGCCTTTAACGAGACCGGCGTCTGGACCGCGGGCAGCCAGTTTTGGCCGCACTGTTTCGCGGCCTCGAGGGCGACGCGCTGCCACTTCTGCTTCTTCGAGGAGGCTTCTTCTTCATCGCATCGCACGACCGTCCGCTCCGAGAGCAGCGGCGCGATTCCTGATGCGCCCAGTTCCGTCGCCTTCTCCACGATCAGGTCCATGTTTTTCCCTTTCGGAATCGCCTGCCCGAGCACGATCTGGCAGCGCATCGAGGCGGTCTTGGACTCCGAAATTTTCTTCAGCTCCACGCGATTGCTTTTCGCGCCGACGATCTCCGCCGTCGCCTCATTTCCCTGCCCGTCGAAGATCACCACCTTGTCCCCGGCATCGAGTCGCAGCACGGCGACCGCGTGATGCGACTCCGCCATGTCGAGTGCGAGTCGTTCGGATTTCCAGGAAGGCGGCGGGAGAAAAAAGCGGTGCATATTTCTATTCCTGCTTCATTCGCGGCGGCTCGCCAAGCTGGACTCGCGGCGCAGGAGGCGGCTCCGTCGGATACGCAACGAGTGGCGTCGTCGGCGCGGGTGCGGCGACTGGCGGCTGCACGCTGCGCGAACACGCGCCGCCACTGGCCACGATCGCGAGGAGGAAAAGGCGCGCGATCACGGGGCGATGACGATGTGGTAGCGCAAGAACATTTTCGGCTGTCCGACCACGCTGACGGTGAACGTGTGGGTGTTCCCGCTGCCGGTGTCGGCGATCGAATGCCACGCTACGAAATCGGCGGTCCACTCTGCGCCGTAGGTGACATCGGTGACGCTGGCAGGCTGGGTGAACGTGACAGTCAACGCGTTGCCGACGCGCGCTGGCTGCGGCAGCGCGGAGCTGGTATTCGGGATGAGCGGGTTCAGGCCGAACGCGTATTCGACGCCGTTGGAAAGGCCGTCTTTATCGTGGTCGCCGAGCGGGCCTTCATTCGCGGCGGGATACTGCGTGGCGACCCAGCCCGCGTAGCCCGACGGAGTTTGCGCGATGACCGTTTTCAACGTGCCGTCGCCGAACCAGCGGCAGCCGACATTTGGCCGCATCCGCATGAAATACGAAGTGCCCGCGACGAGTGGCGCGCCCGCAGTCGCGGCGTTCAGCGTGTAGGAAGTGACTGCGCCGGCGAGTGGCGTGATGGTGGTGCCGACGAGTTCGGTCGCGTTGGTGATTGTGATGTCGTCGATGAAAAATCCGAAATTGGAATCCGTGCCCGTGGAGACGGAGTTGGCGTTTCGCAGAATGAAACGCACCCGCACAATTTGCCCGGCATACGCGGCGAGACTCACCGAGCGGCTGATGAACGCGGGGTCCCACAGCGTGCTGCTCAGGCCCACTCCATTGCGGCTGAAGACGCTCGTCCACGTGCCTCCGCCATCGGTGGAAACTTCCGCGCTCAGCGTGTTCGTGGTCACGGCAAAGCGGCCAAGATCATACCACTGAAGCTGGCTGGTGGCCGACGGCACGATGTCGCGCGTCACATCAAAGCTCTGGCTGCTGAAGTCGGGGAACGCGAGTTGGAATGCCTTCGCACCCGTGCGTTTCACGACCGTCTGGCGCAGCGAATAGGAACCCGTCGTGTGCGGCACGATCTGCGGCACGGGCGCATCCTCCGCGCCCTCCAGCCACGCTGCCGCGCTGCCGGTCGAGACGCGCAGCTCGTAGCTGTCGGATTGCGCGATGCTGTTGAAAGTGTAGCCCGCACCCGATGTCGGCGGCGTCGCAGAACCGGCGATCGTCACCGTGCTGCCGAGCACGTTCGGATCGAAAAGCGTGACGCTATAGCTGTAACTCGCCGGCACAGCTGCCCCGCTGATGTTCGCCACCGTCACGTTGCAGACCGTGTCCGCGGAGATCGTCGAGGGCAAACCCGTGGGCTCCCAGACGATCGTGTTGTCGCCAATTCCACCGTCCACATTCGATACGATCGGCGTGGAGACCGCGCTGCCGCCGACCGTCATCGTCACGGTCGCCGCGCCGAAATTCGCTCCCGGATACGAGAGCGACCAGCGCGCGGGCATGAGCGGGAAAGGGGAAAATCCGCGATTCGGCCAAGCGACGAATTGCGGTGTGGGCGCGGCTTTGAAATCGCCGATGACCCAGATGGTGTTCGCCTTGTTGAAGGTGCTGTTCACCGGCACATCGCCCGTGCCCATGATGCTGGCGCGCGAGTATTGCAGCCAGCGCCGATGGCCCACGACCTGGTTCCCGCCGCCGCTGTCGCCCATGAACGCATCGACCGAGCCGGGGCCGTAGGTGCCGAGTGCGATGTTGGAGTTTCCCGCCGCTTCCGCCGCATTCGCGGAGTAGCAAGTCCACGTGTTCGGAGGCGTGTGGCTGAGCGCGTTGTTCGCCGACATCATCAGCGCGGCTTCCTGATTTTTCGCGCTTTTCACGGCATCGAACGCGATGTCCGCCGGGAGCACCGCGAGCGCGCGGTAGAAATTGATGCGTCGCAAAACGTCGTTCTTAAACGTCGCGCTCGTCGTCCCCGGCACGCACGGGGAAACGCTGCCGGCCCATCCGAGATTGGCCGGGTAGTTTTCCGACGCGGTGTAGATGCAGTTGTAGAAAGACAGAACGTCGGTGCGATTCACAGGGTCCACGACAAAGCCGGCGGTCGCCGTCGGGCTGCCTGTGCCTGGCGTCCAGGCAAAGAGCGCCGGGCTGAAGAGTGCGAGCAACGAGGGCGCGAGCCAGCGGCGGAAATTGGAAACGGATGGAAGCAGCTTGGAGGGAATCGAGTTCATAAAAGCGCGGGTGAGCGCGAGAACTATAGCTCCAGACTGCGCCGTTTTGAAAGCGCGGCGCGCGGCGATTTGCGACTAGCGGAAGAACTCCTTGGCCTTGTCGAAAAAGCTCTGGTGCAGCGGCGAATTGTCTTCGCCCATCAGCTCCGCAAACTCCTCCAACTTCCGGCGCTGCTCGGAGTTCAGTTTCGTCGGCACTTCCACGAGCACTCGCACCATCAGGTCGCCGCGTGAGGTGGAGTTCAGCGACGGGATGCCTTTGCCGCGCAGTTTGAAAACGGTCGCGCCCTGAGTGCCGGCGGGGATTTTCAAATGCGCCTTGCCTTCCAGCGTCGGCACTTCCACTTCGCCGCCGAGCGAGGCGGTGGTGAAAGAGACGGGGATTTCACAGAAAAGAGAGTCGCCATCGCGCTCGAAAATTTCGTGCTCCTTGATGTGGATGACGACGTAGAGATCGCCCGGCGGGCCGCCGCGGATGCCGGCTTCACCGTTGCGCGAACTGCGCAGCCGCGAGCCGTCCTCGATTCCGGCGGGGATTTTCAGTTTGATCCGCGAAGTCATCTCCGCGCGCCCTTCGCCGCCGCATTTCCGGCAGGGCCGCTCGATCACCGTGCCGGTGCCGCGGCAGCGTCCGCACGTTTGGGAGACCTGGAAAAATCCGCGCGAACTAATGACTTGCCCGCGTCCGCTGCAAGCCGGGCAGGTGACGGCGCGCGAGCCTTGTTCCGCGCCGGTGCCTTCGCAGACGGTGCAGCCTTCGAGCTTGGAAACTTCGATCTCTTTGTCGCAACCGAACGACGCTTCCTCCAGCCCGATCTGCATGTCGTAGCGCAAGTCCGAGCCGCGCTGTTTCCCGTCTCGTTCCGCGCGTCCGCCCGCACCGCCGGCGGCTCCGCCGAAGACGCCGCCGAACACTTCCCGGAAGATGTCGAATGGATCGTGAAAACCGCCCGCCCCGCCCCCGCCGCCCTTCGCACCGGCAGTGCCCTGCGCAAACGCGCCGTGCCCGTAGCGATCGTAGGCCGCGCGCTTATCGGCGTCGCTCAGGATGTCGTAGGCTTCGCCGAGTTCCTTGAACTTATCCTCCGCCGTGTGATCGCCCGGATTTTTGTCTGGGTGATGCTTCACCGCGAGCTTCCGGTAGGAGCGCTTGATCTCCTCGCCGTTGGAAGTTCGCGTGACTTCAAGGACTTCGTAATAATCGCGCTTGGTGGCCATGAACGGTTTCTGAAAAAACTAAAGGTGAACGATGAGACGGATCGCGAGAGAACGCGCTATTCCGCTTTTCCTTTCGAGACGGTGACGGTGGCCGGGCGCAGCAGGCGGTCGCGCAGTCGGTAGCCCCGGCGCAATTGCCGGACGATCTCGCCCTCGGGAACGTCGTCGCTCGCTTCTTGCGCCACGGCTTCGTGCTGATTCGGGTCGAAGCGCTCGCCTTCCGCCTTCACCGTTTCCACGCCCACGGACGTGAGAAAATCCGTGAGTTGTTTCGAGACCATGTCCATCCCGGCGATGATCGGCGAATCCTTGGCGTCGCTGCGCGCGGCCGTCAGGCCGAGTTCGAAGTTATCGAGGATCGGCAGCAGCTTTTCCAAAAAGCCGGCGTTCGCGTATTTCGACGCGTCCTCTTTTTCGCGAGCGGCGCGTTTTCGGAAATTCTCGAAGTCCGCCTGCGTGCGCAGGGCGAGATCCTTGAAACGCTCCATGTCGCTCTGCATTTGCGCGAGCAGCGCGTCCTCGGTCGCGGCTTCCGGTGCGGGCGCAGCTTCCTGAGTGTCGGGCGTGGTTTCTTGATTTGGTTCAGTCATTTCTTGCGGATGGCGATCAGGGTAATGTCGTCGTTTTGAGGACGGGCGCCGACGAATGTCCAAAGATCATCCGTCAGCCGGGTGATCATTGCGGCGGCACCCTCGGGCGCACTCGCCTGGATGGACGTGATCACGTTGTCCATTCCGAATTCCTCCCCGTCTTTGTCGAGCGCCTCAGTCACGCCGTCCGTGTAAAGGATCAAGCAATCACCGGCCTCCAAAGTCAGAGAAAAATCGCCTGTGACTCTATTAAACACGTCTCCACTGTCAATGCCCACGGCCATTCCCGGCGGGTTGATCTTCGAGACCGTCTTGTCGCTGGCGCGGTAAAGCAGCGGCGCGTCGTGGCCGGCGCGGCAGAGCGTTACCGACGACGAGTTTTTATCGAGAATCGCGTAGGCGATACTGATGAACATGTCCTCTTTGATGTCGGGAAAAATCTGCGCATTCACCGCCCGCAACACCTGCGACGGGGAAAGCTGCGACCCGGCCTGGCTGCGCAGGACGCTGCGACACATCGCCATGATGAGCGAAGCCGGCACGCCTTTTCCCGACACATCTGCGACGACGACGCCGCAGTGGCTGTCGTCCACGGCGATGTAATCGTAGTAATCGCCGCTCACTTGTTTCGCGGGGATATTGATGCCGCTGATCTGGTAGCCGGCCACGTCCGGCGCGCTGCTGGGCAAAAGGATGCGCTGGATTTCGTAGGCGACTTGCAGGTCCTGATCGAGCCGCTTTTTCTCGGCGGCTTCCGCAGCGATGAAGACGTTATAAAGCGCGAAGGCAGACTGCTCGGCGATGGTGTTGAAAGCCTGAAATTCGCCCGGCAGGAACGTCTCTCCCGGAGCACGACGCGTGACCGCGAGCAGGCCGATTTTTTTCTGATGATAGGCTAGAAGCGCCACCACCACGGCTGCGGGTCGCTCGGTCGTGTGCCCGTTTTTGCCAAATTCCAGCCGCGGATCGTCGCCGCTCAAGAGCAGCGCCTTGCCATCATTCCAAGCCGCGCCGAGCACGCCATCCCACGGCGCGATCGCGTGCAGACGGAGATGATGGTGCAGCGCTTCCGGCGTGGTCGTGGACTTGGCGGGGACTTCGAAAAGCGCGGGGCAATCCTTCGTGATAAACGCCGGTCGGAGCTGCCCGGTTTTTTCGTCGGAAAGATAAAGCGCGCCGCCCTGCGCGTTCAGGATGCGCATCGCGCCCTCGACGATCAGCCGATGAAGATCACCCGGCTTCGCCTCGTCGGAAAGCGCGGTGCCGAGTCCGTGCAGGAAATCGAACACGCGCGTTTCCTCGAGTTCGATCTTGGCGCGCGCCTTTTCCAGCACGGCGATTTGTTCCTGCTGCTTTCGGTAGAGGAAGAAGAACCCGGCCCCTGCAAGCAGAACCAATGTGATGCCGATCCACATTGGCGATCAGTGTGTGAGATGCAGGTCCTGCTTTAGATATTCGAGCACGTCCTTGAACTTCGCCTCGTTCGCGGGATTCGCCGCGACCACTGCCTCATGCGCTTCGAGCATCGTCTCGGCGCGGGTGTGTTTATCATCATTGGTCGAGGGCAGCACCTGCTGCATCACCGGCCCTTCCGGGACCGGGCCCATGTTGAAAAAACGATCGAGTCCCAGCCCGACCAGCAGATCGCGATTGCGATCGTTTAAATTCACCACGCTGATTTGGCCCGACCCGAGTTCCCGCAGCCGCAGCGACATCCCGGCGAGCGTTCCCATGAAGGTCGAATCCATGACCGTGCAGCGCTGGAGATCGATCACGAACTGCCGGAAACCGCGGTTGGTCATTTCCTTGCCGAACTGCTTCAGCCCGGTCGCATTTGAAAACGAGCCCTTCCCCTCGACCCGCACCCAGATGGTGCGGTCCGACACGCCGACCTGAATGGAAGCTGGAGTGATCACAGATGACTAGATTGATTCTCGCAATCTTGGTTAATGCAACTTTGACGCCAAATGGCAGAATGTTGTTCAAGACGAGTTCCGGGGACGACAAAGCGGTGGCTGATGGCTTCCATGGCCGTGGTCAGTTCCAGAGGAACGATTGATTGAGCGCCACGATTTTCCCGTTCTCGATGAGCACCGCGCGCCAGGCAGTCACCTTTCCCTCGTCCACGAAATCATCGCCGATGATGTCGAACTCCGAGCGGAAAGAGCCTTTCGCCGCCGGGTAGGAGAATTCGCGGGCCTGCACGTGCGAACCGAGATTCGCCTGCCGGTATTCAAAACGCATCGTCAAGTCCGCCTTCCGGGCCGTGCGCCAGAAGAACGTGAAATACTGGCCGTAGCGTTCGCGGCGATCCGCACTGTTGATGGCGCCGAAAAACACGCGCTGCCGCTCGAAGGAAATCATCTCCTCCTGCGTCGGCTCGGGCTTCAGGACGGTCGGGTCGTTCAAGTAGATTTTCGTCTTCCGAAATTCCACTGCGTCGTCCAGGGCGAGAGGCAAAACCCGGGCTTTTTCGAGGAGTCGCGGCGGCGTCGGCGGCGTGCTCCATCCGGTCACGGCGAGGACGAGGGCCGTGCACTGAATTAGAAACCTTTTCATTGGGACAAAAGCTAACTGTCTGAAACTTGGAGTGTCAATCATCGCACTGGTGAAGCCGTCGTGTGTCGCATCGTCTGCATGCGGAATCAATTGCTCATGAGCAGAATCGGCCCGGCGGGCTCGGCGGACCCATTTTTAGGTTCGAGGCTCACCGCAAACTTCCCGGCGACCGCGATCGGGCGGCTGGGGCGAAGGCGCGCGTCGAACTCCGTTCCGCTCTCCGCCGTGAAAATGCCCGCGCTCACCGGCACCGGGTTTTGATCTTCGATGATCCACATCTGGTAATCTTTGCCCGCTCCCGCCGGCGGCAGGTTGTCGAAACGGATCACGCCCTGCTGACTCGTCGCGTCCCACACGGCGACGGCGGCGACTTTCGCGTAAGCCTTCAACTGCACCCGGAGCGTTGCGATTTTGATCTGTGAAAGGAGTTCGCGCTGCCGCAAATCCGCGATCCGTTTTTCCAAACTGCCGCGCTCCTCTTTCAGGGATGAAAGCAACGTCGCCAGCCGCTGCCGCTCCACATCGGCCTGCTCGATTTGCGCGCTCATTTTCGCGACCTGCACCTGCGTATTCACCGACTCCACTCTCGCTCCCGCGATGAATCCCACCGACGCCGCCAGCGCGATCCCAGCGGCCAGCGCCCACGGCATCCAGCTCACTGCCGACCCTCGCCCCGGCGTCGTGTTCGTGCGCATGCGCTCCGCCCGGATTTGCGTGAGCAGACGCGGCAGCACTTCGGTCGGCGCTTTCGCCGAGGGCACCGCGTGGGTCAGCGCCGCCGCGGCTTCGGCGAGGTCATCCACCAGCGTTTGCAGCTCCGGCTGGCGCGCCAGCGCTGCGCGAAAAGCGGTCGCCTCTTCGCCCGAAAGCATCCCGAGCGCGTGGAGCGCCGCTTGTTCCTGTAGCGTTTCGTCGATCATGCGTCCGCTCCTTTCAGCCGATCCCGCAGCCGCAGCAAGCCCCGCCGGATGCGCGCCTTGATCGTTCCGAGCGGCGCCTCGAGGCGCTGTGCGATTTGCTCGTGCGTGAGCCCGGCGAAGAACGCCAGCTCCACGACCTGCTTCTGATCGTCGGGGATTTCCGCCAGCGCCGCTCGCACCTCCGCGCACTGCTCGCGCCGCACCGGCTCGCGCGCCGACGCGTCGTCCGTATCCGTGTAATGCAAAAATTCCGTCGTCGCCTTTTCCACGATCCGCGCTTGCCGCTGCCGCAACCGCAGCCGGTCGATCGCCTTGTTCCGCACGATCATCACCGCCCAAGTGAACGGGCTGCTCCGCGCCGGATCATAAGTCGCCGCCTTTTTCCACATGTAGGAAAAGCCCTCCTGCAAGACATCTTCCGCCTCGCCCGAGTCGTTCATCATCTTCAGCGCCAGCCCGAAAAGCCCGTCCGCCGTACGCCGGTAAAACTGTGCGAACGCCTGCTCGTCGCCCTTCGCCACGCGGGCCAGCAATTCCACGTCGCGCTGCCGCTCTGGATTCTCCGCACTCATGCACGCAGCCTCGCGGCTGGAGCCGGGAGCGATCGGATCATGAAGGCGAACAGCAAAATCACTGCCGGTCTGCATAGCGGTCCACGATTGAAAATGGCAAGCGGCGAACACATGAGTAAGACGGGATTCCGCCCGCTTTGGATGCAACGGCGGCGTCCAATTCGCGCAAATGAGCGCCAAGGAAATAGGCTCGCCGCGGATTCCATATCCGATACTGAATCCCACACCCGCATGAAATTCTCCCTCCCATCCCGCATCCCGTTCATCCTCGCCGCCACTATTTTCACCGGAGCCGCGCAGGCCGCCATCCGGCTCCCAGCCTTGATCAGCGACAACATGGTCCTCCAGGCCGAGTCGAAGGCCAACGTCTGGGGCTGGGCCGATCCGCAGGAAAAAGTGACGGTGACTTTTGCCGGAAAAAAGGGCGAGACCACCGCGGGTACGGATGGAAAATGGAGCGTGCGTCTCGCCGAATTAAAGGCAGGCACCGCCGGTGATTTGACCATCGCCGGGACGAATACGATCGCGGTGAAAAATGTAATCGTCGGGGAAGTGTGGGTCGCTTCCGGGCAGTCGAACATGGAGTTCACCACCGGCGGCGCGATGAACAAGGAGGCGGAAATCGCCGCTGCGAATTACCCGCAGATCCGCATGTTTACCGTGAAGAAAGCGGCGAAAAGCGAGCCGCAGGACGACTGTGTGGGCAAGTGGGAAGTGTGCGCGCCGGATGTCGTCGGACACTTCTCCGCCGTCGGATATTTCTTCGCGCGTCACTTGCACGAAAAGCTGAAGCAGCCTGTCGGCATCATCCACACTTCATGGGGTGGCACGCCCGCCGAGCACTGGACGCCGCGCCCCGTCATCGAGTCCGATCCGGATTTCAAACCCCTCGCGGAAAGCTGGGACAAGGTGGTCGGGAGTTATCCGAAGGCCAAAGAGGCGTGGGACAAATCGATGGACGCATGGAAAGCCGCTGCGGAAACCGCGAAAGCCGCAGGCCAGCCCGAGCCGAAAAAACCCGGCAATCCTCCGCGTGGCGGCGACCCCTTTGGCGGACCCGGCTGCCTTTTCAATGGCATGATCGCACCCGTCATCCCCTACACGATTCAAGGGGCGATCTGGTACCAGGGCGAGTCGAACGCCGGAGCCGCGCGCCTTTATCGCAAACTATTTCCGACCATGATCGCCACCTGGCGTCAGGCTTGGGCGACCGGCGGCCTCGCGGGCAGCGAGATGCCGGAGTTCCCATTCATCTTCGTGCAGCTCGCCAACTACATGGCCCGCAACGATCAGCCCGTGGAGAGCAATTGGGCCGAACTGCGCGAGGCGCAACTGATGACACTCGAGCTGCCGCACACCGGTATGGCGGTCGCCATCGATGTCGGTGAAGGCGGCGACATTCACCCGAAGAACAAACAGGAAGTCGGGCGTCGCCTCGCGCTCAATGCCGAGGCCACCGTGTATTTTCAGGATCAGGAATACTCCGGCCCGATCATCGGCGGCTCGCAAGTCGAAGACGCAAAAATCCGGCTCAGTTTCCGCAACGCCGAGGGCATGAAATCCAGCGACGGCGGCCCGATCAAAGGTTTTGCCATCGCGGGAAATGATCACGTTTTCCACTGGGCCGACGCGGAAATCCAAGGCGATCACGTCCTCATTTCCAGCAAGGAAGTGCCCGCACCCGTCGCCGTCCGCTACGCATGGTCGGACAATCCCGAGTGCAATCTCGTAAACGCCGCCGGTCTGCCTGCCTCGCCTTTCCGCACGGACGATTGGGTCAGGAAGTAGCTGACGCCGCGGGCTCCGCGTGATGTATGTTTGCCGCATGAATTCTCGCTTCGCATCGCTCGCGTTGGTCTGGCTGCTCGCGTGGTGCGGCGTGAGTTCCGCCCAAATCGGAGGCTTTGGAGACAAGGCTCCGCCCGTCACGCCGACCATCGTTGCCGACACGAAGGCGATCGAAGCGGGGAAGCCGTTCACGGTCGGCGTGCGCTTCGAGATTGAAAAAGAGTGGGACATCTACTGGCAAAACGTCGGCGAAATTGGATTCCCGACAAAGGTGGAGTGGGAGTTGCCGCCGGGCTTCAAAGCCGGTCCGCTGCAATGGCCGCTTCCCAACGCACACCTCGGGGCAGGGGACATCCTGAATTACGTTTACGAGGAAGAGACGCTGCTCTTCGCGGAAGTCACGCCGCCCGCGGAATTGCCCGCGCGTTCCATCGAAATCAAAGCAAAACTCGTCTGGCAAATGTGCAACGCGCAGCAGTGCGTTCCCGGCGACGCGAATGTTTCGCTGACGATCCCGGCAGGTGCGGCGGTGCCGGACAACGCGGAGCTTTTTGCGAAATGGCGCGCCCAGACTCCCAAGACGGGAAAGCCGCCGTTCCAAGTGACGTGGCATCGCGGCGCGGCGGATAAACTGGCCATCGACCTCGCGGGCTTGCCGAAGGATTCCAAGGCGGAATTTTTCCCGCTGCCGCCGGCTCGTGAGATAAAACTCGGACATCCCACGTGGAGCGAAATCGCCGCCGACGGCGCGCGGACGGTCACTTTCCCCATCGAAGAAGGCGGTGCGCCGGGGCTCGCATTTCAGGGCGTGATCGCCACCACGAAAGGCGATGCGCCGCGTGAAGGCTGGCTCGTTTCCGCTGACGACCAAATCCCGCCCGCAAATGCCGTCACTGCTTTGGAAGCAAGTTCCCAAGCGGCTCCGAAGGCGGGGCCAGGTTTGCTGGCGACGTTGTGGGGTGCTTTTCTCGGCGGGCTTATTTTGAATCTGATGCCGTGTGTGCTGCCCGTCATCGCGCTGAAAATCTTCGGCTTTATCTCGCAGGCGGGAGAGGATCCGCGTCGCGTTTTTCGTCTCGGCCTCACGTTCGCCGCCGGCGTCCTCGTCTTTTTTCTCGGCCTCGCCGCCTTGGCGATCGGGCTGCGCTCCGCCGGGCACAGCTTTTTTTGGGGGATGCAATTCTCCGATCCGCGGCTGCTGATCGGCCTCATCTCCATCGTCGTGCTCTTTGCCCTGTCGATGTTCGGCACGTTCGACATCACGCTCGGAGGAACCGCGGAAAACACCATCGGCAAGCTCGCCGGGCACAATGGTTACGGCGGCGCATTCGTCCACGGCCTCTTCACGACCTTGCTCGGCACATCTTGCACCGCCCCGTTTGTCGGACCCGTGCTCGGCTTCGCGGTCACACAACCGCCCGCGAGCATCTGCGCCATCTTCGCCACGATGGCGGTGGGAATGAGTCTGCCCTACGTGCTGCTCACGTGGCAGCCCGCCTGGATGCGTTTCCTGCCGAAGCCCGGCGTCTGGATGGAGCGCTTCAAGCAGCTCATGGGCTTCGTTTTGCTTGCCGTCGTCGTCTGGCTTTTGGGAGTGGTCGGAAGTTCGCGCGGCGTGTCGGCGATGACGGCTTCCGCGTGGTTTCTGACGATCCTTGCACTTGCCGGATGGGTCTTTGGGGCCGGCCAGCGCCGTTGGTGGGCCGTCGTGCTGGCGGTGTTGATTGCTGTGGCCGGTGGAAAACTGTTTCTTCCCGATGCGCTGAAAAAGGAAATGCCCGTCACGAAATCCCTCCAGGCGAACGCCCTAGGAATCGTCTGGGAACCCTTCACCGAAGAGCGCCTTCAGGAAGCCCGAAAAACCGGCCCCGTTTTCATCGACTTCACCGCTTCCTGGTGCCCGAACTGCAAGACCAACGAAGCACTGGTCATTAACACGAAAGCAGTCGCGGACGCCTTCAAGGCAAAAAAGGTGACGACGTTGGTGGCTGACTTCTCGGACTTTGATCCGGCGATCGCCGCCAAGATTAAGAGCTATCAACGAATCGGGGTTCCGGTCTATGTTTTCTATCTACCCGGTTCGCCAGAGCCGATCGTCCTTCCCGAAGCCCTGACCCAATCGGCCATCCTTGCACCTCTCGCCGCTAGCAAGAGCTAATCGTTCCTGCATTTTTTTGGAATAAACGGCCACGCCTTCCGTCTGAACCGAACAACCTTACCGAACCCTTTTGCCGACTCCGCACCGCGTGTGCGAAATGCGGAGTCGGCAGATAACGCAGAAAGCCAAAACACAAAAAACGCAAAAACATGAAACGTTACTCCACTACCAAAACACTCCTCGCCGGCGCAGCTCTCGCCGGAATCGTCTCCGGCGGCCTCGTCGCCAAAGTCAGCGCCGCGACTAACTCCAGCCCCGATAAGGCCGGCATCTCCGCAGGCACGCTCGCGGACGACAGCAAGCCTGATGCAGACCACTCGTGCGCAGGGAAGAATTCCTGCAAAGGAAAAGGCGGCTGCAAATCCGGCGACGGCGGCTGCGCTGGCAAGAACACCTGCAAAGGCAAAGGCGGCTGCGCTGTCAAAGACGGCAAGCCAGCTCACGAAAAGAAGTAATTTCCGCTAGCATCTACGAGGGCTCCGGTCTTGAAAGGGCCGGAGCCCTTTGTGGGTGCTGTGACTAGTGATCGGTGCATAGTTAGTAGCGTCGGAAGAGCATCACCATTCACATCCTCCCATGCCCGCCAACCGCTTTAATAACCACACTGCCTACGGCGTCGGCATCGGCCTGCGGGTGCCGCATTACCAGCATATCATTTCGCGAAAGCCTGGCGTCGATTGGTTCGAGATCATTTCCGAAAACTACATGTGCGATGCGGGCCGGCCGCTGCACGTCCTCGATCAGATTTTAGAGCACTACCGCGTCGTGCAGCACGGCGTGGCCATGTATTTTGGAAACGCCGCGCGCCCTCAGCGCGATCACTTAAAAAGACTCAAGGCGCTGACGAAAAGGACGGGCACGCCGTGGCTCTCCGATCATCTCTGCTGGGGTAGCGTCGATGGTCGTTATACTCACGACTTATTACCGATGCCTTATACTTGGGAAGCCGTGGAGTGGACCGCGCGAAACATCTGCGAAGTGCAGGACTATGTCGGCCTGCCGGTCGCCGTGGAAAACGTGAGCAGCTATGTGGAGTTCAACGCGTCCGAAATGACCGAATGGGAATTCCTCAATGAGGTCGTCGAGCGCGCCGACTGTGGAATCCTCCTCGACGTAAATAACATCTACGTCTCGTCGAAGAATCACAGCTTCGATCCCTACACTTACCTCGACGCCGTCCCGGCGGAACGCGTCGCCCAGATCCACATCGCCGGACACACGAAATTCGAGAAATACATCCTCGATACCCACGATCATCCCGTCCTCGATCCTGTGTGGAAGATGTACGCGCACGCGCTCAAACGCACTGGGCGCACCGCGACTCTGCTCGAATGGGATGACCGCATTCCCACCTTCGACGAAGTGCATCGCGAGGCACTCAAGGCCAACCGCTTTCTTCCCGATGCGCAAACTATCGCCGCCTAAGCCGCGACTCGCCGACATCCAGCGTGCCATGGCCGGTGCCCTCATGCGTCCGCTCACCGCGAGCGAAGGGATGCAGCGGGATAACGCCGCAACTGCCGCTGGCATCATTAAGCCCAATGATCGGCTCGATTCCTTTGAGCGGCTCCAGATTTACAATCAACAATACTGGTGGCGTCTGCTCGGCAATTTTGCCGAAGACTTTCGGGGACTATGCGCCGTCATCGGACAGCGAAAATTCGACCGCCTCGCCACGGCCTATCTGGAAAGCTGCCCGTCAACGTCCTGGTCGCTGCGCGATCTCGGTGGAAAGCTGGAGGCCTTTATCGCCGCGCGTCCCGAACTAGTCGCACCGCACGAAAAGCTTTCGCTCGAAATGGTCCGCGTGGAATGGGCGCGCATCGTCGCCTTCGACGGGCCGGAACTCCCGCGACTCGACGCCGCCCGCATCGCAAAGATCGCGCCGGAAAAACTCCGTCTTAGCGTGCAGCCCTACGTGTCGCTCGTCGAAATGTGGCACCCGATCGATGACCTTCTCGGTAGTCTGAAAACCAACGTGATCGAGACGGAAAGCGTTAGTAACGCCGTCGCCGGCACGCGCACCCGCCGTCGCAAGCGCCTCGTCGCGCGTCCGCGAAAGCAACCGCTCTATCTGGCCGTGCACCGCCACGAACTCGCGGTCTATTTCAAACGCCTCGAGCCCGCTGCCTACCGCCTCCTCACCGCCCTGCGCAATGGTGCCTCGCTCGACGCCGCCTGCGCCACTGCGCTCGCCGGAGCAAAAGAACTCCCCGAGCAATCCGCTGCCAAAGTCCAGGCGTGGTTTGCCAACTGGATGGGCCTCGGCTGGCTCTGCGCCGGCTGAGGTGAAAGACGCCGGTTTGTTTTTCCAAAGGCTATCCGGCCAAACCTGTTAGCGCTCAACCTGCGCTGCCGTCTCCCGCGGAGGACTCGGTTCCTCTGCCGCCACGCCCGGCGGGTGGTCAAAACCGTAGGTCAGCAGCAGTTTGCTATCTTCCCATATGCCCGGCTTGTCGGAGTGCATGATGACGGCGAGGACTTCGCGGTTTTCCCGCAAAGCCGCGCTCGCGAGCACTTGCTGCGCGGGGTAGGTGTAGCCGGTTTTCACGCCGATGCAGCCGGGGAATTGCGTGAGCAGCCGGTTGTGATTCCGCAGCGGATGCGACGCGAAACTTGTGACCCACGGGTGTTCGAGCGTGGAGACGATTTGGCGGAAATAGGGCTGCTGCATCGCGGCGCGGGCGATGAGCGCGAGGTCGCGCGGAGTGGTGTAGTGCTGCGGGTCGTGCAGGCCGTTCGGGTTGCGGAAATTTGTCGTGGTAGCGCCAAGTTCGCGCGCGCGGAGCGTCATTTTCAGACCAAACGCTTCCGCCGTGCCCGCGTTGTCGCGACCGAGCGCGTGCGCCACATCGTTGGCGCTTTTCAGCATCAAACCGAAAAGCATTTGCCGCCGCGTGTAGCGTTCGCCGGGCCGGAGATTCAGACTGCTTTCGCCGACGCGCGCGTCTTCCTCGGTCACTTCGACCTCTCGATCGAGATCGCCTTCCTCGATGACGAGCAGCGCGGTCATGATCTTCGTCGTGCTGGCCGGATACTGCGGCTCGTCCGAGTTTTTTTCGTAAAGCGTGCGGCCCGTGTAGCTGTCGAGGACGATGGCACCCTTCGCGGCCAGCGGCAGTTCGCCGGGGGCGAGCTGGTGAAAGTTGTCCCTCGCGACGACGGGCTTTGGCGCGGCCGGTCGGGGCGTTGCTTTAGCCGCCGCCTTTTCACCGGAGCCGCGCTGCACGTCGCCGCGCATCCCAAGAGTGTGACCGCGATGTTACGAAACGATGTTCCCATCGATCATCATCCACGGCACCGGCCGAGTGTAAGAAATGATTTCCTCATGCAAGGTCGCGACGCTACCGGTCGTCGGAATCGCGATCAAGTCTGCCAATGCGCCCGGCGCGATTTTTCCCAACTCGCCCCCAAACCGCAGCGCACGCGCCGGATTCACAGTCACGGTGCGCAAGAGTTGTTCCGGCGTCAGCCACGCGTTCGTTTTTTGCAAACCGCGCAGTTCTTCCAGGACGCTGAGCGAATTCGTGCTCGCGAGGCTGTCAGTGCCGACGCAGATATTCGCACCCAGCTCGTGCAGGCGGCGATAGGGGAAAGGCGTGTGCTGAAAGTAGCGATGGCTGCCGGGGCAATGCACGATGTGCGGCCCTTCGCCGCGCGGCAGCCCCGCGAGGATGTCGAAATCCTCTTCGATGAGTTCATTCATGTGGACCAAAATCCACGACGCATCGATCGCCCCGCTGCGCCAGAGATAGCTGAACGGCGAGTGCCCGCCGCAGTCCGCCATCGGGCGCTGGAGGCTCTCGAGGAATTCATAAAGCTTTCCCGTCTTATCCCGAAACATTTCGAGCTCCTCGCGCGATTCGGCGACATGCGTCGTCAGCGGCATCGCGAGTTGCCCCGCGCATTCCCGCGCCAGCCGGTACAGCGTCGCGGACGCCGTGTAGGGCGCGTGCGGACTCAGCCCGAAGAAATCCAGCGGCCTCGTGCGGGCCGCAAAAAAACTCAGCGCGCCGGCCAGTGCGCGCTCCGTCGGCAGGCGATGCCGGATGTCGATCATCTCGTGAAACCACCACGTGCGCAGCGGCGACGGCGGCAGGCGCAGCATGAGTTCGGGAAAGGATTCGATATTTCCGATCGTCGTCGTCCCCCACTTTTTTGCCTCCGCAAATCCTTTCCCGATCGCGGCGAGATAGTCGTCGTCGTCCAGGCTGCGTTTCAGCGCATTGATCCGCTGCACCCAGCCCGTGAAACTCTTCGGCGGATCGATCGAGTGCCGCATCATCGAGTAGTCGAGATGGCAGTGCGCGTTAATCAGCCCCGGCAGCAAAACCACGTCGCCCAGATCGGTCGCAACTCCCGGATATGCCGCCGCGATTTCCCCCGCGCTGCCCACGGCCACGAGGCGATTCCCGTCGATCGCGACCGCGCCGTTTTCGATCGGCGGACTGGAGATGGGAAGAATGTAGCGGGCGCGAAGAATCATGACGGAGCAGGCTCCGCCTTTACCACTTTGCGCGCTTCTGCCACGAGCAGATTACACGCTTCCTGGCAGAGCAGGGGAATGCGGTCCGCCTCATCCGGCGACGCTTGTCCGTCCCAGAGCCGGCACTTCAAACAACCTGCGCAAAACGAATCGATCATCGTCCGCGCCTGCTCATCGGTGATCTTCTGAGTCACGCGATACATCCCCGTTTGCCGGTTCAGCGTTTCGCGAAAAGGAACGGCGTGCAGCACCCCGTTTGTCTGGCTTAAAAACAACGCCGTCATCGCCGGGTAAAAGTAATCCAGCGCCCGCCGCAACTCATCCACATCGCGCAAAGTCAGTCGCCAGCCGTGACGCAAATTCGGTGCGGTCTTCAGCGGACGATACGCCTCTGCGTCGTCCAGATTGGCCAAATGCCGCGCCGCGTCCGCGCCTTCCGCTTTCACCAGATCGGCTCGTGAAAAATCATCCGCATGCCGCAACTCGAAACCGTCCGCCGTTTTCAGGATGGCGACCTGTCCGATCCGCGTCCGCCCTCCTTCCAGCCACGCCGCCAGCGATTGCGTGAGCGCCCTTTTCACGCCGCGTGCTCCGCGTCAAAGGCCGCGACTTGATCCAGCATGATCTCCGCAAAGAGCGCCTCCGTGCCGATCGCGCTCGCGTAGAAAAGCGTGCGTCCGCGCAGGCGGTATGGGTTGCGACGAAAGACATCCATTGCATTCACACTCGCCGCGCCTGGCGACTCCTCCGCGATGCCGAGCAGCACCGGGATGTCTTCATAGCTATGCAGCCCGTCCGCGATGAAAAACGGCACGACGACGACATTCGGCTTGGTGGAAAGTTCGTCCCATTTCGCGATGAGCGGTTCCTCTTCCATGTAGGCGCTCAGCACTTCGCCGTAGAGCCCGCGCTCGCGGATTCGCTCCACCTCGCGCTTCGCCGCCGCCGCCGAGTTGTCATTCAGATTCGTCCCATGTCCCACGATGAAAAGACTCGTCTCCGCCGGCGGCACTCCGGGCGCGACGTGTGCCGCGCGATGCAGCAGCAGGTCCGTCATCCGCGCGTGGTTTCCCGCCGGTTCGCAATACTTGATCGTCCGCCCGCCGCGCCGGGTGATCGCGCCTTCCAGTTCCAGTTCGCGCGGGATGACCGTGCGCGTGAAGTAACCTTCGCTGATGAAATTTGGCACCACATAGATGTCCTCGCGATCGACCATGTGCAGCACTTGGCGCAAGCTCGGCTCCTCCTTCCAAAACGCGCAATGCACCTCGCCAAAAACGCCGCGCCGCAAGATCTCCTCCGCGTGATCGAAAGTGGGTGCGCTCGAGTCCGGGTTCACCGTCGAGCCATGGCCGACGATGATGAGTGCGCTGTCAGGTTTGGAAAACATAAGGTTCGATTGAACTAAGTTTTACGCCGCGCGAAGTCGAACGGTTTCCCCCGCGTGCATCAAGGCGCAGGCGTCCGCCGGATGATCGCGAGCCGCTGCCGCGATTCCTCGTCATGCACGTCGAGTTCCGTCGCTTCGGTGAAAGCGGTGATCGCCCGCGGGTAATCGTGCTCGCGCGCCAGTAGATCGCCGAGCATCGCCCACGATTCCGCGCGGAAAGACTGGCGATCGAGAAAGGTGCGCAGTTCGCGCAGCGCATCCACGCGGCGATTGGCGTGGTCGAGTTCCGCGATGTAGCGCCGCCAGGTTGGCCAGTTCGCCGGCGCGGCCAGGGCGGCCTCGTGCAGCATCGGCGTGATGTCGGCGTTCGTTTTGATTTTCGCCAGCGACGCGCGCAGGAGGCGGCATTCATTCGCGACGACGGGATGCGTCTCCGCCTTTGCCAGCAAGGATTCCGCGGCCCCGGGCTGATTCGCCCGGATCAGGATCGCCGCCGCTCCGAGCTGCGCGAAGGGTTGTTCCGGCGCGAGCGTGAGCGCCTTCTTCATTTCCTCCAGAGCGAGGTCGTCGCGCCCTTCCGCAGAGTCGAGTTGCCCGAGATTCACGCGCATCCGTGCGCTGTCGCCGCCTGCCGCGATGTTGCGTTCGAGGAAAGTGCGCTGGTCTTTCCAGTCCGCCTGCCGTTCCCAAGTCCGCCAGCCGAGCCAGCCTGCCCACGCGCAAATCGCGACGGCGAGCACGGTTTTTCCAAATCGCATTTCGCGCAGCGATGACGCGGCGGCGATGAATCCAAACGCCAGCGGCACATACAGCCAGTGCTCCGCCACGCTCGCATTCAGGGCGAAAAGATTGCTCACCGGCAGATAAGCGATCAGCCCGGCGATCAAGGCCAGCGCAGCATTCGGCGCGCGTCGTCGCGACCAGCGCCACCACGCGATGCCGCCCGCGATGAGCGCCAGGCCGAGCAGCGTCTGCCACTCGCGACGGCCCGCATTTGCGTCGCGCTCGCTGGGAATGCCGACGGCGGAACTCACATCGCGCTCCATCCGTAAATTCACCGGCGCGAAAATCAGCGCCGCATATTCCGCCACCGCGCGCGCCGCGAGGATCGGACGCGCGGTGAGCGGCGGCACGTCCTGCTTTGGCGGCGGCGTGCTCTCCGCCGTGAAACGCAGCGCGCCATAGACCGCGATCACCGCCAGCCCGATCGCGATCCACTTCCCCCAAACCGCGCGCGGCACGCGATACCACGCCAGCATCGCCAACCAAATCAACAGCGCCGAAATGCCCGCTTCTTTCGACAACATCGCGCACAGAAAACAGACCGCCGCCGCCACGCTGAGCGGCCACGAAGGCAAATGGGAGGGCGAGGCTCCTGCCGAGCCGGGTGGGGAGTTGTTTTCCACGGAGGCCCGGCGGGAGCCTCGCCCTCCCAGACTTTTCAGCGCCAGCGCGAGCCCGCAAAATCCGAACAGCGCCTGCAACGGATCGGCGCGACCCGCGATGTAAGTGACCGCCGAAGTGTGCAGCGGATGGATCGCCCACAGCACCGCGATCCCGCCCGCCCAGCCACTGCTTGCGGTCAGCGTTTCCGCCAGAAAAAACAGCGCGATGGCCGCCGCGATGTGCAGGTAAACGCTCGTGAGATGCCACCCGCCCGCGCTGCGATCGTAGAGCGCGTAGTCCGCCGTGAAGGACACGCGCTGGAGCGGGCGATAGAAGTTCGAGGCCGTCGCGTCGAGGAACAGGAAATGCCGGAATCCCTCGGGGATCAGCCGCCAGCTTCGGATGAGCGGATCGCGCTGCACGAGCGCCGTGTCATCCCAGACAAATCCATTGCGCTGCGCGGGCCAGTACACGAAAAGCGTCGCCACGATGATAAATAGAATTGCCCCGACGCGCTGGAGATTTTTCAAGGTGACGATGTTGCGAAGCTCGCGCCGCGCCATCAAGTCCATCGTATTCTTCCTGATGCTGATGGACTTCGTGCAGGCCGGAGAACTCGATGGCGCCAAACAACTCATCGTGAGCATCGCGCCGACGTGGAATTCCGACGCGGGCCGCCTCCAATGTTTCGAGCGCAGCGGCAGCGGCTGGAAGCCCGCGACCGCCGCGTGGCCCGTGCTTTATGGAAAGACCGGTCTCGCGTGGGGTCGCGGCGTTTTGGGAATGGGCGAGCCGGGCTTGCAAAAGACCGAGCGCGACAAACGCGCACCCGCCGGTGTGTTTCGCCTCGGCACCATTTACACCTACGATTCCGCGCTGCCTGCGGGCGCGAACTACCCGTTTCACACCGTCACCGCCGCCGATGCCTGGGTCGATGACGTCACGCTCCCCAATTACAACCAGCACGTCACCGTCGATCTAAAAAACCCGCCGCCGTGGTTTGAGAAACAGAAGATGCGGCACG
The DNA here is from genome assembly GCA_038228115.1 of Chthoniobacterales bacterium. Classification (GTDB taxonomy): domain Bacteria; phylum Verrucomicrobiota; class Verrucomicrobiia; order Chthoniobacterales; family Chthoniobacteraceae; genus JANLQB01. The sequence goes on from JBBRPM010000016.1 coordinate 79,930, forward strand.
GCGATTTCGCCTACCGCTGGCTCGTCGAAATCCGCCACAACTCCGACCCACCGCAGCCCGGCGCCGGCAGCGCCATCTTCTTCCACATCCGCCGCGGCGCTGATCGCCCCACCGCCGGCTGCACCACCATGGCGGAGGAAAACCTCGTCAAACTCATCCGCTACCTCCGCACCGACGCCCGCCCGCACTACGCCCTGCTCCCGCGCAGCGAGTATGAGGCGAAATGGAAAGCGTGGGGTCTTCCCAGCCCCGCCGATGCCGCGGCGCTGCTGCCGTAACAACGCGCCACAAGTGCCGATAGGGTGGGCATCCTGCCCTCCGCCTTCTCGCGTCTCGCGAAGCCTCACCATAACCGCATAGCCCATGCCAAAAGTGACTGACCTTTGAAACAAGTCCGCCATTTCTCATCGGAGACGCCTTAAGACGGTCTCAAACGAGATGGGAATCGGCTCAATTCCGTCTAGCAACGAGCCAATGCAAGACAGCAACGGCTCAATTCCGTCTAGCAACGAGCCAATGCAAGACAGCAACGGCTCAATGCTGTCTAGCAACGAGCCAATGCAAGACAGCAACGGCTCAATGCTGTCTAGCAACGAGCCAATGCAAGACAGCAACGGCTCAATTCTGTCTAGCAACGAGCCAATGCAAGACAGCAACGGCTCAATTCCGTCTAGCAACGAGCCGATGCAAGACAGCAACGGCTCAATTCCGTCTAGCAACGAGCCAATGCAAGGCAGCAACGGCTCAATTCCGTCTAGCAACGAGCCGAGGCAAGACAGCAACGGCTCAATTCCGTCTAGCCACGAGCCGATGCCAGACGGTAACGACTCAATTCCGTCTTGTCTCGGGTCGATGCTCACCAGCCTCGACCCGGCATCCTCCATCCCGCGCCCGCCGCATCCGCCAGCGGATCGGGTGTGATTAAAACTGGTGCAGGATTGAAAGGGTGGAGGCCAGCGTGCCTCAGGGACCGTCACTTCGGCGGCCGCGGAAGTGACGGTCCCCGCGGCGCGCTGGCCGCCAACCGCTCGCCCGGACCCAACTTCAATCACACCCTCAGGAAGCCTCCGTGCCGTCTGAAACTTTTTCGTGGCGCTAAAATTCATCATCCTTCGCGCTTGGAAAACTCAAAATTCGGCGCACATTCCTGCCACCCTTTTCCCATGTTTGTTCCCAATCAAAAAGTCGTCTGCGTGGACGACAAATTTCCTCTCGGAGTAGAAAAGCTCTACAACCGTTTTCCTGTCAAAGATCAGGTCTATGTCATCCGCGACATCGTGCCCGGACAGGCTCTTTCCGGCGCGGAGGGAGAGGTGGCGGTCTATCTGGTCGGGCTGGTGAATCCGACGAACAAGGTGGGCGTGGAGCGCGGATTTAATGCCGAGCGTTTCGCCCCGCTCTCCTATCAGGAAGTGGATGACCTGATGGAAGAGGAGGAACGCGAAGAAGTTTTCACGCCCTTGAATCCCTAGCTGGCGATCCACGCAGACAGGGCGGGCATGGGCGGGCATGGGCGGCCGTGTGTTCCGGCGTTGACTGCCGGTGGTGCGCCCTCCACGCTTCCGCCATGAAACTGGCCCCTGCGCGGCTGCTTTTGGCAGCGTCTTTTGTGGCGACCACGGGATGGTCGCTGGATGCGGAGTTTAAGCTGGACGCGGAATTGAACGGACGCGTCTCCGAGTTGATCGAACTGCACCGCTACGCGGAGGCAAAGGAAGCCGCTAAAAAGGCCGTGGAGTCGTTTTCCGCAGCCTACGGGACGAGGCATGAGGGAACGGCGAAAAGTCTCCGCAATCTGGCGCTTTGCCACACGCGGCTCGGCGAGTTTGCGGATGCGGAACCGCTGTATTTGAAGGCGGTGACGATCCGGGAGCAGGTCTATGGCCCGAAGAATCCGCATACGCTGGGGACGCTGGAGGAACTCGCGGATTTGTATCAGGACGCGAAAGCCTATGAGAAGGCGGAGGTCGTATTAAAGCGGGTGCTAAAGGTGCAGGATTTGTGGGGTGAGAAGCATGTCGGTCGGGCGCGGACGATGGAACGGCTGGGTGTGGTCTATATAGGAATGGCGCGGTTTGAAGAGGCGGAGGTCCTGTTGAAAAAGGCGCTCGCGGTGTTTGAAGAGGCGAATGGGGCGAAGTTCATCGGGAATGCCAATTGCATCGAAGAGCAGGCACGGCTGAAGCAGGAGATGGAGAGCTATCAGCAGGCGGAGCTACTTTACCGCCGTGCGCTGGCGATGGTGGAAACCGGTCAAGGGCCGAAGCATCCGAGAACGGCGGCGTTTCTCAATAATTTCGGCACGCTCTACTCGGCGATGGGAGAATACGAGAAAGCACAGACTTACTTTCAACGGGCCTTTGACATTCTAAACAAGTCCTACGGTCCGGAAGATCCCGATGCGCAAATCTCTCTGCGCAATCTCGCAAGTGCCAAGGCGGCGGCAGGTCAGGTCCCGCGACCAAAGGGACAGCGGTCGATCGTCATCTGAAAGGAGAAGCCCGGTGCGCTGCCGGCGATTTTGGAGAGCGGGACAACGGACACCAGTGAACGCGCGGCGAGGGCACTGGCGTCGCAGGCTCCTAAAGGAGCGCGCGGAGAGGGGGGGATTCGAACCCCCGATACCCTTTTGGAGTATGGCGCTTTAGCAAAGCGCTGCTTTCGACCACTCAGCCACCTCTCCTGACGCGGCGCGAATGTATGGCGAAGATTTCTCCGCCGTCAAAGTCAATTCGAGGACGCGGCGGAAACGGGCACGAATCAGGGCTCGCGATGATCGGAGCTTCACTCCCGCGCGATCTTGCTGCTTCATGGCGGCACTTTTACCGCACCGGATGAGCAACACCGAATTTTCCCCTCTCGTGCATCGCATTCTGGTCATCGACGACAACACGGCGATCCACGATGATTTTTGCAAAATCCTCGCCGTGGAACGAAGCGGCGGCGCGGAACTGCTGGCGGCGCAAATTTTCGGGTACGATGCGCGTCTCGATCACGAGGATCGGTATGAAGTGGACACCGCGCTCCAAGGCGAGGAGGCGCTGGAAAAAGTGCTCGCCGCGCTGCTCGCCGGGCGTCCTTACATCGTGGCGTTTGTGGATATGCGGATGCCGCCGGGTTGGAATGGGATGGAGACCGTCGCGCAACTGCGGCACGCTGATCCGGAGCTGCAGTGCGTCATCTGCACGGCGCACACGGATTATTCGTGGAGCGAAATCCGGCAGGCGCTCGGGCCGACGGACAGCGTGGTTTTTTTGAAAAAGCCCTTCGACAATGTGGAGGTGCTGCAACTGGCTCACGCGCTGTCGCGGAAGTGGCTGCTCGCGCGTGAGGTGCAGCGGCAGATCGCGGGGCTCGATGCCGCGGTGGACTGGCGCACGAGTGAATTGCGGGAAGCGAACGCGCGCTTGCAGGAGGAAATCGCTGCGCGCACCAGCGTGGAAAACGCTCTGCTCCAATCGCAAAAAATGGAGGCGATCGGGCAGCTCGCCGCTGGGATCGCGCACGATTTTAACAACATCCTCACCGTGGTGCGCGGGCACACGGGCATGATGCTGGAGCGCACGGATCTCGATCCGCAAACGACGGAGTCGCTTCACGAAGTGTCGCAAGCTGCCGAGCGCGCCACCTCGCTCGCGAGCCAGCTCCTCACCTTGAGCCGCAAGCAGCGCCTGAATCCGCGCGCGTTTCAACTGAACGAAACGATCGAGCAACTGCACTCGCTGCTCAGCCGGGTGCTCGGCGAAACGATCAGCCTGCGCATCGAGTGCGCGGAGGACCTGCCGCCGCTCGTCGCCGACGAGGCACAAATCGAGCAGGTGCTCATCAATCTCGCCGTCAATGCACGCGACGCCATGCCGCGCGGCGGGCACCTTCTCATCGCCACGCGGCTCGTGTATTTTTGCGCGGAACAACTCGTCGGACAAACCGGCACATCGCCCGGAGATCATGTCTCCATCATGGTCGCCGACTCTGGGAGCGGGATGCCGCCCGAGGTGTTGCAGCACATGTTCGAGCCGTTTTTCACCACCAAGCCGGAAGGAAAAGGGACCGGCCTCGGCCTCGCCACCGCCTACGGAATCGTGAAGCAGCACGGCGGCTGGATCGAGGTCGAAAGCGAGCCCGATCGCGGCTCGATCTTCCGCCTCTTTCTCCCGCGCGGCGACGCCGCGGCGATCCCGGCCCCTGCGCGCGCGGCGTCCACGAGTCCCGATCTGCGTGGCAGCGAATCCGTCCTCATCGTGGAAGACGAAGCGACCGTCCGCGCGGTCGTGCGCAGCATCCTGCGGCGGTCGGGCTACCATGTGGAGGAAAGCGAAACCGGCGACGCCGCGCTCGCGCTCTGGAATGCACGCGAGCGTGAGTTCGACCTGTTGATCACGGACCTCGTCCTGCCTGGAAACATCGACGGTGAAGCCCTCGCCACTCACCTCCGCCAGGAGCATCCCGCGCTCCGCGTGCTCCTCACCACCGGTTACGTGAACGACGCCCTCAACGAGGAACGTTGCGAAGAGAGCGGCATGCAAATGCTGCGCAAGCCTTACACCGCCGAAGAGCTGCTCCAGGCCGTCCGCCGCGCCTTGGCGTAATTTTGGGTGGGCAAGGCTCCCGCCGCGCCTTCTTGTTTGCGCGAAAAACCAACCCGGCTCAGCGGCAGCTACAACACCGTTTTCAAAAACGGTGCCGTCCGTGAGCGTTTGCTTTTTGCGACTTGCTCGGGCGTTCCGTGGGCCACGATTTCGCCGCCGGCGCCGCCGGCTTCCGGGCCGATGTCGATGAGGTAATCGGCGTCGGCGATGAGACTGAGATTGTGCTCGATGACGATGACGGTGTGGCCGTCATCGACGAGGCGGTGCAGCACTTTTAGCAGTGCCTCCACGTCGGCCATGTGCAGGCCGATCGTCGGTTCTTCGAGAAGATAGAGCGTGGATTTCGGCTCGCGATTTTGGCGAAGGCGCGAGGTTTCATTGCGCGCGACGCCGCGCGTGAGTTCGCTCACGAGCTTGAGCCGCTGCGCCTCGCCGCCGCTCAGCGTGGGGCTCGGCTGGCCGAGTTTCAGATAGCCGAGTCCCGTGTCGCAGAGCAGCGCGAGCGGGCGATGGATCTTCGAGTGCGCCGCGAAAAATGCCGCCGCTTCCTCCAGCGTCATCTCCATCACGTCGCCGATGCTGCGGTCATTGAAGAGCACTTCGAGCGTCGCCGGATTGTAGCGTTTCCCATGGCAATCCGCGCACGGGATGTAGCCCGTCGGCAGAAAACTCATCTCCACTTTGATCACGCCCTGCCCCGCGCAAGTCTCGCAGCGCCCGCCGTCCGTATTGAAAGAAAAGCGACTCGCCGTGTAGCCGCGAATCCGCGCGACGGGCACCTGGGCGTAGAGCTTCCGAATCTCATCAAACACGCCGATGTAAGTCCCCGGCGTCGAGCGCGAGGTCTTCCCAATCGGCGACTGATCCACCTCATAAACCGCCGCGAGATGTTCCGCTCCGCGCAGTTTGGAGTTTGGCGTTTGGCGTTTGGCGTTTGAAGTTTTCCGCAAAGCCGCCTCCACCGCCGGTTTCAAAACCCCGCGCATCAGCGTGCTTTTTCCTGACCCAGAAATCCCGCTAATCACAGTCAGCCGCCCGACCGGAAACCGCACATCGAGATTCTTCAAATTGTTCCGCGTCGCCCCGCGCACTTCGATCCAGCGCGTCACCGCTTTCAGCGAGCGCCGCTCGCCGCGCGTCGGATGGACGAGCGGCTCGCGCAGGCATCGCCCGGTCTCCGAGCCGCGCGTTTTCTTGATCTCCGCCAGCGTCCCGACCGCCACGATTTCGCCGCCATGCGCACCCGCGCGCGGGCCGAGGTCGATGATCGTATCCGCGCGCCGCATCGTCTCCTCGTCGTGCTCCACGATCACGAGCGTGTTGCCCTTGCGCTTCAAGGCTTCGAGCGTATCGAGCAGCGCATCGTTGTCGCGCGGATGCAGCCCGATCGTCGGTTCATCGAGCACGTAAAGCACGCCTCGCAAATTCGAGCCAAGCTGCGCTGCGAGTCGGATGCGCTGGGATTCGCCGCCGCTCATCGTCTTCGCGGAACGATCGAGCGAAAGGTAATCGAGCCCGACTTTTCCCATGAAGGAAAGGCGCTGCTCGATCTCGGGCAGGATGTCCGCCGCGATCGTCGCGTGTGCGCCGGTGAGCTTCAATTTGCACACCCAGTCATGCGCCTCGCGGACGGATTGCCCGACTGCCTCGCCGATCGTCCAATCCTGCACGCGCACATGGCGCGCGACGGGATTCAGCCTCGTGCCCGCGCACGCCGCGCACGGAACCGCCTCGCCTTCTTCGAGCGACTGATGCTGCCGCTCGCGATCCATCTCGATCTCGATCGCCGTTTCCAAACGCGGATTCACATACGCCTTCCAAGTCTCGCCAAACCCGTGGCAATCCGCACACCAGCCGTGCGGCGAATTGAACGAGAAGAGTCGCGGATCCAGTTCCTCAAACGAATCGCCGCAACCCGGACAACTCATCTCCGTGCTCAAAACGGTGAGCCGGTTCTTCGCATTGAGAATCTTCGCCGTCCCTTTCCCGATCTCGATCGCGCGTTTCGCCGCCGCCGCGTCGCTGCCGACGAGCACGTCGATCGTGTGTTCGCGGAAACGCTCCAGCTTTGGAAAAGCGTCCGCGCGCTCAAATTTCCCATCGACGAGCAGCAACTCGAAGCCCTGTCGCACCGCCCATTTCGCGACCTCGCCGTGGAAGCCTTTGCGCGCTTTCACCAGCGGCGCGAGCACACGAATCTTCCCGCGTTTCGCCAGCGCCGCCGCCTGCTTCGTGATCGCCGCGACGCTTTGCTTTTGCACCGGCAGATCGCACTTCGGACAAAACTGCGTCCCGACTTTCGCGAAGAGCAATCGCAGAAAGTGGTAAACCTCTGTGACCGTCGCCACGGTCGATTTTCCGCCGCCGCGCGTGATCCGCTGCTCGATCGCGACGGAAGGCGGCAGCCCGGAGATCAAGTCCACATCAGGCTTTTCGAGCTGCTCCACAAACTGCCGCGCATAAGCCGACATCGAATCGAGAAACCGCCGCTGCCCTTCGGCGAAGAGAATGTCGAATGCGAGTGTCGATTTCCCCGATCCGCTCAAACCTGTGACGACGACGATTTCATCGCGCGGAATTTCGACCGAGATATTCTTCAAATTGTGCTCCCGCGCACCGTGGATGCAGATGGCGCGTGGATTCGTCCCGGGTAGGGTGGGCGTCCCGCCTGCCGAGCCGGGCATCCTGCCCGGCTCCTCTGCTACGCGAAGACTCTCGAACTCGGATGTTTCCGGCAAGATGCCGGAAACGGCAGGCGGGACGCCCACCCTACCCCGGAACAATGTCTCCCGCAGAAACCTCCCCGTATGCGAATCCTCACACGCCGCCACTTCTTCCGGCGTCCCCACCGCCACGATTTCCCCGCCGCCCGCTCCCGCCTCTGGCCCGAGGTCGATGACCCAATCGGCGCGTTTGATCACTTCCAAATTATGCTCGATCACGAGCAGCGTGTGACCTTGCTCCACGAGCCGGTCGAAGACGCGGACGAGCAGCGCGATGTCATCAAAGTGCAGGCCCGTTGTCGGTTCGTCGAAAATAAGCAGGCAGTTCTTTTCGTTCCGATTTGTGAGCCGCTCGACGAGTTTCAGCCGCTGCGATTCGCCGCCGGAAAGGACATTGAGCGGCTGGCCGAGCGTGAGGTAGCCGAGGCCGACTTCCTGCAAGACCCTCAGTGGTTTTGTGATCGCCGGAGAACGCCAAACGCCAAACACCAAACTCGAAACTCCAAACGATGAGTCGCCTTTCGCCTCCGCACCTTTGGCGTTTGGCGTTTGGCGTTTGGCGTTTGGCGTTCCTCCGAAAAACTCGATCGCCTCCGTCACCGTCATCGCCAGCACATCGTGGATGGATTTTCCACCAAGGCGGATGTCGAGGATGTGCGGCTGAAAGCGCCGCCCTTCGCACTCCGCGCAGCGCACGAAGACGTCGCTCAAAAACTGCATTTCGATCTTCTCAAAGCCCATCCCGCCACAGCGTTCGCAGCGCCCGGTGCCGGAGTTGAAAGAGAACGCGCTCGGCGTGAGCCCCTGGCCCACGGCGTCGGGCGTTTCGGCGAAGAGCTCGCGGATGCGATCGTAGATGCCGAGGTAAAGCGCGGGCGTGGAGCGCGGCGTGCGCGAGAGCGGCGATTGATCGACCATCACGACGTGATCGATCTTTTTCGCGCCGGTGATCTTCCCGCACGCGCCCGGAGTTTCGTCGGTCGCAAGACTCTTTTCGCGGAGCAAATTCCGGTAGAGCACATCGTGAACGAGCGTGCTTTTGCCCGAGCCTGAGACGCCGGTGATGCATGTGAATATCCCGAGCGGAAACTCGACATCCACCCCGCGCAAATTGTGCTCGCGCGCATTTTCCACGCGGATGACACCGCGTGGTTTTCGTCGCGATTTCGGGACAGGGATCGACTTGCGACCGGCGAGGTAATCTCCCGTCAGCGAACCGCGCGCAGACTCCAGTTTTCCCGCATCACCTTGGAAAACCAAATCGCCGCCCGCATCGCCGCGTCCCGGCCCGAGTTCGATCAAGTGATCGGCGGCGCGGATCACCGCTTCATCGTGCTCCACGACGAGCAACGTGTTGCCTTTGTCGCGCAGGTTTTTCATCACGCGGATGAGCCGCCCCGTGTCGCGCGGATGCAGGCCGATGCTCGGTTCATCGAGCACGAAGAGCGTGTTCACGAGCGCCGCGCCCAGGCACGTCGTCAGATTCACGCGCTCGATTTCGCCGCCGCTCAGCGTCCGCGTCGCACGATCGAGGCTCAGATATTCCAGCCCGACTTCCACGAGAAAACGCAGCCGCGCCGTGACGGCATCGCGCAACATTTCCGTGGTGGCATCCGCTGCCGCCGTGTGCGCGGTGAGCGCGAGTAAATCGGACACCGGCATCGCCATCAGCTCAGGCAGCGTCTTGCCCGCGAAACGGAAATTCAGCGTCGCAGGCTGGAAGCGTCCGCCGCGGCAGTCCGCGCATTCCGTGTAATTGCGGTAGCGGCTGAGCAGCACGCGGACGTGCATTTTGTAAGCCTTCGATTCCAGCCAGTCGAAGAACCCCTTCACGCCATACCACAGCCCTTCCTCCCACAGCTCCTCGCCCTTCGCGCCGGGCCGCTCGCCATACATCACCCAGTCGCGATCGGTCTTCGGCAGCTCGTCGAAAGGACACTTCACATCGACCTCGCGCACCGCCGCGCAGCGCAGCAAATCGGTCTGACACTGCTTCCCGTTTTCCGTCTGAAAAGGCTTCACGACTCCGCCCTTGATGCTGAGCGAGCGATCGGGGAGCGCCCGCTCCAGATCGATCGCAATCGTGCGCCCGAAGCCGCGACAAGTCGGGCACGCGCCGAGCGGATTATTAAAGCTGAACAAGCCCGGCGACGGCGGCGTGATGTCGATGTCGCAATGCGCGCAATGCCAGCCGGTGCTGTAGGGAAGGTCGAAGGACGAAGGCTGAAGGACGAAGGTGATCTTGCCTTTGCCAAATCGCAGTGCGGTTTCGACGGCTTCGGTGAAACGCGCGCGGTTTTCTTCGCTGATGGTGACGCGATCCTGGATCACGACGACGACGGCTGGCAGTCGTTTGATGTCCGTCGCTTCGTCAATACGGACAACCTTCCCATCAAGCCAGACGCGCAGGTAGCCTTGCAGTTTGAGAAACTCAAAAAACTCCGCCGGCTTCGTCCCCGCCGGAGCCGGAACCCCAAAAGTCACCAGCACCGTCTCCATCTCCGCTCCTTCGACCTTCGTCCCTCGACCTTCGACCATCTGCTCCACAATGGACTTAGCCGACTCCGGCCGGATCGCCCGCGCGCACGACGGGCACTGCGCCGTCACCACACGCGGCAGCAGCACTTTCAGATAGTCGTTGATCTCCGTGATCGTCCCCACCGTCGAGCGCGTGCTCTTCACCGGGTTCGATTGCTCGATCGCGATCGCCGGCGGGATGCCGCGAATCTCGTCCACCTTCGGCTTATCCATCCGGTCGAGAAACTGCCGCGTGTAAGGCGAGAAAGTTTCCACGTAACGCCGCTGCCCTTCCGCGTAAATCGTATCGAAAGCGAGCGACGATTTTCCGCTCCCGCTCGGCCCGGTGACGACGTTCAGCCGCCCCAGCGGCACATCGAGATCAAAGCCCTTCAAATTATTCTGCCGCGCCCCGCGGATCTCGATGACACCGGGATCAGGAGCGATGGAAAGACGAGGACGTTTCATGGAAAAAAGGGCGTCACGCTCGTCTTACGAATTCGCGATTGCAACCGGCGCAACCATTTCAAAAAACCGCTTGCCAGCGCAAACCGCGCGCGCCACTTTCGGCCCTCGCAAACGGGGTCTTAGCTCAGTTGGTAGAGCGCCGCAATGGCATTGCGGAGGTCAGGGGTTCGAACCCCCTAGGCTCCACTTTCTTAACCACAGTGGTTTAGGAACTTACGAGGGTTTCTTTGGATTTCCTACCAGAGTTCCTACCAAATTCGTTGTCGCGCGGCGGGCGGTCTGCTAA
>JBBRPM010000017.1:0-87197 GCA_038228115.1 Chthoniobacterales bacterium
CCTTTGGCTGGGCCGCACGCTTCCGGCGTCTCGCCCGCGACTATGAGCGTCTGGCGACAACTCTCTCCGGTCTTCACTGGCTAGCTTTCGCCGGTCTCATGCTCAATACCCTCTTCCGCCATTGTGCATGACAGGCTCTAGTCCACACCCCATGAAAAAGATTCTGTTCGCCATTTACCTCGCCTACTGGCGGCACTTTCCAAGTCCCCTTGGTAAAGGCTTTCTAAGCCGGCTCGTGCGGCGTCTCGGGTTGGTCGCATATGAGATTGATGGCTTTCAAATGGAACTAAACCCCAGCGCCGTCATCGACCGCGATCTGATTTCCGGCAAGCCGCATGATCCCTTTGTAAAACGAACGATCATGGAGGCACTAACGAACGGAGGCGTCTTCGTGGATGTCGGCGCGAATATCGGAGTGTTCACCCTGGCCGCTTCTACTTTGCGCGACGTTGTCGTTTACGCCTTCGAGCCATCTCCGCGTGAACTGTCGCGCCTTTACCGCAATCTCGCCCGGAACAAGACCACCAACGTCGTTGTATTTCCCTTCGCGCTCGGACACGAGTCCGCGCGCATGGAGTTGGCCCTCGGCGGTGATGATAATCCGGGCCATAATTCGCTCGTTAGCTCTTCCCGGAAGGAGAAAAGCACTAACACCGCGGTGTGTCACTGCGAACCGTTCGATGGTCTGCTGCAAGCCGACACGCTCGAACGAATCCGCGTTGTCAAAATCGACGTGGAAGGTTTTGAAATGGAAGTGCTGCGCGGGATGGTCTCGTCGATCGGGAAAATGAAGGACGTGACTTTTGTCGTGGAAGTTACTCGAAGCTTTCTATTGAAAGCCGGTAGCTCTGCCGAGGCACTGTACGCGTTCTTTAGCAAACACGGGTTTCGTCCCGTCGTGGGAATCCAGACGGACGACCAATGGAATGAATCGTTCGTGAAAAACGCCTGACCCGCAATCAGCGCTTCTTTTCCACCACGCGCGCACCTTCGCTCACACCCGCGGGTGGATCGACCACGACGCGCTCGCCGATGCTGAGGCCGGCGGCGATGAAGGCTTCGTCGCCGTTGATATTCCCGACCGTGATCGCGCGGCGTTCGACTGCCTTTTCGCGGAGCACCCAGACGATGTTTTGGCCGCTGCTTTCCACCACCGCGTTTTTCGGGATGGCGACCCCGGCGACAGCGGGTGTTGCGGCGGTCGCTTCGGCGCTTTGAAACGCGACCTTTATGCCCATGTCCGGCAGGATGCGCGGATCGAGTTTGTCGAAGCCGATGCGCACTTTTACCGTGGCTTTTTGCCGGTCGGCGGTCGGGATGATGGCGATAACTTTTGCGGGGATCTGCCACTCGGGATACGCATCGAGGCGCGCCTCGACGCCCTGGCCGGGCTGGATGCGATTGATAAAGCTCTCGTTCACGTCCACGTCGATTTCGAGCGAGGTCATATCGACGACGGTGCAAATGCCCGTGCGCGTAAAACCACCCGAAGACATCGGCGAAATCATCTCGCCGGGCTGCGCGTTTTTGGAAGTAACGATGCCCGCAAATGGCGCGCGGATGATCATGTCATCGACCTGCTGCTGCCATTGGGCGATCTCCGATTTCGCGACAGCGATTTCGGCGTCCTGCCGTTCGAGCTTCGCTTCCAGCGCCTTCGATTCGGACTCGCGCCGGTGCAGATCGGATTCGCTCATCGCTTTGGTCGCCGCGAGTTCGGTGGCGCGCTTCAACTCCTGCCGCGCAAATTCCAAATTCGGCCGTGTCTCCTGCATCATCGCCTTCGCGGAAATCAATTGTGCCTCAGCGAGGTGCAGGCTCGCTTCCACGTTTGAGGAATCCAGCCGCGCGAGCACCTGCCCAGCTTCCACCTTCATCCCCTCTTCCACGCTGAGTTCCACTACTTTTCCCATTACCTTCGAAGACACGGTGGCCGCCCGCCGCGCCGTCACGTAGCCCGATGCGTTCAGCAGCGTGCGCTGGCTGGTGGCCGCACTTTTTGCGCGCACGATTTCCGTCCGCACTTCGATCAGAGCTGACCGGTGCGTCCACCAAAACGACGCCGCCACAACTCCGAGCACGATTGCCGCGATGAGCAGCCACGGACCGCGCGACTTCGACGAGGCGGTGTGCCGGTCGATTCGCAGGTCGTCGAGGCTGGCGTTGGTGAGGCTCATGCGTGTGGCGATTCACTCCGCCGCGTGGAAATGTCAAGCGGGCGCGTTCGTTCCAACGAATGGCGAAAGTGTCATGATCCGTCCTTTGACTTGTCACACCCTGCGAGTTCGGTGCTTGGGTTATCCCCTTCCCCATCATGAATACTCCGTTTTCCGTCTCCTCTTTGGCCGCGTTGCTCTACCTCGGTTTTGCCTCGCTCGCTGGGGCCGATGAGTTCACTGACATGGCCGCGAGCCTCGGCACCATCACGACCATCATGGGCACCCCGCACAACCCGGTGAACGATCCCATTACGGGGATTGGCATCAATTTTTGGCAACCCTCGTACGAAGGCGGGCCGGCAAGCGCCGCCTCGCTCTCCGGCCCGCACATCGCGAATGCGGATGCGTTCGGCAACGTGTATATCGCCGACAAATTCAGCCACGCGATTCTGAAAATCACGCCGGACGGGAACATCCACACCTTCGCCGGCACGCACGTCGCGGGATTCAATGGCGACGGCCCGGCCCCGGCGAACATGCTGCAACTCAATCTCCCCAACGGCGTTTTCGTTTTCCCAGATGGCACCGTCTATCTCCTCGACCCCGGCAACCGCCGCATCCGCCGCGTGGGCACCGACGGCATCATGACGACCATCGTCACCAACCCCGCGACCGAACCGGGGCAGACGCCGAACAATGGCTACGACTGGTATGCCTCCGGTCGCGCGCTGTGGGTCAGCCCCGACCGGCAATTAATCTATTACACGAATGAGTTTGCGCCTGCCGCAGTGGGCGGAACCGCGCAGGGCGCGACGGTGAAAAAGTGGACGCCCGCGGGCGGCATCGAGGTCGTCTGCAGCAAAGCCGTGGGCTTCGTCAATCCGGGCAACATCGCCGTCAATCCGATCGACGGAAAACTCTACGTCACCGACCGCGCCGAGGAGGAAACCCCGCCTCCGCTCGTGAAAACCGGCCTCTGGAGGATCGACGGCCCCAACATCCGCACGCGGATGACCGGCGACGCCACGAAACCAGTCGCCGCCGACGGCCAGCTCGCGGTCAACAGCTTCGTCGAACAGCCCCGCGGCATCGCCTTCCTGCCAAACGGCGCGTACTTTCTCTGCACCCACAAGGCCGCCACGAGCCCTCCCTCCGGCGACGTGTGGTATGTGGATACTGCGGGCGTCATCCACCTTTACATTCACGGACGCGGCTCGAAGGATTACTACAACCTCACCAACGGCCTGCATCCGCCGCTCACCGGCGTCTCGCCGAACGGGCAGGAATGGCTCAGCCAGCCACGCGCCGTGACCATCGCGCCGAATGGCGATCTCCTCGTGGTTTGCAACGACAGCGGCTACGTCTTCCGCGTGAACAACCTCGTCCCACACTTGCCCTCGAATCTCCACGGTTCGCACTTCGATGCGAATGGGCTGCTGCTGAATTGGGGCGGTCTTTTCAGCCGCGGCTATCGCGTGCAGCGGACCTCCTCGCTGCTGCCCGCGAACTGGCAGACCATCGGCGCGGCGGCGGGCAATGCAGGCGGAGTACCGTCCGAATTTCTAGATCCCGCCGCGACCGGACAGGCGGCTGATTTTTACCGCCTCGCGCCGTCGCTCTAAATCTTGGGAGGGCGAGGCTCCCGCCGAGCCGATTCTGTGGGCGCTAGCGCAAAGCTCGGCAAGGAGCCTCGCCCTCCCATGATTTACCGCGGCGCGAAAGTCAGCAAACCCACCGCATTGCACAGCCACACGACGGCGAACGCGACTCCCGATGTCGCAGGAATCGTGAGAATCCACGCCCATACGATCCGCTCGACGAGGTTCAGCTTGATCGCGCTGAAACGTTTCGCGCAGCCAACGCCCATGATCGTCGTCGTGATCGCGTGCGTGGTGGAAACGGGCATGCCCATCGAGCCGGCGACGGCGAGCACGGTGGCGGCAGTGGTCTCGGCGGCGAAACCGTGGACGGGTTGCAGCTTCACCATTTTGTGACCGAGCGTGCGGATGATGCGCCATCCGCCCGCGGCGGTCCCGGCGGCCATGGTGAGCGCGCAGGTGACGACGACCCAATCGGGCACGGCCTGGCTTTTCACGTCGGCAGGCGCGGGCATGTAGCCGAATTGCAAAAAATTTGGGAGACAGCCGACGAGCCGGTCGCCGATGCCGAGCCTGAGCGGGTCCGTGCCGGCCTGCGTGACGAGCCAGTGCGCCCAGTCGGGGAGATGGGTGAAAAGGCCTTTCGAACTGGCGGCCACGAGGGCGAGCGTGATGATGCCCATGCACTTCGTCGCGTCGTTCATGCCGTGGCTGAAACCCATGTAGGCGGAGCTGACGAGTTGTAGCCGGCCAAAGGTGCGGTTCACAGTGGCGGGCCGCCAGTTGCGCAGCAGCAGGTAGAGAATCGCCATCACGATCATGCCCGCGAAAAATCCAATCAGCGGCGAAAAAATCATCGGCAGGACGACCTTGTAATAGACGCCCGCTTTTTCTGTTTTCGGTTTTTCCACCACCATCGCCGCGCGACCGGAGAAGACGACGGCATCGACTTTTCCCCCTCCGAGCGTGACTGAATGGGTGCCGTTAATAGCGAGCCGGTCGCCGAGCGCGGCGCGTAATTCCTCCGGCGCCGGAGCCAGTGTGCGCTCCTTCTTCTCCTTGATTTCGATGAACTTTACGGCGCTCCAAACGCTCGCGGGTTTGCCTTCCTTGTCCTTCAGCGGCGCGACGGAATTCAGACACACCGCCGCCCCGAGCGCCGCGCCGATGAGGCTGCCGATGAGCGCGTGGCTGGAGCTGCTCGGGAGGCCATACCACCACGTGAGCAGATTCCAAAAAATCGCCGCGCCAAGCGCGCAGATGAGCACGGACTGCGTCACAAATTCCTGTTCGACGAGGCCGGACGAAATCGTCTTCGCCACGGCAAGTCCGAAGAACGCGCCGAACAAATTTGTGACCGCGGCGAGCATGATCGCCTGGCGCGGCGTGAGCACCTTCGTGCCGACGACGGTGGCGATCGCGTTGGCCGTGTCGTGAAAGCCATTCGTGTAGGTGAAAACGAGCGCGACGAAGATGACGGTGAAAGCGAGGAAGAGCTCCATGCGGGGATTTTTCAGGAATTTTTCAGCAGCACCTGCGAGACGACGTTTCCGGCGTCGCGGCAGCGGTCGATCGCCTTTTCAATGAGATCGAAAAGGTCCTTCAAGATGACGGCCTTCAACGCGGGAACGCCCGGCTGGTAAAGGCCGTGCAGCATTTCGATGAGCACGTCGTCTGCCTCCGCTTCGACGTTTTGCAACTCCGACTGGAGCGCCTTGATGCGCGAAAAATCCGCCGCCCGCAGCGCCCGCACCAGCGCCAGCACCGTCGTGACGGATTTCTCCAAAAGCTCGGCCTGCCGCGCGCAATCGAGATCGGGATAACGCTCCGCGATCAGCGAATAACGCTCGGCAAATTTCTCGATCGTCTTGGGAATTTTATAAAGGCAGATCGCCAGTTCCTCGATGTCCTCGCGCTCGATCGGCGTTACGAAAATGCGGATCAGCATTTCTTCCAGCTTGTTTGTGATCTCCTTGTCGCGCCGGCGCGCGGCAGCGAAATCCGTGAGCGATGGCACGACGCCCGGCTTTTCCAGCATGCGCCGGAAAGCGGCGACGGAATTCATGCACTCCTGCGCGCTGGCTTCGAGCAGGCCGAAGAATTCATCCTCGCGACCGAGCAATCGTTGAAACGAAATCATGGCCGCGGCTCAGGAATTTTTCAGGACGATGTGCGTAATGACGTTCCCGGTGTCGCGGCAGCGATCGACGATCTTTTCCAGCAGCTCGAAGAGATCCTTCAGCGCGAGTACCTTCGTCGCGTCGTGTTTGCCGGAGTAAAGATCCGCGAGCAAATCGAGGATCAGCTTGTCCGCGTCGCCTTCGATGCGCTGGAGTTTGCGGTTCAGTTCCTTTGCTTCATCCAGCCGCCCCGCGCCCAGATCGCGCAGGAGTTTCACCATCGCGGAAACCTCCGCTGTCGCCTCATCGAGCAGCGCCGTGTGGCGGGAAAAATCCACGTCTTTCACCAAATGCAGACTGATGACAAAACGCTCCGCAAACTTCTCGACCGTCTTCGGAATCCGGTAAAGCGCTGCGCTCAACGTCTCGATATCCTCGCGCTCCAACTGCGTGACAAACGTGCTGACGAGCTCCTTCCCGATCTGCTCCGTGATCTTTTTGTCCGTCTCCTTGGTGGCGTGGAATTTTGCCACCAAAGCGCCGTCTCCGGGCGAAACGAGGATGCGGCTGAGCGAGCGCACGCTATTGCAGGCCGCCTCGCCGGAGGCTTCCAGCAAGTTGAAAAATTTGTCGTCTTTTCCGAAGAGTTTTTGGAGCGAGATCATGTGCGGGGGTTGGGGAATGCCGCGCGGTTGTCACCTGTTTGCCACACAATCGCAACCTTGGATTTCCCGCGAAAACGACGGATGTCAGCGCCCTTGGACTTTGCTCGATTGTCACACTCGCGTCACACGTTTGTAACATTCATGAGAGACAGCTAAGTCGTCTCCATGACTCACTACGAAGCCACTCTCCAGCACGACCTCGACCGACTCCGCTCGAAACTTTCCGAAATGGCCGGTCGCAGTGAGCAGAGTCTCCGCGATTGCATCGTGGCCGTCATGGCCGGCAATCGCCAGCTCGCCTACTCCATCATCCTGCGCGACACGTTTATCGATGCGCTGGATCGGGAAATCGACCGGCTGTGTTTGGAGTTCATCATTCGCCAGCAGCCGGTGGGTTTGCACCTGCGGTTCGCGGTGGCGGCGATCAAGATCAACCTCGAACTGGAGCGCGTGGGAGATTACGCGAAAAGCATCGCCAAGCAGGCGCTGAAGCTCACCCGCATCGGCGAACTCGTGGCACCCGCCAGCCTGCAGCAGCAGGCCGATAGCGCGATCCCGCTCGTGCGCGGCGCGATTGAGGCTTTCACGAATGAAGACGCGGAAAAAGCGCGGGCGATCATCGCCGCCGCGGGCAAGACGGAGCGAATGCGCTCGCAAATCTCCGAGGAGCTTTTCATCGCGCGGCACGAATCGAAAATCCCGCTCGAAGCCTACGATCCGCTGATCAATATCACGCGCCGATTCGAGCGGGTGGCAGATCAGGCGAAGAACATTTGCGAGGATACGATTTACATGGTGACCGGCGAATATGCGAAGCACGAGCGCGGCACCGTGCTCAGGGTGCTCTTCATCGACGGAGCGAATGCCGGTGCGAGCCAGATGGCCGAAGCGATCGGGCAAGCGATCGGTGACACGCGTTTTGTTTTTAGTAGCGCGGGGCTCGATCCGAAGTTTCTCGATCGCGGGCTCGTCGAATTTATGGCGGGAAAAGGCATCGACCTTTCTGCTGCCAAATCGAAGGCCATCGTGCAGGTGCCGAACCTGGAGCATTACCAAGTTTACATCGCGCTCACCGCCGAGGCCGTACACTCATTTCCGCCGCCAAACGCCAAGACGGTGAACCTCGAATGGCCGCTGCCCGACCCCGCCGCTGGCGAGCGACTCGGCACGGCCGCTGCGTATGAGGAAACGTGGAATTTTCTCCAAACGCACATCCGCGATCTCGTGCAGGCGCTGCTCGGCGAACAGGCAAAGGCGCACTAGCAAATCTCTCCTCTCAATCAACCCACAAACCCAACCAATGAATAAATCCCTCATCACTTTCAGCGCGGCGACGATCGCCGCTGTATTCGCTTTCTCCGGCTGCGGAAAGAAAGGCGAAGACTCGGGAGGCAGCGGCACTCCCGATGCGCCGAAAAAGAAGATGGTCGAAATCCGCGCGAAAGGCTCGGACACCATGATCCAGCTCGCGACGGCATGGGCCGAGGATTACCGCAAAGTCGCACCGAACGTGATGGTGAACGCCAACGGCGGCGGCTCGGGAACGGGCATCGCCTCTTTGCAAAACGGCACCACAGACATCTGCAACGCGTCGCGTGAAATCAAGCCGGAGGAAAAGGCGAAGGTGAAGGAAGTCACGGGCAAGGAAGTGAAGGAATTCGTCGTCGCCTACGATGCGCTGGCGATCTATTCCAATCCCGCCAATCCGATCAAAGAAATCTCGATCGAAGAGTTGCGCGAAATCTGGGCCGAAGGCGGAACAATCACCACTTGGGATGTGATCAATCCCGCTTTCACCGGCAAAATCTCGCTGTTCGGCCGACAGAATAACTCGGGCACTTACGATTACCTGCGCGAGCATGTCTGCGGGAAAACCGCAGAGGGCAAGCAGCGTGAATTTCGCGGCGGCATCAGCGAGATGAATGGCTCCGCGGAAGTGGTCGAGAATGTCGCCAAAACTCCGACCGGCCTCGGCTACAGCGGAATGGGCTATAAAACTCCAACCGTGAACTGGCTGAAAATTTCCAAGAAAAAAGGCGAGGCCGGAGTCGAACCAGGAATCGAGGCCGCCCGCAGCGGCTCCTATCCGATCTCGCGCAAACTTTACATCTACACTGCGGGTGAGCCGACCGGCGAAACGAAGGCATTCATCGACTGGATCCTCTCCGACGAGGGTCAGAAAATTGTCGCGAAGGAAGGCTTCGTTTCTCTCAAGTAGTTCGCCCGACTTTTCCCAATGAGCAGCCGCCCCGCCGGTAAAATCCCCGACGGGGCGGCTTTTCTCACGCCGACTCCATCCATGCACGCGCCTGCCGCCAGTCACCGCAAACCGTTCCGACTTCTCGATGCGCTCGAAAAGCCCATCGAGTGGATCATTCGCGCGTGCGGCTGGAGTTCGATCGTTTGCATCGTCGCGATCTTCGTTTTCATTTTCAAAGAAGCCGCGCCGGAAGTGCCGAAGCTGGACTGGATTTATTTCTTCACGAGTTCGCGCTGGATTCCGAATCCCGCGCCCGGAAATGAAGCGAGCTTCGGCGCGCTCGCTCTCCTCGTCGGCACGTTTTCTGTCACCGCCATCGCGCTGCTCCTCGCGGTGCCGATCGGCCTTGGCGCCGCTGTGTATATTTCGGAGTTTGCGAAAGGAAAAGTGAAGGAGACGCTCAAAATCGTCATCGAATTGCTCGCGGCGATTCCTTCGATCGTGTGGGGATTCATCGGTCTGATGGTGCTCGGACCCATCGTGAAATCAGTCTTCACCGCCGCTCCTGGAAGCGCGTGGGGGCACATCATGATGACGCTTCATCTCGCGAGCGCGGACACCGGCGCGGCGCAGGGCACGAACCTGCTTACCGGCGGAATCATCCTCGCGCTGATGAGCGTGCCGATCATCGTTTCACTTTCCGAGGACGCGCTCCGCGCTGTGCCAGACAGCTTTCGCGAGGCCTCGCTCGCGCTCGGCGCGAATCCTTGGGAGACCGTGCGGCGTGTCCTTTTCCCCGCCGCGCGCAATGGCCTGCTCGCCGCGTGCATGCTCGGCATGGGCCGCGCCGTCGGCGAAACGATGGCCGTCCTCCTCGCCACCGGACACAACAATCGCATCCCCGCCGCGCTCACCGATCCCGTCCGCACGATGACCGCGACCATCGCCGCGGAGATGGGCGAAACGGTCCACGGCGACGCGCATTACCGCGTGCTCTTCATCCTCGGCATCGTGCTTTTCGTCATCACTTGCTCCATCAATGTGGCCGCCGATCTCATCATCAAAGGCGTGAAAAAATCGAACAATGCATGAGCACTTCCACTTTGGAAAATCCATTCGCCCCGAGCGATTTCGAGCGCTGGAAACAGCGTAAAGTGACGATCAGCAAATGGATCATGTTTGGCTGCTGCGCGATCCTCGTCATCCCGCTCGTGCTCATTCTCATCGATATTTTCGCGAAAGCCGCGCCGGTGCTTTCACTCGACTATTTCTGGGATAATCCGACGAACAAAGGAAAAGAAGGCGGTCTGTGGGCGCCGCTCGCGGGCACCTTCTCGCTCGTCATCGGCTCGCTCGTCATCGTCACACCGATCGGCATTTTCGCCGCGATCTACCTGAACGAATACGCCAGGCACGGCTGGATGAACCGCATCATCGGCATCACCGTCACGAGCCTCGCCGGCGTGCCGAGCATCGTCCACGCCCTCTTCGGGCTCGGCGCTTTCGTGCTCGTGATGCTGCCCGGCATCAACTCGATTTTCGCCGATCCAAAAGATCCCAGCACGCTCTGGCAGGCCGGCCTGCTCACCGCGTCGCTCACCGTCGCGGTGATGAATCTGCCGGTCGTTATCACCAGCACGCGCGAGGCGCTCGCAGCGGTTCCCATGACGTTTCGCGAGGCCTGCTGGAATGTCGGCGCGACTCGCTGGCAAACGATCCGCGCGATCGTACTGCCAAATTCACTCAGCGGGATTCTCACTGGCGTCATCCTCGTCGTCTCCCGTGCCGCTGGTGAAACTGCGCCGATTCTTTTTACCGGCGCGACTTTTTTCAAATTCGTCGCCAACGAAGGTTGGGACAAAATTTTTCCCTACAATCTGCGCGAGCCGTTCATGGCAATGGCGATGCATCTCAACATCATCTCGAACCAAATTTCACAGATGCCCGAGAAGATGAAATTCGGCAGCGCCGCCGTCCTCATCCTGCTCATCCTGGTCATCAACAGCTTCTCCATTGTGCTGCGCGTCTGGCTGCGCGGGCGCAAAAAATGGTAACGCCATGAATCACCTCAACGGTCACAAGGTCGAGGTCTCCAATCTGCGCACGTGGTATGGCGCAAAGGAAGTCCACCACGGCATCAGCTTTCACATCGAGCCGAACGAAATCTTCGGCATCATCGGCCCCGCGCAGTCGGGAAAAACCACGCTGCTGCGCGCGATCAATCGCACGCTGGAATTCACCGCCGGATCGCGCATGGAGGGCACGATCAAAGTCGATGGCGAAGACGTGCAACGCACCAGAGATGTGTATGGCTTGCGCCGGAAAATCGGCATGGTCGCTCCCCTGCCCGTTGGCCTCCCGCTGAGCATTTTCGACAACGTTGCCTTCGCCCCGCGCGCCGCCGGGATGCGCGATAAAAAACAACTCCGCGAACTCGTCGAACGCTGCCTGACGCAGGCCGCGCTCTGGGATGAAGTGAAAGACCGTCTCGATTCGCTCGGCACCAAGCTCTCCGGCGGCCAGCAGCAACGCCTCACCATCGCCCGCGCCCTTTCCCACGAGCCCGAGATTTTGTGCCTTGATGAATTCAGCATCGCCATCGACCCCGTCACCACGATGCGGATCGAAGACGTGCTGAAAGTGCTCCGCAAAGACATGACGATCATCCTCGTCACCAACCTGACACAGCAAGCCCGCCGCCTCGCCGATCGCACGATGTTTCTGTGGAATGGCGACATCATCGAGTGCGACACGACCGACGTGATCTTCAGCGACCACACGAAGGACAAGCGGACCTACGAATACGTGAACGGGATTTTCGGATGAACTCAGCGCAGCCGCTCCAGCACGATCGCCAGCAGTGCCGGTTTCACGAACAAGGTCGAGCGCACCGGCAGCAATTTGAGACGCTCGATTGCTGCATCCCGGCTCAGCGTGCCGGTCTTGAACGCCGCTTCAATCACCCCCATCGTACCGATCGACCGGTAGCGGAGATACGTCGCGGCTTCGCGCGCCCGCGCGTCGTCGCTCACGAAGAGCTGAGCGCCAAAATTTTCCGCCCACGCCAGCGCGGCAGTCTCGCCCGGATGAAGCTGGTATCTCCCGACCACCTCGACCAGTTCCCGGCTGATCGTGTCTGGGTCGGCGACGATGTGCTCGCGGATTTTTGCGCTCACCCCCGGGCGATGTTTCTCGGCTTCCCACGCTACGGATTCGGGGACAAAAAGTTTTCCGAGATCACGGAGAAGGTCGAGCGATTCGATCTGGTCGAGATGGATAATTGGCCCCGCATCCAGCACGCAGATTCGCACCTCATCGGCCATAATTCTCGTCCACCCACTTCAACTCCGAGAGTATGTCCGCGTGCTGCAAGTGCTCCTCATTTTCTTCCGCGTAGGCATCAAGCATCTTCCACCCACCCTTTTCTGGCGGCGGATCGAAGCCAAATTCCAGCGCCCACTTCGTGTAAAGCGCGCGTCGGCGTTCGAGCATTTCCTCAGCTTTTTGTGCGAGCATGCAGGAAGGTTACTTGTAAGTCGCCCGCGAACAAACCGCATTTTCTCCCATGACCGCCGGACCAGCCATCACCACCCGCGACCTCAGTCTGTGGTATGCAAAATTTCAGGCGCTCAAATCCATCACGGTGGACATCAAACACGGCATCATCACCTCGCTCATCGGCCCGAGCGGTTGCGGAAAGACGACACTGCTGCGGTGCTTCAATCGCGTGAACGAGCGCTACGGCTACGTGACGACGACGGGCGAAATCAAAATTCACGACAAGAATATCTACGACGCGGACGTGTCGCTCACCGAGCTGCGCAAAGCCGTCGGCATGGTTTTCCAGCGGCCCAATCCGCTGCCGATCTCGGTCTATGAAAACGTCGTCTTTGGCCTCCGGCTGCACTCCGAGAAAAAGCCCTCGCGCTCCGAACTCGATGAAGCCGTGGAAAGCGCCCTCACGACCGTTGGCCTGTGGAACGATCTCAAAGACCGCCTCGACGCCCGCGCGGTCGGCCTCCAACTCGAGCAGCAGCAAAAGCTCTGCATCGCCCGCCTGCTCCCGCTGAAGCCCAGCGTCATCCTCATGGATGAACCGTGCAGTGCGCTCGACGTGGAAGGGACGCGCGCCATCGAGGAACTCATGTTCACCCTGCGCGGGAAATTCACCATCGTCATCGTGACGCACAACATGGCCCAAGCCCGCCGCGCGAGCGACGAGTGCATCTTCATGCTCATGGGCGAATTCATCGAGCACGCGCAGACCGCCGATCTTTTCCTAAATCCGAAGCACACGAAAACTGCCGACTACATCGAAGGCCGCTACGGCTGATTCCACATTGCGAATTTCCGGCCCATGCCGGAAATCCTCCCGCATGGTAAAGAGCGCCCTCCTCCTTGCAGTGCTCTGTCGCCCCACATCACAGACTCTCCGTGCCGAGGACATGCCAGCCGCGGAGTTTGAAAAGCGCGCCAGTGAGCTTCGCACGAAAACGCTCGAAGGCATCTCTCCGAAAGTCACCGCACCCAACACCGCACCCACCACTGCGCATTCCATCTCGGGGCGCTATCCGTGGCACTCTAACATCGGCACGACCATCTTCTGGATTGTCGAGGGCCGGTCAAAATCGAGCGCATGGGATCCAGATTGGGCATATTCGTATGGCGGATTCGATAATCCAAATCCCGCGTCACGCCGCGACTTCATGCCCGCCGCATTCATCCCCAAAGAAAATCCCTTCTACTTCGCCCTCCCCTACAACGACCTCGAAAAAGGCCGTCACAAACCCGAAGCCCACCTAGTCATCCCATGGTTCGATCATGCCTTCGAGCGCCAAGGCAAAAGCGTCTGCCAAAATCGCTGGATCGCCATCCGAAAAGGCAATCGCGTCTGCTACGCGCAATGGAGCGACGTCGGCCCCTTCCGCTCCGATCACTGGAAATACGTCTTCGGAAACGAAAGCCCGAAACCCAACCTCGAACACGGTGCTGGCCTCAATGTTTCCCCCGCAGTCCGTGACTTTCTCGGCCTTGGCAACGCGGATGTGACCGATTGGAGATTCGTCGAATCCAGAGATGTCCCTAACGGCCCCTGGGCGCGCATCGGCGGGAATAATACCGTCGCCCAGCGCTACACGCGCGATCCCTCCGCCACCCCGAACCCCTTCCCTACCGACCCCAAACCGACTCCGACTGGTCCGCCAGACTCATCTTCACCTCATACTCCGCCGCCGACAGACACGCCCCGAAAATAATGATCGAGCCGATCAGATAAATCCACAGCAGCAGAGCGACGACGCTGCCGAAGGTGCCGTAGAGGGCGTTGAAATTTGTGATATTCCGCGTGTAGATCGTGAAAAGCCGCTGCAACACATCGACTCCGAGCGTGACGAAAAGCGCGGAAAACCAGACTTCGCGAAAAAACGTCCGGCGGCGCGGCGCGAATTTGTAAAGCATGAGGAAGCCGTAGAAGAGCACCAGCGGCGGGACCAGAAAACGGATCAGGCTGAAGACATTATTGGCGAACCAAAACGGGAGGCCGATCTCCCGCGAATGCATCCAGTAAAACGTCTCGATCTGATTGATGATCAGCGGCGCGAGGATGCCGATGAGCAGCGCGCTGGCGAGGATCGCCGTCATGAAAAGATTCTTAATCGGCAGTCGCCACCACGCGTATTCTTTCGTGCCCCATGCGCGATTCACGCCTCGCACGAGCGCATGAAAAAAACGGATTGCCGACCACGCGAGAATCCCAAAACCGATCAAGCCGGCACTTTTTCGCGACTTCACCACGCCGTCGATCGTGGCGACGATGCGGTTCGATTCATCGGACTCGATCGTGAGGTAATTGCTGACGTAGCGCGTGATTTCCGTGGTCGCCCGCTCCTTGCTCCCGAGGAAAGTCGTAGAGATCGAGATGAGCAAAACGATCAGCGGGAAGAGCGCGAAAAAGGCGTAATAAGCAAACGATGCCGCGCGCTGCTCGGCGTCGGTTTCGTCATACTTTTTGGCCGCACGCCAAAAGACGGCCCACACTGAGAGGACGGCTTTGCGGAGGACGGGAGCCGCACGGTGAAGGACGTTCATGAACCGGCAATGTAGGAAAACACAGCCACGGAGCGCAACCACGTCGCGCACCTCTTCCGCCGTGCTGCTAAATTCCCGCGAATTACAACTCGACGACTTGCGCGCTTTGGATGTCGGCTTCCGCGAGCAATTCCTTCATCAGCGCATCGCCGGGAGCCGCGTCGAGATTCAAGATCGTGAGCGCCTGGCCGCCCTCTTCGTTTCGGCTGAGCGACATGCCCGCGATGTTGACTCCGTGTTTGCCCATGAGCGTGCCGAGATGGCCCACGATGCCGGGCCGATCGCGGTTTTCGATGACAAGCAAAACGCCTTCCGGCTTCGCTTCGACATGGCGACCATTGATTTTCACGATGCGCGGCGTGGCTCCGAAGAACGTGCCTGCGACGCTCACCCAGCCGCCTTCGCCAGCGGCGGTGAGCTCGATCAGTTCCGCGAAATCGCCGAGGCTGCTCTCGCGCGATTCGGTCACTTTCAGCCCGAGCGTTTCTGCAAAAGAGGCTGCGTTGACCTGGTTCACTTCGCCGCCGCCCGCCTTTCGCAGGAAGCCGGTGAGGATCGCGCGCGTCACGGCGGTCGTGTCTGCTTCGTTAATCTTGCCACTGTAGTTGATGTTCAGTCCGTCGCAGCGTTTCGCAGCGATTTGGGAAAGGAAACGTCCGAGCCGTTCGCCGAGCGCGAGGTGCGGCCCGATGATCGCGAGCGTCTTCGCGTCAATGCTCGGCGCGTTCACTGCGTTGCGGATTTCGCCGTGCAGCAAGGCCGCGCGGATTTGCTCCGCGACTTCAATGCCCACGCCTTCCTGCGCTTCCGCCGTCGATGCGCCGAGATGTGGCGTGAGGATGAGATTTGGCAATCCGCGCAGCGGTGAATCCGCCGGCAGCGGTTCCGTTTCAAAAACATCCAGCGCCGCCGCCGCGACCTGCCCCGACTTCAGCGCAACCACCAGCGCCGCCTCGTCGATCAGCCCGCCGCGCGCGCAGTTCACGATGCGCACCCCGCGCTTCGTCTTCGCGAGACGCTCGGCGTTCAGCATGTACTTCGTCTCGCCGGTAAGCGGCATGTGCATGGTGATGAAATCCGCCTCGGGAATGATCGCATCGAGCGACTCGATCAACTCCACCTGCAACGACCGCGCGCGGCTCGCCGACAGATACGGATCGTAAGCGAGCACGCGCATCCCAAACGCAATCGCCCGCCGCGCGATCTCCGTCCCGATGCGCCCCATGCCGAGGATTGTCAGCGTCTTGTTGTAAAGCTCCACACCCACGAAAGTCTTGCGATCCCACTTGCCGCTTTTCACCGAGGCGTCCGCCTGCGGGATATTCCGCGCCGTCGAGACCATCAGCGAAAACGCGTGCTCCGCCGTCGAGATGGTATTTCCGCCCGGTGTATTCATCACGATGATCCCGCGCTTCGTCGCCGCATCCACATCCACATTATCCACGCCCACGCCCGCGCGTCCGATCACCTTCAAATTCGTCGCCGCTTCGATCACCTGCGCCGTCGCCTTCGTTTCGCTGCGCACCACGAGCCCCTGAAATTCGCCGATGATCGCGAGGAGTTCATCCGGCTTCAGGCCGAGCTTCACCGTCACATCGAGCTGCCCGCCGTTGCTGAGTTCATCAATACCCCGCTGGGCGATCGGGTCGGCGACAAGGACTTTCGGTTTGGTCATAAAAGGGTCAGGAAAAAGGGAGCGTGATTCTCCGCACCGAAGGGCAAAGCGCAAACGGAAAGTGTGGGCGGCTTTGGCCACTTCGCATGAACAATGCAGAACACTTTTGGTTTTCGCGTGACCAGTCGAGAACCCGCTTTTTGGTTAAAGTGGGATACACAAATGTCCTGGCCCGCCGTGAACGTGAAACCAGCTATTTCACCGGCAGCCAAAGTTCACCACCATCCCCATCCTTCGCGAGATGGTATCCGCGACTGATGGCGTAATTGCGGAGGTCGATTTCGCGGCCCGGCTCGATGTCGAGCAGGAGGGCGGATGGCGCGTCGGCATCGAGAATGGAGGTGATGGTCAGGGGCGTCATCAATTTCAGGCGCGCTGCCTTGGCGGGCTCCACGAAAGGCGCAAGACGCCACGCGAAAGGCCCCGTGGAAAAGGAAGGATAGATCGAGAGGCCGCCCTCCAGCGGGTAGATCGGAGCGACGGTAAGCACGCGCCCATTCGGGACTAAGGCGCGCAGTTTTTCTCCCCGCGAGTGCATCCGAAGGGGAACCCATCCCCTCGTCGTGCGTAGATCGCGGAGATGGGAGTAGGCATGCTTGCCCATCGCAACGGAAATCACGACAATCACCGCGCCGATAGCGAGCGAGCGGCGAAACCACGCGGTCTCCGGCGGGATGGAGGCGAGTGCGTAAAGTGCGGCGAGTAGGATGAACGGGACGAGCGGGTAGAAGTATTGCGGGTAGAGCGGCGTCGGCGCAAAAGAACCCATGAGGACGAATGGCATCGCGAGCCAGACGAAACGACCCTCGAACCGCCGTCCGCCATCGTCCGTCCGGGCGAAGCAGGAGACAAGCAACGGCACTGCACAAGCAGCCATGAGTGGAAATTCCCGACGGAGGATTTCGTTCCAAAGATAGCGCACCTTCGTGAGCATAGTCATCGTGCGCGGTATTCCGCTGCTGTAGCGATATTGCACGTTGAGGCGCGCGAATTCAAAGTTTCCAAAGAACGTTTGCTCCGGTGCTTTGATCGCGAGGCAGAGAATGCCGAATGTTCCAACAATAAGCCCGGCGGCAAAGCAAAGTAACACGCGCGGCTGCCATCTTGGTCGCGGCAGGTAAAGCACCAAGGCTAGGCCGAAGGGCGCGACCAAAGGAGCGTAGGTGATGCGCAGTCCGATGGAAAGTCCGAGTAACAATCCGCTCGCAATAAACCAGCCGTTCCTTTGCCGTCCGATGCCAGTCGCGTGCGCTAGGAATGCTAGTAGCGCGAAGAGCAGCGCGGGCTCCTGATTCCAGGCGCGACCGGTCGTGATGCCAAAGACTCCCGCGGTCATGCAGAGTATCACGGTCCCCGCGCAGACTCCCGCGGCGCACCATTTCCCTCTAACCCGGAAAAGCGAGTACGCGAGCGCCCCGAGCAATCCGACCATCGCCGTGGCGCAGACCACGCTGAAGAGCCGCGCGGCGAGCAGAAGGTAGTCTGTGGTGCGGAAGAGCAAAGCATAGACAAAGGGGAGATAGGGCGTGTGTAAATGTGGAAAATCGCGGTAAGGCAATAAACCTTCGCGGGCGACGAGCGCACCGGCGGCGACGTGCTGGTGCTCGTCGTGGCTCAATGTCTTGGTCATCCCCAGCGAAAGCACGAAGGGTAGCGCGACCGCGCAGACGATGAGGAAAATCGTGCCTGTTTGCCGGAATGAGCGATCCGCGACAGCAGTGCCCATCACCCTTCAAAGGCTTCCACCGAACCCGCCACGACGGCACGCGGCACCTGGCGAAAGCCCGAAGTGGAGGCACCGCGCTCACCGGCCTCGTGATACTCCGCATCCTCGTTCACGCACCACAGATCGAAAATCTTTTCGCCCGCGAGAATGTTCTTCGCACACAACATCGCAGTCATCATCGAGTGATCCTGGTTGTTATATTTGTGCATCCCATTTCGCCCGACGAGATGGAGCGTCGGGAAGCGCGCCTCGACTTCTTCGCGCACCGTTTCCACATGGGCGGCATAGGCGTCGTCATAGACGGGATAAGCCTTCCGCTGTCGCACCACATGCGCGTCCAGAATGTCCTCCGCCTTGGCGAGACCGAGCTTCACGATTTCCTCGCGACCGAGCGCCTGAAGTTGCTCGTCGCTAAGACTCCACAAGCCGGTGTGTTCAAAGCAAAAGTACTCCAACCCATAACAAGTCATCGCCGGATCAGGCACCATCTCCGGCGACCACGATTTGAAATTCTGCACGCGCCCGACCTGCACCGAGGAGTCGTGGATATAGATCCAGTTATCCGTGAAAACAGCGCGATCTTTCAGCATGAGCACGACGGTAATGAAGTCCCGGTATTTCAATTCCGCCGCCGCGCTCGACGCGGTCGCCGCGACCTTCGGCTCAAGCATCGCCACCAGTTCGCGAATCGGCGTACTGGAGATCACGTGATCGGCTTCCACCGCACTCTCGCGACCATCGGCATCGCTGGTCGTGATCGTCCAGCGCTTCGCAGCCGCATCGTAGCGGCACTGCGTCACACGACGGCCCATGTGGATGGCACCGCCGAGCGCCTTCACCTTTTCGGCGCAAGCCTCCCACATCATCCCCGGCCCGCGCCGTGGATAGCGAAAGGAGTCGATGAGCGTCTTCACGATTTCCGCTCCCGCGCGCGGCCGGCGCTTCGGCAGCAGCGCCGTGAGCACGGCGGTCTTCAGCGACAGACCTTTGATCCGCTGCGCCGCCCAGTCCGCCGAGATGTCGCGGCAACTCATGCCCCACACTTTTTCCGTATAGGTCTTAAAGAAGATATTGAAGAGCCGCTGGCCAAATTGATTGCTCACCCAGTCCTCGAAATTCTGCGGATTGCGCACCGGCGCGATGCAGGCCCGCGCATAGGAAAGCACGCAGCGGAGGGACTCGAAGATACCGAGTTTCCACAGTGCCTCGACCGCCTTCAGTGGGTAGGAGAAAAACTTTCCGCGATACAAAATGCGCGATGAACGCGGGCGCACCAGCATGTCATCCGGCAGCAACTCGCTCCACAGATCCTCGACTTCCCGCGACTTGGAAAAGAAGCGATGCCCGCCTATGTCGAAGTGATAGCCCTTGTAACTCACCGTCTTCGAAATCCCGCCGACATAGTCGGGATCGCCCTCCAGCACGGTGACGGCAATCTTTGCTTTCGATAAAAGATAGGCGGCGGTGAGCCCGGCCGGGCCCGCTCCGATGATGGCGACGGAAGGATGTGTCATTGAAATAGAAGAGTGTGTCGCCAGGCAAACTCCTCGGAAACTACTGTGATGTATTTTGTGGATCGCATCCTCCTTGTCCAGTGACATATCCGTCATGACTTCTGAAGCCTCGACGCGCCGTATTTTTTCGGGGAAAACGGCGCATGCAGAAAAATCACAAAGCCGTCCGTATCGGAATCGGTGGCCCTGTCGGCTCGGGAAAAACCATGCTCGTCCTGCGGCTCTGCCAGTGGCTGCGCGGCGAGTTCTCCATCGCGGTGGTGACGAATGACATCTACACGCGCGAAGATGCGGAGTTCCTCGTGCGCAACGATGCGCTGGCCGCGGATCGTGTCATCGGCGTGGAAACCGGCGGCTGTCCACACACGGCGATTCGCGATGACACCTCGATGAATCTCGCCGCCATCGCCGAGCTGGAGACGCGTCATCCCGACGCGCAGCTCATCCTGGTGGAAAGCGGCGGCGACAATCTGTCGGCCACCTTTTCGCCAGAGCTAGTCGAGTCTTTCATCTACGTGATCGACGTGGCCGAGGGAGACAAAATCCCGCGCAAGGGCGGGCCCGCCATCCGCCATAGCGATCTACTGCTAATCAACAAAACCGAACTCGCGCCGTATGTGGGAGCGGACCTCGGAATAATGGCGCGCGATGCCAAGCTGATGCGCGGCGAAAGGCCCGTCATCTTTGCCGATCTGCGCAGCGAAAAGGGAAAGGACGAACTGCTTGCGTGGCTCCGGCGTGAAGTCCTTTTCGGCATGGGCTCTGCCACATGAATCGGAGCGTCCCGGCATTTTGAACGGTCGCCTCGACCTCACGTGCGCCGCCGACGATCAAGGCCGCACCTTCATCCGCAGCCAGTCGTTCCGCGCGCCGTTTCACCTCAGCAAGCCCTATTGGGACGAGCACGCGCTCATCGTTCAGATCGTGAATCCCACCGCGGGTGTGCTCGCGGGCGATGTCCTCTCCAGCCGCGTCGTCGTGGAAAATGGCGCGCGGCTGTTACTCACCACACCGAGCGCGAATCGCATCCACGCCATGCCGTCGGGCAGCGCCTCGTTGGAGCAGACATTCACCGTCGCCGACGGCGCCTGGCTGGAAGTGATGCCCGAGCTTTTCATCCCGCAATCGCAGTGCCGCTACCGCCAGCGCACGCGGATCGAGATGGAGAAAGGCGGCGAACTTTACTTCGTGGAAACTCTCGCTCCGGGGCGTACCGCTCGCGGGGAAATCTTCCAGTTTTCAGAAATCGCCTGGGACTTTGAACTGCGCCAAGACAACACCTTGATCGCCCGCGAACGCTTTACCCTCCAGCCTTCCGATGAAAGCACCACCTCGCTGCGTCATCCTTTTCCCGCCGGATACTACGCGTCGTGCTACGTCATCACTCCCCACCTTTCCCCAGAGCATGCCGTGTGGCGCGCGATTCATGATCTAGCTTCCGACGCAGTGTGGATCGGCGTGAGCCGTCTCGTGGCTGGCGGCTCCACGATCAAGCTCCTGTGCTCCGGCAGCATCGAACTCACGCGCACCCTGCGGCGCATCCGCACACTACTTTCCGAAGTACTCCCACCGCTCCGCTCCGCCTCGCGAAAGCTATAGCAACCCATCGAATCGCGAAAGCTATAGCAGCCTGTAGAAATACCTGCCGAATGCGCGAGCCGAGCTACAGCGCCGTAGGCGCGGCATGTTTATAGAATCCATCGGTAAAAACGACCAAAGCTCCGTAGGAGCGCCATGCACGCTTGGTTCCCGTCACATGTCGCTCCTACGGAGCTTGCGCTTTCTTTGATGGCAAAATCTATCCACATGTCACACCTACGGCGCTAAACCGGTCTTTCGACAGGCTGCCAGCCGCGTCACACCCGGTTATCAAGCGACACCGCTTCCTGCAGCTCATCGAAAAAAGAAGGCAGCGCTGATTTCACGCGATTCCAATTCGGGATCAGCGGCATTGCCATCGAGTCCTGCTGAAAGGCACGCGCCGCCGTGCGAATGCTGCGCACAAAGGTGGAGACCGCGCTTTCCTCTTCGTGTCGGGGAAAACGCAGGCCATTGATCGCAGCGTCCGCGGAGTAAAAACGCAGCGCGTCTTCCGCCTGCCGGAGATACGAAATCAGGAGGGTATCGAAGAGGCCCGCGTCCATGCGAATGCCTTCCGCTGCCATCCGCCGGAAGAGCGCCTGCGTGATGTCGATCGCCATCTTGTTCAGCCCGCGCCGTGCGTCGTCCGCGGAGAGTTCCTGATGCGCGTGATCGTAGTTGCCGCATAGCTCCGACTGGCAGATCGCGCCCGGAGCCGCGTTGCGAAAAACTTCCGCGAGCGTGCCTACTTCCAGCGACCAGTCGAATGGGATGCGCAACCGCCCGACCAGTTCCAGATGCATCGAGATTTCACCCGCGAGCGGATAGCGAAAGGTATCGAGATACACGAGAAACGGATGCGAACCCACGATGCTCCGCAGCGCGCGCAGCAGCGGCGTCACCAGCAGCCGCATCACACGGCCGTTCAGCTTGTCCGTCACCCGCGCATAGTAACCTTTGCAGAAGTCGAAACCGAGACTCGGATGCGCGACCGGATAACAAAGCCGCGCCAGCAATTCGCGGTCATAATTCACGATGTCGCAGTCATGCAATGCCACCATCCGCGCCTGCTCGCTCGCGAGCACGTAGCCGAAACACGTCCACACATTCCGCCCTTTCCCTGAAGGCCCGATCGAAAGTCCTGCCGCCTCCACGCGCGCCATCAGCTTCCGCATCCGCGGTCCATCGTTCCAGACCAGCACCGGCTTCTGCGGGAGTTGCTGCGCGAAAAACTTGCGCGCCCGCAGCCAGTCGGCCCGCGATGCCGCATCAATGCCCACCACGATTTGCCGGAGATAGCGCACCTCCCGCAATTCCTCCGCGATCCGCTTCAACGCAGGCGTTCCCAGCTCCCGCGTGTGACACGGCAGCACCAGCGCGATCGGAGTTTCCCGCGCAAATTCCTCCAGTTCGCCCTCCATCCGCGGCAAGTCCGGTTCGCCCAGTCGATGCAGTGTCGAGATCGCTCCCGTTTGAAAAAAGTCGGACATTCCGGGCACTATGCGTTTCCGCCGGAAGCGCTGACAAGTCGCGACTAAGCTCGCAATTCCGGCGTGCTCTGCGCGCCCTCCATGGTCCACACATGTCGCGGTGAAACTTATCGTGCTCCACTTCCATTTCGACGTCGGCGGCGTCAGACGTGTCATTCAGTCCGCCGTGCCTTTCATCTTGAAAGAAATGCCGGGCATTGAACGCGTCGTGCTCGCTGGCGGCAGCGCGTGCGACCTCCAGTGGAACCGCGCTTTTCTCAAATCAGTCGCGCCCGTTCCCGCAGAAATTTTTACCGACTCAGCATTTGGTTACATCGCCACTCAGCAGGAATCCCGCGACTTGGTAACGCGACTACGCGCGGCCCTCGCGCGTCTTCTTGGGACGGAAGAGCCAGTTCTGGTGTGGGCGCACAATCTCTCGATCGCGCGCAATCTTCCTCTCGCCCGTGAGATCGCCCGCACCTGCTCCGCGCGAAAGATCACGCTCGTCGCGCATCATCACGACTGGTGGTTCGATAACCGCTGGGTGCGCTGGCCGGAAATGAAACGCACTGGCTTCCGCGACCTCAATACAGTCGCCAAAACGCTTTTTCCAAAAGGTCCGCACGTCCGTTTCGCCACCATCAATCGAGCTGACGCCACGCTGCTGCGACCACACTTTGGCCCCCGGGTAGCATGGCTGCCCAATCCCGCCGATCGCGCGGTAAAGCCCACTCCAAAACGACTTCACACTGTCCGCGGATGGCTGCGCGAAAGACTAGATAGTGACGCGCCTGTCTGGCTGATGCCCTGCCGCGTCCTGCGCCGGAAAAATATCGCCGAAGCGCTCTTGCTCACGCGCTGGTTGCGCCCGGAAGCCGTGCTCGCGACCACCGGCTCCGCCAGTTCCGCCGATGAAGAGACCTATACCGACCAACTCCGCGTCGCCGCGAAGAAGCACCGCTGGCCGCTGCACTTGGGAATTCTCGAAGGCCTCAATGGTGGAAGGCCCGCAGTCAGTGAACTTCTCGCTGCCAGCGAATGCGTCCTGCTCACTTCACTGCAAGAAGGATTCGGCCTGACCTACCTTGAAGCCGCCGCCGCCGGTCGCCCGCTCATCACTCGAAGACTCGCGAATATTGCGCCCGACCTGCACCGATTCGGCTTTCGTTTTCCCTACAGCTATTGCGAGATCCTCGTTGCTCCCGAGAGCTATGATTGGAAGGCCGAGCGCCAGCGTCAGCGCGTCCTGTTTTCAAAATGGAAGCAGTCCCTGCCACGAACCTGCCGGTCGTGGGCCGAGCCACCATCGCTATTATTAAGTCCCGTCCCCTTACCCATTCCCTTCAGCCGGCTCACCCTTCCCGCCCAACTCGAAGTGCTCGCGCTCACTCCGCATGTTTCATGGGAGCAATGCCACCGGCTCAATCCCTTTCTCGATCCGTGGAAACTTGCAGCTACCTCCGCCAGCCTAAAGCCCATGCAATGGCCAAACGGTGCCGATGACTGGCTCAGCGTCGAGGCCTATGCCAAACGCTTCGCCAAGCTGGTGCGAATCAACCCGCATCGTTTGTCAGAAGAAGGCACCTCCATCGCGGCGCACGAGCATAGTGTCCGGGGAAAACTAACGACCCCGCACTTATACCCGCTACTATTCGCGAGGTAGAGCTTCGTTGTTCGACCGGTTTACGAGGCCAGCAGTCCACCGTTCGCGAGCACGCGCTTTACCATGCGCTTGCCATCCGTCATCGTGAAAGTGAATTCATTCGCGCTTACGCCGCCTTCGATAGTGAGTTGCGAGTGATGGGACTCGATCTTCCCGGACTCCTTGGTCATCCACGCTTCAAGTGTCTCCACCGTCACGGCGGATTCGCGCCAGAAAGCCAGCTTGTCGCAATCGAGCTCGCGGAAGCGGGAGATGACAAAATCGCGATCGAGAAACGCCAGCAGGTTACCAGCTTTAGGACCCGCTTCACGATCCAGCAGGACGCGATAGATCGCTTTGAAGGCGACTGGCTGTTCAATCGGCGTCATGCGCGCGACCTCGAAGACTTTGGCTTGCAGCGCGTTGTCTTCCCACGCCGTTTCGGGAAGAGCGTTCGCGAGATTTTGCAGGAAGGAGCGCTGCGTTTGCGTGAGTTCTTGTGCGCGGGCTGGGAGCGTTTCTTGCAGACGCGTTTTCTCTTCCTCGCTGGCGTAGTTTTCCACCCAGATTTTCGCAGAAGCGATCCGGGCGTCGAGATGCCGGCGCTCGATCGCGGTGAGCGGCGAGCCTTTGCGTTTCTCGATTTCCCGCACGGGATCGAGGTGCGGCAATTGCACGAGCGCGCTCACGAGCTGGAAGTTCGCGGTCATGTAGCCGCCTTCGGGCGTCAGCTCGGAAAGCCGATGCACGCAGGCTTCGTCGGGCGTCGCGTTGCCTTCGATCGCGGCGCGGGAGTGGAAACGGTCGAACTCGTTAAAGAGTTTGACGATGCCTTCTTCTCTCACGTCAAAGTTCACCGGCGAGTTCGGCTTCGTGCGAATCATGAGGAAACGCAGCACTTCCGGCGGCAGCAGATTCGCCATGTCGCGCGCACTCGCACCGACCCCTTTGCTCGACGACATCTTCGCGCCGCCGACGAGGAAAAATTCATACGGCACGCGCAGCGGCGGCTCGATTCCATAGATCGCGCGCAGGCATGCTTCGCTCACATCGCGCGAACCTCCGCGCGTTGAATGATCTTTCCCCGCGCCTTCGATCGTCACGGGAAACTTCACCCACTTCGCGACCCACTCCAGCTTCCACGGCAGCTTTCCTTTTCCGTCGAAAGGCGACACTTTTCCCTCATACCCGCAGCCGCGCCCGAGGTTCAGCTTCGTGTTCACGACCTTGTCCGCGCGGCACATGTAGGAGACTTCGCGCCCGTCATAGTCGGAAACTTCTGTCGTCCCGATACAGCCACATTTTTCACAGATCACCTGGAACGGCAGCCAGTGCGCGGGGCGTTCAGCGCCCGAGATTTCCTTGTAAACGCGACGCACCTTGTCCGCGTGGCGCAGGATCATGTCGATCGGCTCATTAAACTCTCCGCTCCGATACAAATCGCGCATCCGGTAGCCCTCCACATGCACGCCGAGTTCTACGAAAATCTCGCGAAACTCGCTCATGAAATGTTCCGCCATATCTGGCGCGCTCGATCCCCTCGGCGCGGGCGTGTTGCACAGCGGCCAGCCGATGTATTTGCCAAAATGCTCGTCCTCACCCTTCGGGATTTCATCCACCGGATCGAAGTCATCGACGCCGAAAAGATACCGCGCCTCGATCCCTTTCTCCTTCAGTGTGCGAAAAATCGCATCGTGAATCAACACCCCGCGCAACGCGCCAACATGCACGCGCCCGCTCGGCGTCTTCGAGTCATTGATGATCTGCGCGCCGTGACACTTCGCGGCAATTTCTTCAGTCCAAAACATAGGGCGGCTTAGATAGCGCGTGCCGGAAGAATGTCGAGCAGGTCACTGACTCCGTGCTCACTTTGGCTGATGGACTCAACATTTCTAGTTCGACTGGCGCGGGCGTCCGACATTCCTGCCTTGGAAATACTGATTCCAACCTCCGTCCGCACATTACAGGCCGGATCGTATTCGGCGGAGCAGATGGAGGCGGCGCTGGGTCCGTTGTTTGGGGTGGATGGGCTGTTGATTGCGGATGGGACTTACTTTGTGGTCGAGCATTCCGGCGAGGTCGTTGGCTGCGGTGGGTGGAGTCGGAGGCGCGCGGTTTTTGGCGGCGATAAGGCGAGGACGGGAGAAGATGGAATTCTTGATCCGAAGTGCGATGCGGCTCGCATTCGGGCGTTCTTTGTTCGCCCGGATTACGCGCGGCGCGGGATTGGGCGCGCGATCCTTTCCGCGTGTGAGGCGGCGCTTTTGGCGGCTGGTTTTCGGGAGGCGGTTCTGGTGGCGACTATCGCGGGCGAGCCTCTGTATTCGTCCTTTGGTTACGAGGTAGCAGAGCGCTACGAGGTGCCGTTGCCCGGCGGACTGACTCTTCCCGTGATTCGGATGACCAAGAGTTTTAACCAGACCTGAACTACACTGCGCCTCGGTCGAGGATGCCGCGGATTCCGCGCATGGGAATGAAGATCCAGTCGGGACGGTTGTTCAACTCGTAGCAGACCTCGTAGATCGCTTTTTCGAGGACGTTGATGTCGATGAGTTTTTGCAGCGCGACGGGGTCGGCAGGTATAAAGGACGCGCCGCCCGCGGTCGCAAAATAAGCGTCGAGGAAATCGTGACTCACTCGCTCGCACCATAGCTCCGCCCATTTTTCCAGACCTTCGGAAGAAATCTGCTGGCGGGCGAGCGCAGTATGGGCGGCGTAGTGAAAGGAGCGCAGCATGCCGGCGACATCGCGCAGCGGCGAACGCTTCTCGCGGCGTTCGCGGATGGATCGTGCGGGCTCGCCCTCGAAGTCGATGATGATGAAATCGCGGCCTGTATTCAGCACCTGGCCGAGATGGTAGTCGCCGTGATGACGGGTGCGCATCGCGACAATGTGATGATGCCGCAGGCCGGAGCAGAGGCGCAAAATTTCGTCCTCGCGACCGAGCAAGGCTGAGGCTTCGTCTCGAAATTTCTCCGGTAAAGCAGCGAGCTTTTGCGAGAGGAGTTGAGTCATCCGGCGTGTGCTTTCGCGCATGGAAGTTTCGAGCAACTCGAAGTCGGCTTCGGTGAAAAGCTCGGGTGCGAAGTGCGGATCTTCACGATCCGAGGATAGCGCGAGATGCATCTGAGCGGTGCGCGTGCCGAGCTGGCGGATACGCTCGGGAAACGAAGTGCCGAGGAGGTCGTCGAGCTGCGCGGGCGCATCACTTTTGTGCGCGAGCAGGCGGGCGAAAAAGTGGTCGAGTTCCGCGAGCGTGAAAGCCCACGCGTCGCCTTCATTCGGCACGTGCGCGACGAGCAGCGCGAGGACTCGCGGCGCTTCGCCCGGCGCGCGGTATTCGATCGCGCCGCAGAACGCGGGCACGTTTTCAAAATGCTGGCGCTCGCTGAGAAAACGCAGCAACTCCGCGTCGGGATTTTCGCCGGCATCTGGCTTGCGGTAAAGCTTTAGAAAGAACTGGTCGGCATAAAGAATCGCGGAGTTGCTTTGCTCGGCCTGAAGCGCACGGGACGGCAGCGACGTATGGCCGCGAAACGACGCGGAGCACACGCCGGCGAGCACGCCGTGCTCACCGCGGATTTCCTTTTCGCCCGCGATCATTTCAAAAAGCGTGCGACGGAAATCTTCGTCAGCGAGCGCGTCGAAAAGCGCGGGTTCCTTCGTCACCATCGGCTGATCCCGATCCAAGGAAGTCTCGATTTGCAAAGGCACGAGATAAGTCTCCGATGGGCCGTCTGCGTAGTCGGCACGGAAGAGCGCGAGCCTGCCCGCCGTGGTTTCGCCGAGCGGCACCGCATCGAGCAGATGGACGCCTCGGAGCGGGCGCGCTTTTCCGCCAAACCAGCGGCAACTCCGAAAATAATGAACCATCTCTTGTCCGGTGAAATTTTCAGTTCGCATCGCATCCAGGGTGCGATCCCATGTTGTGGAAAGGTGCGGTTTCAAAGTGGCGAAAACATGCGCGCGAGGTGTTGGTGCGCGCAAGGACTTGTGGGAGCGCGCGATTGCACGGACTGGATCGGAGAGATAGATCGCTCGGATGCGTTTCCCCGTCTTCTTCTCTTCGCGCTTTTTCCCTCCAGCCTCCGCGCCGAACCTCCGAAAGCTGTGCCACCCGGCAGTACGGTCGAACTCGTGGCCAGCGAGCCGGAGATCCGCACGCCGACAGCGATCGCGGTCGATGCGCGCGGGCGCATCTGGCTGCTGGAAAACAACACCCATTTTCGTCCCAAAAATTACGACGGTCCGCCGACCGATCGCGTGCTCATCCTCGATGATTTCGCGGCGGACGGGCGTGCGAAAAAGATCACGACTTATGCGGATGGCTTCAGCGACGGGATGAGTCTGCTGCTGCTTCCCGGCGGCGACGTGCTCGTCTCGACGCGCGCCGCGACAATCCGTTTTCACGACGCCAATGGCGACGGGCACGCGGACGAACGGCGCGCGCTGCTGTCGCTGGTGACGCAGGACAACTATCCGCACAACGGCCTCTCCGGTCTCACGCGCGCGGCGGATGGTTCGCTCTTTCTCGGACTCGGTGAAAATCACGGGCAACCGTGGACGCTGACGGGAAGCGATGGAGCAGTTGTGCGCGGGTCGGATGAAGGTGGCGTGTTTCGTTTCGATGAAGAAGGGCGCGGACTGGTGCATTGGGCGTGGGGCGTTTGGAATCCCTTCGGACTCGCCTGCGATCCTGCGGGGAGGCTCTTCGCGCTCGATAACGATCCGGGCGGTGGATCGTTTTGCCGCCTGCTGCACATCGTCCGCAGCGGCGACTACGGATACCGTTACCGCTACGGTCGCACGACGGATCATCCGTTCATTTCGTGGGAAGGGCGCTGGCCCGGCACGCTGCCGCCGGTGTGTCTCGTCGGCGAAGCACCGACTGGTCTGCTTTGGTTCGGCGGCGCGCTGCTTGGCTGCACGTGGAGCGATCATGGCGTGCAGCGTTTTCCGCTGGAAGCGCGCGGCGCATCTTTCGGCACGAAGCCGGAGTGGCTCGTGCGCGGCGGACAGGATTTTCGTCCAAGCGGGATCGCGGCATCGCCGGATAGTTCGCTCGTCATCAGCGATTGGGTCGATGGCTCGTACGAGGTGCATGGCAAAGGCCGCGTGTGGCGCGTGCGGGGGCTGAAGACCGCGCCGAACGACGCGATGCCGCGCACTGCGCCCGAGGCGCAACTGGATTCGCTGCTCGCGGAAAAACCGAATGCCGATGAAGCGCTCGCCGATTTGCACAGCGACGACCCGTTTCTCTTCCGCGCTGCGATCATCGCGCTGACGACTCGCGGATCGTTGCCCGTAAAACATGCCGACGATCCCGATCCGCGAGTACGCCTCGGACTGTTGCTCGTGATGCGGCAGCGGAAAGAAAACGCGCCGCTCACAGACGCGCTGAAGGATGCGGACTCGGCGGTGCGACGCGCGGCGTTGCAATGGATCGGCGAAGAACACCTGACGGATTTTGCCGAGAAACTGGACACCGCCATCGCGGGAAATCCGACGCGTCAGGTCTTCGATGCGTATCTCGCGGCGGCGGAGCTTTTGTCTTCCGCGAAAAGCGACCCCGACGGGAAAACCAGCGCCAGTGTGCGTTCCCGGCGCATCGCCGCCATCGCGCTCGATCCGAAACGCGAGTCGTCGCTGCGGCAACTCGCGCTCCGGCTCCTGCCCGTCGCGCACGCCAGTCTCACGCTGGAAGTGTTGCGCGGATTGCTCGCAGGCGACGACGCAGGTCTCCGCACGGAAGCGGCGCGCATCCTCGCCGCGCGTGCGGATGAACCGGCGCAGTCGGAGTTGCGCCGACTCGCGAGCGAAGAAAACACGCCCGCCGATGTGCGCGCGGAAGCACTGGCCGGGCTGGTGTATTCGGCGTCGTCGCCGGAAACAAGCGCCGTGCTGAAATCCGCTCTCGCGACCGGAACTCCGATGCTCCGCCGCGAAGCCGCGCGTTCGCTGGGCGCGCCGCTGGCGAATGCCGAAACTTCCGCGCCAGATGCCGCCGCGGGACGCCGCCTCTTTTTCCACCCGAACGGACCGCAGTGCTCAAACTGCCACCAGATCGAAGGGCGCGGACGCGGGATCGGGCCGAGCCTCACCGGCGTCTGGCGGACGCCACCGGAAAAGCTGCTCGAATCCATCCGCGAACCGAGCAAGGAAATCGCGCCGGCGTTTGTGCAATGGCATGTGAAAATGCGCGACGGAACCGAGGCCGTGGGCATCGATCAATTCGTGGACAGCAAGTCGGATTTCACGCTGCTTGATGCGAGCGGTACGGCGACAAAATATCGCTTCGATCAAATGGAGCAGCGCGATCCCCTGCCCGTCTCGATGATGCCGCCCGGCCTCGTCGAGCGGCTCACGCCGTCAGAACTCGCGGATCTTATCGCGTATCTGCGCGAGCCGCGGGAGTGAGCGCCGGCGCGGCGGCGTGCAGCCGGATTTGCATCTCCAGCCCGCGCGGCTGGCGATTGCGGGCGGTCACGATGCCGCCGCAGGAATCGACGCACGTTTTCACGATGGCGAGGCCGAGCCCCGAGCCGCCAGTGTCCCTCGTGCGGGAAGGATCGAGCCGGTAAAAGGCGTCGAAAATTTTCGGCAACTCGTCGTCAGGAACGCCGGGGCCGGAGTCGGCCACGGAGATGACGACTTCGCGGTCATCGCGCACGGCCCGCACCTGAATCGGCCCGTTCGCACCGGCATGGCGGATGGCGTTGCGAATCAGATTGGCGAGCGCGCGCACGAGCAGATCGGGCGCGGCGGAGACGGTTAAATCATCGGGAATCGCGACCACGATTTCGCTGCCTTCCGTATTCTCGCGCACGACCGCTTCGCCCACGGCATCGGCGACGCGGACTTCGGAAAGCTGCACGGACGAAGCCCCGAACGATGCTTTGGAAAAAGAAAGCAACTCGCCGACGAGCGCGGCGATTTGCCCGGCTTTCTCCGACGCCGCGCGGACGTAAGGCATGTCGGCTTCCACCGCGCGTTGTTCGAGAATCCCGAGCGACATTTGCAAGCGTGCGAGGGGCTGACAAAGCTCGTGGGCGATGTCGCCGAGGAAGCGCTTTTGACCGCTCACGAGTCCATCCAGACGCGCCGCCATCTGGTCGATGGATTCGCCGAGCGCGCCGAGTTCGTCCTGGCGGCGAAT
Source organism: Chthoniobacterales bacterium (assembly GCA_038228115.1). Classification (GTDB taxonomy): domain Bacteria; phylum Verrucomicrobiota; class Verrucomicrobiia; order Chthoniobacterales; family Chthoniobacteraceae; genus JANLQB01. Next base: position 31,596 of record JBBRPM010000017.1, read on the forward strand.
GTTCACGCGCACATCGAAACGACCGTCGGCGATTTGCCGCGTGGCGCTTTTCATCCGACCGATCGTGCGGGTGATGCCGCGCACGAGCGGCAGCCAGAAGAGGAGGGAAAAAGCGACGAGTCCGATGCCGAGCCACAGCCACGGTTTCGGATCAAAAACGAGCCCGCCCACGCTCAAGTTTTCCGACTCGGCGACGAGCACAACCCGTACGGGATCGCCGATCATCGTGTTCTCCAGACGACCGCTCGCGAGCAGCCAGTAGCGCGTGGGACTCGTCGTGCGCATGAGCGCGCGCAGCGGCGGACCGCGCCAGCCGCGTCGCTGAATTTCCGCCTGCATCTCCGGCGGCGGGGTGGCTGGCGCCACCTCGCCGTTTCGCCGTGCGCGATTGAAAACCGGGCGCGAGACGATGCGCTGGCGCACGTCCTCGGGCAGCTTGGTCAGTTCGCCGACGAAGGGTTTTGCGTCGTCATCGAAAAGCGTGAAGCGGACGTGATGCGCCTCGCTGTAGCGCTGCATCACGCGGTTCCATTCGTCCGGCGTGGTGATGGCCAGTTCGCCCAAAATCAGATCGCGCACCGCCTCGATCCGCTCGCGCGCGCCGCTGGCGAAAAACCAGTCGAGATCGAAGCGAAACTGCACATTAAAAAGGACGACGAAAACCGACGCGACGACGACGAGGTTCAGAAAAAACCAGCCGAGGATTTTGCCGTAAAGTGGAAGGCGAACGCGCATGGCTCAGGGTTCGTCGGGATTGATGAGCATGTAGCCGACGGCGCGGATGGTGCGGATGAAGCGCGGGTTTTTCGGATCGTCGCCGAGCTTTCGCCGCAGCGACCAGATGTGGACATCGATGGAACGATCGAGTCCGTCGTAGCTGCGTTCGGCGATGGTCTCGATGAGTTGCTCGCGGCTTTTCACGCGACCGCGGGCGCGGGCGAGACTGGAGAGCAGTTCGAACTCCAGTGCGGTGAGCGTGAGCGGTTGTTCGCCGAGGATGGCGACGCGCGCGTTCGGATTGATGCGCAACGGGCCGACGACGATCTCCGCCTGCTCGCGATCTTCGCCAGCGGAGGAGGGACGGGCATTTCGCCGCGTGACGGCGCGGAGCCGCGCGAGCAGTTCGCGAGAGGAAAAAGTCTTCGGCAAATAATCGTCCGCGCCCATTTCCAAGCCGACGATGCGATCCGTTTCCTCGCCGCGCGAGGTGAGCATGAGGATGGGAACATCGGACGCGCTGCGCAATTGGCGGAGCACTTCAAAGCCATCAAGGCCGGGGAGATTCACGTCGAGAATGACGGCGTGAAAATGTTCGGCGGTCGCTTTTTCCACGCCGTGCAGACCGTTGTGTTCGGCGAAAACTTCGTAGCCGATGGGCTCGAGGTAATCCTTGATCAGCGCGCAGAGTTCGCGGTCGTCATCAATCACCAGCACGCGCGTCGGTCCGCCGGGAGGCTGGCGGGAGCTGGATGGGGCGGGCATGGCGGGCATGGAAACGACGTGGTGATTTACCGATTTCGAGCAAGGTAAGGCGGCGAAGCGGGCAAAGGCCGCAAACTTAACTTTGTCTTAACAATTCTCCGTCCCGGACCAAATGAGCAATTAACAATGGTGTCGTTTGATTGGGGAGTGAGCCAGCCGCGTTTCTGCGGCCAGCCCGCATTCACCCAGGCCACTCGTGGCCGCAAAACGCAAAAAACAGACATATGAAAATCACCTCGAGAATCCTTCTCTCCGCGATTGCGCTGACGGCCACGGCCCTCTTCGCCAACGCGCAAGACAACACCACCAACAACCAGAACCGCGGCAACCGCGGCGGCACGCCGGAAGAATGGCGCGCGCGGATGGAAGATCGCATTAAGACTTCACTCAAAGTGAAGGACGACGAATGGACGGTGCTCCAGCCGCTGATCGAAAAAGTGACGAGCAAACAACGCGACGCGATGTCGGGCCGCTTTGGCGGATTCGGCAGTCGCGGCGGTAGCCCCGGCGGAGATCGCGGTGGCAATGGCGGAACCAGTGGCACGACCACCACGAGCGACCGTCCCGGCACGGCGGAGAGCACGGCGCTGCGCGATGCACTCGAAAAAGACAGCACCTCGGCGGAAGACATCAAGGCGAAGCTCAATGCCGTCCGCGAATTCCGGAAGAAGGCCACGGCTGAACTCGCCGCCGCCCGCGCCGACTTGCAAAAAGTCGTGTCACTGCGCCAGGAAGCGGTGCTCTTCTCGATGGGCATCCTCGAATAGCGAAACGCCCGCGTGATCGAAACTCCGTCACCGCAGTCCGCATCACGCCAGGATCTTCTGGCGTCCATGGTCGAGCGCGCACAGCTCTCTTCCATGGACGCCGAAGCGCTGGCGCAGCAATGCCTCGGCGGGACGGCCAGCGCGGAGACGGAGGAGGAAGTGCTCCAGTGGCTGGCGCACGAATACGGGCTGGGATTTACCACGCTCGAAAACATCGAGCCCGACCGCGCGCTGCTCGCAAAATTCTCGGCGCGCATTCTTTTAAAAGAGGAGCTGCTGCCGCTGCGCGAAGTGGATGGCGTGATCGAAGTCGCCGCGAGCCGGCTCTTCGCGACGCCGGGCCTCGACAGCCTGCGCTCAGCCACCAGCCTTAAGCTCCAGCCCATCCTCGCGCCGAGCGAGGCGGTGCAGCGGGAGATAAAAAAGCATCTCGGCGTCGGTGCGGACACGCTGAATCTGCTCGAACAGGAGGAAGGATTTCAGGTCGTATCGGACGATCGCGAAGATGACGGGGATCTCGACAAAGCGGCGGAGGACGCGTCGATCATCCGCTTCGTCAACCAAGTGCTCGGCGACGCGATTTCGCTGCGCGCTTCCGATATTCATGTGGAGCCATTCGAGCACGAATTGCGCATCCGCTATCGCATCGACGGCCTTCTTCAGGAAGTGCCCGTGCCTGGCCAGATCAAGCGTTTTCAGCCCGCGATCGTCTCGCGCATCAAGATTCTCAGCAACCTGAACATCGCCGAAAAACGCGTGCCTCAGGATGGCCGAATCAAGATTCGCGTGAAGGCCGCCGAGGTGGACATCCGCGTTTCCGTGATACCGATGCTCCACGGCGAAGCAGTCGTGATGCGTTTGCTCCGGCAGGATGCGGGCGTTGTCGGGCTCGATGGGCTCGGCATGGGAAAACGCGAGCGCGAACTTTTTGATCGCGTGCTCGAAATGCCCCACGGCATCGCGCTGGTCACCGGCCCAACGGGCAGTGGAAAAACCACGACGCTTTACAGCGCGCTCCATCAGATCAATGACGAGGTGCGGAAGATCATCACGATCGAAGACCCGGTGGAATATCAGCTCAAGGGCATCAACCAGATTCAGGTGAACGAAAAGGCCGGGCTGACTTTTGGGCGCGGACTGCGCGCGATTTTGCGGCACGATCCCGATGTCGTTTTGATCGGAGAAATTCGCGATCAGGAGACCGCGCAAATCGCGGTGCAGGCCTCGCTCACCGGCCACATGGTTTTTTCCACCCTCCACACGAACGACGCACCCGGCGCGCTGACGCGGCTTGTGGACATGGGCGTCGAGCCGTATCTGGTCGCGTCTTCGCTGGAGGCGGTGATCGCGCAGCGGCTCGTCCGCGTGCTGTGCCCGGACTGCAAGACCGAGGACACGACCACAAAAACAGCTCTGCTGCGCGAGCGTGTGCCGGCGCTGCGCGGGATCACGGTTTTCAAAGCAAACGGCTGCAAGAACTGCCGCATGACCGGCTACACCGGACGCCGCGCGCTGTTCGAGTTGATGACGATGAGCACGGCGATTCGCGCGATCCTTTTGCGCGGCGGATCGAGCATCGAGATTAAAGACGCGGCGAAGAAGGAAGGCATGCGGACGCTGATCGAAGACGGCTGGCGCGTGGTGGGGGAAGGCGCGACGACGGCGACGGAAGTGCTGCGCGTTTCCAAGGATGAAGGGACGGACGGGTTTGCTGTTCAAACGTAACGAGCCATGCCCGCATTCACCTACAAAGCAGTCCAGGGCAACGGCGCGACCATCGAAGGCCGCATCGACGCGGGTGGCCGGCAGGACGCCGTGCGCATGATCGAGGAGCGCGGGCTGACGCCGGTGCGCGTGGTGGAAAGCGACAGCGCGCCGGCGACCAACGGCTCACGACCCGCGCTGAAAATACCGACGGCGGCGCAGTTTTCGTTCAAGTCGAAGAAGGTCAATTTTGCCGCGCTCGAAGATTTCACACGTTCGCTTTCCAGCCTGCTCACGGGAAACGTGCCGCTGAGCCGCGCGCTGCAAATTCTCTATAAGGAATCGTCGAATCCCGTGGCTTCGGAAAAGTGGAAAGAGCTGCACGATCTCGTGATCGACGGCGTGCCGCTCGCGACCGCGATGAGCCGCGCGCCGGATGTTTTTCCACGCGTGTATGTGGCGATGGTCGAGGCGGGTGAAGCGGGTGGTTTTCTCGATGTCGTGCTCGCGCAGATCGCGGATTTTCAGGCGCGGGAAAAAGAACTGCGCGCCAAGGTCATGGCCGCGATGATGTATCCCGCTGTGATGCTCTGCCTCGCGATCGCTGTGCTGATCTTCCTGCTCGTCTTTTTCATCCCGCGTTTTACCACGCTCTTCGCAGGATTCGATGCCGCCTTGCCGCTCATCACGCGGATCATCGTCGGCATCAGCGATGTCGTCCGGCATTACGGGCTTTACCTCGCCGCAGCCATCGCAGCAGCGATTTATTTCGGGCGGACGTGGTTTGCGAAAGAGAGCAGCCGTCGGCTTTGGGAGTCGTGGCTGCTGCGCATGCCGGTCATCGGACCGCTCGCCTCGAAGCTCGCACTCGCCCGCTTTTGCCGAATGCTCGGCACGCTGCTGGGAGCCGGCGTTTCGCTCATCAGCGCGCTGTCCGTATCGCGCCGCTCGCTGGGAAATCAGACGCTCATCGATCTCGTGACCGATGCGACCGAGCGGGTGAAAAAAGGCGAGCCACTCGGCGCAGCGCTCGCGGATTGCCGCGCGCTTTTCGGCGGATCGACTTTGGAAATGATCGCCGTCGCGGAGGAAAGCGGGCGGCTGGATCAAGAACTAGTGCGACTCGCGGGCGTGAGCGAGATCACGCTCGACCGCCAGTTGAAGACCGCCGTCGCGCTGGCCGAGCCGCTCATGCTTTTCGCGATCGCCGGTTTTATCGGCACCATTTTTGTCGGGATGGTCATCCCAATTTTCACCATTCAGGACTACATTAAATAACTCATGAGAAAACCACATCAGCTCCGTCATCATCACGCTTTCACCCTCGTCGAAATGCTGCTCGTGCTCGTGATCCTCGCGGTGCTCGCCGCGATCGTGATTCCGAAATTCGCCGGTCGCAGCCAGCAGGCAAAGGAGACTGCCGCCAAGGCGCAGATCTCCGGCTTTGAAGTTTCGCTGGAACAGTTTGAAGTCGATACCGGCTACTATCCGCAAGGCACGGCGGGACTGAACGCGCTCGTGGAGCAGCCGAGCAATGCGCAGAACTGGAAAGGGCCGTATCTCGCGAAGGGCATTCCGCTCGATCCGTGGGGAAACGCCTATGTTTACAACTATCCGGGCAAGAATAACGCGCGTGGCTACGACCTGAGTTCGGTCGGCCCGGATGGACGCTCGGGCACAGGCGACGACATCACGAATTGGGATTCCAAGAAGTGATCCGAGTCCGTTCAGCGCAGGGTTTCACGCTCGTCGAGCTCATCATCGTGATGACGTTGCTCGCGATTGTGGCGGCGATTTCCGTGCCGTCTCTTTCGCGCTCGATGCGGCAGCGGAATCTGGATGAAGAGGCGACGCGCCTCCTCGCGCTGACGGAGTATGCCCGCGACGAAGCGGTGTCGCAGGGCGTGCCGATGGTGGTGTGGATCGATGCGAAAAATCAGCAATACGGCATGTCGCCGCGAGCGGGATTCGATGGCGATGAGACGCGGGCGCGCGATTACAAAATGAACGCGGACGTGCAGGCAGAAGTGGACAAGGCCGTGGCCACCGGCGGCGTGGTGGAGGCGATCGAGTTCGATGCGGACGGTGCGCTCACTCCGACGAGTGTGGAATCGGTGCGGCTCGTGGATCGTTTCAAATCGGCGATCACCGTCGAACGCACGGCGGATGGGTGGAGCTATGAACTGGTGAAGGAGGACGTGAAATGATCGCGAGCCGCCACGCGTTCACTTTTGTCGAAGTCCTCGCCGCGATGGTTTTCCTCGGCATCCTCATGCCGGTGATGATCTCAGGTTTGCTGACCGCGAATCGCGCGGGCGAAGCGGCGGAACGTTCGACGATTGCTGCGCAACTGGCCGAAAACAAACTCGGCGAACTGATGCTGGGAAACGCGTGGAGTTCCGCGAATGCGGGCGGCGATTTTGGCACCGAGTATTCCGGCTACCGCTGGGCGCTGACCAAACCCTCCTGGCAGACCAGCACGATGACGGAACTGACGCTCGACGTTTTCTACAAAGTGCAGGGCACGGAACACTCGGCACGGCTCTCCACGCTGGTCGATTCCTCGCTCACCAACGCAACGACGACGCAATGAAACGGACGCGCGCTTTTACTTTGATCGAACTGCTGATGGCGCTTACGGCGAGCGCGATCATTCTGGCGGCGATCTACGGCGTCTTTTCGCGCGCGATTCATTTGCGCGACAGCGCGACGCAACGCACGCGGACCGCGCGCGTCCGCATGCACGCGGCGTCGGTGCTGCGCAATGATCTGCGCAACGCGATCGTCTCCGGCGGACTGCTGGCCGCGACTTTGAAAGGGACGCAGGAGAGCCATGGCGCAGGGTTTCCGGGCTATCTAAAATTTACGGCAACGACGGCGAAGTATGTGGATGACGAGCTCGGCGGCGATGTGCAGCAGATCGAATATTACATCACGCGCGACCCGGAGGCGGCGGATCAAAAGGCGGGCGTTTTGGTGCGGACGGTCAATCGCGACATTTTGAATACGACTCAACCCACGCCGCCGGAAGAGCGCGTGCTGGCGGGGCTGGAGTCGATGGCGATTTCGTTTTACAGCAGCACGGACTGGAAGCCGTCGTGGGAATATTCCACCGATTCCAAGACGCTGCCGGAAGCGGTGCGCGTGACGCTTCAACCCGTCGCGGATGAAAGCGGAACGAAGCCGGCACCAATCGAAGTGCTGGTGCCATGGACCGCGCAACCGGGGATCGATCAATGATCAAACGCGCGCACTCAACGCATGCGGCGCGAGGCTCCATCCTCGTCGTCGTGCTGTGGGCCTGCCTCGGTCTGGTCGCGATCACGCTGACGTTTGGGCATTCGATGCTGATGACTTATCGCGGGACGGACAACGAACTCGCGGGCAAGCAGGCGGATCAGGCGATCGAAGGTGCGGCGCGGTATGCAGAGACGCTGCTCGCCAATGCGACGACGCCCGGCCTTTTCCCCGACGTGACGACCTACAACCGCGAAGCGCAGCCGGTGGGCGAGGCGACGTTCTGGTTTCTCGGGCGTCCGCTGGATACCAGCAGCAACGGCACGACGCGCGAGTACGGGCTCGTCGATGAAGCGTCGAAACTAAACCTGAATACGGCGACCGCGGCGATGCTGGAGAAGCTGCCGGGAATGACGACCGATCTCGCCGCAGCAATCGTGGAATGGCGCACGCCGTCCACCAACGGAGCGTCCAGCACTTCTTCCACGGTGAAAGGCGGACCGTTTGAATCGATCGAAGAACTCGGACTCGTGACCGGCGCGACGCGCGAGATTATTTACGGGGAAGACGCGAATCTGAACGGCGTGCTCGACGCGAATGAGGACGACAATGACAAGTCGCCGCCGACCGACAACGGCGACGGAAAACTCGATGCGGGCATTCTCGAATACGTGACCGTCTTCAGCCGCGAACCCAATACCCAGGCCGACGGGACGGCGCGGATCAACATCACGGCCACGCCGCCGCCGCCGGAACTGGACACGCTTTTGAAATCAAAATTTGGCGACAGCCGCGCGCAGGAAATTCAGCAGGGACTCGGCGGTGGTGGCGGCCAGCAGGTGCGCAGCGTGCTGGATTTTTATGTGCGCAGCGGAATGTCGGAGGATGAATTCGCACAGGTCGCGGACGCTTTGACTACGAAGACCGGGACCTATCTGACGGGAATGGTGAACGTGAATACCGCGAGCGAAACGGTGCTGGCGTGCCTGCCAGGCATCGATGCCGATACCGCCTCCAAGCTGGTCGCTGCCCGCGCCAGCCGCACGACGCAGGACACCAATATCGCGTGGGTCGCGGCCATCCTGGGCCGGCCAGGCGTGGCGCTAGCGGGAGAATTTCTGACCGGCCAAAGCTGGCAGGTCAGCGCCGATGTCGCCGCGGTGGGGCGTCATGGACGCGGCTGGCGGCGCGCACGATTTGTGATCGATCAAAGTACCAAAACCCCGCGGATCATTTACCGGCGGAACCTCGCGGGCCTCGGATGGGCGCTCGGCGCGGACGTGCGGCAGACGCTGGCCCAACAAAAGGAGGTCCGATGAAACTGGATCTCGCCACGCTGAAGAAACGTCTGCAAACGCGCTCGGTCATCGCCGTGACTCTGGAGTCCGGGCGCATCGCCGTGGACTTGCTGAAGCGCGATGAGGGCGGCAGCAATGTGGTGCGTTCCTTCAGCGTGCCGATCGGCGCGGAGGCCGTGCTGGCCGATGCGGAAAAGGCCGGCCAGGCGCTCGGCGAACAACTGGCGGCGGCGGGAATCCGCGAGCGTAAATGTGTGGTGTGCGTGCCGGCGGGCTGGGCGCTCACGACTTCCACGGAGGTGCCGGGCATGGAGGAAGGTGACTTGCGCGGCTACTTGGAATTGCGCGCCGAGCGGGAATTCCCGATCCCCGTCGCGGACCTGCGCATCTCGCATTGCAGCTACACGCTGCCTGACGGTACGATCCGCGCGACGCTGGCCGCGATCCCGACGAAGCGCGCGGAGGCGGTGGAGAAAATGCTCGCCGCCGCGGGATGTCGCGCGGTGTCGCTTTCGCTCGGCCTCGATGAATGCATGCCCGCGCCAGAATCGCCCGCGTCGTTGCATTTCCTCGCCAATGGAAATCACGTCGATGTCGTGATCGCGGCTGGCGGCGGTATCGCGGCGCTACGTTCGCTGCCAGGTGCGGCGGGGGCAAACGCGGCGAACTTCGATGCGGTCGGCTTTTCGCGCGAAGTGCGCATCACGCTCGGGCGTTTACCCGAGATGGTGCGGCAGCAGGTGCGCGAGGCGCTCTTTAGCGGCGCGCCGGATTCCGCGGAAAATCTGTGCATCGAAATCCGACAGTATCTGCACCGGATGGGGATCGACAGCCGGCTGGAGCGACCCGCCTACAAAGCAGGCGTGGACCATCCTGCGGCGGGCCTCGCGGCGGCACAGCGCCATTTGCAACAGGAGTCGGTGGCCTTTGAATTTCTCCCGCCGCAAGTCAATCGCTGGCAGGAAATGGCGACGCGCTTCGACAGCCGCGGGCGGCGCTGGATGATCGGCGCGGGGATCGCACTCGTGGTCCTTCCGCTCTTCGTTTTCTTCGTGCGATCACGCATCGAGAGCAGCCTGCAATCGGAGTGGGACGGGATGAAGGACAACGTCGCGAAACTGGAATCCCTGCAACAAAGCATCCGGCGTTTTCGTCCGTGGTTTGAAAATGCGCCGCTCAATTTGCAGGCGCTGGAAGGCTTGACCGAGTCCTTTCCCGAGCAGGGCGAGGTCTGGGCGAAGACGGTGCAGATCAACGAGGATTACAAAGTGACGTGCAGCGGCTTTGCACAAAACCAGCAGGCGCTGCTCGCGACGCTGGGCCGGCTCCGCGCACGCCCGGACGTGACGGCGGTGCAGGTGCAATCCGTGCGCGGCGAGAAGCCGGTGCAGTTTTCCTTCACCTACAAATGGATCCCACGAGATGCGAAATAATCGCCGCGAAGCTTTTCTAAAAATCGGCGCGGGCGCGATCATCGGCCTCTTCCTGCTTGATCGCATGGTGATCTCGCCGGCGTTTGAAAGCTGGAAGGATCAGGGCGAGCGGCTCACGAAATTGCGCGAGCAAGTGCAGCGCGGACGTCAACTCGTCTCGCGGGAAAAAGCACTGCGCTCGCGCTGGGACGAGATGTTGCGCTCGGGCATGCCGGAGGACGTTTCGCTGGCGGAGAGCGAGGTCTATCAGGCGATCGGACGCTGGACGCTGGACAGTCACGTGAGCTTCACGAACCTCGTGCCGCAATGGCGCGCGGGTGAGGAAGGCTGCGAGATTTTCGAGTGCCGCGCGTCGGCGACGGGCGATCAGGCGACGCTCGGAAAACTGCTTTACGAAATCGAAACCGACCCGCTGCCCGCGCACGTCGAGGAGTGCGAACTCACGGCACGCGAGGCGAAAGGCACACAGCTTACGCTGGCGATGCGCTTTAGTTTTGTGCGACTGGTCGAGGGAGGAAAAAAAAACCGGTGAACAAGCAACTTCTAATCATCATCCTGCTCGGGATCGCTGGCCTGATGCGGCCCGCAGGGTCGCGCGCGGAGGAAGCGGTGAAAAGTTACGACACCTACAAGACGGTGCGGACGCGCAATATTTTCGACCCGAACCGGCGGGCGGTGCGCGAGTCCACGCCAACGCAGCGCACTTCTTCTTATACGCCGCGGACGCGCTCCAGCACTTTCACGCTGACGGGCACGATGGTGCGCGAAGGCCGGTCGCTCGCTTTTTTCAGCGGCTCGCGCTCGGAGTTTAGCAAGGTGATCGCGGTGGGCGATGCAGTGGCGAACTACAAGGTGACTGCGATCGAGCCCGCGCAGGTGGAACTGGAACGCGACGGTAAAAAGATGACGCTCGCGATCGGTAAACCATTTCAAATCGAAGGCGTTCCAGGTGACCCAGAACCCGCCGAAGAACCGGCCGCCGCTGCGGGCGAACCGGGCGCAGCGGCTCCCGGCAGCACGCCACCCGCCACGACTTCAACGAACCCCGCACCCGGCGGCTCCGACGCGAAAAGCGAAGTCCTCCGTCGCATGATGGAGCGCCGCGCGAAGGAGATGGGTCAGTAATTTCCACCACACAAAACCGATGAATCCCCTCTCCCGCCCGACCGCACTTTGCGCCGCCATCCTGCTGCTGCCGTGGGCTGCGTCCGCGCAGCAAACCAAGCCCAATCCGGTGGCGCTGCCGAAACCCGTGCTGCCCGCCGCCGCTCCCGCACCCGCCGCGACACCAGCTCCCGCCGCTGCGCTGCCCACCGCTCCAGATGCGACGACGCCTTTGCAAAAACTGGAAGCCACGCCACCCGCGCCTGCGCCCGTGCCGGTGATGCCCAAGCCGGTCGTCAAGGGCAACGTGATCCTCAATTTCCAGAATGCGTCGCTGACCGATGTGCTGAATTATTTGAGCGAAGCGGCGGGCTTCATCGTGGTGCAAGAAGCCTCGGTGAGCGGGACGGTGAACGTGGTGAGCCGGCAGGAAGTGACTCCGGAAGAAGCGGTCGATTTGCTGAACGCGGTGCTGATCGAAAAGGGCTACATCGCGATCCGCAATGGACGCATTTTGAAAATCGTAAACCGCGCCAACGCGCAGAAGCGCGACCTGCCGGTGAGGACGGGAAGCGATCCCGAGCAGATCCCGCGGAAGGATGAAATGGTGACGCAAATCCTGCCGCTGCGGTACGGCGAAGCGGCGAAGCTCGTGGAAAATTTGCAGCCGCTGCTTTCCGAAAACGCCACTATCACCGCGAACGATAGCGCAAACTCGATCCTGCTCACGGACACGCAAACGAACATCCGCCGCATCGCGACGATCATCCGCGCAATCGATACGTCGGTCGCAAGCATCTCGACGATCCACGTCTATCCGCTGCGCTTTGCGGATGCGAAAGAACTCGCGACGATCGTGACCTCGCTCTTTCAAGTGACCTCAACGAGCACGAGCGGCGGTGGCGGGAGAAGTCGTGGTGGCGGCGGTGGTTTTGGCGGGTTCGGCGGCGGCAGTCCGGGTGGCGGCGGAAGCACGCCGCAGAGCGATGCGCGGCAGGCGGCGTCGCGCATCGTCGCGGTGTCGGATGAGCAGAGCAATTCGCTGATCGTGAGCGCGCCGGAAGACCTGATCCCGCAGATCACCGAGGTGGTGGAGAAGCTGGACACGAGCATCGATGCGGTCACCGAGACGCGCATCTTTCGCCTGCTGCATGCCGACGCGAACGAACTCGCGGACGTGCTCTCGAAACTCTACCCGGACACGACGAGCGGGTCGTCTTCACAAAGTCGAACCAGTCAGCGCGGACAGGGCGGTGGACGGCAGTTTGGTGGATTCGGCGGGCAGCCGCAGCAGACGAGCTCGGCCGGCGGGCAGAGCGAGCGTTCGTTGCTCCAGGCGAAAGTGGTCGCGGTCGGTGATCCACGCACGAACTCGCTCGTCGTCACGGCGTCGCGCGACACGATGATGCAGATCGCGGAGACGGTCGGGCGTCTGGATTCCACCGATGCGAAAAAGCAGCGCGTGTACGTTCACAAACTGGAGCACGCCGATGTGGAGGCGGCGGCGAATGTGCTGCGCGGCATGCTGGGCGATCAAAGCGCGATTACTTCCACCTCCCAAAGCGGCAGCAGCCGTCTTCTCAATCGCAGCGCCAACGGTGCGACGATGGACACGAAGGATGCCTCGAATACCGGCACCGGCTCAGGCCGCAGCGGTCGCTGAAACTCCCACGCTTCTTCCCATGAAATCTTCTCTCCATTTCTCCGCCCTCGGGCTCATGACGCTGGCACTCGCGACCACGCTCCATGCGCAAACCGCCCGCCCCGGCAGTAGTGCGCGCGGCGGCGGCGGCGGTGGCAACACGGGCACACGCAGCACCTCGAGCACCACCAGCAGCAGCCGCAGCTCGGGCAGCAATGGCGCGCGGCAGTATCACAGCAACACGGAGCTCGGCGACGCCACGATCCAGGTCGATCCGGAAACGCGTTCACTCGTCATCGTGACCGATGAAGAGACGCACGCGGAACTGATGAAAGTCATCCGCACGATCGATCAGCCGAAGCCGCAAGTGCTGATCAAAGTCGTCTTTGTGGAAGTAACCTACAACAAGGGCTCCGACATCGGAGTCGAGGCGAACTACACGTTTAAAAATGGCACGCCGACCGGCGCGGTGACGGGCTCGAGCACGAAGACCACGACCACCGGAACGACGGCCAACGGCACCGTCACCAGCAAGGTGACCGACCTCGCGCAAGCGGCGGTCGCGGCCAATGGCGTGACGGGCTCAAATCTTTTCGGCGGTGTGCCGAATCCCGCGGACGGCACCTTTGTGCGCGTGTTGGCCGACGACTGGAGCGCGACGCTCCGCGCGCTCGCCACAAAGGGAAAAGTCGAGGTGCTCTCACGGCCGTCGATCATGGCGCGCAACAATCAGGAGGCCGTCATCGTCGTCGGCCAGGAAGTGCCATTCATCACCAACAGCCGCACGGATGCGCTGGGAAATCTCACCAATACGATCACCTACGACAATGTCGGCGTGATCCTGCGCGTGACGCCGTTCATCACTTCAGAAGGCACGGTCGAGTTGATCGTCGCGCCAGAGATTTCGTCGCTCACGGATCAAACCGTCCCGATTTCCAGCACCGCGAGCGCGCCGGTGATCTCGAAACGTTCCGCGGAAACCGTGGTCGTGACGCCCAATGCGAAGACAGTCGTCATCGGTGGGCTGATGCAGACGCAAAAGACCGAATCGATCCGCAAGATTCCCTTTCTGGGTGACCTGCCGGGTGTGATGGGCTTTCCGTTTCGCCGGACGATCAAAAGCGACGTGAAGAGCGAGTTGATGATTTTTCTGACGCCCTACATCGTCAACAATGCGGGCGACGGCCAGCGCGTGACGGCCAATGAAATCAGCAAGACGGAGCTCTTGGAAAAATCTTATACGAGGGAGGATTTCGACCGTTATCTGGACACGCCGTCGCTTTACCCTGAGCGCGATGGCCTCCCGACGCGGAAGGCAACCGCGGTAAAAACCACGACGCAGGCCAAGGCACCGGTGCCGGCGAATCCGACCGCCACAAAAGCGCGGGCGAACGCCAAAGCGCCGGCCAGATAAAGCGGGCAGCAGGAGCGCATTTTTGTAGTCGGTAGTCTGAACTGCGCTGAAACTCAGCGAAAAGACGCGGCATCTCATTGCGGTTGAAGGAACGTGGATGACTTTTATCAATCATCCCCATTGCTCGGCCCCCGTTTTCCGTCCAACTCCCAGCGCGACTTCCTTTCACGCGCAGAAGAGAAGCGGAACCGTCTGCCGGGCAAAACCTTCCCCGTATGTCCGCCTTCCGCTTCTCTTCACTCTTTTCGTTTGTCGCGGCGCTATTACTCAGCGCCACTTCTCTGCTGGCTGGGATCAACACTTTCACCGCCAATCCCACGGCCTTTCTCCCAGGTCAGGAGATAACCCTTTCGTGGTCGGTAACCGCGGGCGATGTCATCGCGATCAATCAAGGAGTCGGGACCGTTACCGGTACAACGGGCAGTGTGAAAGTCATCCCGTCTGGGCTGACCACCTACACACTCACCGATAGCACCAGCGGAACTACGTCTCAGGTGACGGCAACACCGATGATTCTCGGTTTGCGGAATCGCTGGAGTTTTAGCGAGGCTAGTGGAACGGCGGTGAACGATTCCATCGGGGCGGCCACGGCTACGATCAAGGGTTCACCTTTCTCGCGGGCGAGCGGACAGGTCACCCTGTCGGGTGGGAGTTCGGCCAGCGCTGCCTATATCGACCTTCCCAATGGGCTGATCTCCTCTCTCACCGACGTCACGCTCGAAGGCTGGATGACGGTGACTAACTCTCAGAGTTGGGCGCGCATATTGGATTTTGGCCGGACAAATCAGACATCGGCCGGTGGTGCGACAGGAGAATTAACCGCGCCGGGTAGTCCTTCTGGGAATACGACCGGCACCGACTACATTCTCCTCAGTGCTCAGGTTGGCGGAGATCAATCTCTGAGACGAATCGCTCTCCGCGACAATACCGCCACCGAGCAAGGAACCAACTTCTCCGACCCGATCACGAATGGTCAGCAGTTTCATTTTGCCCTCGTCTTTGATTCCCTTGGCAACAACGGCTCGCCTCAGGTCCGATATTATAAGAATGGAGTTCTCGTTGGGACGCAAAACACCACGGTCACGCTCGCGAATATCGAAGACGTGAATAACTGGCTGGGTCGGTCCAACTACACGGGCGACCTCAATTTAGCCGGTTCTTACAATGAATTCCGGCTCTGGACGCGGGCTTTAAGTGCCAGCGCCATCGCGGAAACGGATGCCGCCGGACCCGACGCGTTACCTCAATCGATTAACATCGAGTCTTTCACCGCCTTTCCATCCACCGCGGTTTACGCCGGCCAAAGCGCCCGCCTGTCTTACGTTCTATCCAATCCATCCGGCGGAGGATTCACGGCCACTGTCGATCAGGGTATCGGCGCGCTTGCCGGCACCTCGGGATATGTGACGGTCAATCCATTGGCGACGACTACTTACACCATCACCATTGTCGCCGGGGCGAACACGAGGACGGCGCAGGTGACGATCGCCGTTATACCAAATGCCTGGTTCGCGGAAAACCTCAGCGTGGTCGCCCGGTATCAAACGGCGACCCCGGTAACCTTGATCGCCTACGATAGCAATCCTTCCGCGGTCTTCACCTATACCATTGTGACGCCGCCAGCGCACGGGACCCTGAGCGGCACGGCTCCGAATCTCACCTACACTCCCGCCGCAAACTACAGCGGCCCGGATTCCTTCACCTACAAAGGCACAGACGGCGGGGACTCCAATATCGCGACAGTCAGCATTGTCGTAAATTCGGCGCCGCTGCCGCCAGCATCTCTTTCTCTAAACGAACTGTCGCTCTATACCGAACTGGCTGGCGGTTCCTTCGCGGGCCGTTTCAAAGCCGTCGATCCCAATCCGGACGACACTTTTACCTACGCACTTGTGAGCGGTCCCGGCAGCACGAACAACAGTTACTTTTCGATCATCGGCAATCAGCTTGTCGCGAGTCATAATTTCGCCAGTGACCTCAACCAAACCATCTCCATCCGCGTGCGCGTGACGGATTCCGCGGGCAATAGCATTGAGCAGGTCATTGCGCTACCCGTTACCGTTCGCCCTCTGCACGTGAAGGTGAACGAGATTAACTACAATCCAGCGCGGAATACGCAGTTGTCCGAGTTTATCGAGCTTTATAATCCCACCGCAGCCGCAGTGGACTTGTCCAACTGGCGGCTGGCGAAAGGACTGGACTATATCTTCCCAAGTGGTGCGAGTATTCCGGCCGGCGGGTATCTTGTCATCGCAGGCAACCCAGTCACGATTCAGGCGCTCTACGGAGTGACCGCACTCGGACCCTGGACTGGCGGGCTGAGTAGCGATGGGGATAACATCGAACTGCAAGATGGCAGCGGATCCGTTGTGGACAAGGTGAGCTATGGCAACACTGCGCCGTGGCCTGCGCCTCCGAATGGCGAAGGGCCTACGCTCGAACTGCTCAATCCCACTCTCGATGGCAATAGCGGGGGCAACTGGCGCGCCAGCACTACGACGCAAACGGCGATCTCCTACGTGGCTGCCGGCAGCAGCGGATGGCACTATCGCAAGGGGACCAGTGAAGCCTCAACGCCAATCACCGCGTGGAGGGCCGCGGCTTTTACCGAGGATGCTTCCTGGCTCAATGCCACTTTGCCGATAGGTCTTTTCAAGCTGAACAACAACAACCCGCTCGCGACCATCCCCGAAACCGGGATCACGCTCGCCACGCAACTCACAGACATGGCGACATATGTGGCGAGTAATGTGAATTCCGGCACCAACTTCAGCTATGCGTATCGCTCCGTCTTCCTGCGCAAAACATTCACGGTCTCCGGCCCCGTGCCGAGATCGGTGCTGCTCCGCGTCATGCACGACGATGCAGCGATTGTCTGGATCAATGGAGTGGAAGTCGCTCGTTTCGGATTCTATCCCGGCGCGCCGACTGATCCTACTTATAACAACACGGCTTATTACGAACTGGCAAACGATCCGTGGAGCGAGACAGTGCTATTGAATGCCCCTGCTCTTTTGCAGCAAGGGAACAACATCATTTGCGTCGAGGGTTTCGCCAAGCCGCCGCAAATCCGGTCCACTCAGGATGACTTGAATACCTACAACTTATCCGACTTCGCGGTGGACGCGGAGTTGAAAAGTTCGCCCGATGTGTTGGGGACACCGGGTGCGCAGAATTCGGTCTTCACGGCGACTCCACCGCCCGCGGTCGATCACATCGCGCACTCCCCGAAGACACCCAAGCCTTGGGAGGCAATTACGGTTACAGCCTCTGTTTCCGATCCGCGTGGTGTCGGGAGCGTGCAGTTAAAGTATCAGGTGAATGCGCCGGGAGCTTACATCCCATCGACGCTTCCGCTCACGGTAGCCCAGTTACTCGCCAACCCGACCCAAAACCTGCCCGCGAATCCGGCTTTTGAAAGCACAGGGTGGACGACTTTGACGATGGTCGATGATGGAAGCGTCGCCGGCGATATCCCGGGCGATGGCATTTTCACCGCGCGCATTCCGGCCCAACCGCATCGCACGCTGGTGCGCTACCGGATTGTGGCCACGGATCTCGGCGGAGCGAGTGTGACCGTTCCGACCGGGAACGATCCGAGAAAGAACTTCGCTTTCTTCGTCTATAATCGCGTCCCCAATTACATCTCTGGCTCGCAAGTGTTCTCTACGACGACGCTGAATACACTGCCCGTGTATCAGTGGATCATGCGTCCTCAGGATGTGACTTCTCTAATGGCCTACTCAGCCGCAGATCAGTTTCCGAATACCGCCGACCTGAATGTCTTGCTTTCGCGGCGCTACGAAAACTTCGCAGGGACGCTGGTCGTCGGCGATCAAGTGCTGGACCACGTCCATACGCGGCTCCGCGGTGGTAATTCACGTTATGCGGGAAGTGGCAAGCGGCACCTTCGATTTAACTTCGCCAAAGGAACCGTGCTGGCCGCTGCGGATGAGTTTGGGAGGAAATACAATCGTCCTTGGGACAAGATGTTGTTTAACAAGATGTTTGGGAACAAGGGCTATTACGACTGGGGGCTTCCTTACGAAGTGGGTGGAAAGATATGGACGCAGCAGGGCGTCCCCATTCCCAACAGTCATTGGGTCCATTTCCGGGTCATTCAAAATGCCAATGAAGCTGATGCGGCGCTGGGTGATTTTTGGGGGATGTACCAGGCGCTTGAGTTTCCGGACGGACGGAATTTTCTACGCGAGCGCTCTCTGCCGCTGGGTAATTTTTACAAGATGTCCGACTGGACGCAGAACGGCGAAATGGAAACACGTTATCAAGCGGCGGGCGCGGTGGATTTTGCGGAGGATTTCGACAACATCCGCTACAACATGCATCAATGCACTTCGCAGAGTGACCTGGAGCGTTATACGGATATTCCAAAGTGGTATCGATACGACGCGGTCAAGGAAGCGATCCGGCATTATGACATCTTCAGTGAACCGACGGGACGCCACCGTTCCAAGAACCTGATTTGGTATTTCCAACCGAAAGAAAACACCAACGGCCTTGGGCAGATGCTGGAAATGCCCTATGACTGGGATGCAACCTTTGGCCCGAACTGGAATAGCGGCTATGACTTCATTCATAACGCTCTCTACGATCATGCGGACATACCTGACTCGCCGACGTGGACAGGCACGAAAATCGACCGGACTGCTATGCGCATCGAGCACCGGAATGTAATCCGCGAATTACGCGACCTCGTCTTTTACCGGGACGGGACAGGACGCGGGCCTGTCGATGACATCCTCGACGACGCGGCGGCTACGATGGCGGCCTTTGCGCCCGCGGATATGGCGCGCTGGCCGGCTCCGGGCGCGCAGACGATTTATGCGAATGGCGTGGCGGGCAAGGTGGCGGACATGAAGGCATTTTGCTTTACCGGATGGTCGGATACGGCGGGCAACGGCGATCCGAGTGTGCCAGCGGGTGGACGGGTGGGGTATCTCGATACCATCAGCGACTCGGTGGATGCGGGGCTGCTACCCGCGAAGCCAACCATTTCTTACTCTGGAACCGCTAGCTACCCTGTGGACGCGATCTCTTTTACCAGCACGGCTTTTAGCGATCCACAAGGCTCTGCTACCACGGGCGCGGCAGTGCAGTGGAGGATCGGTGAGATTACCGATCCCACGGCACCCGGCTATGATCCCACAGCGGAGCGCATCTACGAAGCAGTGCCAGTCTATGATAGCACCGCGGTCACGCCGTTCGGAACGAGCATCAGCATTCCCGGCACCATGTTAAAGGTCGGGCACACCTATCGGGCGCGTGTGCGGCATCGCGACAACACGGGGCGCTTTGGCCACTGGAGCGCACCGTTGCAGTTCACGACTAGCACTTCCAACTATCTGCAAACGATGAAAGACAATCTCATGGTGAGCGAAGTAATGTATCACCCCGCGGCGCCGGGCGCCGGCTATGTAGAAAGCGATTATGAGTATCTGGAACTGACCAACATTTCTCCTTCGCTGACGCTCGATCTTTCCAACGTGCGCATCACTAAAGGCGTGGATTTCGACTTTGCGGGCAGCGCCGTTACAAGCCTGCTGCCGGGTGAGCACGTGCTGGTCGTGAGAAATATCGCGGCATTCGTTTCGCGTTATGGCACCGGGAAATTGGTTGCCGGACAATGGGTTGCGGGAGGCAGCCTGAGTAATAGCGGCGAGGAAGTGAAGATCAGCTACGGCGCGGGCCTCGCGATTCAGGATTTTACTTATAGCGACAGCTCTCCATGGCCAGCGCAGGCGGACGCGGGAGGTTATTCGCTCGTCCTGCGTGCGCCGGAAATGCGGCCTGATCACACGATCGGAAACAACTGGCGGGCGAGTTACGTGGCTGGTGGTTCGCCGGGCGGCAGCGACCGTCAGACTTATGCAGAATGGACGGCTGCCAACGCCGCGAGCGACCCGCTCGCCGACGACGATTTCGATGGCGTGAGCAACGGGCTCGAATACGCGTTTGGAGGATCGAATACCACGATGGACCGAAGCCGTCTGCCTATAGCCGCGGTCCAATCCGTCACGGTGGGCGCGTCCACGGATAACTATCTCACGCTCGCAATCCGACGTCCGTATTCGTCGGATCAGGCGGCCATCATCGCGGAGTGGTCTTTGGATCTCTCACCTTCATCGTGGGCCGCCACCGGCGCACTGATGAGCCGCACGGATAATGGCGATGGCACGCAGACGGAAGTATGGCGGGCGCCGGCACCGACGAGTGTGAGCCACTACTTTGGCCGGGCGAAGGTGACGCTGCCGTAAGCTCGCGTTTATTCCACCTCGCAGACGACCCGGAAGCCGACATCATTGGCGGAACAGTGCGGGCTGTTGAAGTGCCGCGCGGTAGTGCGCAGGCTCGATGCCTTGGAGCGCCAGCTTCCACCACGATAGATTCGTTGCGCGCCAGTGATCGGGCCGCGACGGTTCACGCAGTCTTTCCCGCGATAGCCCTCGTAGTAGTCGAGGCACCACTCGAAGACATTGCCGGACAGGTCCTCAATCCCGAATGGACTCGATCCGCGGGGAAAGCTACCCACGGGCGCCGTTTCGGCGAAGCCGTTGTTAATCGTCACGTCGCGCCACGGAAAGCTGGTGTTCGCATCGGCGAAGTTGGCGTAGAAATCCTGATCCAAATCTTCGCCCCACGGATAGCTTCGATCATCCAGTCCGCACGCTGCGTATTCCCACTCGGCCTCGGTGGGGAGGCGGTATTTGCGACCTTCTTTGTTACTGAGCCAGACGCAAAATTTTTCAGCCTCGAAACTGCTCACATGAATGACGGGATGCGCGTCATTCGCCCACGCCGCGCGCTTGTTGCGATGCTGCGTGTCGAAGCGTTCATACTGCTCATTCGTGATGGGAAAGCGGCCCATGTAAAAACAGCCAATGGTCACGAGAGTCACCGGCTGCTCCTGCGGCGTGGCGTCGAAACCCGAACTGCCCATGGCGAAGGTGCCACTCGTGATTAGGAACATCTCGCCGCCGACTGAGTTCGTGAAAGTGGGATGCTTCAACTTTTCCTGAGCGCGGGCGATCGGCGACGTATTGATGACCGGCGGCGCTTTGAACATCGGTGGCGGAGCCGCTGCCGGCGGCGTCGCGCGGGCGGGTGCGGAGGAGCTTCTCGCCGGGGCGGGCGCGGCGGCACTGCCCTCCATTTTTTCGAGATATTCGTCGATCAGATCTTCCGCCTGGCCGCCCGTGAGTCCTAGGCTTTCGCCGAGATTACACATCGTATCGCGCTGCTCGTCGCTCATCTCGCCGCCATCATCCGCGAGTCGCGACATGCTTAAAATACGGCGAAACTCGGCGAACGGATCGCGTGCCGCAGGGGCATCCACCGAACTCTGCACCACCGGCGGATTCACGCGTTGCAGCGTCACCGGAGTATCGGTCACGCGGACCACATTCAGACGCGCGATGTCCGCCTCGATGGTGGCTTTGATCTCATCGTCGCTCAGTGCAAAACGCCGCCCCGCTTCATACAGCCGCCGCTCTCCGTCGTCGGTCAGCTTTTTGTCGGCCAGAGCGAAATCGAGGATCTTCCTAAACTCGACAATTGCTTCGCCGACCATGCGCACCCGCAGTTCCGAATCGATCTGTGCGCGCGACTCGGGATTGAGCAATTCCGTCCGCGCCTCGGCGAGCCGCAGCGGTGCTTCGTCCAGGCCACCGCGCAGGATTTGGGCGATGGGATTGCTCGGCTGATTTTTGAGCGGCAGTTTCTTCTGCCACCACACGAGGAGGCGCCGGCAGTTATCCTCGATCTGCTCGGCATTCGCGTTGGAATCGAAGTCGAGGCAGAGCCTCTCGTAATGATTCGGCGAGTTGTAGTTTTTCCACCCGTCCCATCGGGTCGGGTTGTCTGGTAAAGGATTTGGCAGCGCCACGCTTCAGATAAAACGCACGCCTGCGCGGTCACACAACATTGATTTGCAAAAGGTCTGCCGTGGCCATTTCCAGCTCGGCTTCAGAAAGACCCGTGTTGCGCGCGATCGACACTTTGCTTTGCCGTCCGTAGGCCTCAACGATGACTTCCAGCACCTGATTTTCGTTGTAAGTGTAGGTCAGTTCGACGGGCGAACCTTTCGGCAAAAAAGGCGGTAGTTCGATGTCGCAAATTCCAAGCGGAGTGCATTCGCCCGGCACCGTGCTTTCGCCCTCCACCACGCGCACGACCGCGTTCTTCATGTTCGCCTTCGCCGTGCCAAAGGAGTTCTTCATCTGCACTGGAATCGGCGTCATTTTCCGGATCATCGGGAACGCATACTCTTCCGCTTTCGAGTCATCCCACAGCACGACTCCGAGCGTGTGTGTGGTGATATTCGTGACGCGGATCAGCGAGCCGTCGGCGCTGGAAAACTGCTCGCGCACTTCCGCGGGCAGCGTTCTTTCACCCGCCTTATCTTCCTCGCCCAGCATCGAGATGATCGCCTGCGCCGCTGCGCCGATGGCCACGGTTTCATCCGGGCTCACGTCGTCGGCCACCGTCACATTCGAGAGACTGCCGATCATCGCGCGCACCGCGGGCATGCGCGTCATGCCGCCGGTGAGCAGGATGCGATCGATTTGATTCCACCCGAGTTTCGCCTCCTGCATCACGATCTCGCAGATCGTTTTGCACTTCTCCAGCAGATGCCGGCAGTGGCTTTCAAATTGATCGCGGTTCAGCTCCAGCTTCACGCTTTTGCCATTGTAGGAATGCACGACCGTCGTGCGCTGCCGCGTGGAAAGCTGCACCTTCGCGGTCAGCGCGCGGTTGTATAAATCCTGGTAGCTCTGGAGATCGAGGAGCGGATTTTCTCCATGCACTTTGTCGAACTCCTCGGCCACGAGATTGACGATAATGTCGTCCCAATCCTTGCCGCCGAGCCGGTGGTCGCCATTGCTCGCCAGCATGCGGATGTGATGATTTTCGATGCGCATGATCGTCACGTCGAACGTGCCGCCGCCCAGATCGAAAACGAAAACCGTCTGATTGCTCTCCAGCTTGTCCAGGCCATACGCCAGCGCCGCAGCCGTCGGCTCATTGATGACGCGGAGCACATTCAAGCCCGCGAGCTGTCCCGCGTGGAGCGTGGCCGTGCGTTCGGCGTCATTGAAGTAAGCGGGCACCGTGATCACCGCGTCCGTCACCGGTTCGCCGAGATATTTCTCCGCATCGTTTTTCAGCTTCTTGATGATGAGCGCGGAAAGCTCCTCGGCGGAATACGCCTTGCCCTCAAAGTCACGGTGAAACTCCGCCTTGCTCTTGCCCATCTCGCGCTTCACGAAGTCCACGATCTTCTCCGGCTCCGCGACCGCGTTCTGTTTCGCCACCGATCCGACCGTTGCGTTGTGTCCGTCGAAGAGGATGACTGAAGGCGTGATGCGTTCGCTCTCTGCGTTCGGGATGATCTGTGGCTTTCCATACGCATCGACGTGTGCGATGGCGCTGTAAGTGGTGCCGAGGTCGATGCCGACTGCCTTGCGGGGCTGACTGGGTATTTCCGTGAAGCTCATACGTTATTGTGGGTTTCTAAAAGTGAGTGGTAAGGTTCCTAAGTGTCCGCGAATCAAGCAGGGTGGCTGTCCGGCGCGTGGCGGGCGTCGCCGCGGTAGCGTTTCACCACGACCTCTTCCGGTCGCAGCACGCGCTCGTGCCAGAGGAAACCGCGCTTCACCAGACGCACCACCAAGGTGTCATCATCAGGAATATCCGTGGCTTCCACCGCGACCGCGCGCTGGCGGCACTTGTCCAGTTTTCCAGCCGAGACCGGGATCTGCGTCACCTCCAGGCGAGCCAGGACTTCGAGGATAAATTCCACGTTGTGCCCCAGATTCATTTCCATCGTGCGCATCCGTCCGAGCACTTTTTGCGTGGAAGGCGAAGCCTCGCCCTCGCTCGCTCCGTCGCTGATGGCCGCGTGGATCTGCCGGTGGATTTCCGTCAGGTCATCGTACACCGAGACCAGGTCGCGAATAATCGGCCGATAAACCGACTGTAAAAGAAAACCATCCTTGTAGCCCTTCAGCTCCTCATGCAGCGCGCTGAACATGCTGTGGCTCACGCCATTCTTCATTTCGAGAAGCGCACGCAATTCCGCGACCGCCTTGGGCAGCCCCTGCACACTTTCGCCGATGCTTTTGGAAACCGCGTCCAGCTCGCGAAGGCTCACGCTCAGTCCGCCAGGATTCTCCATCGAGACCGCCTCGATCCTCCGCTCGATCTCTCGCAACTCCGTCAACTGGGGCAACTGCGGGTCCACCACCACGCCGTCGCCGTCCGCTTTTTCATCGGAGGGAATTGGCAGGCTGGTCACGACCGCACGCTGGCCGATGGCACGCTCAGCTTGCTGAAAAAGTCCCTGCATCTGCGCGTCGAAATCGACGTCGAGAATGTTATCACGATCGGGCATAGGCAAGTTTTACAAAGCCAGAAGCCTGCCACGGTCGCTGGATTTTTCCGTTTCGTGAAAACTACACGCCGTAAAACTTCTGAATCGCCGCGATCAGGCCAGGGATGTCGTACTGCTTCGCCTCCACGTCCACCTTCAGCCCGAGATCGCGCATCGTCTTGGAAGTCACCGGCCCGATCGACGCCGTCGAGATGCCGGCGGGCAGCGGCAGTTTCAGCGCCATGAAATTTTCCACCGTGGAGGAACTCGTGAACGTAATCAGTTCCGCACCTTCGTTTTGAAAACGCACGCGACCGCCGCTCAAATCCTCCGTCTCCGGCACCGTGCGATACGCGATTCCCTCGTCCACGATCGCGCCGAGTTTGGTCAGTTCTTTTGGTAAAACGTCGCGCGCCTGCTCGGCCCGCGCGAGCAGCATGGTCACGTTTTCGACCGAGCAATAATCCTTGAACGCCTCCACCACCGCCTCGGCCACAAACTCCTTCGGCTGCAAATCCACGCCGAGCCGGAACTCGCGCACGCGCGCCGCCGTCGCCGGGCCGATCGCCGCGATCTTCGCGCCACCGATTGAGCGCACATCGTCGTACATTTTGAAAAAGAGATCGAAGAACGCCGTCACGCCGTTGGGCGAAGTGAACACGATCCACTCATAAGTGTGTGCGTCGCGTACTAGTTCCGCGAAAGTGTGCAAGTCCGTCGGCGGCTCGATGCGAATCGTCGGAATCTCAAACACATCCGCGCCCAGATCGCGCAGCCCGCGGCTCAGCCCGCCGGCTTGTTTCCGCGTCCGCGTCACCACGATGCGTTTTCCAAAAAGCGGCCGCGTTTCAAACCAGTTCAGCTTTTCGCGCAGCGTCACCACATCGCCGAATACCGCGACCGCTGGTGCCTCGAAACCCGTCGCGGCCACTTTTTCCGCAATGTCCTTCAACGACCCGCGTAATGTCTGCTGCCGCCCCGTCGTGCCCCAGCGCACCAGCGCCACCGGCGTCTCCGCCGCCGCGCCGCCCGCGAGCAGTTTCGACGTGATCGCGCCGATCCGCTCCACGCCCATGAGCATGATTTTTGTGCCCGGCGTCTCCGCGAGCTGTTTGAAATTGAGCGAGCTTTCCGTCTTCGTCGGGTCTTCGTGGCCAGTGAAAATCGTGAGCTGTGCCGTGTGATCGCGATGCGTCACCGGGATACCCGCGTAAGCCGGAGCTGCGATGGCCGAGCTGATCCCCGGCACGATTTCAAAACGCAGCCCCGCCGCCGCGAGCGCCTCCGCCTCTTCCCCCCCGCGACCAAAGACAAACGGATCGCCGCCCTTCAAGCGCACGACCAGCTTCCCGGCTTTCGTCCGATCCACGAGCAGCGCATCGATCTCGTCCTGCTTCATCGTGTGCTGCCCCGCCTTCTTCCCCGCGTAAATAATTTCCGCGCCCGCCTTCGCCCAGCCGAGGATCTCGGGATTGCACAGATAGTCGTAAACCACCACGTCCGCCCGCTCGACGACCTCCTTCACCTTCAAAGTAACGAGCCCCAAATCTCCCGGCCCGGCACCCGCGAGATAACAGATTCCGACCGCCGCCGTTTTTTTAGTCACAGCCACGATTTCGCGAGAGCGTTGGATTGGTTTTTCATGAAGGCGGCACGTTGCTACACACAGCGAAGAGCGTCAATCAAACGCCAATCCCACCCAGATGCCGGGTCGTGATTGAAAGCATCACCCGCTCCTGCTCTCAGTCAGAAAGCGCGCGCAAGTCCGCCATCCAGTGAGGCGCGTCTTCGGGTCTGTCTGCATTCAAAGTTCGATGTTCGATGTTCAAAGTTCGACGTTCGGCCCCGCGCAGCGGCCTTGGAATTCTGGTTACGCATTCGGACCGCGACGGCGCCTGCGGCGGGCTGAACATCGAACTTTGAACATCGAATGCGGAGCCCCCGACAGATCGCTCTGGCGGATTCGCGTTACTTTTTAATCACACCGGCGATGTCCCGCTTTATGCGTCACGTCCCTTCCGGTTGCAACAGCCCGAAGAGCCGACGCGCCAATGCCTCCGGGTCGGTCGCGCTCCCGCCGCAGGTGGCCTGGGCAGGCGCGGTGCCTTCCGCGCCAAAGAGAATCCCGCTCATTTCCAAAGCATCGCCCTCCAACTGCGTGCGCACTCCGACCGGCAGCGCGCAATCGCCCGCGAGCAGGCGCTGCACCTCGCGCTCGGCGCGGATGCAGGTGAAAGTCGGCGCGTGATTGATCGCAGCGAGGACAGTGCTCACGTCGGCGCGATCCGCGCGCGTTTGCAGCGCGATGGCTCCCTGGCCGATCGCGGGAAGGAGCTGCTTTTCCAGCGAAATGACCGTGAACTTTCCATCGGAAAAATCCAGGCCCAGGCGGTTCAGTCCCGCTCGCGCGAGCACGATCCCGGCGATGTCGTCGCGCTCGGCGAGCTTCCGCAGACGGGTCGGCACGTTGCCGCGCCACTCCTCGATTTGCAGGTCGGGCCGGATCCACTGGAGCTGGCGGGAACGGCGCACGCTGCTCGTGCCGATGCGCGCGCCATGAGGCAGTTCGTCGAAGTGCGCGAGGCCTTTCGTGATGAGCACATCGGCAGTCGAGGCGCGTTCGAGGACCGCAGCGATTTCGAGGCCGGGCGGATTGTGGCCCGGCAAATCCTTGAGGCTGTGAACCGCCACATCAATCGTGCCCGCGAGGAGCGCGTCTTCCAGCTCCTTCGTGAAGAGCCCTTTCCCTCCCGCCTCACCCGCGCGCAGCAGGCTGAGATCCAGCTTTTTGTCTCCCCGCGTCACAAAGATCTGCTCGTCCACGAGGAGGTACGGCCACGCTTTCGCCAGCGCGGCACGGGTGAGGACGACTTGCGCGAGAGCGAGCGCAGAGCCGCGAGTGCCGAGGACGAGCCGCTGCACTACTTCGCGCCCTCCGGCTGCACGCGCAGTTGGGCGTTCGGCCCGCGCGTTCCGCCAGCGAGCCAGGTGGAAAAATCGCGGACGTGGCGTTCGATCATTTCTTCGCAGACGACGAGTTCCTGGCGGCGTACGGCGAGCGAGTCGTCGGCGATGCGCTGGAGGGAGTCGATGTCGTAGAGATAGACGCCGTCGAGATCGTTGACTGCGGGCTCGAAGTCGCGCGGCACGGCGAGATCGATGCAGAAGAGCGGGCGGTCGGGACGCGAGCGCATCATCGGGGCGAGCTTTTCTTTTGTGAGCACGTGATGCGGGGCGGCGGTGGAGCCGATGAGAATATCGACTTCGTGAAAATCGCGCGCCCAGTCGTCGAAATGGATGGCGCGTCCTTTCATCGTTTCGGCGAGGGCGACGGCGCGCTCGTAGTTTCGGTTGGCGACGAAGATGGTTTTCACGCCGCGCGCTTTCAGCGCACCGGCGGTCATTTCACTGGTCTCCCCTGCCCCGAGGATCATGACGTGACACTCGGCGAGCCGCCCGAAAATCCGCTCCGCCAATTCCACCGCTGCCGAGCCGACAGACACCGCGCCGCGCGTGATGGCCGTCTTGGTGCGCACTTCTTTGGCCACGTTGAAGGCGCGCTGAAACAGCTTGTTCAGATGCCGCGAAGTCGCACCGCGCTCGCTGGCGGCGGCGTAGGCTTTTTTCACCTGACCGAGAATCTCCGTCTCGCCGATGACCATGGAATCCAGCCCGCTGACGACTCGAAAAAGATGCCGGATCGCACGGGGCGAAGTGTGGCGGAAAAAGGCGTCGCCTTCCGGCACGGTGCCGCGCGCCGCCATGAAATCGCGCACGGCGGCGAGGGCGTGTTCGGCGTCTTCGGCGGCGACGTAATACTCGACGCGATTGCACGTGGAAACGATGACGGCTTCACCGAGACCGGACACGCGCGCAAGCTCCGCGGCAGCCAGTGGGAGTTCGCCCTCGGGGATGGCAAAACGCTCGCGGACTTCGATGGGCGCGGTGTGATGACTGAGGCCGAGGCAGACGATCTCCATGCGCGTCAGAGATCGGATTTCTGCGAGATGAAGGTGAGGCCCGAGAGCGTGACGAGAACGAGGGCAAACGCGCCGACTGAGAGCAGCGCCGCGCGCCGGGGACTGATGCGCCGCCAGCATTCCGCGCCGGCGAGGAAGGCGTAAAGCAGCCACACGGCGCTGGACCACGCGATCTTCGTGGCATGCGCGCCGAGGTTTCCCATGGCGAAGCCGGCGATGAGTCCGACGGTGAGAAGCGTGAGGCCAGTGAGGACGAGGCGGGTATTCGCGGTGGCGAGATCGCGGATGGGCGGCAGGTGGTAGAAGATGGATTTTAAGTGATGCGTCTTCAGTTGCCGCTCCTGCGCGAGATACATGACGCCCGCGACTCCCGCCAACGCAAACGCGCCATACGCGACGATGGAAATGGCGGCGTGAAGTTCGAGCCAGCCATTGGGCGCGGGGCGCACCCGCGATGGCGCATCCCACGGCATGAGCATCGCGAAAACCTGGAGTAAAAAGACGAGCGGCGAGGTGAAAAATCCAAGCAGCGAGAGGCGATAGGCGGGACCGATGAGGAGGTAGAAGAGCACCATTGACCAGCTCAGAAAGGCGAGGACTTCAAAGTGATTCGTGAGCGGGCAGCGTCCGAGCGTCTGGCCGCGGAGATAGAGAAAGGCAGTCTGGCAAAGGAAGCCGAGGAGGATGGCGATGAGATTCAAACGCGAATGCCGGTACACTTTCGCGCCCAGCGCGTACATCGTGTAGGCGAAGCCAAAGAGGAAACAGATCGTGGAAAGGACGAGGAACTGGCGGTCCATGGAAAATGGAAGATGAGGTTACGCGGACGACGCGGCTTTGGCAAACGGTGGCGCTGATGGATGTGGCTGAGGGGTGTGATCAAAACAGGTGCAAGCTGGAGAGGGTGGCGGCCATCGTGCCTGGAGGGAACGTCGCTTCGGCGGGACCTTCCAAAACCTGTCATTCTGAGGAACGAAGAATGACAGGTTTTGGGCCCTGCCGGTGCTAAACTCCCGCCCGCTCCAGCAGCGAGCCCACGACTTTTTCCGCCTCGAAATACTCGACGGCCACCTCATACGCGGCGCGGCTGTGGGCGGCGTAGTCGGCATTGATGGCGCGGACGTGCTCGACGATTTCTTCGAGCGTGGTGAAGGCCAGCAGCCCTTCTTTTCCACCGTAGAGCCGCGTGAAGCCGGTCTCCTGCGTGATGACCGGGCGGCCCGCGGCCAGGTAGCACGCGGAGCGGTCGCTGAACCAGCCGGTGTGCAGCCGCGTGTATTGATCTTTGGCGACGGTGAATTCGCCTTTCGACGCGCGGATGTAGGCGACGTAATCATCGTGCTCGAGGCTGATGCGATCCGGGTTGCTGAGATGCCAGCGGCGGTCGCGGAAACGCTGCGCGATGGCCGGGTCGCGAATGGTGGTGCCGATCTCGAAGGTCTCGCCGGAAAGCGCGGGCGCGTCGATGAAGCGGAGAAATTCCAGCGACTTGCTCCAGAGATATTTGTCGCCGCGCCACTCGATGTCTTTGAGGTCGCTCGTATTCCAGTTCGCGATGGTGGTGAAAAGCGCGTCGGGCGCGGGCGGCGCATCCGTTTTCCAGAAGTCGGTGACGACGGGCTGGCGCGTGGGCAGCCACTGGAACTGATGCGTGGGAATCGCGCACTCGGGTCGCCCGATGTTTTCGCCGAAGGTGAAAAGTTTCGCGTGCCGGGATAGATATTCGATCGGCTTCGGCTCGTCTTTATCGACGAGGATCTGCTCCACGCCGGGATCGCTCTCGACATAAAGAATGCGCTGGCTGGCATCGAGGTCGGCGTTCATTTCCTGCGTGCCACAGATATTCAGGATGGCATCCGCGGCGCGGTAAAGTTCGCGCACTTTCTGGATGGAAAGTCCCGCGCACGGCTCATCGGGAAGGTAGCGCGCGCAGAAGGCCCAGTGCTCCTGAAAGCCGAATTGCGCGGCGAGGCGGGCGAGATTTTTGAGCGCGTAGCTGTAGTCGTTGGTGATCTCGAAAGTGACGGGGTCGTAGGGCAGCCGCGCCGAGTCTTCGATGTACCAGACCTCGTGGCCGAGGCGCTGGAGGCCGACGATATAATGGATGTGCTGCCAGACGACGCCCGCGATCGGGCAGCCAGCCATGAAGCCCATCACGACGATGCGTTTGCGAGACATGCGGCGGGAGTATCCATCCGGCGCGGAGGTTGCCCAGCCCGGAGTTTCCCAGCGTTCCCGTTTTTTTCTCGGAGCGAAAAAATCTCGGCAGCGGAGCGGCGGGGGGGCAGAGTTGCGCTCATGCGTGCCCCCATCTTTCTCTCACTCATCGTTGCCTCCTCACTTCGCGCGGCTCTCCCGACTTACGATCATATCGTGGTGGTGATGGAGGAAAATGAGTCGCGAACTCGAATCATCGGCAATCTCACGGACGCGCCCTTTATCAATGCGCTCGCCAAGCGCGGGATATCGCTGACGAACATGGCGGGCGTGACGCATCCGAGTCAGCCGAATTATTTGGAGCTTTTTAGCGGCGACTCGCAGGGCGTACTGGATGATGCGAAGCCCGGCGGTCTTCCCTTTTCCACGCCAAATCTCGCGGCAGCTCTGCTGGCGGCGGGGAAGACTTTCATCGGATACAGCGAGGATCTCCCGGTGGCGGGCGACGCGACGACAGTGATGACTTACTACTCCGATGGCCGCGACCGCTACGCGCGGAAACATGTGCCGTGGACGAACTGGCAGAGCGCGGCACCGCTCCCGGCGAATGGGGTGCCGGCGGACATCAATCAGCCGTGGAGCGCCTTCCCGACAGATTTCAATTTGCTGCCGGAGGTGGCATTCGTGATTCCCAGTGAGCAGCACGACATGCACAGCGGCGGAGACAATCGCGTGGCCGTCGGCGATCACTGGCTGGCCACGCGGCTGCAGGCGTATGCGGCGTGGGCAGTCGCGAATAACTCGCTGCTGATCGTGACTTGGGATGAGGATGACCGCCTTTCTGGAAATCTAATTCCGACCGTGCTCTACGGTGCGAACTTGCGCACAGGGCCAAACGAAGGCGCGTGGACGCTGCACCATTTGCTGAGGACGCTCACCGATCTCACCGGCATCGCTCCCTTCGGGCGTGGCGCAGACGTTTCGCGCATCGCGGGAATTTTCACCGGAGACGATCCCGTGACGACACGCTCTTTCCGCCAGGGCGCGACCTATCGCGGGACGCTGGATGTGACGGTGCGGCAGGCTGCGCCGAACGATCCGATCGCGACGACGAGCAAGGGCGTGGTGGGAAGCTCACCCATTTCGGGAGCGGAGGATCAGGTGTTACTGCGGTTTGATAACGTCTTCGGAGCGGGAGCGAATCAAGTGCCCGCGAGTGCGACGATCGTGTCGTCGCAGCTCCGCCTGCAGACAGGAACGTCGGCGGCGGTGGATGGGACGACGCAACTGGTGGAATTGCATCGGCTGCTCGTGCCGTTTAGCGCGGCTTCGACGTGGAATTCGCTCGTGGACGGAATCAGCACGGACAATGTGGAAGCGGCCGCGGTAGCGGACTTCACTGCGACGCCGCATTTTGCAAACGATGTCGCGCGCTTCGATGTCACAGCCACGCTTAAAGACATCGCCGCGG
This sequence comes from Chthoniobacterales bacterium, assembly GCA_038228115.1. GTDB lineage: Bacteria > Verrucomicrobiota > Verrucomicrobiia > Chthoniobacterales > Chthoniobacteraceae > JANLQB01. The sequence goes on from JBBRPM010000017.1 coordinate 63,675, forward strand.
GCGGAGCCAATGAAGGCTGGCTCGTCAAACTCGCGGGCACGGATTCATGGCGCTTTACCCTCTCGGAAGAAGCCACGGCGATCGCCGGACGACCCACTTTGCAAGTGACCGTCGCCGCCAGCGAGCTGTCCCTCGATTCGTCATTTTACCGCGTAAAGGAAAATGCCGGCAGCGTGACGTTCACCGTCCACCGCACGGGCGCGCTCTCCGCCCCGGCGGCGTGCGAATTCATCACGCTCAATGGCTCCGCGATCGGCGGCAGCGACTTTCAAGAAAAGCACGGCACCCTCACTTGGGATGTGGGTGACGCCACGGATCGCAACTTCGTGATTCCCATCACGAACAACCCGCAAGTGGAAGGCCGCGAGACCTTCACCGTCAAACTCCGCACGCCCTCCGGCATCGGCAAAATCGGCGCGATCAGCCAGGCGACGGTCGTGATTTTGGAATAACAACAACCTTGCGCCAGGTGGACGTTGCGGCATCGTCAACTCCGTATGGCTCCCCCGACGGTCCTCAAAATCTTGTGCGTGCATCTATGCACCGCATTGTTCCTTTCGTTACCATTTAGTGCCACCGCTGCGCCTCCTCCGTACGATCACGTCGTGATCGTCATTGAGGAGAATCATTCCCTCACGCAAATCATCGGCAACCGGACCGATGCGCCTTACATCAACCAGCTCGCCGATGGTGGCGTTTCGTTCCTTGGGATGCGCGGGGTCATTCATCCCAGCCAGCCGAACTACCTGGAGCTATTCTCGGGTTCGAGTCAGGGCGTCTCCGATGATTCCTCCGGCTACATCTTTTCAACTCCCAATCTCGCGGCGGCGCTCATCACGAGCGGCAAAACCTTCGCTGGTTTTTCTGAAAGTCTGCCTGCAATCGGCGACACAGCTACCAGCACTTCCTTCGATGGAAACTACGTCCGCTACCATTGCCCGTGGGTGCCCTGGATCAGCACGACTACTCCTTTACCGGCAAACAAGCTCGCACCCGCTGTCCATCGTCGGTTTTCAGACTTTCCGTCGAACTTTACCACGCTGCCTGCCGTGTCGTTTGTCATCCCAAACTATATCCACGACATGCACAGCGGAAGCTTTCCGGTATCTGCTGGCGATACGTGGTTGCGGACGAACCTCTCGGCCTATGCCGAATGGGCGAGGACTCACAACAGCTTGTTGATTGTCGCCTGGGATGAGGATGACTTTCAGACTGCCAACCGGACTCCGCTGATCTTCTACGGTGCGAATCTACGGAGTGGATTCAACGAAGGGTCGTGGACGTTACATAATCTTTTACGGACGATCGAAGACATGTATTCGCTTCCGCACTCCGGACGCGCCGCGCAGGTACCCCCGATCACGGGCGTGTTTGCGGGCGAAGGAGCCGTAGGCAGCATGATTTATCAGCAAGGATTGAGCGGGTATAGTTCCGCACAGGATACGCAACTCAGCCAATCGTCGCCCACGACCAACTATGCGACTCTGTCCACCATAACGACACTGGCTTCGACGACGGCCACTTCGCAGGGGCTCATTCGCTTCGATAACATTTTCGGAACGACCGCCAACCACGTTCCTGTCAATGCGCAGATCGTTTCGGCAAAGCTGCTGCTCTCCACCAGCGCAACATCTGGCGCGACGACATTTGGCACAAACATGGAAGTCCACCGCATGCTTGCGCCCTGGACCAGCGCCTCGACGTGGAACGGGATGGTTGGCGGTGTTTCTGCGAACGATGTTGAAGCAGTGGCCGCTCCAGATTTCACCGCGATCCCGAGCTATGTTTCGACTGTATCTTTCGACGTGACTAACACTATGAAGCAATGGGCGGCGGGCGCGACGAACAACGGCTGGGTCGTTCTCACGAGTTCGACTGATAGTTGGATCTGGCTGTCATCGGAGTCCGGCACTTTGAGCCCGACATTGGAGATCTCTTTCGTGACCAGCGAATTTAGTATCGACCCGGGAGTTCCTAAAATCGACGAAACGGCGGGAAGTGCGACTTTTACCGTGCATCGGAGTGGGCCTGCGCCGACCGCGGTGAGTGTTCTCTATACGACACAAGCCATCGGAGCCACGGCGAATGTTGACTACACGGCGACGGTTGGCTCACTGAACTGGGCCGCGGGCGATTCCACCGACCGGACGTTGACTGTGCCGATCCTGCCGGATGCACTCGTCGAACCGGACGAAGACTTTTTCTTCTTTGTCTATTCGCCCACTGGAGGAGCGATTCTCTCCGCAGACTACTATTCCTACGTCATCATTCTGGAGACACCTTTCAATAACTGGCTTTACTCAAAATTTAGAATCAACGCCAACGACCCGATCGCCGCGGCCAGCGCAGATGCGGACGGGGATGGTGTGTCAAACTTAATGGAATATGCCAGTGGCTCGGAGCCGCGAGATGCTTCGTCGTTCTTCGCGCCACAGTTCGTCGCCAGTAGCGACGCCCTGTCGCTCTCCTTTCGCCGGATCCCGACGAACACCGATCTGACGTTTATCGTGCAGACATCACCTGACCTCGTCCATTGGTCGGATGGCTCTAGCTATTCGCCTGCCGGGAGCGTTCCATCGAACGCATTCACGACCGAGGTCAGCAGGACCGGAACTGACGTGGAGACGATCGTGGTGAGGGATAACGTGTCGATTAGTTCCGGCAGCCCGCACTACCTGCGCCTGAAAGCAGTGCGGCAGTAATTCGCCGGGAGGCCGGGTTCCTGTGCGTCCACGGCTGAAACGAAGTTGTTTCAACGGGCTCTAAGAAAAACTACGGTCGGTGCATTCCCCCACCAAAATGCTACTCACCCGCTCCCTTTTTGCACTTCTAGCTCTAGGTGACATCGTACGCGCCGCCATCGAGCCGGGCGAAATTTTGCTTGGCGAGATGAATTGCGTCGCGTGTCACGAGGCCGCGCCCGCCGTGAAAGAGCGACTCGCCTCCCGGCAATCGCCTCGGCTCGGCGCCTCTGGCGTGCGCGTCACTCCGCAGTGGCTGCGCGCCTTTCTCGAAAACCCGCAGGCCGAATCGCCGGGCACGCTGATGCCCGACATGCTGCACGGCCTCGCACCCGCCGAAAAGGCGGCGACGGCGGAAGCGCTCACGCATTACCTCGTCTCGCTGCAACCAGCGGCGGGCAGTGCGGAGAGCGGCGTGAATGGCGCGGCGATTCGCGCGGGCGGCGAACTTTTTCACTCCGTCGGCTGCGTGATGTGTCATGCACCAGTCGAGCTTCCACGCGCAAAAAGCGGTGACGCCGTGGCGGAGGAGGAGTTGAAGAAGCTCGCGGAAACCGCCGTGCCGATGGGCGATCTCGCGAAGAAATACAGCGTCGGCGAATTGAGCGCCTTCCTCCGCGATCCTTTGCGGACGCGACCTTCCGGGCGGATGCCCTCGCTGAAACTGAGCGAAGGCGAGGCACGCGCGATCGCCGCCTATCTGCTCCGCGCCCAAGTGCCCGCGGGCGCGATGGAAAAGCTGAGCGGGCTCACTTACGAATACTACGAGAAGAATTTGCCGGAGCTGCCGGAGTTCGACCTGCTCACCGCGGACGCGGCCGGCACGTGCGAAACTTTCACGCTCAAGGTGGCGAAGCGGAAGAATGATTTCGCGCTGCGCTTTCGCGGCGTGCTCACCGCGCCGACTGCTGGCGACTACCGCTTTTATACGTCGAGCGACGACGGTACGCGGCTCTACATCGACGAAAAAATCGTGGTGGAAAACAACGGCATCCATCCCGACCAGGAGCGCAGCGCGCCGGTGAAACTAACGAAGGGCGATCACACCATCACCGTCTTGTACTTCGACGGCGGCGGGCAGACCGCGATGACGATCGGCTGGAAAACGCCCGGTGGAAAACAAGAGCCGATCCCGTCGAACCTGCTCTCACACGAAGGCCAGCCGATGCGACCGCTGGGAGAAATGGCGTTCGCCGTCGATGCCGCGAAGGCCGGTCAGGGCGCGAATCTTTACGTCGGCATGCAATGCGCCCACTGCCACGGCGATCTGCCAGCTTCCGGGCCGATCGACGTGCTCACGCCGGCGGCGAAACCACTCGCGCAATTGCGAGCCCGGCAACCCTCGGGATGTCTCGCGACGAAGCCTTCCGCGAATGCGGCGCAGTTTGAAATCAACGATCGCCAGCGCACGCTGCTGCTCGCGCAACTCGGCGCTCAAGAGCTGCTCGCCGAGCCGCTCGACGCCGCCGGTCAAATCAAACGCACGATGACGGCGCTTAATTGCTACGCGTGTCATCAGCGCGACCGACGCGGCGGAGCGGACGGATTGCGCCGCGAATATTTTTCTACGGTCGGCGAAATCGATCTCGGCGATGAAGGCCGCATCCCGCCCCATCTCAACGGCGTTGGCGCGAAGTTGCAAACCGAGTGGATCAAAACCGTGCTGTGGAAAGCGGGCGCGGTGCGGCCCTACATGGCCACGCGCATGCCGCAGTTTGGCGAGGCCAACGTGCGTCTGCTGCCCGCGCTTTTCGAGCAAGCCGATGCCGCCCATGAAGAACCGCCTCCCGCGATCGATCCCGCGACCGCGAAGTTTGGCCGCAAGCTCGTCGGCGTCGGTGGCTACACGTGCATCGCCTGTCACGTCTTCGCCGGCCATCCATCGCTCGGCGTCCCCGCGCTTGATCTCACAACCGTCCCCGCGCGTTTAAAAATCGACTGGTTTCGCCGCTATCTCATCGACCCGCAGGCGCTGCGTCCCGGCACGCGCATGCCGGGCTTTTTCCCCAATGGCGTGGCCGCAAATCGCGAGGTGGTCGGCGGTGATGCGGAGAAACAAATCGGCGCGATCTGGGCCTATCTGGCGAAAGCGAAAGAGGTAAATCTGCCCGCGGGCCTCGTCCAAAATCAGCAGGAAATCGTCGCTGAAAACGAAGCGGTGATTTATCGAAACTTCATCGAAGGCGCAGGCCCGCGCGCCATCGGCGTCGGCTATCCCGAGAAGGTGAACCTCGCTTTTGACGCCAACGAAATGCGGATCGCGCTGCTGTGGCAGGGCTCCTTCATCGACGCCGCAAAACATCGCACCGGTCGCGGCAACGGCTTTCAAAAACCCCTCGGCGAGAACGTCATCACCGGCCCGCCGGGCGCACCATTTGCACTCTTGGAAAGTGAGGGTGCGCCGTGGCCCGCGAGCGTCGGCAAGGAGGCTGGCTATCAATTCAAAGGCTACCGTCTCGACGAAAAGCAACGCCCCGCCTTTCGCTACGCCTTCCACGATTTAGAAATCGAAGACTACCCCGTCGCCGTGGCGAACGAAGCGGACAGCGGCCTGCGGCGAACCTTCACGATTCAAGCACCGTCGGCAGTCGCGCATCTCTACTTCCGCGCCGCCGTCGCCGGGAAGATCGAGCAGAAAGACGAAGTCTTTTCCGTCGGCAAAATGACGCTGAAATTTCCTGGAGCGAAGCCTGTCGTGCGAACGGTCGCCAACCGCGACGAGCTACTCGTCCCTATTTCTTTTGAGGGAAAGACCGCAGTGTTCTTGGAAGAACTGAGCTGGTAGTCTCCATGGTGCCCGTACCGGCATCGGGCGCTTGCTCACTCACCGAACAGGAATGCGGACTACTTCCCCACGCTGATGAGGTGCGTGAAGGTGCGGAGGTACATACGCCCGCCGCTCACGGCCGGCGTCGCAAAGGAGCCCTCGCCCAGCGGAATGCGCGCGATTTGTTCAAACTTATCCCCCGCCCCGATCACCACCAGATCGCCGCGTTTGGTGATGCTATAGAGTCGGCCATTCAATTCGATCGCTGATCCATAAAACGGCCCTTCGACGCGTTCACTCCAGACTTGCTCTTTGTTGGCAGCGCGCAGGCAAGTCACCAGGCCGTTTTCCTTCCAGAGAAAAAGAAAATCGCCCACCGCCAGCGGACACGGCACATAGCCGCCCGTGCGCACGACTTCATAGACCTTCTCCGCTGGCTGCCCCTTGGTGCCGGGCTTGACCGCATAGACAAAGCTCTCCGCCTGACCTTCCCCGCACTGGCCGATGACTAGTCCCTTCGCCACCACTGGAGAAGCTACGCACCGCTTGTTCATCAAGCCGGGCATCTCCCAGGTTACTTTCCCCGTGGCCACATCCACCGCCGTCATGCCTACGGTTCGACTGATGAGGATCGCTTCCTTCTTCCCATCTGGATTGTCGAAAATGCAGGGCGTGGAAGCTGACGAGCTTGTGCCGGGGTGCTGATATTTCCAGCGTTCCTGGCCGGATTTCCCTTCCAGCGCGAGCAAGTAGCTGGGTGACTCTTCCTGATCGAAATTCAAAAGCACTGCATCGCCCACGACGATCGGCGACGCGCCCGCACCGTGCTGGGACACGAACGGACCAAGATCGTGCTTCCAGACTTCACGCCCGTCCTTTTGATCCAGAGCAACCATCGCGGAACCATCTGGAGAACCCCACCACACATAGACTCTCGCGGCATCCACCGCCGGGGACATGCTAGTATAGCTATTGTCCGCATGCTTCTGGAAAGTAGTTGTCTCATACTCTCGCGTCCAAAGTGCCTTGCCCGTCTTGGCGTCGAGACAAAGGATGAGCCGCTTCGCCGTACCCGCCGCCGTCGCGGAAACAAAGACGCGTTCGCCCCAGATGACCGGCGAGGAATGTCCAGTGCCGGGCAATTCCACCTTCCAATTAAAATCAGCCTCGGAAAACTGGGCGGGGAACTTCGGCGCCGTCGCGATGCCCGAGCCATTCGGACCGCGAAAGCGGGTCCACTCTTGGGAATGAACGCTCGGAGCGATGAGCGAGAAGAAAAGCGCGGAGGCAAGGAGAGGAAGACGGTTCATGGGCACAGGAATTTGCTGTGCTTAGCCACCGAGCGGCACCGGTGTCAAGCAACGCGGCCTTCTCAAAAGTCCGCGAGTCCGTGTCCGCACCCTGCTACGAGCGGCTTGAATCGGTATTATTAAACCGGCAATGAAATCGCACCGTGTTTCTGAACAGCCTGTTGAAAAACCGTTTTAGCTCCGTAGGCGCGCCATGTTGATAGATTTTGTCATCACTCAAAGCGCAAGCTCCGTAGGAGCGACAGGTGCCGGGAATCAAGTGTCTATGCCGCTCCTACGGAGCTTTGGTTGTTTTACCGATGGATTCTATAAACATCTCGCGCTGACGGCGCTAATAACTCGGACCCTGCATTTGGCAGGCCTTTCAACCGGCTGTGAAAGGGAAAGAGGGCCGAAGGAGAGGCTCTATCCGATGGCCGGATTAATAAAAACTGGTTGAACCACCTGCCGAATGCGCGTGCCGGGCCACTGGCGGTTAAGGATACGTGATCAGGACTTCCACCGCTGGTACTAAAGTATAGTCGCCGCTGGTAGCAAAATCCGGATTGAGAAAAGGCAGGTCGCTCGTATCGGAGGCGGAACCCAGCTTGCGCAAATCAAACGACTCATGAAAAGTCCCTTCGGTAGCCATCATGGGAAGATTCGCGTAAGGCATGGCCGTATCCGAGAAATAGTTATAGCCACGCTCCGTGATCAACCAGGTGGCACCGAGTGGAATCCACACGCAGTCATACCAGACGTTCCCTTTCACCGTAATAGACCCGACGGAATTGCCCCACCAGAAACCGGCGCTTCCATTCCCATGTTGTCCGAAGATGATGTTATCGGTGAAGCGGACGCCATCGATAGAGTCCGTCAACCCATCGTTAAAGCTCAGGACGTGAGCGACAGTTTGATTGCCCGTCATGTCGATGACGTTGTGATGGATGTTCCAGTTGGCGGAGGCACCACCGCCGCCATCCCGGAAGATCGCCGTGCCATCGATATTCTTGAACACAGAGCGGCGGATTTCGACATCGCTCGACCTGCGCAATTGAAACCCCTCGGTATGCCAGGGTTCCAACGCGGGTGGGATCGTCGCACTGGTGCTCCGCGTATTCGCCATCCACGATTCATCGAAGAGCACGCTCGTGGCGCGATTCGCGGCCACGGCGACGCCCCATAGATCGTGAAACGAGCAGCGATAGAAAACAAAAGGACCGGTCCCGTCGTTGCCGCTATACCCGTTCCCGTAAAAGCCAGTAGTCCGAATCGCCAGCGTCGGGTCACCCGCCATCTCGACGTAACGCAACGTGATATGCTTGCGACCGCTGTGCTCATTATCCAGCCAGAACAGGGAGGCATTGTCGTGCGTAGAATCTTCGATTTTGATGCCGTGACCGGTCTGCAAGTTATCGCGCTTCGCTCCGTCAAAGGTCCAATAGTCCGAGGTTAGGATGACGATCGGGAAAGTTGCGACGCCGACTCCGAAAGAAGGGTTCCATCCGATCGAAGTTCCATGCGCCGCTGCGGTTGCCTTCATGATCGTGATCGTCTTGGCGCCGTCATTTTCCGTGGCACCTTGGTAACCTTCGTAGTCGCCATCCCCGAGCCAGATGATGGAATTCCTCGGAGCGAGAATCGGCACCCGCGGCATCGCGTTCGCCCAATCGCTTCCATCCCGCAGCCCTGCGCCGCCGGGCAAAACATAGAGATTGACGACCATCGTGTTCCCTCCGGGGGAGCCACCATTCCTGTCGTCAAAATGAATGTCTTGAGAGTACCAGGGAAGGGAGGCGTTAGCTCGTCCGCTCACCGCTGTATAGTAATAGGACTCGTCCGGGGAAAGAACGCTTTCATTGACCACCACCACCTCGCCATTCCCGCGCCGCAGGTTCATTTCGCTACCGACCGGAAGCCAGGTGCAACTGGTAACATCCGTGACTCCCACGGCCGCGTATTCGCCAGCTTCCAGGTCCACGATCCAGAATGGCTGCAACCGATCGTATCCAGCCCTGCCTTCATAAAAGGAGTAGGTAGCGTGTGTAGTAGAGTCTGAATAAGGCAGCACTCTTTCTGCCTGCACCACGACGATGGAAACGACGCCGCCCGGCTGGACCAAGGCGAGCGGATGATGGATGCGTGCTTCCGGAATCAGAAGAGACCGCCACACCGGTCCACCCGTCGGCGCGACAAACATTCCTTCGCTCACATTTCCCAGATGCAACCCGCTCATTACCTCAGGTGCCCAGAAACCTCCATACCAGGTAGATAGCCGCGCCTGCTCGCCGGTGGTCATATCCAGCAGAGTAAAGGACTCGCTGGCGTTCGCATCGAGCGTCACCGAGAGGACGGTTGCGGGCGCAATGAGATTTCCGCTCAACCGGTCGGAAATACCGAGGCTGCGCGCCGATCCGTGCGGATTCGCTCCGAGGCGCAATGCGAATTCATGGCCGGCCCGCTCCATCGGGGCGGAGATCTGAAATACGTGCCAGTTTTCCGCAAGAGCGGAATGAGGCACCGCGACCAGCACCAAAAAAATAGATAACGCCCATAACCACCGCTTCCACTTCAATCCAAGTCTTACGGAACTATCGGCGCGCAAACTATCGTCTCCCATGATTTTAATGGGTAATGTGGGCACTAAGTTCATGGAGGGTGGAACGTGGGTTAATAAGGAACGGCACACCTGCCCGTCAGAGACAGGCAGACAGGCGGCTTTTGCTTGATCGACACATCGTCGAGCGCGCAAAAACCCGATGGCACTTCATCTAGCGACGCAGCGGAGAACGCTGCGCGCCTCAAGGACTTGGCGATAATGCCGATCGAGGCTTTCCCGTCCAAGCCAGCCGATCACAGCACAAGTGCTGTTTTCGGAGGTCAGCTTGGAGTCGTTATAGTATGTAGAAACCTAGACTAACGGGTCCGCGATGATAACTACACGGGACCTGACTAGTCAAATAATTTTTATCTAAGGATTTGGAAAATAGCGTTTCGTGAAGAGAGATTGGTCTTGGCAGCGAAGCGCGTTCAGGGAATGATCCAGAGGCTTCACTAACCACCCCCTATTATGAAAACTGAGTCCCTCCCGACCAGCGCCCTCCGCCACAACCGTTGCACCGGCACACCGATGCGACCGCTAGGCAGGAGGGCCACAGCGCTGGCTGCCCTTCTTTTACCTTCGCTCGCGCGGAGCGCATCCTTCTACTGGGCAGGCGATAACAACGGGCTGTGAAATACGACAACCGGTCCGGGCGGCACGAACTGGTCTTCGTCGCCGGATTTTAACAATGGCACTGGAGGCATCCCTGGAAGCGCAGACGATGTGTTTTTCAATTTCTTCGGCGCAGCTAATTTGACGACGCAACTCGGCGCGGATTTTTCCATTCGGAGTCTGACGTTCACTGAGGATGATGTGTCGGCGGTCACGATCGGCGGCGCAAACACGCTGACGATCGGGACGGGGGGAATTACGGACAACGCGACGAATGCGGGCGCGCTGCCGACCATGAGCACAAACGTGGCGCTGGGAGCCTCGCAATCGTGGACGAATAACACGACGAATGTCTTCACCGTCATCGGCGGGGTCTCGGGCGGACCGGGAAATGCGCTGACGATCGCGGGCTCGGGGGCGTTTACTTTCACCAACGCAAATAGTATAGCGGCACCACCAGTTTACTGTCCAATGGCTCGACGCTGACGCTCAGCGGCGCAAGCGGGGCACTGGCGACTTCGGGAATCACGCTGGAGGGTGGCACGACGCTGAACCTCGACAATATAGGAGCAAACAACACGAACCGCATCGGGGATTCGGTGGTCATCACTTCCAGAGGTGCCACGATCGCGCTAAAGGGAGCGAGCGCGACGGAGACGACGGGCGTGCTGACGCTGACCACGGGCATGACCCGGGTGAATGTGGACGCGGGGTCGGTGCTCACGCTTTCTGGAGCGGGGCTGAGTAAAAGTGTCGGGGGCTCGGTGAGTTTTTCGAGCACCGGGACGACCAATATCGCGGGCATCAATAACACGAACGGCATCGTCGGCGGTTATGTAACGATTGGGAATGTGGGCACAGTGCAGCAAGATGCCAATGGTGCCGGGAACATCCTGGATTTTGCCGCCGTGGATGGATCGAAGAACATCGTGCCTTTTGCGGCGTACGATCTGAACGACTTCACGGCATCGACCAAGAACACGAAGGTGGACGGCTCTCTCGGATTGATCAACTTGACGGTGGCGAGTTACGGATGACTGCCACCATCACGCTGGATTCGCACCGGGGGATTACCGTTGGTCCTCAGGGCGGCACGATTAGTTACAATGGTGGCAATACGACTCAACTAAGCAGCTTTAAGGTCACCGGTTCGGGCGCAATTACCTTCTCGAACATTCCCGGATTTGGCGGTGTAAGCGGCAACGTGTGCGCGACTCGTCTGGCCTTTCCAGCGGGCGCGAATGACTACCAGGGCGGAACTACGTTCTTCACTTCCGGCTCCACGAGTGGTGCGGCGATTCACTCAGTGATCTTCTTCAATGCGAACGATCAGGTGCCGGACAACTCCGCAGTCACCGTCACCAACAATGACAGCAAGGGAATCCTCAATCTTTTCGGCAAATCGGACACCTGGGGCTCGCTCGCGGGGAATGGCAACATTCTTAATGGAACGAACACGACTTCCAATTTGACGGTCGGGCAGAACAATCAATCGACCACGTATTCTGGAAGCCTTGGAAAAACGGGAGTGACTTGGTCTGTGGGAGCGGCAGGGACCGCAGGAGCGGATAAGGTGGACGGCACAACCACGCCGACCGGGTCCACGGCGCTGATCACTCTCACCAAGGTCGGCTCTGGCACGATGACGATGAGCGGTGCGAGCCAGTATTCCGGCGCGACGAATATCAACGGCGGCACTTTGCTCGTGACGGGCAGTCTCTCGGCGACGCCGGTCACGGTGGGAAACGGGACGCTCACCGGCGCTCTCGGCGGCAGCGGCTCGATCTCCGGGGCGGTGACGGTGAGCTCGACGGGGCATCTCTCGCCGGCGGTTTCGCCGAGCGGGACGAGCACGCTCACGATCGGCAACAACTTGACGATCAACGCGGGCGCGACGCTGGACTTCAACTTCGGCGAATGGAAACTGGTACGTCGGCACGACGGCGAACTGGTCGGGCGACGCCACCGTTTTCACCACGGGCGCGAATGTGACTTTCGACGACTTCGGCTTCGAGCAGCCGAACGTGACCGTGGCCGCGGGCGGCGTGTCGCCGAACTCGATCGTCTTCGCCAATGCCGGCGTGAACTACACGATCGGCGGCGCGGCGATCACCGTCACGGCGGGTTCGGGCATCACGAAAAATCAGGCGGGAACGGTGACGCTGAACGCGAACGTGACGACGCCGATCACCACGATCAATTCGGGGACCCTGACCATCGGCAGCGGCGCGACTTTTGCCTCGACCTCGAAGGTGGATGTGAACGGCGGCACGCTCGCGGTGAACGGCACGGTAAACACGCCACTGCTCAGCGTGAAAAATGGCGCACTGATGAACGTCGCCGCCGCGGGTGCGCTCGGTAGTTCCACCACACTCACGGTGACCGGCACGGGAGTCGCGACTTTTAATAACGCGAGCCAGACGCTCGGCGGATTGAGCGGCACGGGCACCGTGAATCTGAACGGAACGACGCTGACCTAACATCAATGCGCTCGCAGGTTTCGCCGCCGGAAATTACACGCTGGCCAGCGCGACCGGCGGAGTAACGAACGGCGCGACCTTTACGATCAATGCGAGCGGCCCCGGTGCTTCCCCATTTTTCGTTTACAGCGTTACGACGCAGCCGAATCAACTGCGCCTCACGGTGGATGCAGCGACGCTGATTTGGAAAGGCACAGTCGATAACAACTGGGATTTCACGACGGCGAATTGGGCTCCGACAAATCTGTTCGCAAACGCTTACCGCGCGCGTTTCGACGACACCGGTGCCAATACCGCGGTGAACATCGCCGCGCCCGCCGCGCTCGCCGCACCTGCACTGGCGGACGCCGCGCTCCTGTCGCCCAGCGCTGCGCAGCCCGTGCCGGAGCCGGGCGCGCTCACTTTGCTGCTGCTCGGAATGCTCGGCCTCGCTGGCCGGCGGCAGCGGAAATGAAGCACGATCGCGGCTAGACCAACGCCGCTCGTTTCGCCAGTTTCCCGGCGTGCTGAGTTTCATCCTTCCGATCACCAAAGGCGTCATCCGCGATCAAACGACGCGGCGGAGCGCCATTTTTTTCGTGATGCTCACCGCGCTCGTCATGCTGTTTTTCGGCGCGACCTTCCTCGATCGCTGGCTGCGCGAGCATCCCCTGCTCTTCGTCCTCTACTGGTTCGCCTGCGCCTGGGCCACCATGACGGCGCTGCTGCTCGCCCTCTACGACATTCTCTCCCTGCGCGCGGCCGCCCGGCGCGAGCGACGGCGGCTGTCCCAGGAGCATTTTAAAACTGGCAAATCCCCCGATGAAAACGCGCGCTGAATTTGAAGCGCAAGAGCGCGCGGCCCTCGCGCCCTACGCGCAAAAAACCGGCGACACTGCGGGTCGCAAATATCCCGAGCCGCCGCATCCACACCGCACCGCCTACGAGCGCGACCGGGCGCGGATCATTCATTCGAGGGCCTTCCGGCGGCTCGAGTACAAAACGCAGGTCTTCCTCAATGGCACCGGCGACCACCTGCGCACGCGCCTCACGCATACGATCGAAGTCGCCTCCATCAGCCGCACCATCGCCCGCGCGCTCGGCCTAAATGAAGACCTCACCGAAGCCATCGCCCTCGCGCACGATCTCGGCCACCCGCCCTTCGGCCACAGCGGCGAAGAAACCCTCGATGAACTCATGCGCGGAAACGGCGGCTTCGATCACAACGATCAAAGCGTCCGCATCGTCGAGCTCGTCGAGCAAAAATACCCGCGCTTTCCGGGCCTGAATCTTTCGTTTGAAGTGCTGGAGGGTTTGAAAAAACACGCCGCCTTTTACGACCCGCCCGAACCCACCGCCGACCGCTACGCCTGCCCCTCGCTGGAAGCGCAGATCGCCAATCTCGCCGACGAAATCACCTACTACAGCCACGATCTCGACGACGGCCTCGACTTCCATCTCATCACCGCCGGGCAGCTCGCCGCGCTCGGTGCCTGGACGCACAGCCACGACGAAGTCCGCCGCCATTTCCCCAAACTCCGCGGCCCCGAACTCCACAGCTACGTCATCCGCTCCATCATCGACCGGCAAGTGCAGGACGTCATCGCCACCAGCGCCGAATCCATCCGCAAAGCCCGCGTGCAAAGCGCCGACGAAGTCCGCCGCCAGCCCAAGCCGCTCATCCGCTACAGCGCCACCCTGCTCCGCGCAAACCGCAGCCTGCGGCGCTTCCTTTACCAAAATCTCTACTACCACCCGCGCGTCGCCGACGTGAACCAAAACGCCTGCCGCATGCTCCGCGAAGTCTTCGGCGCCTACCTCGCAAAGCCATCGCTCCTCGGCAAAACCACCGCCAAACGCATCGAGGCCGATGGCCTACACCGCACCGTCTGCGACTACCTCTCCGGCATGACGGACCGCTACCTCCTCGAAGAACACGCCCGCCTTTTCCCGGAAAAAGCGACCGCGAAAAAGTGATTTACATCCCCGCCCCCGCGCCTATTTTCCGCCTCCCCTTTTGCCTTATGGTGTAATGGTAGCACAAACGACTCTGAATCGTTTTGTCTAGGTTCGAGTCCTAGTAAGGCAGCCAGTTTTCGATACTTGGCAGATTGTATTGTACGCGGCCCTTTTCGAGCGCCGATACCTCGCACCCGCCCGCGCACTTGGCGCCGCGGTCTTGCTCGTGCGCGATTTCGCCGCCACGATCCCTTTGCCATGACCCTCCATGCGGGAGCAAAACTCGAAGACTTGCGCGTGCCACCGGGCAACCGGCTCGAAGCCCTCAAAGGCGACCGCAAGGGACAGCACAGCATCCGCGTGAATCAACAATGGCGCGTGTGCTTTCGCTGGACGGAAAGCGGCCCCCCCGATGTCGGGATTGTCGATTACCACTGACCGGTGTGAATTTCACAAATCGAACTAACCCAAAGATGAATATGAAAACCAAACTGCTCCCGCTCGTCACGCCCGGCGAAATTCTGGTCGAAGAATTTCTCAAGCCGCTTGGCCTCACGGAATACAGGCTGGCAAAAGACATCAGCGTTCCGCCGCGCCGCATCAATGAAATCGTGCAAGGCAAGCGCGCCGTCACCATCGACACCGCGTTCCGCCTCTCGCAATACTTCGGCAACAGCGCGCAGTTCTGGCATAATCTCCAGGCCGACTACGAACTGCGGCGCATGGAACGCGAAGGAGAGTTGCCGAAGATTGCGCGTTGCTCGCTCTTGGCAGTGGCCTGATCCGTGGACGGCCTCCAACGCCCCAAAAAGCCGCGCGTTAGAATCACCCGAAGAGTTTGTCGAAATCGTTGTGCGACCCGATCCAGACCCAGACGACCGTGTCGCTCTGCCGCTCACCGACCGCGCGGTATTATTCGTTGATGCGGACAGACCAGACGTTCTCGTATCCGCCGAGCTTTTTGAAACGAAGGGACGGGTGATTCGGATTTTCGTCGAACATCCGGTAGGCCCGGCGAGCCGCTTCCCGGATACGCGGATCGAGCGACTCATAAGCCCGCCAGAAACTTGGCCGCGTGCGCGAGATCACAAACGCTGCGGGTCGAGCGGTTCGTCGGCTTCCGCTGCGGATTCTCGCAGGAAAGCATCGAACCGGGGACGAGGCCCCGTTTCAGCGAGCAATCGTTCCCAGCGATCCTCATCGTCACGCGCGAGAAGGAATCTGGCGAAGTCGATCACCTCGGACTGCTTCTCCGGCGGCAGCGCTTCGCAAACTTGGACGATCTCCGCAGTGGCAGTGCTCATGGATATTTTATAGCGGCGGGAGCGGCGAGGCTCAAGGGCTCAGTTCATTTCAGCGGTCAGAGAAACGCACCATCGTCGAAACGACCACGCAACCACTGCCGCTTCGCACCCTCCGCGCGCTTGGCGTCGAGGTCTTGCTCCCGCACGATTTGGTCGGCATGATCGCTTTGCCGTGACCCTCCACGTCAACCTGCCCGGCAACCTCGCCGCGCCAGCCCGCGCCCTCGCCGAGCGCGAGCACATCACGGCGGACGCCCTCATCGCCAGCGCGCTCAGCGTGCCACTCGGCCACACCCCGCCCCGCCCCACCATCGCCGAGCGCGCCACCCGCGTGGATTGGCAGAAAGTGGACGCCATCCTCGCCCGCGTCCCGGCTGTTCCTCCGGCAGTAGGTGGCGAAGGGTGAACGCATACCCGGCCTCCAGATCGTCCCAGTCGCAATGAGCGAGATTCTGACTCTGACAGGATTGAAGACCGGAGTTGAAATGACACTTTCCGCTGCCTACGCTCCACGCATGAGCCTCGCCGAAATCCTCGATGAAATCCCGAAGCTATCGTTTGCGGAGCGGCAGGAGTTGGTTCATCGGGCCATCGCAGTCGATGACGATGACGATGATTTGACGCCGCAGGAAACCGCCATTCTCGATGCCCGGATGATCGATTTTCAGCAAAATCCCGAGGCTGGAATTCCCTTGGACGAATTGAAGGAACGCGTGCGCGAACGACTGCCCCGCTGATGATCCGCCGGGTCTCGTTCGCCCGCTCGCGTTGGGGGATATTGCGGAAGCGGCCACCTGGTATGAAGACCAGTGCCCAGGCTTGGCGGAGGAATTGACGGAGGAAATCATCAAAGCACTTCGCCGCGCCCAAGAATCTCCCGGTTTGTTCCGGATCCTCCGGCCTCGCGACGGGATGCGCCGTGTGTTGACTGAACGATTTCCCTACCGCGTCTTTTTCTCAGTGATTGACGAGACGCTCTACGTCCACGCCGTCTTGCACGGAGCGCGGCGCGACCGGCAGTGGCGGGAGCGCTAAAAGTCTGCAAAAGGCCCGCGCGACGGGCCGGCCACTTTGCCGAGTCAGGGCGAGGTCTTGCTCCCGCGCGATTTCGCCGCCATCCTCCCCGCGCCTTGACACTCCTTGAGCGACGCGGCCCATGATAGATCACCTTAAAAAATACCTGTCTCGCATAAACAACCATGCCGCGCGTCAAAATCCCGAACATTCCGTGGCGAGTCAGTTTTTACAGCTTTGACCTTCGCGAACGCCGCCATGTGCATGTCTTCCGGGAACGGATGGAATGCAAAGTCTGGATCGAGAATGGAATCGAAATCGCCTGGAACCGGGGCTTGCCGAAGCCGAGTGCAACGACATCTTGCGCACGATTGAAATCCCATCTGAAACTCATCAACGAAACCTATGAGCAACTACTTGCGTGAGATCAAAGACGCGCGCATCGACGCCACGCGGCTCACCGTCGAACTGACCGATGGCTCGACCTTCACCGTGCCGCTCACCTTTTACCCGACGCTCCTGCTGGCCTCGGATGAGGAACGGAACGCGATGGAAGTCAATCCCTACTCGCTCCGCTGGGACTCGCTCGACTGCGACCTCGGCATCGAAGGTCTCCTGCAAGGCGCAAAGGAACACCCGAAGCTTGCCGAGAAAGCCTGGCAACGTTTCCAGCAGCGCCAGCACGCGGCAGCGTGACTTCCACCGTTGCCGCCATGCTGCCCGCGCCATGACACTCCACGTCAACCCGCCCGACAGCCTCGCCGCGCCAGCCCGCGCCCGCGCCGGGCGCGAGCACATCACGGCGGACGCCCTCATCGCCAGCGCGCTCACCGTGCCACTCGACCACACCCCGCACCGCCCCACCATCGCCGGGCACGCCGCCCGCGTGGATTGGCAGAAAGTGGACGCCATCCTCGCCCACGCCCCGGCTGTTCCTCCGGCGGCAGGGGACGAAGGATAAACTTGGCCCCAGCCTCCAAATCGCCACTGTCGCAATGAGCGAGATTCTGGCTCTGAGGCGGTTGGCATCTGGAGAGCTACCGATCCGCGCGGCGAATCGTGACCACTTTCACCTCGCGAACTGGCGAATCCACCCACCACACGACCGCGTGAGCAGCGATGACCGCAACCTGCCAGGCGCGTCCGTCGATTCCCAGTTCTGTGAAGTCTCCGTCGCGATCTGGCTGCCCGCCCAGTCGTTCGACCCAAACCAGCAATCTCTGACGCTCCGCCATCGCGATCGAGTCGAGGTAATCGTAAGCCTCCTGCCGAAGCCAGACTTGGTAAGGCTGCGGCACGATCAGCTTTGCCCAAGCAACCGCTGTCTGGCTTCCTCAAGCGAAACCCAACCGGTGCGATCCTGCGCTTCCGGCTTCGTTGTGTCTTCCCACTCACCGGTTTCCTTCATGCGCAGCATGGTGAGAAACGCGGCGAGTTTCCGGCGTTCTTCCGCGGAAAGGGCCGCCGCCTGCGTTTGCACTTCGGTGAAGGACATGATCGGAAACTGTCACGATTTTCACCGCTGCCAAGTCCAATAAAACGATGAGCGGAATCAAACGTCGAGGTCTTGCTCCCGCGCGATTTTGCCGACATGATTCCTCGGCAATGACACTCCACGTCAACCTGCCCGACAGCCTCGCCGCCGCGTCAGCACGCGCCGGGATACAACAATGAGCAATGCCTGAAATATCAAAGTTCTACGGGATTCGCATTGAGATGTTTTTCAACGATCACAACCCGCCTCATTTTCACGCGAAGTATGGCGAGCACAAAGCCGAGTTCGACATTCGCACTCTTGGCCTCCTCAACGGCTGGCTGCCGGCCAAAGCCCAGGCGCTGGTGATCGAGTGGGCGCTGGCGCATCGCGAAGAACTCCTCTGGGACTGGCAGCTTGCCCGCGAGCACAAACCACTGAACAATATCGAACCGCTGGAATAACAGCCTATGAACATTCAACTGCAAAAAGCCGAGCCGATGGGCGGGACAATGGTTTCTTTGGTCTATGCCGATGGCTTCAGCAAAGTGCTGGACCTGGCCCCTGCCTTGCACGGACCGATTTTCGACCCCTTGCATGCACCGGACTACTTTGCCCGGCTTCAAGTCGAATCCGACACGATCCGCTGGCCAAACGGAGCCGACATCGACCCCTCTGTGCTTCGGCTCTGGGCGGAAAAAGGAAAAGTGCTGACTCAGGACGAGACCGACGCCTTTTTCGCCACTCCCGTCGAGCCAGCTCAAAGCATGGCTTGAAATGGATTCTGCGCTCGCCCGCAAAATCATCGGCCACCTCGCTTGCGCCGACGCAGGGACCGCTCGTCCATGACACTCCACGTCAACCCGCCCGACAGCCTCGCCGCGCCAGCCCGCGCCCGCGCCAGGCGCGAGCACATCACGGTGGACGCCCTCATCGCCAGCGCGCTCAGCGTGCCACTCGACCACACCCCGCACCGCCCCACCATCGCCGAGCGCGCCCCCCGCGTGGATTGGCGGAAAGTGGACGCCATCCTCGCCCGCGTCCCGGCTGTTCCTCCGGCGGTAGGGGACGAACGGTGAACGCATACTCGGCCTCCGGATCGCCACCGTCGCAATGAGTGAGATTTTGGCTCCAACCCCGCTGACTCGACTGCAAGATGTTTGAATTCTTTTCGCGATTGTTTCGCCGAGCGGAGCGTGGCGACACCGCTCCGCTAGATTCGCAATCTGCCGACTATGCGATCGGGACGGAATTTCGAGACCAGGGTGATCTGTCGGAGGTTTTGTGCGCGGCACCGATTCACGCGGAAGTTCTGTACGCGGCTCCTGTTGGGTCGTTGCCCTCTCCGACTGATGACATTGATCCTAAAAATGATTTTCACCCAGATGGTTTGCCGCCAGATTGGTGGGGAAGAAGAGGAAGAAGAATTGCCGTCCTCCGCCGCGACGATGTGCAGTGCCAAGTTACTGGTTGCATCAACACGACCTGCCTTGATGTGCATCACATCAAACCGCGTTTCGAGCAACCGGATCACCGATTGGAGAATCTAATCACACTCTGCCGTCTGCATCATGTGTTGCTGCCATTTCATCGCGCGGTCGCTGAGCGATTGAAGAGCGACCGATACACAGGCGTATCTGCACATTGGAAATGGAATGGCACGCTGCGTTTTCCAGTGCGGGCGTCTATTCGCAGGTCGCGACGCGTCACTTTATCGGACCTTGGGCAGATTAAGGATCGTTACGGATTAGTTTGCGGATGTTGCCGCGCGACCGACTTACGAGCACGGATTTTTGAGGATCAACAAGCCGTCCGAGTTCGCTGCCCGGCGTGCAACACGGTCTGGATGTTCGATCAAGGATTGCATGAGGAAATCGGCGCACAAATGGCTTCCGTCCTCGTCGGCACGCGCAACAAGGGAAAGTTTGAGTTCAACATTGATCATCTCGAAGTGCCGGGGCCGGTGAATGTCTATACGTGTCTCGATTGTGCGACAGCAAACAGGGTCGCCATCATGCAACCTATCGATGGTGATCACGGCAAGTTTTGGGGTTGCCCTCAATGGAATGGAGACACGAGCCACTACACGCGCCCTTGGCGCAACGGCGATGAGCGACACGTTTGGCGATGGAATCCTGATTCCCGAAAATCTCGGATTTCTCTCGCCTCAAAACCTAGTTAGTGGACAAAAGCCCGAATTACTTTCGTTTGAAATGAAAACCCACCTATCCGCGAAATTTGATAGCGCTCTGGCATTCGCCTCAGCATTACACCGTGAGCAGGTAAGGAAAGGAACTGGCATCCCGTATGTTGCTCACCTGCTGGCAGTGGCCGGTATCGCTCTGGAGCATGGAGCGAACGAGGACGAGGCAATCGCCGCGTTGCTCCACGATACAATCGAAGATCAAGCGGATGGAAATGCACCGAGATTGCGGGAGCGAATTTTGGCGGGATTCGGAGAGAATGTCCTCGCGATTGTTGAAGGCTGTACAGATGCCGACGTGTCTCCCAAGCCACCTTGGCGGGAACGCAAGGAAGCCTATGTCGCACATCTCGAAGATGCGCCACGTTCAGTGCTGCTCGTATCCGCATCCGATAAACTGCACAACGCTCGTGCCATTGTGGCGGACTTGCGTACCCACGGCTCGCAGCTCTGGACGCGTTTCAACGCTGGCCCGGCAGACTTGCTTTGGTATTACAGTTCTCTTGCCGCAGCATTCAAGAGACGCATGCCCTCTGTATTGTCAGATCAATTGGAGGCGAGCGTTGCAGAGATGCACCAGATGGTTTATGCCGATTCGGGTGACGCGCGGAATCCGTCAGAAACTTCAACGGAATCTCGTTAGACGCGCAGGGGAATTGCGGGACAACTCTACAGCAGGCTTTGCTGCTGTTCGCCGAGAGTTGAAGTACATGATTCCAACATCGGAATCCCGCTTCGAAGCAGTCCGCCTAAGTCCGGTTGCCCTCGAAAAGGCTGCGTCCGCGGGGCGGAGGCTCCTTCCACGTCCTGAGCTTCCAATTGCCTGCACTGAACTTCGTGGAGGTGAAAGTGGCGATATGCCTCTGGCGCGTGCGACAGAAGAGTCGACGCACGATCCCATAACCCCAGATGCATCAGGCAGGTTGCCCCGTTACCGAAGCCGACGGGATCATGAGGCCATCTTGCACACAGCTTGAGCCAGATCGCCAAGGCGGCTGCATAATCGTTGACGTTCTGAAGCGCCATGCCAGCTCTCAGTAAGTAGAGAGATGAATCATGCAATTTCGCCGGGAGATCGTTTAGAAGGTCGGCGACGTTGATGCGCGGGTTTGGAAGACTGGCTTCGATGAGAAGTCGGCTTGATTCGCAATCGGCATCTTGCATTACGGCGAGTTCGTCCAAGAAGTAGGTCATAGGCCAGAGCTTCCGGTTTGCACGGAAATCGTCTAGCGCAGCAGGGTCTTTCCCGAGTGCCCACAACAGATGATAACGAGCCCCGAGATAATTGCCCGCCGTCAGGTGCAGTGCGGCGTATGCCGGCTGGGCCTGTAGCACCACGTTTGTCGCGGATGCACGGGCGCGCTCAATGCGGTGCAACGAATTCTCGATGCGGGAGTGACACCATTCCAAGCAGGCGTCTCTAGCCTCCGGGTCTCTCGCGGCAGTGAGGTGGTGGATGGAATGCGTACCGGATGAAGAGTTGAACCGAAAGAGCCGCCGCCACGCTTCGGGGAACTGCTTTAAATCGTTTCCATCGAGTTCGGGATCGTCCTTGCGAGTGCCAATCCACTCGCGGATGTCGTCGAATACAGGCCGCAGGAGGATGTGAGCTTGCGCGAGCCTAGGCTGCCGATTCTCAAACGAATGCCAGAGCGGCTGGAGATCGGAGTCGATCAATGCCTTTGCCCGATAACTTTCTACCCGCAGCAAAACTGGATCAAGACAATGCAAGGCTGCCTCAAAGTCCCCGAGTCTCGATTCCAGGCAGGCCATTTGATATGCTTCGTGCGCGTCGATCTCTCCCACCCCCGGCAACTGTTTCAGCAGGCAGTGCGCGTCTTGACACCGGCCAGCGATAATCAGGGCGACTGAAGTTTTGAAAACCGCTCGTCGGCTCTCACTGTCATGCGTCAACAGTTTCATCCCGGTCTCGATCGCCTTTTGGTAATCCTCAAGTGCGATCTGGACTCTCTGCAACTCATGCAACGCGGAAGTGTAGTTGTCAGCATCGCTCGGGATGCGAAGTAATTCTGCCTCGGCCTCCCGGAACATCCCAAGTTTGGTCAGGCCATTTGCTGTTTCGAGAAGGGATTCAGTGTTCATACCAAACCACACAAACGAGGTTGAAAAGTGTCAACCGACGTCCGCTTTTTTGCCAAATCCCCGGCACGGCGAGGAGGAGGCGGAGCAGGTGCGCGGGGAATTCCGGCAGGCGGAGGCGCGGAACGAGCGGGATTACGAGGAGGCGGCGTCGGCGATGGCGGCGAAGAGGGAGTTGTCGCCCGCGGAGGCGGAGGAAGTGGGGCGGCTTTGGCGGAAGCTGGTGAAGCTGTATCACCCGGACCGCTTTGCCAGCGAGCCGGAGAAGCTGGAGACGTATCACAGGCTGAGTAGCGCGATCAACGAGGCGCGGGATGCGGGGGACGTGGCGACGCTGCGCGAGATCGCGAACGATCCGGACGGATTTCTCCTGCGGCGCGGCTGGGGGCGGCTCGACTTCGGCGACGAGCGGCGGGTGGCGGAATTGCACCGGCTGTGGCAGAGCCTGGAGATGGAGATCGTGCGGGTGCTGGAGGCGACGAATCGGCTACACGAAAGCGCGGAGTGGGAGCTGGCGGGATTGGTGGAGAAGCAGCCGGAGATGCTCGATGTCGTGGTGGCGAGGCAAGTCGTGGGGCTCGAAGCGGAGATCGGGAAGCTGACGAGCGAGGCGGATGTGCTGGCGCGGGAGATCGGGGAGCTGGCGGGGAGTGGAGCGGTGGTGCTGTAGAGTTCGGGAACGCGGTGCGGCACATCAGGACAAACGCATCAAAATCTGGAATGATCGCCGCAGCGGCAGCATCCAAAACCCTGTCATTCTTGTATATCGCCAACCGCCGCGAGTCTTGCTGATTTGCGGGGGACCCGCGTGTTGCAACGCGCCGCTCACCGCCCCGGAGTTGATCGTTGTCATTCTCGAACGGTTTTGCCGTTCGTCCTCAGCCAGATCGCTCCGTGGCCTGCGGGTGTTTGCTCGAACCGTTGCCGGAACCGCCCTTTGCCAGGCGTGTTCGCAGGACAAGACAGAGTTCAACACCTCCACCACTACACCACCGATAA
>JBBRPM010000018.1:0-87138 GCA_038228115.1 Chthoniobacterales bacterium
TTCGCCGCCTATCGTCGTGCCGGCGGTGCCAAGACTTCACCCCTTGCCGGATTTTTTCATCGGAGCCCATGCGGAAGTGGAAAACCTGACCCTCCTCACCCGAGACGCCACCCGCTACCGCACCTATTTTCCAAACGTCCGGCTGATCTGTCCATGAACGACCGTGACAGCACTGTAGTCGGTCCCTGCCGAAAAGCCAACATTCTCGATTCTAAAGCTGACACCACTCTACTCTTGCCGACGATTCACTTCGGCACGCACCTGTCCGCGAAGCTGAACTTCGTCTCCGGCTCCGTCCCGCCGAAGTGCAACTTCGCCCGCACTTGCATTACCAAGTGGAACTTGGTACCGAGGAAGGAAATGAACAAAGAATCATTCACGACGCTCCGCTCTGATATGGAGTCCATGGTCTGGGACTACCTGGAGTCTCTACGTCAACAGCGCGCTGTCGATCGCTTCGATCATGAGAGGACGCGCGACTTCTATCGACCGCCATATACGGAAACGTGTACGGGCCAAGTGTGGACCATTCGCCACACTTATCATGGAGCTCGCACCCTGATCGAAGGCGTGGACATCGACCCTGACAGAACAATCGAAATCAAAATCGCAGCCTGTGCTGAATGGAATCCGATCGTGACGCTTATGAGTTCCTTGCGTGACTGCCGCCCAATTTCAATTGAGGGCGGAAGAGAAGCAGAGTTAATGGACGCAATCAGACTGCTCCACGACGAAATCTTTCGCGACTGGCCGCTCAGTGAATATGCATTTCAGCAACTCGCTAGGCGACGCTTCCCGAACTCGGGACTGTAATGACTTCAACCGCCATGCCTAAAAGGTTATTAACCTTCGTTAAATAGAAGCCTACCTCAAGTTAAGCGTTCCCACGCGCCGCCTCCCGAACCATACCATGAACGCATTCATTCTAATCGCGATCATCTTCACAGGTACCCCGCTGTTTGCCGAAGACATCACGACGCTGAGCGGCACAAAGTACAAGAACATCACGATAACGCGGGTCGAACCCGGTGGGATTTCCATCAGCCACGACGACGGACTCGCCAAGATTCCGTTTACCGATATGGCTGAGGATCTCCGTACCAAATACGGCTACGATTCGAAGAAAGCTGCCCAATCCATGCAGGCTGACCAGGCGGTGGCAGCACAGAGAGCAGCAGCGGCTAATGCCGCCGCAATACAGCAAGCAAAGGCACGAGTAGAGGAAGCCGCTCCTAAATATGAAGTAGTTTTGCTCGTTGATCAGAAAGTTGAAGGAGGGCTACTTCTATCCCGATCCAACTATAGTTATCCTCAGGCGAATGCTGAGATTGTACGTAAATTATTGGCGTACCGTAAAGCGATTCCGAAGAACGAATACCACTCTGCTGACGAGACCTATCTTGTTCGTGGGGGCCAGATGCATGTGTTTTTACGAGGCTATCCACACCAGGACAAGCTCGTCGATGGAGATACCGTTTGCGGCTTAGCAGTTGAAGACGGTGTTATTTCGATCGGAGGCAGCACCTATCACGCGTTGCGATGGATTCCTATACCGGGCCCGCGGTAATGCAAATGATCGAAGTGAGCTTCGGCGAACTTCCACAGGTCGTCTGTACGGGTCGAGTTGATGTCGTCCGCTACGAATTGGCCGGCTCGCCAGCTACTTCAATCGCGCCTTTGCGGTAGAGTAACGCCGTGAAGCATCCGATTTACCGCATCACTTCCTTCGAGCACATCGTGGATAAAGGGACAGGTCAACCATCGTGGATAAAGGGACAGGTCAACAGTCGGATGCCCGATGAATTAGAATGCGACGACCTCGAGCCCGGGAGAAGGGGTCAGTCCGGAATGGCACTAAGATAAGGCCGTTTTTCAGAGTAAACACCCCGAACGGCTCGTCTCAAAAAGCCCTTATCTTAGTGCCATTCGGGTCACTTAGTGCCATTCGGGTCAGTCCGTGCATATGTGCAGAAGCAACTTCGACAGCCATCGCAGAAACGTCAGCCGTGCGGTTTCCGCCTTCCACGACCCACCCGACGCGAAGCGCCAGCAACTTCGGAAAAGTTCGCACATATCGGGCGGGTTCAGCTTTAGAATCGAGAATGCGAGAGGGAGCAGGAGAATCGTTTTGGATTCGGGTGAAAGCGATCAGGGGCGGGAGACGCCGCGACATTGACATGGGAGCGCGGTGTCGCTTCTTTCGATGCGTGATGATCGTTTTGCGATGGGAGTTTTAGAGTAGATCATTGGTTCCGTCCTCCCGTCTTTTCGCTCAGTCTTTTGGACTGCGAGGATGTCATTCGATCGTGTGATCGGCGAGGTTCACGCGCACGAGCCTGCCGCGCAGATCGGGCAAACTTTGCAGCACGGCGTGGATGGTGGTCAGCGTGAGCCAGCGGGTCGCGCGCCTGGCTGCTGATGAGGATGCCAGCATGCTCAGGCGTCTGGCGATGAAGGCGGATGAAATGCAGACGGTTGTGCGTGAGGATCGCGCGGCTCTCGCCGGTGGCAACGACGAGCACCTGATCGTCTGGAAATCGACACCCGGCCTGGCCGAGCAGCGCGAGGGTGAGCACGTCATGGCCGAGCACGCGAAGGCGTGCGGCGATTCGGTGGTCGAAGTCTTCGTCCGCCAGCAGGCGTGCCATCAAGCGGCAGCGTTTTCGGCGATGAGCCGGTCGATCTCTTCGCGATGTCCGCGATAGTATTCCCGCGCCGCTGAGAGGTGGGTGCCAGCGAGCGCCGGATAAGCCGCGAGCACCTCCCCATCCGTCCAGCCCATTTGCCATGCCTCGATCACGAGCCGCACCGGGATTCGGCGCGAACCGAAACAAGGTTCTCCGCCGCACACGCCCGGCGTGCGAAGGATCGGCGATTCCGCCTCAGGCTCGTCAAGAACCACGACGCGCACTTCGATCGGTTTCGCCCGCGAATCGGGATGCGCGCCTTCGTGCCAGCGAATGCGGTCGTCCTCAACGGTAGCTCGGTAAGTCTGCGACATGGAGCCAACTGTGAACGCCCGTCCCGCTTCGGCAAATGGAAAGTTTTCGGTGCAGGAACGTGGGAAGGGCGGGGTCAGCTTTAGAATCGAGAATTCTGTATATCATGCCGATGGATTGACTGGCCGCGCCTCGTCAAAGGCAAAGGGAGCGGTCCGGGGATATGTGCAGAATTTTCCTCAGCCTTTTCTCGTTCCCAAGTTGCACTTTGGAACGCGCGTTCCCCGAAGCTGCGCTTCGTCCGCCGCTCCGGCGGTCTGTGAATCGTGTAATCGCCGGAGGTCAACGGGAGGCTGGTGGCCGCACGACCTCGCCGTCCCCTCGTGAGCGCAGCAAAACTCGGAAGCTGTCCGCCATCTTTACGGGCGGCCTGTTTCCATTGACAGAATTCTGTCCGCGAACCACAGGTTGCCCATGCAAACGATCTCTTACACTGAAGCCAGAAACCGCTTGGCGGGTCTGATCGAGAGCGCATCCCGTGACCGCGAACCCATCACCATCACCCGGAACGGAGCGGGGACCGTGGTGCTGCTGGCCGCCGAGGAGTATGCCGCAATGGAGGAAACTCTCCATCTTCTGTCCACCCCGGCCAACGCCGAGCGTATCCGCCAGGGCATCGCGGATTATACCGCAGGGAAGCTCCAGGCGGGCGAACTATGCGACTGATGTGGCTGCCCGGTGGCTGGGCGGAATACCTTTGGTGGCAGAAAAACGACGGCAAAGGACTGGCCCGCGTGAATGAGTTGATCCGGGATACTTTGAGGAACCCATTTTCGGGCATTGGAAAACCCGAGCCGCTCAGGGGAAATCTGAAAGGCTGGTGGTCTCGCCGCATCACCCAGGAACATCGGCTGGTTTATCGCTGCGAGAACGAAACGATCGTCGTGATGCAATGCAGGTTCCACTACGACGACTAAGAATCAGGGAAAATCCTGGGAGAAGGGGGGCGGGGTGTCGCCTGCGATCACGCGGCGGGTGGCTGGCTGGTTGCGGGTGAAAGGAATTTGGTGAAAGAGGGAGGCTCGCAGGTGCTTGTAACGATCCACTTGGGCACGCGTGGGAACAATCACGTCCTTGGGCATGGGGAGCCCTCGCAAGCAGCGCAGCGCGCGTTGCGACCGCCGGATGGCGGGTTCGTCGCTGTCGCGCACGACCACCATGAGGTCCAAATCGCTATCGCTGGTGGGTGCGCCCCAAGTGTGGGAGCCAAACAACCAAATTTGTTCGGGATGGAACTTGGACGCCAGCGTTTGGGTGGCCGATTCGATGAGCGTTTCATCAATGGTGAGCACAGGCGGCAGGAAAACAAGTTCGTGGGCTCGGTCAGGGTTGAATCAGCAATGCCTGTGTCCAGCGCGGCGGCAGCAAGTTATTACGCGGCGGATGGGCTGGCTGGTTGCGGGTGGGCGCGCAACTCGGCCTGCCGCTGGCGGGCGGCGGCGGCGATGCTTGGACCGTCAAACTGTAAAGGACACGATCGTGAGACACGCGGTCACCGAACCGGGCTTCGGCGGCATGTGGTAGCAGGCGCTGCGCAAACAGGCGTGAACCCGGTTGCCATTTGACCGGACGCGGACCTTCGCGGAATGGCAGCGCGCCCGTTGGCCCTCGCCGACCGGCCATCTTCCATGAAAAAGTTTTTCGTCCTCCTTCACGTCATCTGTCTCGCCATCGCTGGGGCGACCGAGCCCACGGGTTATTATACGACGGCGCAGGGCCTGACAGGAACGCCCTTGCGCACGGCCCTGCACAATATCATCAAGGGCCACACCGTCATCACCTACACATCCACGCGGACGCCGCTGGAAACGCTCGACCAAGATCCCGCCAACAGCGCCAACATCATTCTCATCTACGAGCGCACGACCTGGCCGAAAAGCGACTTCGTCTCCGTCGTCTCGAACGGCTGGAATCGCGAGCACTGCTGGCCCAATTCCCTCGGCATCGACAGCGTCGAGCCTGCCTATTCCGATCTCTTTAATCTCCGCGCAGTCGGCGAACCCGCGAACTCCGATCGCGCCAATCTTTACTACGACGAGAGCACCGTCGGCGCGAGCGGCTACGCCAAACCGAGCGGCCCGACCTCCGCCCTTTGCAGCCAGGATTTCGACTCATGGGAGCCGCCCGATGAAGTGAAAGGCGACCTCGCCCGCGCGATGTTTTACATGGATATCCGTTACGAAGGCGGCGGCAGCGAACCCGATCTTATCCTGACGGAAAACATCGCGCTTATCTCCTCCACCGCGAATTACATGGGTCGTCTGTCCACACTGCTGATTTGGAATTTTCTCGATCCTGTCAGCCCCGCGGAGCGCACGCGCGCCGAGGGCGTTTTCGGCTACCAGCACAACCGCAATCCCTTTGTGGATCACGCCGACTGGGTCGAGGCAGTCTATGGCGATGTCTTTAAACTAACCGCCGTGGTGGAAGGACCGACGCTGAAACTTTCGTGGCCCTCCATCGTCCCCGCCAGTATGGGCTTCATTGAAACGAGCGCCGATCTCATCACCTGGACCACCTCGACGCTCATGATCGTGGACGCCGGCAGCCAGCATACCGCGACCGTCCCACTCGCGGCCCAGCCCCGATATTTCCGCCTGAAACTCACCACGCGAGCCGGCTGACATCTTATTCGAAATCGTCGTAGCTCTCGCAAAACTGCCGCCGTTTCGAGGACGAGGTCGATTGATTCATAGTGCAGGCTTTTCCGCGGGTTGCCGCTCAATCTTCTCGCCGAATCCTTCGTGCCCTGCGCACTTGAAAGAATGCCGCGAAAGCCCGCGCTCGCACTCATCGCAATCCGTCTGTGGCGACTCGCCGCGCTGGTTGTTGCGGCGGCGTTGCTCTGGCGTACGCAGCGCGGCGTCAGCGGCGACAGCACCGCTTTCGTCACGCTGGAAAAAGCACGCGCTTTTTTCCCGGACACCGCGCGCATCGATGGACGACGCCTCTTTTCCGCCGATGGAAAAGTGCTCGGCTCCCTGCTCACCACCGCGCCGGACAGCGATGATCTCATCGGCTACTCCGGCCCGAGCAATCTGCTCATCGCGCTCGATCCGGCGGGAAAAATCGCGGGCGTCGAACTGCTATCCAGCGAAGACACGCCGGCGCACGTGGCCGAAATCCGCAAGGCGGAATCCTTCTGGCGCAGCTTCATCGGATGGACGCCGGGGAAAAAAATCGAGGCGGTCGGCGGCTCCACGCTCACAAGTCTCGCGATGGCCGAGGCGATCGAGCGACGTGTGACTGGCCGCGCGGATTCGCTCCGCTTTCCCGAGCCGCTCACGCTCGCCGAAGTGCGCTCGCTCTTTCCGAAAGCGGTGACTTTTTCGCCGGAGAAAAAGCGCGCGGGCTGGCACTCGGTTCATGATGAAAAAGGCGCGGTGCTCGGCTTTGTGGTGCGGACTTCGCCGCACTCGGACAACGTCCGCGGCTACGCCGGCCCGACGGAATCGCTCGCCGCCGTCACGCCCGACCGGCTGAACGTCACAGCCATTCGTTTGCGCAAAAGCTACGACACGCCGGAATATGTCGAGCGCGTCCGCGATGACAAAGACGCGCTCGCCGCGCTCGCAAAACGTCCCGTCGCAGAATGGGCCGCGCTCGATTTTCAAAAGGCCGGCATCGAAGGGATTTCCGGCGCGACCCAGACCAGTTTCGCCGTCGCCGAGGGATTGCGGCGGACCTTTTCCGCAGACGCGAAAGAGACGCCACCGATCACCGCGCGCGAGGTCGCACTCATCGCCGTCGTGCTCGGCGCGGTCGTGCTCGCTTTCACGCCTCTGCGCGGCAAACGCTGGCTGCGCCTTGCCTGGCAGGCGGTGCTCATCGGCGGCTTCGGACTTTGGTTTGGCCAGCTTCTCTCGCTTTCGCTCTTCGCCGGATGGGCGCGGCACGGCCTGCCCGCCGCGCCCGCGCTCGTGCTCCTCGCCGCCGTCGCCCTGCTCGTCCCGTGGGGCGCGCGACGGCAAATTTATTGCCACCACCTTTGCCCGCACGGAGCCGCGCAGGAGTGGCTCGGCAAATTTCCACGCCTGCGCTTGCGCGTCCCGCCCGCGCTGCATCGATGGCTTAAGCGCGCACCCGCCACGCTGCTCGTCGTCGCCCTCATCCTCGCGCTCACGACCACTTTCGACCTCGCAAAGCTGGAGCCATTCGACGCCTGGATTCTGCGCGGCGCGGCCATCGTTTCCGCCGTTATCGCGCTGGCCGGACTCGCCGCGTCGGCCTTTGTCCCCATGGCATATTGCCATTACGGCTGCCCGACCGGCGCGCTCTTAAAATTCATTCGCAGCCCTGGCGCGAGCGATCGCTTTGGTCCGCGCGACTGGACCGCGCTCGCCGTCCTCGCCGCGGCTTCCGCGTTCGTCTTTGTTAAACCACACGCCTCTCCCGCCCCGCTCTCCGAACTGCACGGCGCAGCCTTCGGCACAACGTGGAGCGTGAAATCCCGCACGCCATTTCCCGCCGATACGCACCGCAAAATCGCCGCCGAACTTAAGCGCATCGAAAGCACGCTTTCGCACTGGCGACCCGGCTCGGCCACATCGCAATTCAACGCCGCCGGGACCACGCTCCCCCTCGCGATGCCGCCCGATTTGATCGCGCTCGTCCGCCAGTGCCTCGAAGTCAGCCGCGCCAGCGAAGGTGCCTTCGACATCACCGTCGCGCCGCTCGTGAAGGCATGGGGACAAGGCCCCGGCGGCGCGCCTCCCGCACCGCCCGACGACGCCCTCATCGAGCGGCTGCGCACTCACACTGGCTGGCAAAAAATCACCATCGATCCCGCGAGCGGAACGCTGCAAAAAAGCGATGCTGATTTACAAATCGACCTCGGTGCCATTTTGCAAGGATACGCCGCGGACCGGCTCTCCGCCTTGTTTGCGAGCGATGGCATCACCGATTGCCTCATCGAAGTCGGAGGGGAACTCCTCGCGCGTGGAGCGTGGGAAGTCGCCATCGAAAATCCCGCGCATCCCGGCCAGCCGCTGCGCCGCCTTTCGCTGAAAAACGCCGCACTCGCCACCTCCGGCACCTACCGCGCGAAACACCTCATCGACCCCGCGACCGGCAAACCGATCACGCACGACACCGTGCTCGTCGCCATCACCGCGGCGACCTGCGCGGAAGCCGATTCGTGGGCCACGGCTTTCATCGTCCTCGGCGGCGAAAATGCGCGGGCTCTGGCCGAAAAACGCGGCTTCAAAATCCTGACCATTTCCGCAAGCGGCGAGCAGCATAGTTCGCTCTGACGCTCGAAGGCCGCGCGGCTGCGGCGTTCATTCGGAATAAAAAGTCAGCAGTGATCAGTCGTCTGCCCACTGACGACTGCTGACTTCTTACTTCCCACTCCTCCGACCGCTCACGTCTCCACTTCGTGCGCCTGCAGCTCCTCCAGCGACACAAATTCCAGCGCGGAAATGTGACACGCCTCCAGCACCACCTGCGGTGCCACGCCGGCATCCAGCGCATCCTGCCAGCGCGTCACGCACAGACACCAGCGATCACCTGCTTCCAATCCCGGAAATTCATATTCCGGCCGCGGCGTGATGAGATCGTTTCCCGCGTCGCGCGAAAATTCGAGGAACTCATCCGTCACCTCGACACAAACGGTGTGCAGCCCCACATCGCCGGGACCGGTCCGGCAAAACCCATCGCGAGAGAAACCCGTGAGCGGTTTCAGGCAGCAGCATTGCAGTGGAGTGCCGAGCACGTTGGTGGCGGGATTCATGCGGACACGCTATCTGTCGTCCGCATTTCCACAATCCCTTGGACGCCGCGCCGCACCGTGGCTAGTTTCGCCGCCCTTTTCCAAATGCCGAAAGTCTATCTCAAAACATACGGCTGCCAGATGAACGAACGCGATTCCGAACAGGTCTCGCGGATGCTCATCGCGCGCGGCTACGAGATGACGCCCGATGCCGCCGGGGCCGATGTCGTTTTGTTAAACACCTGCTCCGTCCGCGACCTCGCCGAGCAAAAGGCACTCGGAAAAATGGGCCTGCTCGGGCGCATGCGCGCCAACAAGCCCGAGATGGTTTTCGGCTTCCTCGGCTGCATGGCGCAGTCGCGAGGCGAGGAGCTCGTGCGCGACATCGGCCACGTCGATCTCGTCGTGGGCACGCAAAAATTTCACAAGGTCGCCGACTACGTGGACGAACTCATCCAGCGCAAAGTCGCCATGCGCGAGCGGCTCATGGACGACGCGCGTTTTTCCATCGTGGATGTGGACGAGGAAGCCGGCTCGCAGGAGACGATCCGCGAGCATGTGCTGAAGGAAAAGCAGGCGACGGCGTTCGTCTCGATCATGCAGGGCTGCAATATGCACTGCACGTTTTGCATCGTGCCGAGCACGCGCGGAGCGGAGCGTTCGCGGCGCATCGAGGAGGTCGTCGCCGAGGTCCGCACGCTCGTTGAGCGCGGGGTGAAGGAGGTCACTTTACTCGGGCAAATCGTGAATCTTTTTGGCAGGCACGAGTTTGAAACGCGCGACGGAAAATCGCCCTTCGTGCAGCTTCTCGATGCGGTGCATGAAGTCGGAGGGCTGCGCCGACTGCGCTTCACATCGCCGCATCCGATCGGCTTCAAGCAAGACCTTATCGACGCCTTCGCGCGCCTGCCAAAGCTGATGCCGCACGTCCATCTGCCGATGCAATCCGGCAGCGACCGCATGCTGAAAGCCATGCACCGCACCTACACCGCCGAGAAGTATTTCGCCCTCACCGAAAAGCTGCGCGTCGCCCGCCCAGACATCGCGCTCACTACCGATGTCATCGTCGGCTTCCCCGGCGAGACGGAGGAAGACCACGCCGCCACGTGCGCCCTGCTGGAACGCATCGGCTTCGATAACGCCTTCGTCTTCCGCTACTCCAAACGCCGCGACACCCCCGCCGCGGAACTCGGCGAGCAACTCCCCGAATCCGTGAAGGAATCGCGCAACCAGGACGTGCTCCGCATCATCGACCGCTGGGCCATTGCCAAAGGTGAAGCGCTTGTCGGTCAGCGCGTGGAGATCCTTTGCGAAGGTGTCAGCAAGACGAATGAAGAGCGACTGATGGGCCGTTCGCCTGGAAACAAGGTCGTGATTTTCGAAGGCGGCGAACGTCACCTTGGCGAAGTCTTCGATGTGCAGATCGAGCGCTCTTCGGGCTTCAGCCTCTACGGAAATCCAGCCGTGCTGTAGCATCACCGGCCTGACTTTTCCCAAGCCAATCGAAGCAACGCCTCGGGCTGGCGATCAAGGCTGCGCGATGATCTGCAGCCGAAGGAAGCGGCGGTTTCCCGGCGCGGCATTCATGGCGGTGTTATCCCGCCAAAGCGCGAGGAGCGTGCCGTTTCCCTGACTTACGCTGGCGACGAGCGCCGGGCCGGCGCTCCAGTTTGCGAGATCGCCCGATCCTTGCGCCGTCGCCGTCACACCGCTCAGACCTTCACGGAGCGAGCAGGTGATTTGGAGATAGGTCAGCGACGTTCCGGGATCGGTGTAAACGGACGAGGTCTGGACCGGACGCGACGTCGAATCGGTCGGCGAACTTCCCATCAAAAACTCCGTGAAGTTGCTCACGCCATCGCCATCGGGATCGGCATTGTTTCCCCAGACCGTTGCTTCCTTCGCGGAATCTGCGAGGTCGGCAGCGGTGAACTTTAACGCGCGCCAGACGGCGACCGTCCACTCATCCGCGACGCCGGGCCGCCCGCCCGGCACGTAACTTCCGCGCCAGCTTCCACCCAAATTCGGATTCGGATTCGTGGCTGGATTGAGAAGCACCAGCGCCGCGCCACTGCCGTCGGCGGCGACCGGCCATGCACCCGCGTCGTCATAAGTAAACTGTGCGATCGGACCGCCTGCTCCCAGCACACGCACGAGTTCGCCTGCGTTGTTGAAACTTCCCACGAACGCGCCTGCCACCGGCAGACCGCTCCCATAGCGCATCGCAAACGCGCCCGTATTCGCCACGACCAGCACGCGAGCACCAGGCGCGAGCGTCGTGATGGCGGCGCCCGCAAATGAAAATGTGACGGCATCGCTGAGCGAGACGCCGGTCAGATCAAGCGTCTGCGTGCCGATGTTTTGCAGCTCGATGTATTCAAAGAAATCGCTGCTCGTATAACCGGCGATACTTTCCGCGCTGCTAGGTCCCGGCGGATGATAGTGCAGCTTGCTCACCACCAAATTCCCGGCCGCAGCCGGCGGATAAATGCTGAACGTCGCCTCATCGATCGCCGACCAGATACCGCCACTGCTGCGAAAGCGGGTGCGCACCAACGTCGGCACATTGATCGCAATCCCGCTCGCGTAAGCCGCCCCAGCCACCGCACCGCCAACTGCGCGCGGATCGCTACCATCCAGCGTGTAGTAGCTTGTGCCGGCTTGAGCGCCCGCACTCAGCGTGAGCGAATAGCCTGGACTCACCTGCCCGCCACGCTGGGAAAAAGCGGGCGGCGTCGCCGTGGGGTAGAAGCCGCGCGATTGCAGGTGACCGATGACGGTCGAAGTCCGCACGGGAAAAAAGGTCGTGCGAATGTTATCCAATCTAGCCTGCCATTGCGCATAGGTGTGAAGAGTCGTGCTCGTACCCCAGCGCACGCAGTCCGCGATGATGGCCTGATTGATCTGCGCCGCACGCGTATCGAAAAGCGCCTGCGCCTTTGCCGGAGTCAGCGCTCCGTTATTAAAAAGATGCTTCTGTGCCATGTCCGCGATCTTTAGTTTGAATTCCGCATTCGTCGCCAGATCCTCGTGTATCCATTCGGAGTTGGAATAGGTGAAATTCGACCGGTTTGAGCCGCCTGTGGTATTGGCCGTCGCGCGACCGTCCACCCAGCTCGGAGCTAGTAGCGTGTGCTCGCAATCGTGCGGAAAAAACCGCCACCCAGTTTCTGTCAGACGATTGCGGAAACCACGCCAGTTGTTAGCCCGATTGAAGACGAGGAAATTGGAAAGCGGCCCGTCACCATCGCCTGTATAGTAATGAAGGAGCATGTAAGTCGCGAGATGAGCCGGATCGATATAGACCGGCATCGCAGGCACCCTTACGCCATTGGCATCGCGACCTAGCAAGGCAAAGTAGTTCGCGTTGGTCGGGTTCGCAGCGCAGGCTCGCGCGAGATTCCACGTCTGCTGCCACGCGTCGGGGGTGCCGCTGGCTAGTTCGTAGGTGAAGTTCGGATGATTTGAAGTCTGCACCACGTCATAGTCGTCCGAAGTGCCTCCGAAATAAGTCGCCCCATAGTCCTCCTGAGCGCGCTCCTCCGTCATGTAGAGCCCCCAGTACTGTCCATTCAGGAATACATGGAGATAACGCGAGCGCGTTTGCGGCTGCCCCAGCGCGCCCTCCAGATCGCGACAGAAGACTTCGCGCACCTGCGTATTTTCATTCTGCGGACTAGATACATCGTTAGCCCACGAATAGTTCTCTTCGCTCCGTATATCGATCGTTTGAAACTCATCCGTCCCCGCCGTTCCATGCAGGGGAAACTTCAGGGTACCATCGCCATACTGACTGCGAAAGTAGAGCCGGAACGAGTGCTTCGGTGCATAGTCTCCGCGACTCGCACCGCCCCGGATGCGGAGGCCGCAGTTAATATGAAAGCCCGTGACATTGCCCGGCGGCAGATATTCTACGGACGCCGCCCGTTCCCATGCATCGCCTTTTTGATCCGCATTGGAATAGATGCCCGTGGCCTGATCGGTCAGGTTTCCCTGATCGGTGACAATCGAAAGACTAGGCACCTGATTGAGCGCGTCCGTGAGTTGCTGGGTCGTATATTGCGACTTGAGCGCAGTCTGAAAGCCATAGCGCATCGTCTGGCCATTGAGCTGCGCGGCACCGGGAATCGGCCAGCCCGCAGGAGCCGTGGCATACACCTGAGCCGGCACATCACTCACGAACACATAAGTCTGGGTATCCGTATTCGACGAAACGAGCCCGCTCTTGAAAGCCCGCACCCGCACGGTCGTTGTCGTGCTGATCGTCAGCGGCGTGGTGTAAACGGCCCCGTTCGTCTCGGTCGGTGTGGTATTATCGAGCGTGTATCGGATTGTCGCTCCACTCGTCGCGCAAGAAATCGCGACGGTTTGCGGCGTGGAATAGAAGCCGCGCTTCACGGAAAAACTCGTATCTTCCACGAACGCCGACAAGGTGCCCGCCGAGTTTGGCGCGCCCGGCGTCGGGATCGAAAAATAAGACGCCGATCCGCTGCTCAAACCGTAGGAAATGTCCGTCCGCTGCACGGGATACTTCGGCGAAAATTCAGTCGCGATCGAGTTATCCGGCCGCTTCAGCGCCAGATAATCGCCGCCTTTTCCCAGACTGAAGCTGGTGTGCAACGGTGCCGCGGGGTTGGTGCGATTTTTCCCCGACGCGAAGACCAGCGTGTAAGCGGCACCTTCCATCGCCGCGCTGGGGAAAGTCCACGTGGAGGCACCATCCACGAGCTGCCAGCCGCCCGCGGAAACGGCAAACGGATTCGGATTGTAAATCTCGATCCAGTCCTGCTTCGTGCCGTCTTCGTCGGGCACGCTCGATCCATTGTCGGCGAGGAATTCATTGAGCACGAGCGACTGCGCCGTGAGGCCCACATAGACCGTCACGGCGCGGGTGATCGAGCCGAACGTATTCGAGGCCGTGAGCGTGTAGGTCGTCGTGGTCGTCGGTGACACCGCTACGGAACCCGTCGTCGTGCCAGGGCTGGCGAGCGCTCCGTGGTCGATGGAAACCGTGGTCACGTTTCCGACATTCCAGGCCAGCGTCACCGGCGCACCGGCAGGAGAAAGCACACCCGTTTTCGCCGTGATCCCACCTGCGGCGACGGTGAAACTATTCACCACCGACGACGGTGCGGTATAGGTGCTGCCGGCGATGTTGTATTTATTTTGGAGATAATAGCCGACCTTGTTCATCCCGTCCGCTGTGAGCACGCCGTCGTAAACAATGATCTCCGCGACGCTGCCATTCCAGAAACGCGCCAGCGTGCTCTTGGCGTTTCCGATCCAGAAAGCCGTCGCAAAATTCCGCAGTCCGCCGCCGACCGCGACGACGATGTGCGGCGTGCCCGGCGTGAAGTTGGAAGTCCCGGAATTATTCACCGTCAGAGTCCCCGCAGGCGCGACTCCGCTAAAGTCGTTCGTGTTTCCCGGTGCGTTGTAAGAAGACAGCGTCGCATTGCGGCGGAAGCCGAGATTGTCATTACTGTCGCCGAGCAAAGTCGCGATGCTGTTGCCCGCGCCTGCCGCGCTTTCCTGCGTCACCACAGCGAAAATCGTCCGCGCATTCAAATTCGGCAGCGGCCACGTCATGAGGTCGTTCGAGCCGTCAAATTTCACCACGGGCTTGTTGTTGAAACGTGCGTCGCTCGCGATGAAAAGCGGCGTCGCCGTGCCGCCGGCGGTCAGCGGTCCCCACGCCGTCACCGCAGCGTTATTGGCAAACGCCAAAGTATCCGCGCTCAGGCGGAGCGTGATGTTTCCGTAATCCGCAGGATTGATGACCTGGCCGTGGGCGGACCCGATGGCGGCCAGAAACAGGGCGACGATGACACGGAACAAGTGGCGGGGGATCATGCGTCACCAGACTGCAAAACCAAATTCCTGCAATGAAGCTGGAGATTTTTTGGAAGGGCCGCGCCGTTGCGGGAAGAAACGATTGCGCACCGCGCATCGTGCCGCCTAGAATCCGCGCCATGCTCCAAACCGCCGCTGCTCCCGGCAGGCGCACCCAGCCGACCGATTTTTCAGAATGTTACAGCCAGACTTATCGCTGGATGCTGCTGGCGCGGCTCGCGGAAGAGCGCATCGCGAACTTATACCGTGGCGGAAAAATCACCGGTGGTGTTTTCCTCGGAAAGGGCCAGGAAGCGCTGAGCGCGGCGGCGGGAATGGCCTTGCGCGAAGGCGATATTTTCGCGCCGCTGATTCGCGATCAAGCCGGGCGTTTTGCCTTCGGGGAAAGCCTGCTCGATTTCACCCGGACCTACCTCGGCTCGCGGCTCGGACCGATGCGCGGACGCGATGGAAACATCCACCGCGGCCGTCCCACGAAGGGGCAATACGCGATGATCAGCCATCTCGGCGCGATGATTCCCGCGGTCGCCGGTGCGCTGATGGCGCGCCGTTTCCGCGGCGAGACGGGCGTCGTCGGGCTGACGTGCATAGGCGATGGCGGCACTTCGACGGGCGCGTTTCATGAGGGGATCAATTTGGCCGCAGTCGAGCGCCTGCCGCTCGTCGTCGTCGTCGCGAATAATCAATACGCCTACTCCACGCCGAACGACCGCCAGTTCGCGTGCGGCGATCTCGTGGAAAAAGCGGCGGGCTACGGCATCGAGGGGCACTCGGTGGATGGCACCGATCTCGCGGCGTGTCTCGCCGTTTTGGAAAAAGCCGTGTCGCTCGCGCGCAACGGCGGCGGCCCGCAACTCGTCGTCGGCACGCTGCTCCGACTCGTCGGCCACGGCGAGCACGACGACGGCCAGTATGTCGATCCGACTTTGCGCGCCGCGCCGCTCGGGCAGGACTGTCTCGCACTCGCCGAGCGGCACATTCTCGATGCCGGTTTTGCAGACGCGGTGACGCTCGCGCAGTGGCGCGATGAGACGACGCGCCAGATCGAGGAAGCCGTCGAGACCACGCTCCGCGAGCCGCTTCCCGATCCGAATACGGAGACGTGGTGCGCGCTCGCGACGCCGCATTTGCGCGACGGATTTTTGCCCGAATGATCACCTATCTCGAAGCCATCCGCGCCGCGCAGGAACGCGCACTCGCCGACGATCCGCGCGTCTATATTCACGGGCAGGATGTCGGCGCATTCGGCGGTGCGTTTAAGGCCACGAAAGGACTCGCGAAGCAATTCCCCGGTCGTGTGCTCGACGCGCCGATCAGCGAGGACGCGATTATCGGCGCGGCCATCGGCGCGGCGATCGAAGGGATGCGCCCGATCGTGGAAATGCAGTTCGCGGATTTTTCGACGGTGGGTTTCAACCAAATCGTGAACCACGCCGCGACGATGAACTGGCGCACGAACGTCCCCTGCCCCATCACCGTCCGCCTCCCGAGCGGCGGCACTGCAGGCGCCGGACCATTTCATAGTCAGAGCATGGAAGCGCTCTACGCGCACTACCCCGGCCTCATCGTGATGACGCCCGCGACCGTCGAAGACGCCTACTCGATGTTACTCGAAGCCGTGGCCATCGACGACCCCGTCGTCTTCTGCGAGCACAAGTATCTCTATTACCATCTCAAAGCCGAAGCGCTCCCGACCGAGGCCATGCCGACGGGAAAAGCCCGCGTCGCGCGCGCCGGACGCGACGCGACCATCGTGACCTACAGCGCGATGGTTCACGAGGCCCTCGCTTGCGCTGTGGAACTCGCCGCGGATGGTTGGGAAATCGAAGTCATCGACCTGCGCAGTATCAAACCCCTCGACACAGATACCATCCTCGCCAGCGTCGCCCGCACAGGCCGCCTGCTCGCTGTCGGTGAAGCATTTCCCTGGGGCGGAGTTACCGCCGAAGTTATCGCGCGGGTAGCGAGTGAAGGCTTTGACTTGCTGGATGCCGCACCCATTCGGCTAAATGCCAAAGACACACCGGTTCCCTATCATCCAAATCTCTGGGGCACTCATCGGCCAACCGCGCAAACGATCGCGGTGGCGATGCGAGGACTGCTCCGACAATAGCTTTGAATATTAGTCACTATAGAATGCCTATGACTATTCCCTATCCGGCAGTTCGCATGTCTGCGTTGTTTTTGATTTTGATAAGCTTCGGAGGAATTTTCCTGCTCTGGCTGATCGGCGCGGCTGCAACGGAGCGCATTTCTTTCGGTCCGCCGATCAAACTTCTAAATGTGGTCAACCAACTTGAGCTTCGGGATTTTATTGCCGGCCTGACTCCGAAGTTTTTCCTCGGTTTGGCGGCGACGCTTTCTATCGTTGTCTGCCACTGCTTTAGTCACAGTCGGCGTCTTCGAGTTTTTGCTCTAGTTAGCGGGCTTTTACTTCCGTTGTTATTGATCGGCGGCATCAGTATCAAAATTCTGTATGCGTGGTTTCTAGCTATACCAAAAGCACCCTTCTTTAGTTTTGATGCTATTGCGGGTGTAACTGACGGTGAATTCTATTCTGAAGGATTTTTGGTTTATACGGCGATGGGTTGGTGGATGATTTTTTGCCTGGTGCTTTTGTGTTTTGAAGTAGCTCACAAGCGCCATAAACCTGCGTCAGTTTAATCATGCCCCGCATCCCCATCATCATGCCACAACTCGGCGAATCCATCGCCGAGGCCACCGTCGTGAGTATTCCCTTCCAGGTCGGCGACACGATCGAGAGCGATCAGGACGTCCTCGAAGTCGAGACGAACAAAGCCACGATGGGCGTCACTCCACCTTGCAGCGGGAGCATCGCGGAATGGCTCGTGGAAGCGGGGCAAAGCTACCCCGTTGGCGCGACGCTTGGCTATTTGGAAGTCAGCCCCGAGGACGCCGCGCGCATCGGAGTCGATGCACCTGCGCCCGCTCCGGCGGTGGAAAATGGCCGCGCACCCGCGCCGGAAACGTGGCGCTCCAGCGTCGAGCCCACCGTGCGCGGCCTGCCGGTGCCAGCTTCAGCAGCCGGTGCGAGTTACCTTTCTCCGCGTATGAAGGCGCGGATGAACGAACTCGGCATGCACGCCGCCGACCTCGCCGGCATCCCCGGCAGCGGAGCGGCGGGTCGCGTCACGATCGACGATTTTGAAAAATTCGTCGCGCGTCTCGACGAACACAAACTCAGCCCCGCCTCCTCCATGCGCGTCGCCGTGGCCGACGCCATGCGCCGCTCGTGGACGCGCCCGCTCGCCACCGTCGGCATGTCCGTCGTCCTCGATCCCCTGCTCGCCCATCGCAAAGCCAGCGACCCCAAGCCCGGTCCCGCCCTTTACGCCCTCCGCGCGCTCGCCCTCGCTCTCGCGGAAGACAGCGCTCCCGCCGGTCGCCTCATCGGCGACAAAATCGTGCATCCAAAAGCGATCGACGTCGGCTTCGCGGTCGAAGCCGCGGACGGCGTCCTCGTCCCCGTCTTGCGCAACGCCGACACGACGACCCTCTCCGAAATGGTCGTGCGCTACAACGAACTCGTCGAACTCGCCCGCCAGCGCCGCCTTCCCCTCACCGCGCAAGGCGGGTCGATCGCGACCGTTACGAATTTCGGCACGTTCGGCTTGGAGTGGGCCACGCCGATTCCGCTCCCCGAGCAAACGATGGTCCTCGGCCTCGGCGCCGGCCGCGTCGTGCCGAGCTGGGATAAAGCGAAACAACAATTTCTGCCCGTCACCGAAGCCTACCTCACGCTCAGCTTCGACCACCGGGTCCTCGATGGCGGCGGTGCGGGTCGCCTGCTCCAGCGCATTTCCGCGCTGCTACAAGACCCGGCGAAGCTGTAGGCGCTAGGATACGAAAAAAATCCACCGCGCACCCATCGCGCCGTCAGGCAGTTACACCGGTCGTCTTTTTCCAGCGGGTCAAAAGGATTGACGCGAATGGCACGTTATAGAAATTAGCACACGCAATATGAGCAACCCGTCCGACGAAAACACCAGCCTCGTCAAAGAATCTCTTCTCTATAAAGAGTTCCTCGCCGAACGGGAGGAAATCCTGCGCCACAAATGGATCCAGA
Organism: Chthoniobacterales bacterium; assembly: GCA_038228115.1. Taxonomy (GTDB): domain Bacteria; phylum Verrucomicrobiota; class Verrucomicrobiia; order Chthoniobacterales; family Chthoniobacteraceae; genus JANLQB01. Next base: position 18,650 of record JBBRPM010000018.1, read on the forward strand.
GTGAGCAGGCGGGTTACGACATCGGTTTTGAAAAAGCGCTCCTCGACTGGATCGTGAAGCATCGCTCCAACTGGCGCGCGCAGCGTCATCATCTGTGAAATGACCCGCTGACTCCACCAGTCCGGCTCCTTTAACGGCGATCCTGCGAGGTCGCCAAGGAACTCATGGCCACCTTCACCTCACCCTCTCCCACTGCCCAACTCCTGCTCAATGCCCAGGCCATCGAGCGCGCCCTGCGGCGCATCGCGCACGAAATCATCGAGCGCAATTCCGACCTCGGCAGCATCGCGCTGATCGGCATCCCCTCGCGCGGCGTCGCCATTGCCCGGCGGCTCGCGGCGTTCATCGGACAGATCGAGAAAGTGACGATCGAAACCGGCACGGTCGATGTCGCCATGCATCGCGACGATTTGCATTTGCGCGGTCGCCTTTCCCATGTGGAAAAAACGCAGCTCCCGCTCAATCTCGAAGGCCGCACGATCATCCTGGTCGATGACGTGGCCTACACCGGGCGCACGTGCCGCGCCGCGATGGATGCGCTCTCCGACTTCGGACGCCCCGCGCGCATCCAGTTTGCCGCGCTCATCGACCGCGGCCATCGCGAGCTGCCGATTCGTCCCGACTACGTCGGAAAAAACATCCCCACCGCGCTCGTCGATCGGGTCTTCGTCCGCTTCGCCGAAGTCGATCCCGGCTTCGAGGACGGCGTGTGGATCGATAGCACCCCCGTCCTATGACCTCCGCCCTTCCCGTTACGAATTGGACGCGCAAAGACCTCACCGGCATCGAGCCGCTGAGCACCGCCGAGATCGGCATGATCCTCGATACCGCCGCTGCTTTTAAGAGCGTGAGCGGGCGCGAGATCAAGAAAGTGCCAGCCCTGCGCGGCAAAACTCTCGTCAACTTTTTCGTCGAAGCCAGCACCCGCACCCGCACTTCCTTCGAGCTCGCCGCTGTTCGCCTCAGCGCCGACGTTGTGAACATTTCCGCGAGTACTTCCAGCCTCACCAAAGGCGAAACGCTCAAGGACACCGCGCAAGTTTTGCAGGCGAACTACGCCGACATCATCGTGCTGCGCCACAGCTCCGCCGGGGCCGCGCAATTCCTCGCCGAGCGCCTCGACGCCAGCATTATCAACGCCGGCGACGGCGCACACGAGCACCCTACGCAGGCGTTGCTCGACACCTTCACCATTCGCGAAAAAAAGGGCCGCATCGCCGGGCTGCACGTCGCGATTATCGGCGACATTTTGTTTTCGCGCGTCGCCCGCTCGAACATCCACGCTCTGCTGAAACTCGGCGCGCGCGTCACGCTCGTCGGCCCGAGCACGCTGGTCCCGCGCGAGTTCGAGCAGATGGGCGTCACCGTCTCGCACGACCTCGATTCGATCCTTCCCGAAGTCGATGTCGTGAATCTCCTGCGCATCCAGCACGAGCGTCAGCGCAAGGAATACTTCCCCTCGCTCGGCGAATACACGTCGCTCTTCGGCCTCACCAAACAACGCGCCGAGAAACTGAAACCCGACGCCCTCATCATGCACCCCGGCCCCATCAATCGCGGCGTCGAAATTGACAGCGACATCGCCGATAGCGACCGCAGCGTGATCCTCGATCAAGTCACCAACGGCCTCGCCGTACGAATGGCCGTCCTTTACCTCTGTGCCGGAGCGAACCTGCCCAAGCCATGAGCGCGAACGTCTGCTGCATTAGCAAACGCGAATTTCCGTCCGAGGAACTCATCCCGCTTTCGTTAATCCGGCCCAAGGTCGCGAACCTCATCCGCGAAGGGCACCCCGAGCTGAACGACGAAAGCACCATCTGCCAGACTGAACTCAATCGCTACCGCGCCGAATACGTGCGCCGAGTGCTCGAGGCAGACATCGGAGAAATCAGCACGCTCGAATCCGAAGTCGTGCGCTCCATGAAAGAGCACGAAATCCTCGCGGACAACATCGACAAGCAGTTCGACACGACGAGCACCTTCGGGGAACGGCTTTCCGACAAGATCGCCACTTTCGGCGGAAGCTGGACATTCATCCTCAGCTTCGGCGGCTTCCTCGTCCTCTGGGTCGCCGTCAATGTCCTCATCCTGCGCGGCGACAAATCCCCCGATCCCTACCCGTTCATCTTCCTAAATCTCATCCTCTCCTGCATCGCCGCGCTCCAGGCCCCGGTCATCATGATGAGCCAAAACCGGCAGGAAGTGAAAGACCGCCTCCGCGGCGAGAACGACTACAAAATCAACCTCAAAGCCGAACTCGAAATCCGCCACCTCCACGAAAAACTCGACTTCCTGCTCAAGCAACAATCCCAGCGCCTCTTCGAGATCCAGCAAATCCAACTCGAACAAATGGAAGAACTGGTCAGCAAACGCACCGCGCCATCCTCGACTGCGGAAACAAATCCAAAATGATGACCACTCGCGCGCGCCACGACCGCAGTGGCATCGTTATTCCGACAGTTAGCGCGCGGAAAAGCATAAGTCTTCGTGCTTTCGCAGACAGCTCTGAGGTGTGGCGGGCGCACCTGTCCGAAAGCTCCGTAGGAGGGACATGTTTATAGAACCATCCCACCCACAAATGGCTGAGCCCCATCGGGGCGACATGTGAAAAGTGCCGCGATGGCAAACACGTACTCCCAAATCTACTGCCACATCGCCTTCGCTGTCTCCCAACGCGCCGGAATGGTTGCAGAGAAACACCGCGAGAAATTGCAGAAATACATCGCCGGCATCGCAGACGGGCTTGGCCAGAAACTGATCGCGATCTACTGCATGCCCGATCACACGCATATCCTGCTCGGCCTCAAACCCGATGCCGCACCCTCCGAAATCGTGGGCAAAATCAAGAGCGGTTCGACCAACCACATCAACGAACAGCATTGGTTCGGTTGTCACTTCGCGTGGCAGGAAGGATTCGGCGCGTTCTCCGTTTCCCACTCACACCTCGGTCGGGTGATCGAATGTATCCGCACCCAGCCCGAACACCATCACCGCAAAACCTTTCAGGAAGAATACGCCGCGTTTCTGGAGCGTAACGATGTTCCGTTCGATGAACGATACGTGTTCAAACCGCTCGCATGATCGCCGATCACATGTCGCTCCTACGGAGCTTGCGATTCTGGGGTGTGGGCGGGTTCTATAAACATGTCGCGCCTAACGGCGCTGGCGGAGTTACCTTTGACGGAGGTGCCATTGACGGAGGTGTCACCGCTGATGCAGTCGCCATCGGCAGCGTTGCCGCTGGCAGAGATGCCCTTAGCACCTATACCGCTGGTAGAGTTGCCGCTTCTTTCGATGGCGGACTCGGCATCGTTACGGCGAATTCTGTTATTACTTCATGAAGACCCATCTGTTACGCAACGGTCGCATCATCGACCCCGCCAATCGCCGCGACAAAATCGCTGATTTGATCATCGTTGACGGGCGAATCGCAGACCTATCCGCAATTCGCAATCCGCGATCCGCAATTGAAGAAATCGACTGCACCGGCCTGATCGTCGCGCCCGGCCTGATCGACCTGCACGTTCATTTTCGCGAGCCAGGGCAGTCGTCGAAGGAGACGATCGCCAGCGGTTCGCGGGCGGCGGCGGCGGGTGGTTTTACGAGCGTGGTTTGCATGCCCAATACTTCACCGGCGATCGACCATCCGAGCGTCGTGACTTGGGTGAAGGACAAGGCGAGGGACGAAGCGTGCGTGAATGTTTTCGTGAGCGGCGCGATCACCAAAGGCATCGCGGGTGAGGAACTCGCGCCCATCGGGTCGATGCACAAGGCGGGCATTGTCGCCCTCACCGACGACGGGCGGTGCATTCAGAATCACGAAGTTATGCGCCGCGCGCTGGAGTATGCGCGGATGTTTGGGCTGACGGTCATGGACCATTGCCAGGACTACAATCTCGTCGGCAAAGGCGTGATGCATGAGGGCTTCGTGAGCACCGCGCTCGGGCTGCCGGGCTGGCCGGCGGCGGGCGAGGAAATCATCGTGCAGAGGAATGCGTTGCTCGCCGAGTTGTGCGACTCGCCGATCCATTGCCAGCACCTCAGCGCGCGCGGGAGCGTCCGTATTTTGCGCGAAGCGCGAGCGCGCGGCGTGAAGCTGAGCGGCGAAGTCTGCCCGCATCACATCGCGCTCACGGATGAGTCGATCCGCGCATTCGATACCCATTTCAAAATGAACCCGCCACTGCGCACGCAGCGCGACATCGACGCGCTCATCGGCGGCATCGCGGACGGCACGATCACCGTGCTCGCCAGCGATCACGCGCCGCATTGCAGCTACGAAAAGGAAGTCGAGTTCGACCTCGCGCCCTTCGGAATCCTCGGTCTCGAAACCGAACTCGGCCTCTTCCTCGACATCCTCGTTCACCAAACCAAATCCATCGGCCTGCCGCGTCTCATCGAAATGCTCACCGTCGAACCCGCGCGGCTGCTCGGCCTCGACCGCGGCACGCTCAGCGTCGGCGCACCCGCCGACGTCACGCTTATCAATCCCGATCTCGAATGGATCGTGGACAAAGAGCAGAGCTTTTCCCGCAGCCGCAACACGCCGTTTCATGGACGCGAAATCAAAGGCCGCGCCGTCCGGACGATCGTCGGCGGGAAGACAGTTTGGGCGCTGTAGGCTCAGCCTCGCCGGGCGGGACGCGGTTCGATGCGTTCGTGAACGCCTTTCACCGTGATATGACGCGGCTCCCGGAAAAGAGGGCTTCCCATTTTCTGAAAATGCCGGGATAGGTGTCGCGAAATCGAGCGGCGAATCTGCGCGACGCGCCGGGAGTGAAAATCACGCCGATCGCTGGAGAAGTCGCAGATGCGATTGCTCGTTTTATATTTTATACTGCAAATCCAATGACCACCGAAACACCGGGCGTGAAGCCGCCGAATCCCAACGAACCTTTGAAAGCCGCGTCGAATTTCCTGCGCGGAAATATCGCGGCGGAGCTGGCGGATACTTCGACGGGGACGATCTCGGAGGCGAGCGGGCAGCTCACCAAATTTCACGGTCTCTATATGCAGGACGACCGGGATTTGCGGAATGCGCTGAAGCGCGAAGGGAAGGAAAAGGCGTTCGCTTTCATGCTGCGCGTGCGGCTGCCGGGCGGTCGGGCGACGCCGCAGCAGTGGCTGGTGCTGGATGGGCTGGCGGAGCAATTTGCGTCGCCCTCTCTACGGCTGACGACGCGGCAGACGTTCCAGTTTCACGGCATCCTGAAGGGCAATGTGAAGGCGGTAGTGCAGGGCATGCACAAGGCGCTGCTCGACTCGATCGCGGCGTGTGGGGACGTAAATCGCAACGTGATGGCGCCACCGAATCCTGAACGGAGAGCGGTGTTGCAGCAGGTCTATGAGCAGTCGCGCGCGTGGAGTGAATTCGCGCTGCCGAAGACGCACGCGTATCACGAAATCTGGCTCGATGAAGAACTCGTTGCAGGCGGCGAACCGGAAGCGGAGCCGATGTATGGCGCGACTTATTTGCCGCGGAAATTCAAGACCGGCTTCGTGCTCGCGCCGTCGAATGACGTGGACGTTTTTTCGCAAGACCTGGGCTTTATCGCGATCGAAGAAGGCGGAAAACTCGCGGGCTACAATGTGACGATCGGCGGCGGGCTCGGGATGAGTCATGGTAATGCTGAGACGTTTCCGCGGCTGGCGGATTTGGTCGGCTTCATTGCGCCGGAGCAGGTCATTGCCGTCGGCAAGGCGGTGCTGGAGACGCAGCGCGATTTTGGCGACCGCACGAATCGCAAACATGCGCGCTTGAAATACACGATTGAGGATCGCGGCATTGAGTGGTTCAAAGGCGAGGTGGAGCGTCGCGCAGGCGTAACATTTGCGCCGGCGCGCGCCTTTGTTTTTACCACGATCGAAGACCCCCACGGCTGGCACGAGTGCGCGGATGGGACGTGGTTTTACGGGCTGCACATTTTGAGCGGACGCATCAAGGACGTGCCCGGCTGGCCGATGAAGACGGCGCTGCGCGAGATCGCGGAAATGCACGCGGGCGATTTCCGGCTCACGCCATCGCAAAACGTGAGCATCTCCGGCGTGACCGCGGAGCAGAAGCCGAAGATCGACGCGATCCTGGCGAAGCACGGACTCACGGGAGAAAACAACCAGTCGCGCCTGCGGCTGAACGCGCTCTCGTGCGTGGCGCTGCCGACCTGCGGCCTCGCGCTGGCCGAGAGCGAGCGCATCCTGCCGGAGATTTTGGAAAAGTTCGAGGCCGTGCTTGATGAAGCCGGCCTGCGCGACGACGCGATCAGCCTGCGCATCACCGGCTGCCCGAATGGCTGCGCGCGCCCGTATCTCGCCGAGATCGGCTTCGTGGGCCGCGCGCCGAACAAATTCGCGCTCTATCTCGGCGCGAGCTACAACGGCACCCGCCTGAACCGCCTCGCCTCACCGAGCATCACGATCGACGACGCAGTGAAGCTGCTCACGCCAATCATCAAACGCTACGCAGTGGAGCGGAACGCGGGCGAAGGCTTCGGCGACTTCTGCGACCGCGCCGTGTTGCCGCCCGATGCGACTTTTCATAGCGTGGGGTCGGGGCTGCGGAGTTGAGCAGGCGGCAACGGCAGTCCGCGCGCTTGGCGACAGGAATGACGGGCTCGTTTTTGATGAAATTCACCCAAATTTCGCCCCGATCGTGGTGCGGGCGATGAGCGCTAGCTTTTGCCATTTGGGGAGCGAGTAGCGGCGGTCGAAGACTTGGAAACGGTCGCGCTGCATTTTGTCGAGCAGCTTGCGGTAGATAACGGCCATGATTTGCGCGGCGACGAGGGCGCGGCGGTCGGTGGGCGGGAGTGATTGGTGCGCTCGTTCAAAAAAGTCCCGCGCTCGCGTGGCCTCGAAATCCATGAGCGCGAGGAAGCGTTCGTCGTGGCGGTGTGAAGTGAGGTCGGCGGGCGTGACTTCGAAGCGCGCGAGGTCTTCGGCGGGAAGGTAGATGCGGCCTTCGTTCGCGAGGTCCTGGCCGACGTCGCGGAGAATATTCGTGAGCTGGAGCGCGAGGCCGAGATGTTCGGCGTATTCGCGGCTGCGTGGATCTCGGCAGCCGAAGATCTCGATGCTGATGAGTCCGACGACGCTGGCGACGCGGTGGCAGTAAAGGCGCAGGTCTTCCCAAGTGGCGTAGGCGGCACCGTGCAAATCCATCTCGACCCCGGCGATCACTTCGCGGAAATGCGCGACGGGGAGCGTGTATTTTTCGATGATGGCGCGGACTTCGGCGGCGAGCGCGGGCTCGCCGGCGAATGGCTCGGCGACGGCGCGCTTCCAGGCGTCGAGGCCGGCTTGCTTCACCGCGGGATCGCCGGGCTCGTCGGCGATGTCATCCACGATGCGGCAGAAGGCGTAGAAGGTGGAAATGTCGGCGCGTCGTTCGCGCGGGAGCGCGATGAAGGCGAGGGCGAGATTGGATTTACTGGCGCGCGTGATCTGCTGCGCGTCGGGCGCGGCGTGGCTCATCAGAAGGGCCGGGCCTCCCACTCGCGGATAGTGCCGAGTTCGTCGATCGCGAGAATGCGGTCGCCGGTTTTCACGGGAAAATCGATCGGAGCAGCGGCGATGATGGCGACGCCGAAACGGGCGCAACAGCGGCGCAAGAGCGCAGCGAAATCCGCGGTGTCGCTGATACTGAGATCGCCGTCGAGGCTTTCGACGGTGATGACGGCGGGATCATTCGCGAGCGCGCGGGCGAGCGAGACGGCGTGTTGTTTGAAAGGCGTGAGCTCTTCGACGGGGCACTGCGATTCGGGAGCAAGGCCGACGAAATCCAGCAGGAGATCGGTGCGGGCGCGCGCTTGCTCGGGCGTAAAGCGCGAAATTTTGAAAAGGGGCATCGCGACATTTTCGACGACGGAAAATCCGGGCAGCAAAAAGGGCGCGGCGAAGAGAAAGCCGCAGCGCTGATTGCGCAGATCCTCGCGCGCGCGGTCGTCGAGAGCGGTCACGTCGCGCGTTTCAAAATGGACCTCGCCGCTCCCGGGCGGATCGAGCAGCCCGATGACGCGGAGGATGGAGCGGACGCGCGCGGGATCGCCATTGATGAGGTGCAGAGTGCCGGCGGAAAAACGCGCGGAGCAATCGCGCGCGGCGTGCTCATGGGAGCCGCAGCTCACGTGGCGCAATTCGAGGACGGGCTGGTAGGAATCGCTCATCGGTCAGAATCGAAACATCGATTGGGTGGCGGCGGATTGTGCCGGAGTCGCCGCGCGTTTGTAAACGCAGACCCAACTGGCGAGCAGCCAGCCGAGCACGATGCCGGCGAGCCACGGGAAAAGCAGCATCCACAAAACCCACGGCGCGGTGCCTTCGCCGAGGCCCGTGGCGACGATGCGCTGGACGGCCTGGAGGGCGAAGCAGTGGAGCGCGGCGACGATGAGAAACCAGAGAAAGGGCCACGCGTGATTTTTTAAAAACTCACGATGATCGCGGAACGCGGCGGAGAGCGATTCGCTGTGGAAGACGAGCGTGATCTGCATCGTAGATGCGGCGAGCGCAAAGGCGGCGAGAAGTCCGCGGGCGATTGAAAGGCGATGGGCGAAAACTTCCTGCTCGGGGAACCATCCGGCGAAGGGCGCGAAATTCCGCAGGATGAGCGGGAGCTCGATGAAGACGACGCAGAGCAGCATCATGACGCCCGCCCATTTCACCACGGAGCTGAAACGGCGAAGCGCGAAATCGACGAGATGCGCGGGCGTGAAAGTGAGTCCGCGAATCCAGATGTAAGCGAGCAGGATGAGCCAGGTCTGCACGAAGAGCGCGCAGAGATATTCAAAAAGAAAAGCGAGCGAGACGACGATGCTGACGACGCCCGCCAAACCCGGCGACCCGGCGAGCAGGCGCGGCGCGAGATAGAAAAGGGCCTTCGCGATGGAGGCGAGCGCGCAGACGACGATGCCGAGATGGATGGCCCAGCCGGCGAGGCCGAAGCGCTTTTCCAAGGCGTGGATGAGGACGCGGTGATGCCCGCCGCGATTGATCAGCAAAAGGATCGCGGTGAGCGCGGAGACGGGGAAGGTGGCGACGAGGCAATTGAAAATGCCGGCGAGCGTCTCGAACGCGGGCAGGCGGCTGTCGCGCAGGGCGGCGAGGAGTTGCTCGTGCGGGAGCCACCAGAGCGACTCCTCCGAGCCGTGCAGCCAGAACTGAGGATCGCGCCACGCTTCGCGGAGCCAGAGAAACTCGGGCCTCTCTCCCGGCGGCAAGACGCAGACAAGGTAAATCCTTTGCGCGAGCTGAAAGAGAGCGGCGCAAAAACCGAACGCGCCGGGGATGAACCACAGAGCGCGATAACGGCGCAGCGCGCGGAAGCCATCGCGAAAACCGGGGCGCGCGGGATTCGTCCACATCATGAGCGCGTAGCCAGCGAGCGCGAGGGCGAGGAGGGCAGGCGGGCTGGAAATGAGCGCGGCGAAAAACATGATCGGCAGAGGACAAGGACTAAGCACGCAGCGCGATGGATTGCACAAGCGAGAAGCACTTCGCGGCGAATTTCCAGCGCGATTGCATTGCGTCCCCTCACCCGTCACGCTTCCGACTCGCTCCCATGAAAACCTCCCTTCCGCTCGCCGCTTTCCTTTTCACGCTCACCGCAGGAGCGATTCACGCGGTCGAGCCGATGCGGTTCGTCTTTGGAAATGGCCCGCTTGCGCCGGGCAGCGTTCGTGTTTTGCCCGAGACGATCTACTCGCGGGAAAACGGCCACGGCTTCGAGCCCGGCGCGACGATCACGGCACAGGAATTTTGCAGCAGCGAGCGCCCGTTCTTTTTTTCCGTCGCGCTGCCGGAGGGAAATTACCGCGTCACCTTCACGCCCGGCACTTCGCCGTCGACCGTGAAATCCGAGCTGCGTCGGCTCATGATCGAGAAGGCTGCGAAGACGCGCTCTTTCATCGTAAATGTGCGGACGCCGCAAATCGCGGGCGGGGAGACGGTGCATTTAAAAGATCGCGAGAAGACGACGGAGGCGTGGAATTGGGACGAGAAGCTGACGCTGGAAATCAACGGCGCGCATCCGGGCGTGGCGGCGATCGAGATCGCTCCGGTGGAGGTGCCGACGCTTTTTCTGCTCGGCGACTCGACGGTGTGCGATCAGCCGCGCGAGCCGTATGCGAGCTGGGGACAAATGCTGCCGCGTTTTTTCAAACCAGAAATCGCGGTGGCAAATCATGCGGAATCCGGCGAATCGCTGCGCAGTTCGCAGCATGCAAATCGTCTCGCGAAAGTCTTGAGCACGATGAAGCGCGGCGATGTGGCGCTGATCCAGTTTGCGCACAACGACGAGAAGGAAAAGGGCGATGGCGTCGGTGCGTTCACGACTTTCAAGGCGTCGCTGAAAGAATACGTCGCCGGCATTCGCCAGCATGGTGGCGAGCCGGTGCTGGTCACGCCGATGCATCGCCGCACTTTCGAGGCAGATGGGAAAATGCGGAACAGTCACGGCGATTATCCCGAGGCCGTCCGGCAGGTGAGCCGCGAGGAAAACGTGCCGCTCATCGATTTGCTCGTCTCCAGTGCGGCGCTTTACGAAGCGCTCGGGCCAGAGAAATCCGGCGTGCTTTTTAAAAGCGGAGACGGCACGCACCACAACAACTACGGGGCCTTCGAACTCGCCCGCTGCGTGGTGGAAGGCCTCCGTGCGAACAAGCTGCCGCTGGCGAAATTTCTCGCGGACGACGTGCCCGCTTTTGACCCGGCGCATCCTGATGCGGCAGAGACCTTCGACCTGCCGGCCAGCCCGCAGAAGACGGATATCACGCCGCTCGGGAATTAGTCCCGTGCGACTTCCGAGGGGGAAATAGGAGCTTGCGCGCGAGCAGACGCGACCTACCCTCGACTCCATGAAAGCACTCCTTCTTTCGACTGCCCTCCTCGTGTCCGGCGCGACCCTGTTTGCTGCCGATGCAACGCCTGCCGCCAAGCTGAGCCAATTCAAACTCGGCGAAATCATCACCGGCCCGCAAGCCACGCTCGACAGTGCCGCGGGAAAAGCGGTGCTCATCGACGCCTGGGGCATCCATTGCGGCCCGTGCCTCGCGAGTCTGCCCGACATTGAAAAAATCTCGAAGCGTTACAAAGACAAAATGATCGTCTTCGGCGCGCATTCGCAGGCCGGCTCGGATGACGAGGTGAAGGATGTGGTGAAGAAAAACAAGCTCAGCTACACCATCACCAAAGGCGTCACGAGCCCCATCGCCTTCACCGGCATTCCGCGTGTTTTCGTCTTCGATACGAAAGGCGATCTCGTTTTCACCGGCAGTCCTTTCGACAAGGATTTCGATCGCTCCCTGCACAAAGCGACCGGCGGCGCGAGCGGTGCCACGGATAGTAAAACGGGCACGTCCGATTTCTTTAAAAAGCCGACGTCGTGACGGTGCTGTCTCCGCACGGAGACCGGGTGAGTTTTTGATCGGCAGACTCGCCAACCATCGCGCGGCGCGTCTAAAATGCGCGCCGCATGAAAATCCCCGCCTTCGCCCTCGCCGCCCTGCTTGCCATTTGCACGCAGGCCTTTTCTCAAACTCCTAAAACCGGAAGCCCTGCCGACGAGTATGAGGCTCGGAGGCATGTCTCCATCGATGGGCAGACGCTGAACTACCGGCTGCTGAAGCCGCGGGATTACGACGCCACGAAGAAGTATCCGCTCGTTCTGTTTTTGCACGGTGCCGGCGAGCGCGGAAACGATAATGTGGCGCAGCTCAAATACGGCGCGCCGCTTTTCATCAAGCCCGAGGTGCGGGAAAAATACGCGTGCTTCGTCATCGCGCCGCAATGCCCGACGGAGCAGAAATGGGCGGACATCGACTGGTCGAGCGACACGCCGGCGCAGCCGGAAAAGCTGAGTCCCTCTATGGCGTTGACGCTGTCGGTGATCGAGCTTTTGCGGAAGGAATTCAGCATCGATGCCGACCGGCTTTATGTGACGGGTCTTTCGATGGGCGGCTATGGGACTTGGGATTTGGTAACGCGCGTTCCGAAGCAATGGGCAGCGGCCGCTCCGGTCTGCGGCGGCGGCGACAAGGACAAGGCGGCGCTCGCAAAAGACGTTCCGCTGTGGGCTTTTCACGGCAGCGAAGATCCCGTGGTGAAGGTGATTCGCACGCGTCTGATGATCGATAACGTCACTGCCGCGGGCGGTCATCCGCTCTACAGCGAGTATCCCTATCTCGGTCACGATTCTTGGACCACGGCGTACCAGGAGCCGCAGTTTTTGCCGTGGCTTTTCGCGCAGCGTCGCGGGCAGCCCGCGGTGTCGTTTGAGAAAATCGCCGGCCCCCTGGCGCAGCCGCCGTCGAATCAATGTCCGGGCGCGGGGCCGATGCAGTCGGGGATTTGGTTTCGCGGATTGTGGGCAGGCCGTCGCGCGGAATGGGACAAAGCGAAGGCTGCGGATCAAGGCGCAGTGGTGTTCTTCGGCGACTCGATTACTCAGGGTTGGGGCTCACTGGCGAAAGATTTCCCGACTTTAAAAACCGCAAACCGCGGCATCAGCGGCGACACGACGCGCGGGCTTCTAACGCGCATCCAGGGCGATGTGCTCGACGTGCATCCGCGCGCCGTTTCCCTGCTCATCGGCACGAATGATCTGGATCAGGGCGGCACGCCGGAAGTCATCACGGATAACATGAGGGCCCTCGTCGCCGAGCTGCATCAGGCCGATCCGAAGATGCCGATCGTGCTCAACAAAGTGATGCCGCGCGGGCTCAAGAAGGAGCGCAACTTTCCCGAGTTGATCCCGAAACTAAACGCGCTTTACGAAGCCGCGTTCAAAGACGACGCGCTCGTAATTTTCAACGACACCTACGCGCTCTTCAACAACGGCGAGGCGTCCGTGAACAAGGATGAGTTTCCCGATTTGCTGCATCCCAATGGCGCGGGCTACGCCAAGTGGGTGGCTTCGTTGCAGCCGATTTTCGACCGGCTGAAACTGGCCGCGCCCGCGACGAATTGAAAGGCAGTGCGGGTCGCTGCATTTGATGTTTAAGTCCCGGCTCATCTCCAGCCGACATGCTTCTCGTCATCGATAACTACGATTCGTTCACCTACAATCTCGTCCAGTATTTCGGCGAACTCGGCGCAGAGTTATTGGTGAAGCGAAACGACGAAATCACCATCGAAGAAATCCGCACGCTGAAGCCGGAGCGCATCGTGATTTCTCCCGGCCCATGCACACCGAATGAAGCGGGCATCAGCAACGACGTGATCCGCACTTTCGCCGCGAGCACACCCCTCCTCGGCGTGTGCCTCGGACATCAGTGCATGGGTCAGGTTTTCGGCGGCGACGTGATCCGCGCGCCGCGACTGATGCACGGAAAAACGTCGCCGATTTTGCACAATGGCGAAGGCGTCTTCGCCGGGCTGCCTAATCCGTTCGAGGCCACGCGCTATCATTCCCTCGTGGTGAGACGCGAAACTTTCCCCGCGGATTTGGAGATCACGGCGGAGACTGCGGAAAAAGAAATCATGGGTTTGCGGCACCGGGAATTTCCGATGCACGGCGTGCAGTTTCATCCCGAGTCGATTCTGACGCTCGAAGGAAAAAAGCTACTCGGAAATTTTCTGAGTCTCTAGCACTTCGTAGCGAGAGAGCGCACTCCGGACGAGCGCGCTCCCCGGAACTCGCCTTGCGCGCGCTGCTTGTGCCCGCCATCGTTTGCGGCCATGCGTCCTTATTTTCTTCTGCTTGCCGCTGTCGCTGCTCATGCGTTCGCCGAGGAGCGCAGTCCAGAATCCACGTTTCTCTCGAACACGCGGCAGCTCGTTTACGAAGGGAAGCGCAGCGGCGAGGGATATTTTTCGCCGGATGGGAAGCGGCTCATTTTTCAAAGTGAACGAGAGTCGGAGAATCCGTTTTATCAGATTTATACACTCGATTTTTCCAGCGGCGACATCGTGCGTGTTTCGCCGGGGGTTGGAAAAACGACGTGCGCGTTTTTTCAGCCGGGAACCAATCGCGTGCTCTTCGCTTCGACGCATCTCGATCCCCAGGCCGCGCAGAAGCAGAAGGATGAACTCGATTTTCGCGCGAGCGGGAAGCAGCGGCGTTATTCGTGGGATTACGATGCGACGATGGACATTTTCACCGCGAATCAATACGGGACGAGCCTTCAGCGGCTGACGGATGCGCCGGGGTATGATGCGGAGGCATCGTTTTCGCCGGATGGAAAACAGATCGTTTTCTGTTCGCTCCGCGCGGCCTTCGCGCCTGACGCGGCGCTTTCGGCAGAAGACAAAACGCGCGTCGAAATAGATCCGGCTTACTTCGGCGACATTTACATCATGGATGCCGACGGGAAAAATCAGCGCCGTCTCACCGAAGCGGCAGGCTACGATGGCGGGCCGTTTTTTTCGCCGGATGGCGCGCGGATCGTGTGGCGGCATTTCGACGCGAGCGGGATGATCGCGGATGTGTGGACGATGAAGACCGATGGCTCGGACAAACATCGCGTGACGGATTTTCAGTCGATGTCGTGGGCTCCGTTTTATCATCCGAGCGGGAAGTATCTGATCTTCACGACGAACAAACTTGGATTTGAAAACTTCGAGCTTTACCTGGTCGATGTGGACGGGGCGAAGGAGCCAGTGCGGGTGACTTTTACGGATGGCTTTGACGGGCTGCCGGTCTTTTCGCCGGATGGGAAAAAGCTGTGCTGGACCTCGGGCCGGACGGCGGACAAGAAGTCGCAGCTTTTCATCGCGGAGTGGAATGATGAGGCGGCGCTGAAGGCGCTCGGCGAAGCGCCCAATCGCGGGGAGGGCGTGGCTCCCGCCGAACCGAAACTCTTGCCCGGTAGCGCGGCTCAGCAGGAGCTTCGCCCTCCCATCGGGTCGCCCGCGATCACGGCGGCGGATTTGAAAACGGAAGTGAGCTGGCTCGCGGACGATGCGCGCGAGGGGCGAATGACGGGAACGCCGGGCGCGCAGGCGGCGGCGGATTGGCTGGCGGATTACTTTGGGAAGATCGGGCTGAAGCCGCTTGGGGAGAGCTTTGCGGAGGGATTTGAGTTCGATGCGGGGGTGAAGGCGATTGAGGGGAAGAACAGGCTCGTGATTTCGACCGACATCGGTGTGTCCGATCCGGGCAAGTCCCGATTCTTTCCGCCTGATGGAACGCATACGGTCACCTACGACAAAAACTTCCGTCCGATCACTTTCAGCGATAGCGGCGAAGCCGAGGGCGAAGTCGTCTTCGCGGGCTATGGTCTCAGCGTTCCCGAGGGAAATGGGGAACGCTACAACAGCTACGATGGGCTCGATGTGAAGGATAAGATCGTGCTCCTTTTTCGCTATGTGCCAGAGGCGGTGGATCCCGCGCGTCGGGCTCAGCTCAATCGTTACGCAGGGCTGCGCTACAAGGCGATGATGGCGCGTGAGCGTGGTGCGAAGGCGGTGCTGGTCGTCACCGGACCGAACTCGCCGCAGGCAGGCGAACTTCTCCCACTCGCTGGCGATGGTGCCCTCGCGGGAAGCGGCGTGCTGGCGGTTTCCATCAGCGGGACGGTTGCGGATGCTTTGCTGGAGCCGTCCGGCAAGTCGTTGAAGGATTTACAGACCGCGCTCGACTCGGAAAATCCGCACGCGGAGAGCGGCTTCGTTTTGCCGAAAGTGAAGGTGAAACTGAGCGTCGGTGTGGAGCACATTAAGAAGCAGGATCGCAATGTGGTCGCGATGCTGCCGGTCGAAGGCGCGACGGAAACGCTGCTCATCGGCGCGCACTACGATCATCTCGGGCACGGGAACTCGAACTCCTCAATGGCGCACGCGGGCGAGGAAAATCAGATTCATCACGGAGCGGATGACAACGCGAGCGGCACGGCTTTCGTGATGGAACTCGCGGCGGACCTGGTCGCGGAGCAAAAGGAGCATCCCGAAAAATTCAAACGAAACATCGTCTTCGCGCAATGGAGCGGCGAGGAAATCGGGCTCATCGGCAGCGCGGCTTTCGCGGAACATCCGCCGCTCGATCTCACGAAAGTCGATGCCTACATCAACGCCGACATGGTCGGGCGGCTGCGGGAAAACAAACTTACCGTGCAGGGCGTCGGTTCGTCGAAAATTTGGCGAAAGCTGCTGGAGAAACGCAACGTCGCTGCGGGTTTCAATCTCGTGCTGCAGGACGATCCGTATCTTCCCACCGACACGACCTCGCTCTATCCGAAGCGCATCCCCGTGCTGAATTTTTTCACCGGCGCGCACGAGGACTATCACCGGCCCACCGACACCGCGGACAAGATCGACTACGACGGTCTCGCGCGGATCACGACGTTTGCCAAGAACATCATTCTCGATCTCGAAAGCGCGCCGGAGCGTCCTGACTTCGCGCGCGTTGAGCGGAGCGATTCCGGCGGTGGCTCGCGCGACAATCTGCGCGCGTATCTCGGGACGATTCCCGATTACACGACCGAGGTAAAAGGCGTGAAACTTAGCGGCGTGCGTGGCGGCAGTCCGGCGGAAAAAGGCGGGCTGCAAGGCGGCGATGTCATCGTGGAATTTGGCGCACAGAAAATCGCGAACATCTACGACTACACCTATGCGCTCGACGCGGTGAAAATTGGCACGCCGGTCAAAGTAATCGTCGAGCGCGATGGCAAACGCGTCGAAGTGACGGTTACACCGGAGGCGCGGAAATAATCTGCGAATCGCGTCGCAGGACTGACGCACGCAATTCCGCGGCGTGCTGCAAGGCGGCGGCAGCTTCTTCGCGCCGGCCGAGTTGATCGAGGATGGCGGCGAAAACGAGATAGCGACTCGGCTGATTCGGGTCGCGTGCGATGGCCGCGCGCTGGGCAGTGCAGGCCGCGTCCGGGCGGTTCCGTGAGATTTCGATTCGGGCGATATTTGCGAAAGGTTTCGCGTCGTGAATGTCGAGCCGGCTCGCGTATTGCATGGCATCGACGGCTGCCTGCGCGTCGCCCGCCGCGGCTCGCAGTTGACCGAGCATCAGCCATGCATCCTCATGCCACCAATGTGCAGCGGCGTATTTCTCGATGCCGGGAATCGCGATGGAAGCGCCGTGTTCGTGTTCGAGCAGATCGGCCTCATACTTCGCCAGCTCCCAAGTGTCTGGCGAGCGCTCCCTCGCGTCGGAAAGAATGGCGAGCGCTTCGCCGGTGTTTCCTGCCTTTGCGCGAACGCCTGCGAGATTCAGGGCCGCGGACCATGTTCGCGGAAAGCGCCGGGAGACTTCATCCGCGTCGGGTTTGGCGAAATTGAGGAACGATTCTGCTTCTTCGCTTCGACCCTGGTTCACGAGACAGATTCCGAGGTTGATCCGCGCCGTGACGAAAGTCGGGAAGAGCGCGAGGGTGCGCCGCAGGATCACCTCCTGCCGGGCATAATCTCCGCGCATTGCGTAGGTGCCGGCGAGGTTTCCAAAAATCCGCGGGGTGCCTCCTCCGTCCTCAATCGTCCGGGTGTAAAAAGTCGTCGCGTCGCTCCAGTCTGCCGCGCGACGAGCCGTGCGAATTCCCAATGCACAGACCGCCGCGATCGAAGCGCAGACAAGAATCCTTCGCCACCGCGGGGCGAGTAACAGCGCGCAACCCGCGAGAAAGACAAAGTAACCAATGCTCGCAAGATAGATCCAATGCTCGGCCACTTGAGCGTTCAGAGGAAAGAGATTCGAGATGGGGAGGAACGCGGCGATAAACCAAAGTGCTCCAAAGATGCGGAGTTTCCGACCGGAAGCCAGATTGCGGCACAGGAGCGCGCCGACGGCTAAAACCGCGCAACCGATCACCGATAAATACTCATAGCGGAGTGAGGCGTACCAGGATGCCTCATTAGCATACATCGCAGGACTCGTAAGCGTGCGATCCATCAAGAGTCGCGATGGGTAGAAGATGAGACCCGAGTAGTCGCCGAGCGCGCGCAGCATCAGCAAAAAGCGGGCGGCAATCGGCGCAGCGGGTCCGTCTTCCATCGGCGCACGATGCTCCGGGAGCGAATGCAGGCAGAAATAGAGGGCGAACACGACGAGCAGACCACCGATAAGAGCCAGCCGGATTCGCCATGTTTCTCCGGTTCTAAAAGCGATCAGGTGAAGGAGGAAGATAACCATCCACATGAGCGCGATCTCTTTTGCACAGAGAGCGGCGAGAAGTGAAAGCGCGGCGACGACGAATAGTGCCGCTCGTTTTCCACCTCGCAAATCCTGCGCGCGCAGGGCGACGAGCCATGCACTCAACGCAAACAAGCTGGCGATGCTGTCGGCCCGACCGGAGATGTATGCGACGGCCGCGTTGTGAATGGGATGGACCGTCCAAATCATCGAAACGAGAAAGGAGATTCCATCGCTAAGGCCCGGCCCGCCGGTGTCTTCAAGCATGGGCGGAAGGATGCGTCGCAGGACTTTGAACAGCAGGAATCCGCTGACGGAGTGGAGAAGGATATTCGTCAGGTGATAACCAAACGGACTACCCGCCCAGAGCCAGTAGTCCACCATGTAGGTAAGATTCTGGACGGGACGATAGTAGGTGGAAAACGAGTCGAAGAATAAGTAGTGGCGGAAGACTTCAAAGATAAAGACCGGGCTTTTGAAGAAGGGATTCTGTCCGACCAGATAATCATCATCCCAGATCAGTCCGCCGTTAAGCGCTGGAGAGTAGATCAGCAATGCTGCGGCTAGAAACAATCCGAGTATCGCAAGCTGGTTTCCTGAAACCGCGCGCGCGATGGAAGACAAAGACGCTCTGCTTTTCGGGCCGTTTGCGGTATCTGGAGTATCCATGGAGTTAGTTAGTTCACGCAGATTGCGGGCCACAATTCCGGCTCTCCGCAAAAAGGAACATCCAGCCGCCCTTGCGAGCGACTGGATGGTACCGTTTAGGTTAAACTTTTAGCTGATCGACTATTTGAAGGGCGACCAGAACTCAGCAGGAGCCACGTCCGAGAGCTTGGTGAAAGTCGTGGCGGCGACTTTTGGAATTTGGTCCACGCTGAATGATCCAGCATTGATCTGATTTCCGAGCATATCCAGTCCGCCGGACACTTGCAGCGTCGAGCCGGTTTTGAGATAGGCCGAGATGTCGGTCCAGTTGACCGCAGCTCCGGTGGTCTTGTTGGTTTCGATTGCGTATTGGTCGATCGCAGAATCGACCATGCGAAGGTCTTCCAGGATACGGGTGGCCTGAGAGCGCTTGCGAGCACGCAGGAAGTTTGGCACGGCGATCGCGGCGAGCAATGCGATGATTGCGACTACGATCATGATTTCTACGAGGGTAAAGCCCCCACGGTTCTTGTTCAGTTTCTGAAGCATATTCTAATTTATGATTTCGTTTGTTAGGTTTCTGTTATTGCGCCCCAGGCTTGAACCGAAGCACGCTGACCCTTAAAGCAGCCGCGATGCCATGCATGAACAAGAATGGTAAGAAAAACCACAGCCTTCCAGGCACCCTGGAAAGGTGCAGGACGATGCCATTTTCGATTTCCCATGTCTAAGCCTGCGTTGTCTCCTTCCGTAAAAGTAAATCAGTGGCGCTGGCCGGAATGCTGGCTGTTTTGCATTGCTCTTGCCGTGCGGATCTTGGTTCTAAGCCGTTTCGCAGCCGGTCCGCACTTTTGGCCGCCGACGGATGACATGAAGTTTTACGCCGATTGGGCGACACGGATTTCGCACGGGCAGCTTACCGATGGTCAGGCATTTTACGGCCTGCCCGGATATGCGTTTTGCGTCGGCGCAATATTTTCGCTCGTGGGGGTCAGTCCCTTGTTCGTCGCGGCAATTCAGGTCGTTTTTGAGGCGATCACCAGCGTGATAATTTTCAAAATAGCGAAAAGCGCGCTTTCACTCTCGCAAATCAGCGAGCCGGACTCCTTTCCCGTCGCTGTCGGCATCCTAGCGTCGCTGGGCTGGATTTTCTATCTCCCCGCACAGACTTTTTCCAGCATCCTAATGCCGACCTCATGGCTGGTCCTGGCGTTTTGGTGGTGCGTCTGGTGGCTGGTCAAAGGTGGCCATTCGCGAGGAAGGGCCACCTGGCTCCTATTTGGGATGTTTCTGGGCCTGGTCGCGACCATGGTAGCGACGATTCTTTTTCTCGTCCCGCTTTTCATCGTGGCCATCGTGCTGCATGCCAGTCGCTCGGATACTGTCGCACGGCGTCTGACCGAGATCGCAGTGGCGATGGCGCTGCTTTTTACCGGCGTATTCGCGGGGACTTCTCCAGCCTGGCTGCATAACTACTTCATCGCAAAAGATCCCGTCCTCCTATCCGCGCATGGCGGGCTCAACTTCTGGATGGGCAATAACCCCGACGCGACGGGTTATCCGAAGATTCCCTCCGGGTTGAGCGCAGGGCAGGAAGGCTTGCTGCGAGACTCGATCACGCGCGCCGAGGAAGCTGCCGGACACAAACTCAAACGTTCGGAGGTTTCAAAGTATTGGTCGGCAAAAGCGGATGCGTGGGTGCGGGAAAATCGGAGCGCCTGGGTCGCGTTGATCGGCGTGAAATTACGCAATTTCTGGAACGCCTTTCAATACGACGACCTCAGCGAAATCACGCTTCTTCGGGACGAAGGCGTGCTGACACCCGGACTGAGTTTTGGAATCGTCGCGGCGTTCGGGCTTCCGGGGATGTTCACCGCGGCGTGGCGTTTTCCCCGCGCACGCTGGGTGGCGGCGGCGGTGCTGTTGCACATGTGCGCGCTGGTGCCGGTATTCATCACCGAGCGCTACCGGCTGTGCGCGGTGCCGGGGCTGATGGTCTTCGCGGCTTTCATGGTGGTGGAAATCTGGCGCATTTTTTTGGCGGCGCGCTGGCTGGCTGCGGGGGCGATGTTCGCCGCGTTGGGCGGATCGACATGGTTTGTCTCGTGGCCGCAGCGCGATCCGGGATTGTGGGCGCTGGACCCTTTCAATACCGGCCTCAAAGTCCTGCGCGCAGGCAATCTCGAACTGGCGACGACCAAGCTGGAACGAGCGCTGCGTCTGGCCCCAAACAATGCGGAAGTGAATTTCGGGATCGGCAATTTGCGTTTCGCCAAAGGTGAGTTGGAGCTGGCGCGCTACTCCTACCGGCGGGCCATCGAACTGGACCCGCGGCATGCGGGCGCGTGGACGAATCTGGGGCACTTGGAAGCGCGCGACCGGCATTGGGAGGCCGCGGAAAGGTTTCTCCACACCGCGATCGAACTCGATCCCGACTCCGCGCGCGCTCTCCTCTTTCTCGCGGAGATGAAATACGAGCAGGGCGATCTCGCCGCCGCGCGTGCAGCGATCTCGCGGGCCTTGGAGCTGCGACCGGGCCAGGCCGAATTGCTCGACTGCCAAAAGAAAATCGAGGCAGCGCCCGCGCCCTGAGCCTCAGTCTTTGTGGCGTAAAACGAACGTACTCGGTGGAGTCTCGGGAAGATTCACCGGCGAGAAATTTTCCCGGAGGTAGGCGAAGACGAGCGGATTCGTCCGGTAAAAACGCAAGTCGTCCCGACCATCGAGCGCGTAGTCTCTGAGGATGACCCACTTCACGTGGCTCTCCTTGAACCGCGCGATGGTCGCCTCTTCTTCCGCCGCAGGCATCGGCACGATGAAATAGATTTGATGAAGCGGCGAAAGCCGATGCGTGGCGGGAAAAAGACCCGGCGAGTGCGGCAGGAAAACCACCGGCTCATCGGGCTTCGCCAGTTGATCGGCGACACGATGCGCCAACTTCAGGACGGTGGCCGAGGAGGTGGGAATGTGCATCGTTTGCCCGCCGACTTCGGCTTCCACGAAAGTGCCCGCCGGAGCGACCATCTCGCTTACGAGGCCCGAATAAATCGCCCGCGCCGGGATCGTGAAACCAAGCAACGTCAGCGCGCCCGCCAGCGGCAGCCATCGCGGCGCTTTCACCCAGCCGGCATGGCAGAGCGCGATGACACCGACGACCAAACCCGGAACGCTGTGAGCGAGATGCACCCACTCGGGTCGGGCGAAGGAATGCTGCTGGTAAAAGAGAGTGACGCACGCCGCCGCAGGCACGAGCGGATGGCGCGCCATTCCTTCGCGCCCGAGCTGCCACGTCCGAAATAGCGCGATCAGCACAAACGCCGGCAGAGCCATGTAGAACAGGCCCTCGGCGAGCATGCCGCACCATAAGAATCCTGGCATCTCCGCAGGCAAGCGCCACGGCCACGGCACGGGTGAAGGAAGACCGGAGCGCCCTGCGAGATCAGTCTGCAACAGGAAGATGTAGCCGGCGAGATAGCCTTTTACGAAGACGAGCATGAGCAACTGCGGCAGGTAACCGATGACGATTCCCCCGGCGCAAGCCAGCACGCGGCGCGGCAGGAGAGCCCATTCTCCACGGGCTAAAAACAGTGAGATCATGCCGAATGCGCCGACCTGGTAAAGGCCGTGGTTTCTTCCAAAAAACGCCATGAGTCCGATGCAAATCCCCGAGATAAAATACTGCCGAATCGTCGGTCGTTCGATCAGCCGGACCGCGACGTAAATTCCAATCAGTCCAATCGACTGCTCGAAGAGTTTATATTGCGGCGACATCCACTGCACGAGGATCAGCGCCACGAGGCCCAAGAACCACCATTCGCGAGAGACGCGCCGCACGGCGAGGAGCGCGCACACCATACCGATGCACTGGAAAAAAACGCACGCCGCGCGCATCGCCACGAGACTGTCGCCGAGCACGTAGCTCCAGCCGGTCACCCAAAAATAACGGCCCGGATCGTACGCGTGAAAATCGCGGATCGGCACCTGCCCCGCCTTCATCGCCGTCATGCCGTACCAAAGATAACCCTCGTCCGCAAAGTTGATGCCGGTGCTTCCATCCATGAAAAACGAGCCGAAAGAAATCGCGACCACGAGCAGCGTGATCCAGAGCACATGGCGGTTTTTGCCGGGTGAAGCAGACGACTCGACGCGACCCGTCCGCGTTTCGTCTGTGGAAGAAATTGGAACCATTGGAGTCAGTGTCATAGGCGTTTGGGAACACGCCGTGAAAAGAATCTTTCGTGCCAAGGCCCCCGTGACGGCGGTATTCTTCGCGGCGGTGTGTCGCCATCACTTTCGACAACGAGTGAAAGAAATCAGTTCTGCCGCTGGCACAGCACCCGCTATGTCTAACTCCGATGATCGCAGCAAGCACACCCACGATGACCGGCGCTGAAACTGATTCCGCAGCCCCGCGTGCGCATCATCGCGCCGGCGTTCGCAAAATCCTGGAACTGGCTTGGGCGTATGCGGCCTTCAAACAATTCGTGCAGCCCGTCGCCGCGCAGCGCGCTTTCGTGAAAGAATTCGTCCCCGTCGAAGCGGGCTCGCGCATCCTCGACATCGGCTGCGGCACCGGCTGGATCCTGGATTACCTGCCGCGCGACATCCACTACACGGGTTACGATTTGAATCCGAACTACATCGCCGACGCACAGAAACAACACGGCGACCGCGCCACGTTTTTCTGCGCGGACATCACGAGCGAGTCCGTGCCGCACATTGAAAGCGCCGGCTTCGACATCGTGCTCGCGCTCGGACTGCTCCATCATCTCAACGACCGCGAAGCAAAGAGCCTGTGCGAAAGCGCGCACGCGCATCTCAAGCCGGGCGGCGTTTTCATCACGTTCGACGGCGTCTATGTGCCGAAGCAATCGCCCGTCGCGCGCTACATCATCTCGCGGGATCGCGGTCGCGCCGTCCGCACGCCGGAAGGTTATCTTTCGCTGACCGCGCCATTTTTCCCGAGAGTAAAAAGGCAGGTCCGCACCGATCTGCTGCGCATCCCATACACGCATTTTTTGATGCATTGCTACAAATGAGCGCCGCCGCTTCCACCGCCTCCGAAATGCACGATCCCCGCCTGGTGGCCGCGCATCTCGACCGTGCGCAAAACGGAGTTTGGTTTGCCGATGGACGCGAGCCCGTTTCGTATCTCGCGGAGGGAAACGAGGTCTGTTTCGAGCTGGAGGAAAAATCGTTTTGGTTCCAGCATCGCTCGAATTGTCTGACCTCGATCGTCCGCCGTTTTCCACCGTCCGGTGCGATCTACGACATTGGCGGCGGCAATGGTTTCGTCGCACGAGCACTGATCGACGCAGGCTTCGACACCGTCGTCGTGGAGCCCGGCGAAACCGGCGCGCGCAACGCCGCGCAACGCGGAATCCCGACGGTGATTTGCGCCACGCTCGCGAGCGCGAAATTCGCGACGGACTCGCTGCCTGCCGCGGGCATTTTTGATGTGCTGGAGCACGTCGAAAACTCCGCAACTTTCCTCGGCGAAATCCAGCGCTGCCTCGCGCCAAAAGGCCGACTTTATATCACCGTGCCCGCGCTGCCGTGGCTGTGGTCGGACGACGATGTCGCTGCCGGACACTTTCGGCGTTACACCCTCGCCACGCTCAGCCGCGAAGTGGAAGCCGCGAGTTTCACACCACTCTTTCGCAGTTACTTTTTTTCACCCCTTCCGCTTCCGCTTTTCGCGCTGCGCTGCGTGCCGAGTCTTTTTGGAAAACGCCCGCTGCCTCGTAAAACCTACAGCGGCCTGCATCGGCAGCGCGCCACCTGGCTGACCGATCGCATCTGGGCCGCCGAGCGCCGTCGCATCGCTGCTGCGCGCCCGATTCCTTTTGGAAGCAGTTGCCTCCTAGTCGCCGAAAAACGCTGAGCCCATGACCGCCCACCCGATCCCACCGCCAATCACTTCGACGAGCGAACGCTCGCGCCAGCCCGCGCCTTCAATCTCGGTCGTCGTCCCCGTTTACAACAGCGAACTCACGCTCGCCGCGCTCATCGAACGACTGGAGCCAGTGCTGCGCAAAGTCGCGAGCGTGTTTGAAGTCATCCTCGTCAACGACGGCAGCCGCGATCAGAGCTGGCTCGTCGCCTCGGAACTCGCGCAGACACACAGCTACGTGCGCGCCTTGAACCTGATGCGGAACTACGGCCAGCACAACGCGCTGCTCGCCGGCATCCGCTCGGCGCGCCATCAACTCATCATCACGATCGACGACGATTTGCAGAATCCGCCAGAGGAAATCCCGCAACTGCTCGCGCAAATCACCGAAGGCTACGACGTCGTTTACGGCGTGCCCGAACACCAGCGGCACGGCTTTCTCCGCGACCTCGCATCGCAAGTAACCAAGCTCACTTTACAAAGCGCGATGGGTGCGGATACGGCGCGAAACATCAGCGCCTTCCGCGCGTTTCGCACCGACCTGCGCGACGCCTTTCAGGAATACCGCGGCTCGTTTGTTTCCATCGACGTGCTGCTCACCTGGGCCACAACGCGCTTCACCGCGATCGTCGTCCGGCACGAGGCGCGTCACGCGGGCGCTTCAAATTACACGCTGCGAAAACTGATCGTGCATGCGCTCAACTTGATGACCGGTTTCAGCACGATGCCGCTCCAGATCGCGAGTTTGATCGGCTTCGCGTTCACGCTCCTTGGCCTCGGAGTGTTCGCCTACGTCGTCGCCCTCTATTTCATTTTTGGCCGGAGCGTTCCCGGCTTCGCGTTTCTCGCGTCCATCATCGCCGTCTTCTCCGGCGCGCAACTTTTCGCGCTCGGCATCATCGGCGAATATCTCGCGCGTGTTCACTTTCGCATGATGGACAAACCATCCTACGCCGTGCGCGAAGACACCCGCTCGACGCTCACTCTTCATGGATAGCCGCTGCCGCGTCCTCCCGTGGGACAGCGAATTTTTTGGCCGCCGCATCGCGCGGCTCACCGGACCGCATCTTCGCGATGGTGAGATGCCAAACATCGTCGCGTGGTGTCGGTCGGAGCGTATCAAATGCCTCTACTTTCTCGCCGCGAGCGATGACGCGGAAACGCTCGCAGCAGCGCAGCGAAACGGTTTCGCGTGGATGGATTCACGCGTGACCTACGAGCGGAAATCCGCCGCCCCTTTGGAATCCGTGCTCGTCGATTCCGTGAAAATTCGTCCGCATCGCGAGGCCGACATTCCGGCACTCGAACAAATCGCCCGCGGCGCACACACCGACAGCCGCTTCTTTTTCGATGCGCACTTCGACCGCACGCGAGCCGCGGAGCTTTATGCCTGCTGGATTCGCCAGGCATGCGCGAACGATCACGTCGTCGTCGCGGAGAGCGCAAGTAAGCCGGTCGGTTACCTTTCCTGCACCAGCGCGGGCGAAATCGGACTCGTCGGCGTCACGAACGAATGGCAAGGACGCGGGGTGGGACGCGCGCTGCTCGCGCAAGGACTCCGCTGGTTTTCCGCGCAGGGGCTCGACGAAATTTGCGTCGTCACGCAGGGCCGAAATGTCGCGGCCCATCGCTTTTACCAAAACGCCGGTTTTCGCACGCGCTCCGTCGAATGCTGGTTTCACAAGTGGCTCGACGCATGAACGCACCCGCAATCCCCTTCAATCGCCCGGCGCTGTTCGGGCGTGAACTGCAATACATCGCGCAGGCGATTTTGCAGGGCCACTCCGCGGGCGACGGTCCCTACACGCGGCAATGCCAGTCGCTGCTCGAATCCGTGGTCGGCGTGCAAAAAGCACTGCTCGCCACTTCCTGCACGCACGCCCTGGAAATGTGCGCGCTCTTGCTCGAACTCCAGCCCGGTGACGAAGTGATCGTCCCGTCGTACACGTTCGTGACGACCGCGAATGCCTTCGCCCTTCGCGGCGCAAATCTCCGCTTTGCCGATGTGCAGCCGGACACGCTAAACATTGATCCAGACAGCGTCGCCGCGCTCATCACCCCGCGCACGAAAGCAATCGTCGTCGTGCATTACGCGGGCGTCGGATGCGACATGGATGCGCTCGTTCCGCTGGCGAAAAAAGCGGGCATCCCGCTGATCGAGGACAACGCGCACGGGCTCTTCGGAAAATATCGCGGACGTTTTCTCGGCACCTTCGGCTGTCTCGCGACGCAGAGTTTTCACGAGACGAAAAACATCTCCTGCGGTGAAGGCGGCGCGCTGATGATCAACGACGCGCAGTTCAACGAGGCGGCGGAAATCATCCGCGAAAAAGGAACGAACCGGAGCCGGTTTTTCCGTGGGCAAGTGGACAAATACACGTGGGTCGGCCTTGGCTCGAGCTACGTCATGTCCGATCTGCTCGCGGCGTTTCTCTTTGCGCAGCTCGAAGCGCGCACGCAGATCATGACGGCGCGTCGGCGCGTGTGGGAGACGTATCACGACGCGCTCGCGGACTGGGCGCGCGAGACCGGCGTGCAGACGCCGTTCGTCCCGGACGAATGCGAGCAGACCTATCACATGTACTACCTCGTCATGCCGTCGCTCGCCGAGCGGCAGGCGCTCATCGCGCACTTGCGCGAGCGCGGAATCCTCAGCGTCTTCCATTATCAATCGCTTCACCTTTCTCCTGCCGGTCGTGAATTTGGCGGATGCGAAGGGCAGTGCCCGGTGACGGAAAATGTGAGCGATCGTCTGCTGCGGCTCCCGTTTTTCAATGACCTCAGCGACAGCGAGCAAGCGCGCGTGATTGATGGCGTCCTCGAATTCCAACCCGCCGTCGCCACATGAAACTGCTCGAAGACAACACCGGCGTCGCCTCCGTTTCGGAACCGTTCATCGCTTCCGCAGAACAGCCGCGAACCCGCTCCCACATTTGGATCGCCGCCCTCTGCATCTTCGCAGTCGGATGCTTTCTGCGCATCCATCCGTGGCTCGGTTTCAAAGGCATCGGCTTCGACGAAGCGCTTTATCGCGGCTACGTCGAGACGCTGCACGAACGCGGTTTTAGCGACATGCCGGAACTCAGCGCCGCGTTTCTCGAAAAGCAATCGAAGATGAGCGGCGCGATCCTGCCGCCGACGCGCTTCCTTTACATCGCCGCTGCGACGACGTGGCGAAATGCCTTCTTCGCAGACGCGCCCGCCGAGCCCGACTTGCACGCGCCGGGAGTCGCGACCAGAGACCCCGCGCTCATCTCGCTGCGTGCCGTTTCGTGCAGCTTCACCATCCTCACGCTCATTCTCAGCGCCGTCTTCGCGCGGCGTCTTGGCGGGGATCGCGCGATGCTCGGCGTACTCGCGCTCATGGCCTGCGCGCCCACCCAATTGCACATGGCGCAGCACGGACTCATCGATGGCGTGTTCGCGTTTTGGGCGCTGATGTGCGTCTGGCTTTTGTCCGAAAATCTCCGCCGGTCCAATCAAGGACGCTGGCAGTTCGCCTACGCGGCTTCGATCGCGCTGATGGTTTTGACGAAAGAAAATGCCGCGTTCGTTTACGTCGCACTCACCGCGCTGATCCTTATCGCCTGGTGGCAAAAATGGGGCGCCGTCACTCGCCAGCTCGTGCTCACGCACCTCGTCGGCGCGCTGCTCGGCGGCACCATTCTCACCGTCCTCGCGGGCGGCCCGCAGGAGTGCCTCGCGATTTATCTCCTGCTGAAAGCGAAAGCGCAGGCGATGCCTTACGCGATCCGCACCGGTGACGGCCCGTGGTTTCGCTATCTGGTCGATCTCCTCTGCGCATCGCCGCTCACGCTCATCCTCGCCATCGGCGCGATCTTTCACCTTACAAAAGAAAAGAAGCTCCAACTCTACGTCACCGCATTCATCGGCGTCAGCTACCTCATGATGTGCAACGTGAAATACGGCATGAATCTCCGCTACACGAACATGTGGGACATGCCGCTGCGCTTCCTCGCGTTCTCCCAACTCGGGCTCATCGCCGCGCGTTTCGGCAGGCGCGAAAGCGTCGCGCTGATCGTGGGAGTCGTCGCGCTCGCGGCGTTCGACCTTCGGCAGTACGACATCCTTTTTGTGAAGTTCGACGTCGATTACGAATTGATCAGCGCGAACCTGCTGCAGGCGCTGAAGATTCTGAAATTCAACTGAGTTTTCGCAGTTGCCGTTTGCGCGCCGCGTGGCGATAGCATCGCCCGCTCATGATCACGCCAGACCTCGTCCGCACCCAACTCGCCACCGTCAAATATCCCGGCTTCAGCCGTGACATCCTTTCCTTCGGTCTCGTGAAAGACGTGCGAATCGACGGCGCGGACGTGACCGTGCAGATGGCGCTCACGACCAATGACCCGCGCGTGCCGCAGGCCATCAAGGAAGGCTCCGAAGCCGCCATCGCGCAGCTTTCCGGCGTGGGAAAAGTAACCGTCCGCATCGACATCCACGCGCCCGCTCAAACGCCGACAGCCGGCGGAGGCTCGCCGATGGCCACGACCGCGATCCCCGGCGTGAAGCACGTCATCGCCATCGCCAGCGGCAAAGGCGGCGTCGGCAAATCCACCGTCGCCGCGAATCTCGCCGTCGCGTTGCAAAAGAACGGCGCAGCCGTCGGCCTGTGCGACTGCGATCTCTACGGCCCATCGGTCGGCATCATGTTTGGCGCGAACGAACGCCCGATGGCCACCGACGACCAGCGCATCATCCCGATCGAACGCTGCGACCTGAAACTGATGTCCATGGGCTTCCTCCTTGATGACGCCGCGCCCGCCATCCTCCGCGGCCCGATGGTCACGAAATACACGCAGCAATTCCTCCGGCAGGTCGAGTGGGGCGACCTCGATTACCTCGTGCTCGATCTCCCGCCCGGCACCGGCGACATCCAGCTCACCATTGTGCAAACCGTCGCGCTTGCCGGAGCCGTCATCGTGACCACCCCGCAGGAAGTCGCCCTCATCGACGCCCGCAAAGCCGCGTCCATGTTTCAAAAAGTGAACGTCCCCGTCCTCGGCCTCATCGAAAACATGAGCTACTTCCTCTGCCCCAGCGACGGCCAGCGATACGACATCTTCGGAAACGGCGGCGGCGAACGCGAAGCCGCCCGCCTCAAGGTGCCGTTGCTAGGCCAAATCCCCATCGACATCGCCACCCGCGAAGCCGGCGACCGCGGCCTCCCGATCACCATCGGCGACCCGAAAAATGCAGTCTCCTGCGCCTTCCTCGACATCGCGAAAAAGCTCGGCGCGATCCTCGGCTAGGTTTCTCGCGGGCGACCTCTGCTACATTTCCCGCGCCCAATCGGGCCGCTGCTTCAAGTGATAAAGCATCTCGCCCGCTTTTGGGACGCAGAAAATTCCTTCGTCCTCGCGGCCGGCATAGTCGGCGGGATTGATCGTGTCCGGGTCGCGATAGCCGAGATTGATCTCCTCACAAATTTCGCGCGGGATGCCGGTCGCGAGCGTCACCTTCACGCGGCACTTTTCCACACCGTCCTCATATTTCCCGATGCCACGCACATGCGTGCTGTGCGCGAGCGTGCCCCACGGCACGTCTTTGAATTTGTCCCACTGCTTTAAAAAGTAGTCGCGGCAGTGGTAACCGATCTTTCGGATTTGCTCGCCGTGCGTGAGCGAGATTTCGTGAATGTGCGGCGCGTAAATGATCAGTTCGCCGCCATCGGCGACCACCGGCTCGAGCTTATACATGCACTTTCCACCGACCCACAGCTCGTCATACATCTTCGGCGCGCAGCTCAGCACGGTGTGAAAAGGGCGGTCTTTGTATTCGATGTGCAGCTTCTTCGAGAGCTCGGACGCTTCATCCCACGCGCCTTCCGGGCTGCCGATGAAAAGTCCGGCGAGCTGCGCGTGATCGACGACCATGCACAGACAGAGCTTGGAAACTGATACCATGCTGCCGACGCGATCGACCACGCGCCGCACCGGCGTCCACTTGTTTCCGATGATCATCGGATTGGTGACGACCGCGCCGAGCCAGTGGAAAAAGTTCAGCACTTCCGCACCGCTAACGCCTGGGAAAAGATATTTGTTTCCCCCGGAAAAACCGACGACCTCGTGCGGGAAAACCGGGCCGCAAATGATGAGTTGATCGTAGTCGAAAAGCTTCGCGTTGACCTTCACAGGCACTTCCATTTCGAGCAATCCGTCGGTGAGCGCGCGTGTGTCTTCGAGCGAGAGATCGCCGACGTGACGCAGGGCAGCGGGGTTGTCCCACTCGTGATTGAAGAAGCGCACCGCGCCGTATTTCGAGCGCCGATCTTCCAGCGAAAGCTCCAGCCGCTCACAAATGGCTTCCTCGCTCATCGGCTGATGCGTGCCGAGTGCGATCATCACGTCGAAGTTTTTCGTAGCCGCGCCGATCTGCGCGTGCAGGCCGGCAAAGAGCATCCCGAGCGGACAGGTCCGCGTCGCATCGGGCACGATGAGCAGGACGCGGCGATCCTGGTAATCCTTGGCGGGACAAGCCTGGGCGATGAGGTCGCGGACTTGGGCGGAATCGAGAAAGGTTCCGGTCGGTGCAATTTGCGAGAGCGTTTTCATGGGGTCACTATTGCGCGTCGCAATGTTGTCCGGGTCGCGCACTAAATTTCCACGTCGGCGTCGGCGCGCAACCGCGGACGCAGTTTCTCGATGATCGCGGCGGTGGATTCGTCGAGAGTCTGGCGGTCGGTTTGGACCGTGATCTCGGCGTTCTCAGGCGCTTCGTACGGCGCGGAGACGCCCGTGAACTCCTTGATCTCACCCGCACGCGCCTTTTTGTAGAGCCCCTTGGGATCGCGCTGCTCGCAGATTTCCACCGGCGCATTGATGAAGACTTCGATGAAATCGCAGCCGCCTTCGAGCGTGATTTCTCGGGCGCGCCGACGGTCGGCGAGGTAGGGTGAAATGAATGCCGTTACGACAATCAGTCCGGCGTCCGCCATCAGCTTTGCGACCTCCGCGACGCGACGGATATTTTCCACGCGATCCTCCGGCGAGAAGCCGAGATTGCGGTTGAGGCCGTGGCGGACGTTGTCGCCATCGAGCACGTAAACGTGCAGGCCGAGCTTGAAGAGTTCTCGTTCGAGTGCGTTGGAGATCGTGCTTTTTCCAGAGCCGGAAAGGCCCGTGAGCCAGACGACCGCGCCTTTGTGGCCATTGCGCAACGCCCGTTTTGCAGCGGTGACTTCGCCTTCGCTCCAGAAAATATTCTCCGACTTAATCTTCGCGCGGTCGGTGTAAACGCCGCCGAAAATAATGCCGCCACCAGCGACCGTGCGCTGATCGACGAGCACGAAACGACCGAGCAGCGGATTGCGATCCGCGTTGTCCATCACGAGAGCGCCGCGCGTCCGAATGGTGATTTCCGCCACGTCGTTTCGCGCGATGTAGTCGCGACCTTCGGCGACGTTTTCGAGCGTGGAGGCGTCGATGATTTTTTCGATCGAGACGATCTCCGCGTCGAGTTCCTGCGTCGCGAGTTTCAGCTTCGTGCGCTCCCCGATGGTGAGGTTGCGTTTGCCCATCCAGAAGAGCCGCGCCTTGAAGCGATTCGACTCGATCGGCGCATCCTGCTCGTGCGAAGCGACGTGACCGCGCTCCACGAAAATCTGCTCGGTGAGCGTGATGCCCACGCTCTCGCCCGCGTGCGCCTCGGTCTTCTTTTCGCCCTGCCAGTTCTCGAAACTGGCCACGGTGCTCGTCTTATTATTCGGCGAAAAGACGAGCTTGTCGCCAACCCGCAGTGTGCCGGTGTCGATGCGGCCGGCGATGATGCGGCGGTCATCGAAGCGATACACGTCCTGCACGGGAAACCGGAGCGGCAAATCGTTCACCGGTTTCGGCGGCTCGAAGGTATCCAGCAAATCGGTGACGCTCGGGCCGGTATACCACGGCATCGAAGATGTATCTCGGGAAGCCACGTTGAACCCATTGCGCGCGCTGATCGGGATGAACGCGTGCGCCTTCACGCCGATCTGGGCAAGGAACGCTTGGTATTCCGTGACGACGCTGTCGAAAATCGACTGCGAATACTCGACTAAGTCCATCTTGTTCACCGCGACGACGACCTGCTTGATCCCCAGCAGCGAAAGCAAATACCCATGCCGCCGCGACTGCTCACGCACTCCTTCATTTGCCGCGATCAGCAACACCGCCGCATCCGCACTCGCCGCACCGGAGATCATGTTCTTCAAAAACTCCTTATGCCCCGGCGCATCAATGATCACGTAAGGCCGCTTGGCCGTTTTGAACTGAATCTGCGTCGTATCGATCGTGATATTTTGCTCCTGCTCTTCAAGGAGCGCATCGAGCAAAAACGCATACTCAAACTCCATCCCCTCTTCCTTACACGCGGCCTGGATCTGCTCCACCTTGCCATCGGGTAGCGATTTCGTGTCGTAGAAAATGCGCCCGATGAGCGTGGATTTGCCGTGATCGACATGGCCGACGAAGACGACGCGCAGCCGGGCGGTTTCGGGAGTTGCTGAGGATGGGGACTGCTGGTAGTTAGCGGGCATGACTTTCAAAGCTGTTGTTCACGAAGCCGAAGAAGGAGGCTTCTGGGCGGAAGTACCGGCCATTCCGGGCTGCATGACACAAGGTGAGACGATGGCGGAGTTGGAAACAAATCTGAGGGAGGCGATTGAGGGATGTTTGTCAGTGGATGTCGAAATCCCGGAGGCTGACGAAAAAGCGACCGTGTTGGAACTGGCAGTGTGAAGGCGATCTCGGGGAGGGACTTCGCGCGCCTGCTCCAGCGGAAAGGCTGGAATCTCGCGCGCATCAACGGCAGCCATCACATTTTCGCCTACGCTGGCCGAAAAGAACGCATTTCGCTCCCGATTCACGGGAACCAATCTTTGAAGACATGTCTGCTGCGTAGCCTGATGAAAATTGCGGAAATCGAAGAACACGATCTGTGAGGGCTACATGAACCCCTTGGCGCGCAGCTTCTGCATCGCGTTGCGCTCGTGGTGATCCTGGGCGCGGCCGGCGCGTTCGCTGGTTTTGGTTGTGGCGAGTTCGTCGATGATGCCGTCGATCGTGTCGGCGTCGCTTTCCACCGGGCCGGAGATCGGCCAGCAGCCTAGGCTGCGGAAGCGGTAGCGTTTTCCATCCGCGCCGTTGCGGGCGAAATACATCTTCGGAATCGGGATGCCTTCGCGCTGGATGTAAAGCCACACGTCGCGCTCGGTCCAGTCGAGGAGCGCCTGCACGCGGACGTGTTCGCCGGGCGCGCAGCTCGTCGTGAATTGATTCCAAAATTCCGGCGGCTGGTCTTTGTAATCCCACTCGAAATCCTTCGTGCGCGGGGAAAAATAGCGCTCCTTCGCCCGCGTCGGATCTTCATCGCGGCGAATGCCCGTAATCAGCGCATCCCATTTGTGCTCGGCCATCACCTGCTGTAGCGCCGCGGTTTTCAGCTCGTGCGTGACCGTCACCGGGTCCGCCGTCTCGTAGCCGATCGGCCCCGTCTTGGCATACTCCCCTCGCCCGGCCCGCGCGTCTTCGTTGATTTTCACGATCAAGTTCAGCCCGTAATGCTGAACCGCCCAGTCGCGATACTCGATCATCTCGGGGAATTCGTAAGTCGTGTCGATGTGCAGGAGTGGATACGGGATGTGCCCGCCGAACGCCCGTTTCGAGAGCCAGATCAGGACGTTCGAGTCTTTCCCCATGCTCCACGGCATGCAGATATTTTTGAAGTGATGATACGCCTCGCGGATGATGAAAATGCTCTGCGCCTCCAGCACGTCGAGATGCGCGGAGTCGGCGCGCGAGATTTTCTCCGGGAAAAACGCGGCGGGCTCGTCGGCTGCCGGAGCGGGGTAGAGTTTTTGGTAGGCGGGATGTTGGGAATGGTCCATTGGGAAGAGAGTGAGAAGTAAGAAGTGGTGAGTAGTCAGTGGCTCGAGCAAAGGAGCGCGCTCCGAACTGCCGACTTTTTACTAAAGAAAACCACGGTTAGATCGAGTCCCCTAGGAAGGTGTGAATGCCGCACTCGCTTTTGTCGAAGCCCGTCCAGCGGCCCGCACGTTCGTTTTCGCCGGCGTCGGTCGGGCGCGTGCACGGCCAGCAGCCGATCGATCTATAGCCGCGATCGTGGAGAGCGTTGTAGGGAATGTGATGCGTTTTGATGTGCTCCCAGACGGCTTCGCGCGACCAATTCGCCATCGGATTCATCTTCAAAATGTACTGATCGCGCAGCACGTCGAAATGGTACATCTCCAGAATTTTCGTCTTATCGCGGGTCTCACTTTGCTGACGCCGCAGACCGGTCATCCACACGGCGAGGCGCTCAAATTTCTTTTTCAACGGCTCTACCTTTCGCAGCGTGCAGCAGAAATCCGGGCGCGATTTCCAGAGCTCCGGGCCGAACTCCGAAGCCTGCCGATCCGGCGTGTATTCAGGGATCACCGACTCGATCTGGATGCCGAAACGGTCTTCCAGCTTTCGTTTGAGTTCGTAAGTCTCGGGAAAAAGCAACTGCGTATCGAGCGTGAAAACTGGCAAAGGTATCTGGGCGCGAACGGCATGCTCGATCATGACCAGCCCCGCTCCCTGGAAACTCGTCCCAATCGCCGCACGCTCCCCAAACCGATCCCAAGCCCAACGCAAAACGTCGGTGAGCGGCGCAGTTTCAAACTGCTGCGCCAAGTCGCGAATTTCATCGCGAGTAATTTCGTCGTGATTTAGAGCCAAAGCGGTAATGTCTATCGGTAAAGGGGACAATCAATAATGGCGCAAGTGTTCTCCCGCAATCAAAATGTAAATCTCGCGAAACTTGCGCCGCAGTTACGCGAGGGAGCGTGCCGCTTCGATCACCGATTGCGCGTTGATGCCCAGTTTTTCCATCACCTGATTGCCCGGCGCACTGATTCCGAAGCGATTGATCCCCACGACTTTTCCGTCGAGCCCGACGAGTCGGAACCACGGATCGGAAACGCCCGCCTCGATCGCCACCCGTTTGCGCATCGCGTCCGGCAGCACCGACTCCCGATATTCAGCAGACTGCGCTTCGAAGCGCTCGAAACACGGCACGCTCACCACGCGCGCCCCGGCACCGAGTTCCTTCGCCGCCGCGATCGCGTGGGCGAGTTCGCTGCCAGCGCTGAGCAAAATGACTTCGAGTTTCGCCGTCTCTTTCACCGCGATGTATGCGCCTTTCAGCACGCCTTCGCGCCGCGTCGCGACCGGGATTTCGTTGTAAATCGGCACGACCTGCCGCGTGAGCGCGATGAGCGTCGGGCCGGATTTCTTTTCCATCGCGGCGATGAACGCGCCCGCCGTTTCCTCGGGATCAGCCGGGCGGATTACATCGAGATTTGGAATGACGCGCAGACCAGCCACCGTCTCGACCGGTTGATGCGTCGGACCGTCTTCACCGACGCCCACCGAGTCGTGCGTGAAAATATAAGTCACCGGCAAGTGCGAGAGCGCCGCGAGACGGATCGCCGGGCGCGCGTAATCCGCGAAGACCAGAAACGTCGCGCCGCTCGGATGGAAAATGCCGTCGTAGGCGATGCCGTTCATGATCGAACACATCGCGTGCTCGCGAATCCCAAAGCGGATGTTCCGCCCGCCGAAATTTTCCGGGTTAAAATCTTTGTCGGCATTGATATAGTTCAGCGTCGAGCCGTAAAGATCCGCGCTTCCGCCGATAAGATACGGCACCGCCTCGGCGATCGGTTGAAGGACATCGCTACCCGCTTTCCTCGTCGCGAGTTTCGAGTCCGCCGGGAACGCCGGGATGCGCGCTGACAGGTCGGCGGGAATCACATTTTCCAACGCATCCGACAACTCTTTCGCCCGCACCGGATGAGCCGCGGCCCACACTTCAAATTTCGTCTCCCACAACTCGTGCGCCTTGGCCTGCGCAGCTTTGCGCTCGGCGAAAAACGCCCGCGTTTCCGGAGAAACATAGAAGTGCTCCTCGGGCAATCCGAGACCCTTCCGCGCCGCATCCACAAACTTCGCGCCGCCCTCGCCATGTGCCTTTGCGGTGCCGGCTACCTCCGGGATGCCTTTCCCGATTAGCGTCTTCGCGATGATCATCTGCGGCTTGCCCGTCGCCGCTTTCGCCCCTTCAAACGCCGCCAGAAAAGCCTGCATATCGTGACCGTCCACCGTTTGCACATTCCACTCCATCGCCTCGAATTTTTTCCCCGCATCCTCGCTCTGCGACAGGTTCGCCATCGCGTCGAGCGTCACCGCATTGGAGTCATAAATGAGCACCAGATTATCCAGCTTGTAGTGCCCGGCGAACGAGGCCGCCTCCATCGCCACGCCCTCCTGCAAACACCCGTCGCCTGCCAGCACGACGACATGGTTATCCAGAATCTTGTAGTCCGGCATGTTGAACCGCGCCGCTGCCATCTTCTGCGACACCGCGAGCCCCACCGCATTCGCGACCCCCTGCCCGAGCGGTCCCGTCGTGCATTCCACGCCATCCGTTTCATGCGCCTCCGGATGCCCCGGCGTGAGCGAACCCATGGCCCGGAAATTTTTCACCTGCTCCAAAGTCATCAGCGGATAGCCCGCGAGATGCAGCCAGCTATAAAGGAACATCGAGCCATGTCCCGCGCTCAGGACAAAGCGGTCGCGATTCAGCCAGCGCGGCTCTTCAGGATCAAAGTTCAGCGCCGCGCCGAACAACACCGCCCCAAAATCCGCGCAACCGAGCGGCAATCCAAGATGCCCCGAGGAGCACTTGTGGACCGCATCCATGGCAAGACCGCGAGCTTCATTGGCCGCGCGTGAAAGAGCTTCGATATTCAGATTCATGATTCGTAAAAGAAAGGGGCCGAGACTAGGAACAGCCCGCGCGAAGTCAAGGCAGCACGGCCTGCGCGTGGGAGTTGTTACATTCCACCCAGCCGCGGTTTTGACGGCGGTTCCCGAATCCGAGTTCACCTCCCCGTGATGTTTTGCAGTCGCGCGGCTGCGCCGGAAATTCGTGTCAGTGCCGAAGGATGTCGTCCATGAAGCCAACTCACCGAGCTACGAGCAGCGGCAGGCGATGCTGGAATCGCTGGTCTCACGCGATCCGATCTTCGCGGGAGACACGATGTGCTCAGTGCCGGTCAACCCCGTTTGCTGTCGGGTGCTGAAGTGTGATTTCGTCGAAGGCGTCGTGATGAAGAGGGCGGATTCCCGCTATCCTTCGCAACTTAGGCGCGCGATGGAGGAATGCCGGGCAGGGTGCAAACATCGCTTTCTCACGTAGCTGGTCTTTTCACCGCGCCACGCCCGAAACGCGCCGGGCAGCCAAAAAAATTACCGAATCATCGTCTCATCGTAACGAAAACACGAATTCTCCCCTTTGGAAATGGAGAGAAGCTCTTCGACCTGCCGACCTCGTCTAATTTGAACGATCAGCCTGCAAACTTCGCTTTTTGCAGAGTCCAGCGAGGCGCGGAAACATCCTGATTCGTCACGCCAAACTCCGGACCGCCCGCAAACCCTGATAGATACAAGTAGCGCTAACGGGATTCGAACCCGTGTCCCCGCCTTGAGAGGGCAGTGTCCTAGGCCTCTAGACGATAGCGCCGTTTTTGAAGAGGGCCGCGAGGTTAGCGCGGCTTGTGGGAATGCTCAACCGATTTCGCAGCAGCGATTAATTGTCCGTCACATCCGGGTTCGCGTCGTCCAGTTCGCCCACGGGTTTCACCGGCTTGGTCGCGGTGGTGATCGTGGAGGTGAAACGCCACGCGAGCGATTTGCGGAGCGCCTCGACCTGCGTTTTCACACCGGGATCGATGCGAATCATCCGGTCGCAAAACATCGTGTAGTAGCTCTTCATCGCCTCGCGACGCGCCGGCTCCGTCTTCGTCGCATGGGCGCGTTCCCATTCCTGTTGCAAGCGCGGGTCCTGCAATGCCTTCGTTTTCGCATCGCGATAGCGCAGCCGCGTCTGCAAGTCATCGGCCGCCTGCTCCGTGGACGACTTCTTTTTTGGCACCACCGGCTGCGGCTTGGGCTTGTTCGCCGGCAGCGGAGACTCCGGGATGAGCGGCATCGGTTCGCCCAGCGTTTCCTGCGCCGCGGCTTTGGCCATGGTGAAAGCAATCGCGACAGAAAAAATGAGGTGACGAATCATGATGGGAAAAACTTCGGGGAGCGTAGGGGAAACTTTTCATTTGAAAAGCACGCCCTTCCCGCGCAATGCGAGCCATGGCCACGGTTGCCGTTCCGCTTCGCAAACTCTCGCTCGATCTTACTCCGGTCGAAGTCGCCGCGCGCTGCCGTCACCTGCGCGACTTGGTTTTCTTCGATACCTCTTTGGAAACAGGCATCGCCGGCGAGATCTCCATCGTCGCCGCCAATCCCGACCGCGTCCTCGCTGGGCACACCGATAGGGATTGGGCCGCCCTCAGCGCTGCCTTGCGAGAGCGCCGCACCGCACCGCAGTGCGACGACGGGATTCCCCGCGGATTCGCCGCCGGCTGCGTGGAATACGCCGGCGCCTTTCGATTCGGATTCTACGAAAACGCGCTCATCTTTCGGCACTCCGACCAGAGCTGGATCGAGATCGGAAACCTGACCTCGCATTTCGCCGAGCCGCTTCCCGCGACCATCGCCAGTCCGCTGGTTTTCGCGCCGACGATGGACCCCGCGCACTTCTGCGAAATGGTCGCGCGCGCTCTCGACTACATCGCCGCCGGCGACATCTATCAGGTGAATTTGGCCCACCGATTCGTCGCCAAATGGACCGGCGACGCGTTCGCTTACTATCAGGCGCTCCGTCACTTTTCGCCCGCGCCGCACGCCGCTTTTCTGGAATCCGGCGAGCGCGCCATCGTCTCCTCGTCGCCGGAGTTATTTCTCAAAATGTCCGGTCGCCTCATCCGCACGCGCCCCATCAAAGGGACGCGCCCGCGCCGTGCCGATCTGCATGCCGACGAAAAATCCGCCTACGACCTCATCACGTCGCCCAAGGAAATCGCCGAACTAGTCATGATCACCGATCTGGAACGCAACGACCTCGGCCAGGTCTGTGACTTCGGCACGGTGTCCGTGCCGGAGTTACTAAAGCTGGAACGCTACGAACAAGTCTTCCATCTCGTTTCAACGGTTGATGGTCAGCTTCGCCGTGAAGTGGACCACGTCGCCGCATTGCGAGCATGCTTCCCCGGCGGCTCAATCACCGGCGCGCCCAAAAAACGGGCGCGGGAAATTATCGCCGAACTCGAACCCGAACCGCGCGGAATCTATACCGGAGCCATGGGCTGGCTGGGCTTCAACGGAGAGAGCCAGTTCAACATCGCCATTCGCACCGCGGTCTTCGCAAATGAACGCGCGCACTTTCACGTCGGAGCAGGCATTGTCGCGGACTCAAACCCGGAGAGGGAATGGCAGGAAACGCTGGATAAGGCCGCCGGGCTCTTACTAGCCGCCGAGCGAATGAGCCCACGGGGCCGCGTGTCCTGATCTCTTGGCATACCGCTAGCTGACAAATGCAGTTGCTTGTGCTATCCTGCACTCGCCAACAGAGAATGCGCTTCAACATATTTCCGCTCACGACCGTGGCTTTCGCGGTCATGGCGAATTTCGCCCCAGTGCAGGCGGCGGCACCGGATGGATGGAAACTGGTTTTCAGCGATGAGTTCGACGGGGAAACATTGGATGCGACCAAGTGGAGCACCACCATGGGTTTCATCGGCACCCACGGACCGCGCTATCACAACGAATACTACCTGAGTCACACGGAAGACGACGACGCCATCGTGGAAGGCGGTCAGCTACGATTGCAGACCCAGCGGCGCACCGTGAAAGGGGACGAGTTACCCGGCATCTTTCATTACACGCAGGGACTCATCACTTCTCACGACAAGTTCGACTTTACCCACGGCTACATCGAAATCCGCGCCAAGTATCCCGGTGGAAAAGGCCTTTGGCCTTGCCTGTGGTTAATGCCGCAGACTCAAGGCTGGCCGCCTGAGTTCGACATCGCCGAATACTACGCCGGCCAGCGCACGATGCATCATGGGCTGGCGCACGGCCAACTCTACGATTCGCGCTGGGATAGCACTTGGGATGCAACCACGGACTTTGAATCTGACTGGCACATTTACGCCCTGCGCTGGACCGCAGGCCGCGCCGTCTGGCTCATCGACGGCGAAGTGCGCAAGACCATCGTCGCCGACTACGTTCCCAACGCCGCCATGTATCTAGTCCTCAGCAACGGCATCAGCTCCGCCGTCGGTCCTTCCGGTGAACCGGATGAAAGCACCGTCTTCCCCAATTCCTTCTGCATCGACTACGTCCGCGTTTACCAGGAACCGATCCCGACCGTAGTCGCGTTAAACGAAAAACCACCTGTCATCCCCGCGCTTCCACTAGTCGAGGCAACCGCACTGGATCTGGAAGACTCCGAAGAACCAGCCCCAGCGCCTTAGCGCCTTTTAGTCATCATCGTCCACCTTCGAGATTGCCCACACCGGGTAAGGCGCGCGCGTTCCTTTCATGGCGTGCCATAAGATCCGGTTCAGCACGTCTTCAGGACAACGATCCGGTTCGTTCAACTTTAAACGAGCAGATGCCGCCGCGTCCTTTTTCAGAATCGGATCCTTCAACTTCTTCGGATCGGCGTTCACTTCATCCAGCGGGACTTGATTCGGCACCGCCGTGAAAGGCGCAAGATTCACCGTTGCCGTGAAGCAGTCGCTCATGGGCGTTGCAGTCGCATCCATGATATTCATAGGAGGAAGACCGAGCATCAGTTCCATCGTCCGAACCACGCTGGTCTGGTTGTATTGCGTCCCGATTTCCACCCCTCGCTTGGTATAAGGGCTGACCACATAGCAAGTCGTCCGATAACCACTCACATGATCCCACCCATTCTGCGGATCATCTTCGATCGCGAAAAGACACGTATCCGTCCAGAACTTACTGTGACTGAGAGCTTCCACGATTTGGCCCAGCGCCAGGTCGTTATCCGCCACCTGCGAACCCGGCGTCGGCGCGCCGGGACTCGTTCCGCCGGTGTGGTCATTCGGGAGTAACATAATCATCAGCGCCGGAAACTTGTCCGTTTTCTCAAACTCATGGAGTTCCTCGATGAACCGTGCGGCCCGGACGACATCGGGCACGCCGAGATCCCAGCCCACCGTGGATAAATTGGAAATCGGACGTAGCGATTCGATGCCCGGCTTGCAGCGGATCGTGGTCAGGGATGTCTTCGCCATGAGGTCGTTGTAGTATTCGACCCACTTCGGCTTGCCCTTGCGGGTCTTGTCCGCCCAGCCGCAATCCGACACGCAGGCTTCTCCGTAGTTGCGGATCGAGGTCCCGTGCTTGATTGCGTTGTCCCACAGGAAACCCGCGGGAGAATAAGCCAGCGCATCCATCGCATCGTCCGTTTTCATGTTGGGATAGCTGCGCGGCCATCCGGCATGCTGCCTCTCCACATAGTCTGTGGTGATGGCGCTATCTGTCCACTGATGGCCGTCCGCGCTCTGAATCCCCGAACAATAGGTATTGTCCAGCAGGATAAATTCGCGGGCGATCTTATGTTGATTCGGCGTGTATTTTTCGCCGAAAGTACAAAGCGATGGGTCTCCATTTCCCTGCTTCATGTCGCCGAGGATTTGATCGTAGGTCCGGTTCTCTTTGATCACATAAATCACATGCTTGAACACCGACGGCTCCCCTGCCCGCTCGGGCACCGGGCGCGCGGCCAGACCTGTCCGGGGAGGTAGTTTAGCTGCTTCCAATGTGTCCTGGCGGATATTTGTGAAAGCGGCCGAAGTATAGCTTACAAGTGACTTCGCATCCGGCACCCGCACGATCGATACTGTGCCGAAGTAATCCTTGGAGCTATACTTCGGCTTTTCGCCAGTTTTTAGAGTCTTCGTCGAGCCGATGCCCTTGATATTGCCCACGCAGACCTGCCCGCGACCCGCGTCGTAAACGATCGCGCCGGGGAACCATCCCACGGGGATCAAACCTAGTAGGGTCGATTCCTTATCCGCAGCGTCGAAGAGTATAACGCCCACGGCATTCTGCGTGGCGTTACAGACAAAGAGCCGCTTGCCGCTCTTATCGAAAGCCAGCGCGTTGGGGGTTGCGCTGAACAAGTCCGAAGGTTGGCGCGCCCAAATCTTCTCCACGACGGAATCCGACTTCGTCTCGATCACGCTCAAGGTGTCGCTGCCAGAGTTCGCGACGACCACGTAACGTCCATCTGGCGAAGCAGCCATTGCTCCCGGCTTTAACTCTACTGGAATTTCCGCCTTCACCTTTCCCTCCGCGAGATTGATCACCGTCACCGATCCCTCGCTCGCGATGTGCCGCACCGGGTCCACGCGCACCGTCGTCCCTCGACCCGCGGGACCAATCAGATCGCCTTTTCCAGGACGGCGTCCACCCCAGTTACTCACATAGGCTTTACCATCCGCGAGGACGACATCGAACGGCGCGACACCGGTATCCCACATGCGCAGCATCACTCCCGTCTTGGTATCAAACTCTGCCAGCCTGTTACCCAGATTCATTGCGACATACAGCAACGCGCCATTCTGCGACACCGCCAGTCCAGCCGGGATTTCTGCTTTGCGCTTTGGGGCTTTGGCTTCCGGCAGGACGATGAGTTGCAAGGCCGACACTTTACCCTGCGCCACACTGAAGACCTTCACGTCGCCCACGACATTGGAGACATAGATTCGCGTGCCGTCCGGTGAAAAAACCAGGCCGGTAAAACTCAGTTGAGCGCCACTGTCCGACTTGGTCTTTACCCCGCCCACGCCGCCCGCCTGCGCAGCATCTTCCACAACATCGCCAGGCAGCGTTTTCCCGGGGAAAGTAACCCGCTGCAAGACGGTTCCCGTCTTGGGATCGATCACGATGATCTCATTCGTCTTACCCGCGGTCACCAGCAGCTTCTCGTCGGGACTGAGCGCGATGGCTTGCGGGCGGATACCTGGCAGCTCCACCTGGATTCCCGCTGGAGTCAGAACCTGATTCGTAGGCGTGATATATCGATTCGCGCCGACTTTACCCACGTGTTCCTTACTACTGGCCGCCGGACCCACGGCGGCGGGAGGTGGCTTGATGGAGGGCTCGCGAGCTTCGGCCAGCGAGGCGATGACTAGACAAAACAAAGCGGCCCGCGAGGGACGCTGCAAGAGGGGATGAAGGGACATGGAGGGCGAACTGCACTGCCGCCCACGAGATTTGTCAACGCCGCGTGCGGGGCACGCTACTTCTCGTCGTCGTCCCCGTTATATTGCTTTCGCAAGAGCTGCCCCTGCTCGTCGATCTCCACTTCGTATTTCCGTTTCCCCACCTTGATTTCCGCCGTGTAAGTCTTGGCGTGAATTTGGATCTCCAGAATAGGTGCGCCGTTCGACTCTCGCGAGAGCGTCTTCCGAATCGCGACGGGCAGATTATCCACGGTTAGCGGTTTCTCGTCCTTGTTCTCCTCATCGAGTTCCTTGCGCATGACTCTTCCCGCGGCGTCGAGAGTCAGGCTGTAGTTCTTCCCGTCGATCAACAGGCCGACCACATAGGTCGCGCCGTCGTTTTCGTTCACCCGGCGAAAGTCATGCACCTTTCCGTCGCCTTGCTCTTGCTTGATCGTCGCTTGCACCGCGAGCGGGATATCGATCGTCAGTTTACCCTTGTCCTTTCCGTCGGAAAAGGCCGCGCCGGCGCGGAAAAGGAGCGCGGAAACGAGCAGCGCTTTAGCGAAGGAAAACGGGAGCGTTTTCATGCCGTTGCCTTGCCAGTTTTGGCGGCGGGCGTCAACGCCAGCGCGCGCTCGTATTGCTGCGTCCGCCAGCCCCAGACAAGGAATGCCGCGCCGATCGCAAAGAGAAAAAGCGACAGGGTTTGCCCCGCCGACAAGCGCCCGAAGGCCCACGCCGGATCAGGCTCGCGAAAGACTTCACCGACGATACGCAAGGCGGCGTAGAGAATGAAAAACGCCCCCGTAATAATCCCGCGCGGAACGCGGAGACGGGTGCGCAAAATCCACAGGCTCGTGAAGAGCACCACGCCCTCCAGGCCTGCCTCGTAAAGCTGTGACGGATGACGCGGAAGGCCATCGTCCGCCAAGGGAAAAATGACCGCCCACGGCACGTCACCCGGCTTTCCATACAGCTCGCCGTTAATGAAATTCGCGCAGCGCACGAGGAAGAGTCCGATCGGCGCCACCACACACAAAGAGTCGCCGATGCTCGTCCACGAAAGCCGCTTCGCGCGCGACCAGAAAAGTGTGAAGAGCACGAGTCCGATAATACCGCCGTGGCTGGCCATTCCGCCTTCCCATACTTT
The DNA here is from genome assembly GCA_038228115.1 of Chthoniobacterales bacterium. GTDB lineage: Bacteria > Verrucomicrobiota > Verrucomicrobiia > Chthoniobacterales > Chthoniobacteraceae > JANLQB01. The sequence goes on from JBBRPM010000018.1 coordinate 63,546, forward strand.
GAAAAAGGTGAGCGGATGATCCAGCACGTCGCGCCAGCCCTTCTCGGGAATCCAATAGAACAGCGCCCAGCCCAAACGTCCGCCAAGCATCACTCCAAACACTGCGGCCCACGTGATGAAATCGCTCACCTGCTCCGGCGGCATCTCGGTGTAGCCGTGCTCGGCGAGCCAGCGATACAGCCGGTAGCCGAGCAGGAAGGCGGCGACATACGCGAAGCCATACCAGCGCAGGCCCACGCCTTCGCGGATCTCAAAGATAAATGGACTGAAGTGATGAACGAAATAAGCAAGCACTCGCGCGTTCTCGCGGAAAATCCGGCGCGCGGAAACCTCAAATGCCGCCCGCCGTCGCCGCTACTCCGGCACGCGCGCGACCGGCCTCGGCGTCATGCCCGGGGCCAGATGCAGCGCTTCCAGATTCAGCCGCATGCCAGTCGGTGTATCGTCCTCGGGAAAGAGTTCCTTCTTCACCACATCGAGCGCTTTTCGCATCGCGGGCTTGTTCACGCTGTAAAGCATCGCGGTCTCCTCGGTGATCCGGCTCTCTTTGAAATGCCCGATCAGCGACTGCTCGAAACTGTGCCAGCCGTTTTGAAAATTCGCCTCAATGATTTCGTGAAAGCTCCGAATCTCCGACTCGCCCAGCAGCACCGTTTCGCGCGTGCGCAGATTGGTCCCCATGATCTCCGTCACGAGCACGCGTCCGCCCGTTTTCTTCGGGGCCAGCCGCTGGCTGATGACGCCGCGCAGCGTGTCCGCGAGCCGCTGGCGGATCTGCTCCACCTCGTCGCTCGTGAACATGCCGATGATGCGGTTGATCGATTGCGACGCGCTGATCGTGTGCAGCGTGGAGAAAACAATGTGGCCGGTTTCAGCCGCAGTCAGCGCGATTTCCATCGTCTCGCGGTCGCGAATTTCGCCGACGAGGATCACCTTCGGCGCCTGCCGCAGAGCCGCGCGGAGGCCGACGGAGAAGTCCGAAAAATCGCGCCCGAGTTCGCGCTGGGAAAAGGTCGCCTTCAGATGCGGATGCAAAAACTCGATCGGATCTTCGAGCGTTACCATGTGGATTTCGGAGGTGACGTTCAGCTCATTCAGCATCGCCGCGAGCGTCGTCGTTTTGCCCGAGCCGGTCGCGCCGGTCACGAAAATGATGCCCGTCTTTTCCTTCACGATTTGCCGGCAGAAAGCGGGCAATTTCAACGCATCGATCGTCGGGATCTGCGTGTTCAGCCGCCGCATCACGATGGCGTGATTACCATTTTGCCGGAAGACGTTCACGCGGAAACGCGCGACGTTTGGCACGGCGTAACTCGTGTCGCACGAGCCGTTGTTCTTTAGCTCCGATTTGAGGCGCTCATTTTCGCCCATCAGCTTCGTCGCGATGGCCTGCGTGTGCTGCGGCTGGAGCACCGGCATGAAGCCCGGAACATCCACCCCGCGCAGCTTTCCGTACACCTCCACTTGCGGCGGGCGGCCCACCACAAAGAGCAAGTCGGAGACGCCCTCGCCAGCTTTCAGCATGTCGGTGAGCACAGTGTCGAATGAGATCGTTTCGGGAATGGCCATGGTGGATCGGTCCTTGAAAACCATTTTCCATACCAGCCCCCGCACAGATCGTGGCGCTGCCTTCAGCGACCGCGCAGCGACTCCGCCACCACCCGCCGCACCCGCATCATGTCGCGGATCATCGCCAGGCTGTCGCGCACGATCCGCACGCGGGAATCCGCGGAATTTCGCCACTCCACCGGCAGGTCCGCCACCTGAAGACCAAGCCGCTGGGCGAGCAGTAGCACCTCCACGTCGAACGCAAATCCATCCAGCTTTTGATGCGAAAAAATCGCCCGCGCTGCGTCCCGGCGAAACGCCTTGAAGCCGCACTGCGTGTCATGCACGGACGCGAGGCCCCACCGCTGGAGCAAGCGGTTGAAAGTCTTGCCCATGTTTTCGCGCAGCGCCGATTGCCGGCGCACGATCCGGCTGCGCGCGTGCTGGCGGTTTCCCAGCAGCACGCCCACCTCCGGCTCCGCCTCGAAGCGCTCCAAAAACGCCGTCACCTCCCCGATCGGCACGCTGAGATCGGCGTCCATGTAAAAGACATGCGCACCTTTCGCCCGCAGCATCCCGCAGCGCACCGCGTGCCCCTTTCCCCGCTGCGGCCCCGAGTCGATCGCCACAAAATTCTCCTGTTGCCCCGCCGCTTCGCTCGCTATTTCCAGCGTGCCGTCGCTGCTCTGCTCGACCACCAACAAGACCTCATACGTCCGCGTGAAACTTCGGAAAAATTCCCTCATCGAATCCAGCGTTTGCGGGAGGCGTCGTGCTTCATTGTAAGCAGGCACGACGATCGAAAGATATGGCGGCTCGGACATTCGGGGACGTGATCGTTTACAGACCTCGCGCGGAGCGGTCAAAGCAATGAAGCTGCGCGGCTGGTGGATGGAGGCGGCGATCGTCCTGCTCGCGTTTGCACTGCGGATCGCGTGGCTCGAAATCAAGCCGCCGCATTTCGATGAGGGCGTCAACGGATGGTTCGTCGATGAGATGACGCGCACCGGTTTTTACCACTACGATCCGGGAAATTTTCACGGACCGCTGCATTTCTATGCGCTCTTCGTTTCGCTCACGCTTTTCGGGCGAAAAGTGTGGGCGCTGCGGCTGCCGATCGTGCTCGTGAGCACGCTCTGCGTCGCCGCGACGCTCGCCTTTCGCCGCTATCTGCCAGCGCGCGCCTGCCGACTCGCCGCCCTCGCGATGGCCGTCTCGCCGGGCTGCGTTTTTTACGGGCGCTACTCCATCCACGAATCGTGGTTGCTGCTCTTCCTGCTTGCCGCGGTGTGGGGGCTCGCCGGGCTCTGGCGCGGCGGCGAGCGGCGCGAACTGTGGGTGGCAGGCTTGGCGCTGACCGGCATGATCCTGACGAAGGAAACCTACGCGCTGCATTTCGCCGCGCTCGCGCTCGCAGTGCCCACCCTTTTGTGCTGCGAAAAAATCACGCCTTCCGCTTCCGTCGCGCGCCTTCTCGGCACCTGGACTAGTCGCGATTTGGACCGCGTCATCGTCGCCAGCGTGGCGCTCATTTTTTTCTTCTACACCGGCGGCCTGTTGGACTGGTCATCGCTGCCCGGCCTCGTCACCACGTTTACAAAGTGGCTGCATACCGGCACTGCCGGAGCCAGCGGCCACGAGAAAGATTGGACGTATTTCATCGAACTTATCGTCCGCTACGAATGGCCCGCGCTCATCGGCCTCGCGGCCATGGTCGGGCTGGCGTTCAAGGACACAAGCCGCTTCGCGCGCTACCTCGCGATTTACGGATGCGGCGCGCTCGTCGCCTACAGCGCGATCGCCTACAAGACTCCGTGGTGCGTCATCGTGCTCATCTGGCCGTTTTATTTTCTCTTTGGAATGGCCGCACATCGTCTGATGGAAACGCTCGATCGCTGGACCGTCGGCGCGCTCACCGCGCTCCTCCTCGGCTGTTCGCTGTCCTCGTCGTGGTCGCTGAATTTTCACCACTTCACCGACGAAGAAGATCCCTACGTCTATGTGCAGACGCTGCCGGATCTCGACAAACTGCTCGCGCCCCTGCGCGCTCTCGCCGCGCGTGATCCGCGCAATGAATTTGTCTCCGGCGAAATCCTGACCGTCGATCATCACCCCCTCGTCTGGCTCCTCGGCGCGTTTCCAAATGTCCGCTTTCACGCGCCCGATGCAGAACCCGAAAAGTGGGACGGCGCATTTCTGCTCATCGACGAATCCGAATCCGAGAGGGCCGAAAAAGCGCTGACCCAAGACTATTTCAAAGAAACGCTGCAACTCCGCGGCAGCGCCAACGAATCCAACGTGCTCTATCTTAACACCGCGCAGTTCGGCTTCTACTTCCCGGGACGCGAACCCGACTTCATCCCGACGATTCCGTGAGAGCCGTCGCCGCCATTCTTCATGCCGTCAGCGCGGCCGTGCTGGCCGGGATTGCCCTCGGTTTTGCCGCGGGCGGTTTGGGAGCGCGCACCGCCGCGAGCGCACTGGCCATCGGCGCGATCGTCGGCCTCTTCTCGCTCACGCGAAAGGCCACGGCACAGGCGCAGCGGGCTCCGCTCACCGGTTTTGAATGGGCCGCCATCGTCGCGTTCTCGCTCTTTTCGCTCCGCGCGTTTTTGTGGCTCGTCTTCACCGATGGCGACACCATCTCGGTCCTCTCGCCGAATAATCTCGGAGACCTTTCGCTGCACCTCACCTACGTCCGCTTCCTTGCGAATGGCGCGGCATTCTGGCCCGACAATCCCATCTTCGCCGGCGGCAAACTCACCTACCCACTCGGCCTCGATCTCTTCCATAGCCTGCTCTCGCTCGTCGGCGTCGATGATCTCCGCGGCTTCATCTGGGTCGGCCTCGGCGGCTGCCTTTGCGCCGGAGTCGCGCTGTGGAAATGGGGACGCGCCTTCACCATGGCGGGCTTTCTTTTCAATGGCGGACTCGCTGGCTTCGCGATTCTCCGCGAGCACGCGTTCGCCGATTTCCAAAGCGAACTCGCGTGGAAAAGCCTGCCGCTCGCGCTGTTCGTCACGCAGCGCGGATTGCTCTTCGCCCTCCCCGCCGGCCTGCTCCTCCTGTGCAGTTGGCGCGCCCGCTTTTTCTCCCGCGATGAAACCGCGTGGCGCATGCCGTTTTGGGGCGAAGTCCTGCTCTACTCCGCTCTGCCCGTCTTCCACTTTCACACGTTTCTTTTTCTCTCGATCGTCCTCCTCGTCTGGTTCCTGGCGCTTCCCGAAACGCGCCGCGCGCTTGCCGCCATCGTAGGCGCAGCCTTGCTTCCCGCGACATTGCTCGTCTTGCTCATCACCGGTTTTTTCCACGGCGCATCCATCCTCGGCTGGAAACCCGGCTGGATGCAGGGCGACGAAAACTTCTTCCGTTTTTGGTTCGAAAACTTTGGCTTCCTGCCCGTCTTCATCGGCGCGCTTTGCTGGAAACTTTCACGCCAAACCGCCAGCGCCTGGTCGCGCACCATGGTCTTCACCGCGGTTGGAGTTTTCCTGCTGTGCTGCTTTGTGAAATTCGCGCCGTGGGAGTGGGACAACACGAAGCTGATGCTCTGGTCGTATCTCGTCGTGCTGCCTTTTTTGTGGTCGGAATTGATCGGGCGCTGGCCATTGCTGCTGCGCGTCCCCGCCTGCATCCTGCTCTTTTTCTCCGGCTTCGTGTCGCTGATCGGCGGGCTCGATTCCACGCACACCGGCTTTGAAATCGCGCGTCGCTCCCACCTCGCCGATGTGGCGCACGCAATCCGCAACGTGCCGATTCACGAGCGTTTTATCGGTTGCCCCACCTACAATCATCCGCTCCTGCTCCTCGGTCGGAAGATGGCGCTCGGCTATACGGGCCACGCGTGGAGTCACGGCCTCGATTGGGAGCCGGTGAAGGAAAAAGTTGATGCCATCCTGCGCGGCGATCCTGACTGGCGCAGGCTTTGCGAGGAACTCGGCGTGCGTTACCTCATCTGGAGCGAAGAGGAAATCGCCGCCTATCCCGACTCCGCGCAGCCCTGGATCGAGAGCGCGCGCGTCGTCGATCGCGGTGCTTGGGGCGCGCTCTACGACCTCACGGCACCGCCAGACGCGCCGCCGTCCGCGCCATAGTCTGCGGCGCGCGAAAGCGCGAACGCACTCCCGCCGCGGCAATCTTCCATCCCACCGAAAGCGTCCGCTTCCACGAAACCCGCCCGACCTTTTGCTCGCCCGCGATTCGCCTCCGTTCGGCGACCGGCACTTCCACGATACTTGCTTCGAGCAAGACCGCGCGCACCTGCGCCTCGATCGTCCAGCCGAAGGTCCACTCGCGCAAAGCCAGCGCGTGAAAGAGATCGTGCTCGATCAAACGCAACGGCCCGAGATCGCTGAAAAAGCGCCCGGTCAGCATGCCGGTGAGAAAACCGAACGCGCGATTCGCGACGATGTAGTGCGGACTCATCGCGCTCCAATTCGCCGCCGTCTGCGTGCGACTGCCGAGCACCATGTCCACGCCGTCTTCGTGCTCCGAGATCAGCCGCGCGAGGTCGCGCGGATCGTTCGCCCCATCCGCAGCGCAGAAAATATAGGCGTCCACCGCGATGCCCTGGCGAGCCACTTCATCGATCGCGGCCTGGCATCCGTATCCATACCCGCGCGACGGCGTCTCGGCCACGATCGCGCCGTGCTCCCGCGCAATCTCCGCGGTGCGATCGCGCGAATCGTTCACCCCCACCGCGAGGACGAACTGCTCTGAGTTGAGCACCGCACGCATTTCCGCGAGAACCGCCCCGATGCACGGCTCCTCGTCACACGCTGGGATGATGACGGCGTAACGCCGGGATGCAGGATCGCTCATTTGAGAAAGCTCACCATGAGAGCGCGGCGCGCCATTTAAATTCCCGTCCGCCTCGTCAGCCCGCGCGCAACATCCGCACGCATTCCTCGATCACCGCCACATGCGCGCGCACCCGCTCTTTGAGTGCATATTCGCTCGGCGATTCCACCGTGAGCGCGCGGCGGGCGTGAAATTCGTGCAGCCAGATCGCCTCTGGATAGCCGATGCGCTCGAAAAGCGAGCGCTGGTATTTCCGCCGGATCAAACCCGCCGCGGCAGCGCGTCCGTCGATCTTCAAACGCTGATCAATCGGGAGAATCCGCGCCGCCGTTTTCAACAACTGCTCGCCCCAAAACGGCGCGTCCCGCTTCACCTCGTAAATGTAATAACCCTCCGCGTCGTAGTCCTCGTGCAGCATCAGCGCGAGTTCAAATTGCCGCTGCGCGACGACGCGTTTGATCGCCGCGATGACTGGATGTTCGTCGCGGTGAAAGAGCCGGTTCAGGTCGATTCCTTCCGCATCGGCGCGCGTGTTGTTCACGAGGCCCCACGGATTCAGCGCGGGGAAAATCAGCACCGGCAGCTTCGCCAAATGCCGCACATTTTTCTCGGCCCAGCAGACTAGCGCTTCGCTGGAGGCCGGCTCATCGCCGTGAATCGAGGCCGACAGATAGATGCCGCCGGTTTCCGTGAGCGCCGGCGATTTCAAATAGTGCAGCGTCACGCTGCCGGCCTTCACCAGCCGCCGCAAAGTCAGCCCCGCATTTCGCGCGACCTCGCGCCACCGCTGCACGAGCCGCCGGTAATCGTGTGGGCTGCGCATCCGGCCTACAGCTCTTTCAAAAGCCGCTCGTGGATATTGCCAAATCCACCGTTGCTCAGGATCACGATCACATCCGGCGCGTTCACGAGCGGACGCAGCCGCGCGATGATCGCGTCCACGTCCGGCTCATAAAAAGCGGGCCGCCCCGTGGCGGCGATGTCGGCCACGACTTGCTCAGGATGCAGCCGCTGATCCGGCGGGAGTTGCTCCATGCGCGCCACCTGCGCCATCACCACGCCGTCCGCTTCCGCGAGTGCGCGCGGGAGTTCGTGCTGGAAAATGGCGCGCCGCGTTGTGTTCGAGCGCGGCTCGAAAACCGCCCACAAACGGCGTCCCGGAAACTGCGCACGCAAACCGCGCAAGGTCTGCGCGATCGCCGTCGGATGGTGCCCGAAGTCGTCGATCACCTTCATGCCACGCACTTCGCCGCGGATTTCCTGACGCCGTTTCACGCCTTCAAACGTGCTCACGGCCTTCGCGATTTCATCCAGCTTCACGCCGTAAAAATGCGCCGCGCTGATCGCCATCGCCGCATTGCGCACATTGTATTCGCCGGCCATCGGCAGCGTGAAACGCGTTTCGAGCAGCGTGAATTCGGAGCCGCTTTCCGTGTAGCGCACGTCGCGAATATGGCGCGCCGCGTTTTCCGAAAAGCCGACCTCCACCAGTTCCGCGCGGCAGTTCGCCGCGACATCCACGCAGTTCGCGTCGTCGGCATTGATGAGCACCATGCCGTTTTCCGGCACGACATTGAGCAGCCGCCGGAAGCTGAGTTTGATCTCGTCGATCGACGAATAAATGTCCGCATGATCGAACTCGATGTTATTGATAACGACGAGTTCCGGCAGGTAGTGGAGAAACTTCGAGCGCTTGTCGAAAAAGGCCGTGTCATACTCGTCGCCTTCGAGCACGACGTGCCGCGAATCATTCAGCAGGCAGCCCTGGCCGAGATTCTTGGCAATGCCGCCGATCATGTAAGCGGGATCGAGCCCCGCGCTTTTCAAAATCCACGCGAGGAGCGAAGTCGTAGTCGTTTTCCCATGCGTGCCGGTCACGACGAGGTTGTGTTTTCCGCGCAGGAAAAACTGCTTCAGCGTCTCGGGCAGCGACAGGTAGTAGAGTTTGCGATTGAGCACCGCTTCGACCTCGACGTTGCCGCGCGAGATCGCATTTCCGACGACGATGAGGTCCGCGTCTGCCGGGATGTTTTCCGCGCGATAACCTTCGCGCAGCACGATGCCTTTGCTCTCCAGAAACGTGGACATCGGCGGGTAAACGCCCGCGTCCGAACCGGTGATGGTGAAGCCTTTCGCGCGCATGGCCGCAGCGACCGCGCCCATGGCGGTGCCGCAGATTCCGATGAAATGGATGTGGCGAATCGGCTCGTTCATAGTGGAAAAGGGCGCGAAGTTATCGGCCTCGCGCGGAGGGCGCAAGGCATGGGTCGCCCGAAAAAAGCGGCTCGTTCGGAACGTTTGCAGACGCCACCAGTTTTTGCCTACCGCGCGGACGACTCGCGGGTAGCCCTCACGCTCCCTCGTCATGAAAATCCCCGTCATCCTCCTCGCCCTCTCCGCCACCGTCTTCGCCGCGAACGATCCTTTCGCGGAGCTGGTGCGTCCTACGGAACCGCTCACGCCCGATCAGGAGCGCGCGGCTTTTCATCTGCCGCCTGGTTTTGAAATCCAGCTCGTCGCCAGCGAGCCCGATCTGCGCAAGCCGATGAACATGCAGTGGGACGCGCTCGGGCGGCTCTGGATCACTGAGTCGCGCGAGTATCCGTTCGCGATCAAGGACGGCACGCCGGGCCGCGATACCGTGCGCATTTTCTCCGACTTCGACGCGACGGGACACGCGCGCAAAATGGAAATTTTCGCCGACGGCCTGAACATCCCGACGGGCCTGTATCCCTTCCGCAGCGCCAGCACGCCGGGCGCGGTCCCGACTTGGAAATGCATCGTGTGGAGCATCCCGAATATCTGGCTGATGGAGGACACCGACGGCGACGGGAGGGCGGACAAACGCGAACCGCTCTACGGACCGCTCGGCTGGGAGCGCGATTCGCACGGGAATCTTTCGTCGTTCCGGCGCGGAGACGACGGCTGGCTCTACGGCACGCACGGTTTCAACAACGAGAGCACGATGCGCGGACGCGATGGCAGCGAACTGCACATCCAGAGCGGCAACACCTGGCGCGTCCGGCTCGATGGCTCGCGCGTCGAGGGAAATACCTATGGGCAGGTAAATCCGTTCGGTCTGTGCTGGGACGATCGCGGAAATCTTTACAGCGCCGACTGCCACAGCTCGCCGATCTATCAGCTCCTGCGCGGCGCGTATTATCCGAGTTTTGGAAAGCCGCACGATGGACTCGGCTTTGCGCCGCAGACGATTTTGCATTCGCACGGCAGCACCGCGATTTGCGCGCCGATGATGGTGCGCGACCCATCGTGGCCAGCGGAAATGCAGGGGCACATGTTCATCGGCAACGTGCAGACGAGCCGGCTGAATCACGACTCGATCGCGTGGCACGGCGCGTCGTCGAAAGGCACGGAGCAGCCGGATTTCCTGAGCACCGACGACCCGTGGTTTCGGCCTGTGGATCTAAGCTGGGGGCCGGACGGCGCGCTTTACGTCGCGGATTTTTACAACTGCATCATCGGCCACTACGAGGTGCCGCTGACCCATCCCGGACGCGATCGCGAGCGCGGGCGGCTGTGGCGCATCGTGTCGCGCGATGCCTTAAAAAATCCCGCGCTGGCCACGGATGCCGCGGGTCTCGTGGAGGAACTCGCCTCGACCAATCCGACGCGGCGCTCGCTGGCGCTGAATGATCTTTGCGACCGTCTCCCCGCGGAGGCACCAGCCGCGCTGAACGTCGCGCCGAAGAATGCGTTTCAAGCCGCGAACGTTCTCTACGCGCTGCATCGTCTCGGCCTGCTCGACGACGCGCGCCTACTCGCCGCGCTCGAGTCTCCCGACGCGCTGATCCGCACCCACGCCGTCCGCATCGCACGCGAGCGACAGCCCGCCGGCCCTGTGCTGGAGAGCATTCGCAGGCATCTCGCCGATCCGGACGCCATCGTGGCCCGCTGCGCCACGGAGGTGCTCGCCGCCGCGCCTGCGCCGGAAAATCTGCGACCGCTGCTCGATCTTTTGCGGCGGACGCCGAAGGACGACGACCATCTCATTCACAGCACGCGCATGGCGATTCGCGACCAGTTCCGCGCGCCGCAAGTCGTGTCAAAAATCTCGCTCGACGGTCTCACGCCCGATGATCTGAAGCCGCTGCTCGACATCTTGCTCGCGGTGCCGGGCGAGGCGACGGCGGAGCTGCGCTTCACGCTCTTCGAGAAATCCGATGTCTCTCCCACGGTGGTCGCGGCGCAGCTTCCCAGCCTGGTGAAGAACCTGCCGGCATCCCGGCTCGACGCGCTCGTGGCGTTTTCGCGGAAGAAACTGAACGCGGATACGGGCGCACAGGCCGCGGCGCTCCAAGGCGCGCTGGAAGCCATGGCGCAGCGCGGCGAAACGCCGGGCGAAAGTCTTCGCGCATGGGGCGGCGACATCGCGACCGCGTTGCTCACCGCAAAGAACACGCCCCCCGTGTGGACTGCCTCCGCACTGGACGGCGGCCCGCAGATCAAGAGCCCGTGGGCTTTCCAGGAGCGTTCGTGCGCCGATGGCACGACCGCGCGCGTGCTCTCCAGCTTTCCAAATGGCGAGTCGTTGACTGGCATCGCACGCAGTCCGGCTTTTGCGCTGGCGGGGAAAATCAGCTTCTTTCTCTGCGGCCATGACGGCGAACCGGGACAGCCGAAGGCAAAGAAAAACGTGGTGCGCTTGCGCGACGAAACCGGGGGCGCGGTCTTGCGAGAAGTTTCGCCGCCGCGGAATGACACCGCGCAACGCGTCGAGTGGGATCTCGCGGAATTCGCGGGCCGCCGGGGTTTCATCGAAGTGACCGACGGCCATAACGGCGCGGCGTACGCGTGGCTGGCGATCGGACGCATCGAGCCCGCGTCGCTCGCGCCAACCGGTCCTCCTGGCGTGAATCAATCGGCTGCCATCGCCGCCGACATCGCACGCTCGCTGCATCTCACCGCACTCGCGCCGGAACTCGCGGCGCGTTTCTCCGAAACGAAAAACGACATCGCCACCCGCGCGGCAGCGGCGCGCGCGCTCATCGCATTTCGGGTGCAGCGCGAGATGGAAACAATCGGGCACGCACTCGCGAACGCGGACGAGCCGGATGCGCTGCGGGAAAAGCTCGCGATCTATCTCGGCGAAACCGGCAGCCCGGCAGTCTGCCGGCAACTCGCCGACGCGATGGCCACCGCGTCATCAAAGCTCCAGCAAACCTTTGCCACCGCGCTGTCCGCCAGTCGGAGCGGCACGCAGGCGCTGCTGGATGCGATCGCGCGCGGGCAGGCTTCGATCAATGTGCTGCGCGACAAAGCAATCGTCGATCGCCTGCTCGCCAGCGGCAACGACGCCGACGATGCGCGCGTCCGCGACCTGCTCAAAAAACTGCCGCCCGCGAGCGCGGAGGCGGACAAACTCATCGCGGCGCGCCGGGGCGCATTTGATTTGGCGACAGCGAACGCCACAAAAGGCGCGGAAGTATTCACCCGCAACTGCGCGGTCTGCCACACGCTCGACGGCAAAGGCGGGATCATCGGGCCCCAACTCGAAGGCATCGGCGGACGCGGGCCGGATCGTTTGTGCGAGGACATCCTCGATCCGAATCGCAACGTCGATCGCGCCTTCCGGCTCACGCTGGTGACGAAGAAAGACGGCGGCGTGGTGAGCGGACTTTTGCGCAGCGAAGGCGGCGAACAGATCGTCCTCGCCGACCTGGCCGGGCAGGAAATTCGCGTGGCGAAAAGCGAGGTCGCGTCGCAAAGGGAAACGGACACGTCGCTCATGCCGCCGACTTTTGGGGAAATAATTCCGCTCGCGGAATTCAACGATCTGCTCGCCTACCTGCTCGCGCATCGCGTCGGGAAATAATGATTTCCCATTTCACGCCGCCGCGTTTTCACCGACGCGGATCGCGCAGGAATACGTCGTGACCGGATGTTGCACGTTCTTGAATTGCATCGGCTCGGTCAGCCGGAATTCCGCCTGTGAGCGCGCGCTGAGCGACGCATGGAAGGCCTCCGTGCAAAGGATTTCCCACGGCCCGGCCTGCGAGCAGAGGCGCGCGGAAAGATTCGTGGTGTGCCCGATCGCGGTGAAATCCCGACGCGTCGCGGAGCCGATCGAGCCGACAACGGCGAGCCCGCGATGGATGCCGATGCCGAGCGCGAGCGGCCATCCTTGCACGGTGATTTCGGACCGCGTGCGCTCGATCAATTTTTGCGCGCACGCAAAGACCTGCTCGGCGTTATCCGTGGAATCCAGGAAGACGGCCATGATCGCGTCGCCGATGAATTTATCCACGTCGCCTCCGGCGGAAATGACCACGTCAGCTTGCACGGAGAGCAGTTGATTCAACTCGCGCACGAGCGCCTGCGCATCGCGATCTTCGGCGAAACTGGTGAAGCCGCGGATATCCGCGAAGAGCACCATCACATCCTGCTCGCGGCCCATAAGCCACGCGGGATCGGTGCGGCTGCGCTGCACCGCTTCCGCATTTAAACGCGAGACGTATGGGAGCAGCGCCAGCTTTTCCTGAAGGCCTTCGAATAAATCGTTGAATGCCGTGCTCAGGATTCCCACTTCGTCATTCGACTCCGCGGTCACCTGCACCGCGGTGTCACCCGCGCGGAAACGCTGGATGCCCATCGTCAGCCGTTGCAGCCCGCGCGTGATACCGCCCGCGAGCCAAAGGCCCGGCAGCATGCCCACCAACAGCGCGATGCCGCCGATCCCGAGCGACATCCAGAGCGAGCGATCCAGCTCCGCGTAGTAGCGGCTCACTTCCGCATCGACCTCGATGATCGCGACCGGCTTTCCATCGCCGCCAAGGATGGGCGCATAGCCGCTGATCCAGCGCCCGTGCGGATCTTCGTAAAGGCCGGTGTTGGTCGCGCGCCCGGTCGCCCATGCCTCCGCGAGCGCCGCCTTGTTTTCATCAAGCACGCGATAGTGATCCCCGACAAAAGTTTTCTGCTGGAGCATCACGATGAATTCAGTCTCCGATGACGCACTGAGCGGACGCAGAATGTAGATTTCCTCGTTGCGCAGATTGTTCACCGCACGTGAGCGATCGAGGACGGATCGGGCATTTTGAAATGCGCTACCAGCCACGTCTTCGTTCGTCCGAATCGCGCCGAGCGAACTGCCATTGATCGCCAGCGCCGTCGTGCCCGCCACGCTGCGGACAAAAATCTGGAAGTCGGATAGCACCGCTTTTTTTCGCACATGGAACGCGGGTAAAATGAAAGCCGTCGCCGTCGTCAGCGCGACGACGCCCATCGCAAGCGCGATCTTGGTCCGAAGGCTTTGCAGCCAGCCGGCGCGCGTGTGTTTGATCGGCAGGCTCATGTCAGGACATGGGAACACGGAGCAGCCCCGATATTCCAGCCGCATCGCGCTTTAGGAAAACTGAGCGGCTGGCGCCCCCCCGAGCACCAGCCGCCCCCCAACCAGTTTTCCCGAGCGTCAGCCCTCCGGCTCCAGCACGACAAACGTGCGTTTGCCCTTCCGCTCGACATTCAAAAGCACTCCTTTTTTTCCCGCCTTCCCGAAGCCCGCGGTGATGGCTTCAAAGACGGCGGCGGGATTCGCGACGGACTTCGATTCCACTTCCGTGATGATGTCATCGACACGCAACCCCGCACGCGCCGCCGGGCCTTCCGGCGACAATTCCGTGACAACGGCGTGCCCTTCCGTGGATTTCATTTTCATCCCCATTTTGTCCGCGTTTGGCGGGCTGGGTTTCTCGGTAAAAGTGGTGGACGCTCGCGTGACGGTCGGCGTCGGCAGTTCGCCCGTCGTGACCGGGATCAACAACGTGCGGCCCGAGCGCCACACATTCAGTTGCACGACTTGCCCGACTTTTTTCTTCACGATTTCCTTCTGCAAATCCTTCGCCACCGAGATTGTGACACCGTCCACCTGCGTGATCACATCCGTCGGGCGCAGGTCACTTTTGAATGCCGGCGCGTTGGCCTCGATCGTGTCCACGACCACGCCGGATTCTATGCCCTGCAAATGCTCCTGCAGTTTTGGATTATCCGCCAGCGTCTCCACGCGCACGCCGATCCATGAGCGCCGCACTTTCCCATCCGCGATGAGCTGCTTGGAAATATCGGCGAGCATCAGGCTCGGGATCGCAAACGCCAGGCCGCGCCCGATGCCGTTGATCAGCGTATTCATCCCCACGACTTTTCCCTCCACATCGAAAAGCGGCCCGCCCGAGTTGCCCGGATTGATGAAGGCATCCGTCTGGATGTAGTCTTCATACAGGATCGCCTTCGAGCTCGGCCCTAGCAGATTCGTCCGACCCTTCCCGCTCACCCAGCCGCACGTGAACGAGTAGTCCTGATTGAACGGCGTCCCGATCGCGCACACCAGTTGCCCCACTTTCAGCGCCTCGCTGTCGCCGAGTTCCGCGACCGGCAAATCCTTCGCGTCGATCTTGATCACCGCGATGTCCGTCTTCTCATCCGCGCCCACGACCTTGCCGGGAAAACGGCGTCCGTCGCGCAGCCGCACCTCGATCCGTTCCGCATCCGCGACCACGTGGACATTCGTCAAAACGAACCCGTCCGCGCGAATGATGAACCCGCTCCCTTCATTGCGGCTCTCATGTGGCAGGCGCGGCTTCTCTTTGCCCGCATCCTTGTCGCCTTCGCTCCCGTCTTTATCGCGGAAAAAAAGATCGAACCGCTGAATGTCCGCCGGCTCCTCTTCGTCGTCGTGCTTCTCTGCCTCAATCACCACCACACTCGGCGCGACTTTTTCAAACACCTGCACGAAGCCCTGATCGATCTGCTTCAGCAGCGAAAGCGGCGTGACCGCCGGAGCCAGTTCGCTGCGCACAGGCATGCTCGTGGCCGCGAGCAGGGCGGCGAAAATGGTCGGTAAAAACAGGCGCGGCATCACGTGGTTGGGGTGTCCGCCTTTCGACATGGGCATCACGGTCCTGTTCAAACTGCGCGCGAAATGTTCCGCGCCGGGAGGCCGCTCCGTGATTGCGCGGTGGCTGCTCTCCGCGTGATAGTCCACTCGCATGGACCCGCGCTGGTTTCAAATTTTCGCGCTCTCATCGCTCCTGCTTTACGGCAGGTGCGGGCTCGGTTTCGAGATCGGTCTGCCGCAGGCCGCCATCACGCTGGGCTCCGTGCTCGCCGCGCAATTCGCCGGCACACGGCTCGCGCGTTTGCCCGCCTTCGATCCGAAAAGCGCGCTCATCTCCGGCCTCTCGCTCTGCCTGCTCCTGCGCACGAATTCGCTCGTGCTCGCCGCCACCGCCGCCGTCATCACCGTGGCCAGCAAGTTCCTCCTGCGCGTGAACGGAAAGCACCTTTTCAATCCCACGAACTTCGGCCTCGTCGCCACCATGCTCGCCACCGGTGGTGCCGTGTGGGTCTCGCCGGGGCAGTGGGGAAACGTCGCGTTCTTCGCGTTTCTCATCGCGTGCCTGGGCGGCCTCGTCGTCATGCGCGCGACGCGCAGCGATGTCACGCTCGCCTTCACCGTCAGCTATCTCGCGCTCGTCATCGGGCGCTCGCTCTGGCTCGGCGAACCGCTCACCATCCCGTTGCATCGTCTGCAAAGTGGAGCGCTGCTGCTCTTCACCTTTTTCATGATTTCCGATCCGCGCACCACGCCGGACTCGCGCCTTGGCCGCATCCTATTCGCCGCGCTTGTCGCATGGGGCGCGTGGTATGTGCAGTTCCGGCTCTTCCGCACGAATGGCCTGCTCTGGTCGCTCGCCACCTTTTCCCTCTGCACGCCGCTGCTCGACTGGCTGCTGCCCGGCGCGCGTTATCGCTGGGAAACGCACCGCGCCCTTCCCTCGCCCGCCGCAATCTAGTCCGTGTGCTTCGGCGCGCGCACCGTCGCTGATTCCAAATCATCCGCACGCCGCTGCACGATGCGATTCGCCACTTCGCCCACCATCTCCTCGATCAGCAGGCGCAGATGTGAGCCGCGCCGGTAGTCGGCGGGCGCGATGTGCCGCACGCGGTCGGCGTGCGTGCTGAGCTGGTAGCATTTTTTAAAAGAACTGCGCGCCGGATCGTTCGGATTATAAACCGCGATCGCGTGTCCGCCGTGCTGGCGGACGACGGTGAAACACGGCACATCCGTCGGCCCGTCGCCTACATAAATCATGTGCTCGAACGGCACCGGCCGCAGCTCCGCGGGCATGTGATCGTTCACATCCTGCGAGTGATCGAGCAGCCCTTTGTTGATGCGGAAAAGATACTGCGTCTTCTGCGTGTGACTGATGATGCGCCGCGGAAAAGTGATACGCCCATCCTTGTCCTCCGCGAACTCGCACCCAAACACCGCCTTCACGTGCGGCGCGATCCGCGAGCCATCGATCAGCGCCTTCAGCCCGCTGCTTATGATGTAGTGCTCGACCTTAATCCCGTGCGCTTCATGCACCGGCGAAAGCAGGCCCGCTTTGAATTCCTCAAACATCTCCGGCAGCCCCGCAAAGAATTGCAGCCCCGCGCCTAGCTCTTTCAGCCGCGCATTCGTTGGCCGGTCGATGTCGAGGTAATCGAGCAGTGCTTTCATGTAGGCCAGTTCGTTGTCGTAGCCCTGCGCCGCGACCAACTCGTGACACCGCCCCCAAAACTTTTTCGCATCGATGCCGAACGTCGGAAACAGCACCTCGTCCTGCATATAGTTGGGCGAAAGCGTTTGGTCGTAGTCGTAAACAATCGCGACGAGATTTTGCGGAGCGGCCATGGGACGGTGCGTGGAAAGTTTTCGCTGACTAGTCACCGCCGCGAACCGCGTCGATGAAAGACTTCATTTTCGCGGCGTCTTTTCTGCGCGGACTCGTCTCCACTCCGCTGGCGACATCCACCGCAAACAGGCCCGCGATGCGCGCAGCCTCGCCCACATTTTCCGGCGTGAGCCCACCCGCGAGGATGATGCGCAGCCGCGGATGACGCGCCACGATTTCCCGCGCCAGCGGCAGGCCGATGGATGCGCCCGTGCCGCCGTACTCACCCTCCACGTGCGCATCGATCAGCACATTTTCCGTGTGAAAATTCGCGGCCTGTGAAACGTCGCCTGCATCTCGAATTCGCAGGGCTTTGACAAAAGGCACGCCGAGTTCCGCGAAGCGCGCGCAGTAGTCCGCGTCCTCGTCGCCGTGCAATTGCACGAGATCGATCGCCGGATGCAGCGCCACCCGGCGCGCTTCGTCAAAAGGCGCATTCACCAGCACCGCGACCTTCGTCACGAACGGCGGCAGCGCCGCGATCCAGTCCGCATTTTCATCCAGCAGGAGGTGCCGCTTCGAGCCCGCGAAAAGATTAAAGCCCAGCGCATCCGCACCGAGCGCGATCGCCGTCTCCGCGTCCTCGCGATTCGTGAAGCCGCACACTTTCACCCGCACCCGCCCGCTCATCCGCGCGAATCCGAATCCACCACGCGACCCTGCACCTGCTTCAGCCCGTCCTTCATGTCGGAGTGATGCGTCATCACGTGATACTGCCCGTCGCTTCCTTTGAAGACCGCGCTCAGCGCCCAATTCACGATGCTGATAATGATCGAGCCGAAGAACGCATTTCCAAATCCCTCCACATGAAAACCGGGCACCAGCTTGCCCACCACCCACAGCATCAGCGCATTCACCACGAGGATGAAAAAGCCCAGCGTCACCAGGATGAACGGCAAACTCAGCAGCAAAAGCACCGGCCGGATCACGGCATTGATCACGCCCAGCAGCAGCGCGGCGATGGCCATCGGCATCCAGCCGTCAGCGCGGATTCCGGTCAATTGCACCGCCACGGCCACGGCGATCGTGGTCACGAGCCAGCGCATCAAAAGCGATTTCATGCGGGCACCATACTCGTGCGTCCGCGCTTTCCAAGCATCGCGCGCACTTCGCGCTTCTCACCGCGAGTTGATTGCATAAGCATCCGCGCCGTGCCTCGCTTTTTGAAGTCGTTCGTCCTCGTAATTTTGGTCGCCGCCGCGGTCGTGCGCGCGCAGCAGTCGGGAAATGACGACGCGGAAAGGCGTCGCCAATTTCTCCGCGCCCGCGAGGAAATGCACACCGTCCCCGCCACCCCCGCCCCCGACGCCACGCCGAGACCGAGACCCAAGCCGCGTCCCACCACGCCCGAGCCGGAAGCCACTCCGAGACCAAAACCGGAGCCCACTCCACGCCCCAAACCCGAGCCCACGCCCCGCCCCGCCCCAGTCACGCCCCGTCCCGTCACACCCCGCCCGAAAGCACCCGTCGCGGAAGACACCACCGCCGCCGTCACCATCGAAAAGCGCGACAACCAGCAGATCCAGCCCGCTCCACCCGTCGGCTGGTTTGAAAAGTGGAAATACCTTTCCCGCGCCACCCGCGCCGAGATCGATCGCGCCTCCGTCCGCCGCAGCCGCTGGCGCTACATCGTCATCCACAACAGCGGCACCCGGCAGGGAAACGCCCGCGCCTTCGATTTCTACCACCGCAATGTCCGCCACATGGTCAATGGCCTCGCCTACCACTTCGTCGTCGGCAATGGCACCTCCTCCGGCGACGGTGAAATCGAAATCGGCAACCGCTGGAAACGCCAAATCCAGGGCGGCCACGTCCACAGCGACTACCTGAATAACATCGCCCTCGGCATCTGCCTCGTCGGCGATTTCAACCGCGACGTGCCCACCAAGCGCCAGCTCGAAGCCACCGAAGAACTCGTCCGCTACCTCCGCGTCCGCGTCGGAAAGATCGACCACAAATGGGCCATCGTAAAAGCCCACCGCGAGATCAATCCCCCGCGCTGGCCCACCGACTGCCCCGGCGACCACTTCCCCTATCGCTGGCTGCACGGAAAATTCGACTGACCGCACCCCCAGCGCGCCCTCTTCGCCTCGGGAAATCGCCCGGCTTTCCACCCCGACGCGACCAACAGCGAACTCGAATTCGATGGCCTGACTTCGCTCGTCAAAATCCCGCGTTCAGCCCGCCGCAGCGTCTCAGGATTTCGCAAAATCCGCGCCCCCCCCCTACCTCACCGCCACCGCGTGCCGTCCATGCCCATTCCCATTCCCATTCCCCTTTCGCTGTCCATCCGCGCCCTCGCTCGTATCCGGCGCGTGGTCACTCGCTGAAAGATCCCGAAACCCCGCCCCCTTCGCCAGCGGCATCGTGAAAAAGACCGGCGCACTCGCCACTCCCTGCGACTTCCCATTCACCCCCTGCACGATCAGCTCGACCGTCACTCCCGCCGCCACTCCCCCGATCGCAGCCATCGGCTCCGTCGTACTCGCCACCAGCGCAAACTCCGCCTCCACCCCCACGATCCGCATCCGCCAGCGAAACCGCTCCGCCAGCGCCAGCGGATCGCACTGCGCCACCAGCGCACCCGTCTCATCCAGATGCGCCGACACATTCAGCGGCTGCCCCGGCGTCACCTTCGCGCCCGGCAGATTCAGTCCAAATTCCAGCCAGCGCGGATCATCCTTCGAGAGCTTCCCCTCCAGATTCTTAATCAGCCCCCGCATCACCCCCACCAGAGTCCCCTCCACCGTCGCCCACACATCCCCCGCCGTCTCCAGCGCCACCTCCGCCGTCGTCAATACCTGCTGTTTCCCCAGCACCGCCGTCTGCAAAGTCGTCCCAAACGCCGCCGTCTGATTCATCGTCGGCACCTCAAACCCCGGATTCGCCGTGAAAAACTTCACCAGCGAAAGCAGCAACCCCAGCCGCTCCTCCATCCGCCCCGGGATGCCCGTGCTCCCATTGATAAACCCCGCCTGCGCCCACGCCGCCGACCACCGCGTCCCAAAGCGGCACGCCAGCATATTACTCACCCCCAGCAGCCAGCTATAAACCGCCTCCATCTCTCCTTGAAAAACCTCCGACACCGCCAGCCGCGTACTCCGCGCCGCATTGAAAGTCGCATCCGCCGCGATGAACGCATCCAGAGCCGCCTGGAGCTGCGCCGCCGTCACCATCGTCACCGGGATCACCGACCCCAGCTTTACGATGCCGCCCTGCATTTTTCGCCCCAGCCCGATGAGCTGCGCCGAGTTCTTTGGAAGGTTATTAGTAGCCATAGATAGATAGAGTGGTTGAGTCTGCGAGGTATTGTTTCAGTTAGAGTTTCATCAAAAAGCGCCCCGCCTAAACGCGCAGCGCAACTAACCACCCTACCTAGCACCGCCCGTGCCAACCCACCCCCCGTCCACATCCACCCCATTGCCGGAGGTGAGATTTTCCCCCTCGTTCCCAAGTTCCACTTGGGAATGCCCGTGCCCCCAAAGCTGCGCTTCGTCCACCATCCCCTCCATGCGTAGTCGCTATCAGGCGAAACAACCCGACACCGCCTACTTCGTCACCTCCACCGTCGTGGAGTGGCTCCCCGTCTTTACCACCGCCACCCGCTGCGACATCCTCGTCGAAGCCCTCACCTACTGCCGCGAACACAAAGCCCTGCGCATCACCGCCTGGGTCATCCTCGACAACCATTTCCACGCCATCCTCTCCGCGCCCGATCTACCGCGCGTCATGGCCGATTTGAAGCGGCACACCGCCAGGCGGATCATCGAGCACCTCCAGGCCGAGCGCGGCGAATGGCTGCTAACCCTCCTGCGCACCCACCGCGCGCCACACAAGACCGAGAGTCAATATCAGTTCTGGCAGGAGGGATTCCACCCGCAGGCCATTATCCATGACAAGATGATGGAGCAAAAGCGCGACTACCTGCATCAAAATCCAGTGAAGCGCGGACTAGTGGCAAAGCCCGAGGACTGGCGCTACTCATCGGCGCACGAATGGGATGACAAGGCGGTGCCTTTGCTAAGGTGCGACCCGTGGCGTTAAGCCACGGCGAAGTTTCACTTCCAGCTCCTCGTTCCCAAGTTACTGAGGCTATCTCCTCGTTCCCAAGTTACACTTGGGAACGCAAGTTTCCCCGAAGCTACGCTTCCTCCCCGCTCCGCGCCCCCGAAGTGAAACTTCGCCAGCAGGGCATTCCCAAGTGCAACTTGGGAACGAGGTCCAAACATCTCCTTTTCACCACCCACCATGTAACGAAAAACTACCAATCACCCTCTCTCTTCCTTGACACCTTTCATACGGGTTAGGCGATTCCGGGATTTGGCATTGTCGTTCTGAACACATTTTAGCGTTCTGGCGCACGGCCCGAATACGGCGCGGTGTGCGCTTCTTTCTTGCCGAGCGTTTTCGTCTCGCCGCCGCGCGATTCCGCGATGCGCGTGGCGAAGGGGTCGCCGTTGAAACAGACTTCGCTGAAGAAGGCCCAAACGGATGAGGCGGTGTTCACAAACATCGGCGCGAGTTTGCCGGCGGTGGTGGTGTAACTAAAGCCGCCGAGCACTTCGCTGCGTCCGCCGCCGAGCGTGTCCAGCAGCGTGCCGCCACGTTCGGTCTTGTAGCCGAGAATCCACACGTCGCCGCCGTCGTTGGTGAGGTGCGTGCCTTCGTTCTCGATGTTGAGCTGCCGCGCCCAGAGCTTCTGCTTTTGGAGATGCAGTTTGTGGGTGACGACATCCTCGAAGAACCACTCCGCGCCTTCCGTTTTTGCGGTGCTGGTGAGGTCGCAGTCCGCGACGCTACGCAGGACGAGCGTGCGTTTCGTGTCCACTTCCAAACCGCCGTGGATGTTGGCGAAATGTTCGAGCATCACGATAGGCACGTCGCCGTCGGTGAGCCGGAAATCGGGATGCAGTCCGACGCCGTAGTTGATTTCACCGCCGAGGCCGGTGAGGCGGCGCACCTTGCCGCGAATCTTTACCGTGGTCCGAAGGTTGTAGCTGCCGGGGAAAAAAACGGTCGTCGCGCCGGAATCCATTGCCTTTTGGATCGCGACAGCACTGTCCGACTTGCCGGTTGGGTCCGCGCCGAAGTCATCCACATTCGCCCACGTCTTCGGATCATCGCGCGGCACCTCGGGCGTTTCTTTTACCGGCAGCCGCAGCGAGGTCGCCGGCGAGGGAAACGGACTGGTCGCAGGATGCGAGCAATACTCGGCGATGTTCGGCCCCGCGCTGCCCGGCTTGTCTGCTCCGATGAGGCGATACGCGGCGGCGGAATCGGGGGTGTGCGAGACATCGCCGAGCGCACGCGCATATCCGGTCGTCGCGATGTCGCGCAGGAAAATGCGCCCGCCGTTGAAGTTCACGATGGCGGGCCTCTTCGCTGCGTCGGCGCGGCCGGCGAACTTCGCGTCGAGCAGGCAGAGCGTGCCGTAGGTGGAGAGCGCCGGCACGGCGTTGTCGCTGGTGAAGCCGCGGATGCTGATCGACTGCCCCTCGTTCATAAAACCCACTTCCGTCTGCCCGCGCAGGGAAATGTTTTCAAACACCTGCCCGTTCACCGCGCGCGCCGTGGCGATGCCGCGGCGGAAGCCAGTGACTTCGCAGTTCCGCACCAGCAACGGGCCGTTCATGTCGCGATGCGCGAGGTCGAGCCCGGTGTGACCGCTGTCGGTGCCGGCGAGGAAACGGCAGTCGCGCACCGCGCCGGAGTTGTTCGAGTAAAACTGGAGCGCCGTCGCGCCGGGATTGCTCGTGCCGACATCGAAGGTCAGGCCTTCGACATAATTGTGAAACCAATCCGCCGAGCCGAATCCACCGCACCACATGATGGCGGCGGGTTTCTTCGCATCGGTGAAGGTCGCATCCTTGAGCCGGATGCTGGTGGTCTCGCGCGACTCGCCTTGGAGGAAGGTCTTCCCCCAGTTGTCGTGCCCGCCGAATCGCTTCGGCCAAGTCAGCGTCGCGCTTACGAGGTAAGTGCCTTTGGGGAAATAAATCAGTCGATCCCGACCTACATTCTCATTCAGCACCCGTTGAAGCACCTCCGTCACGTCCGTCGCACCATCTCCCTTGGCGGAATACGGCGGCTTGGTGACATCCACCACGTTTGCAGAAGCCGGGAAGGTTTCTGCGGAAAGTGCAGGAAAAGCGATGGCGCAGAGAACCAGGAATACTGCTCTCATAAGACACGCGAGGAAGCGCCTAACGACCTCAAGCTCAGCGACAGCGGAGTGCGGCGCGGCACCTGCATGGTGGGCGGCAAGGTGGCGGAGGAAGCAGGTGCCGTGACGCACGGAGCTGTTCGCTACAGCGCATGGTTAGCAAAGGAACATGAATGAATGTGCCTGATAGAGATGAGATGATGAACAGCTCATCAGGAGTAAAAGACCCCCGTGCCGGGTGCGAAGCCGGTGAAATAAC
This sequence comes from Chthoniobacterales bacterium, assembly GCA_038228115.1. Taxonomy (GTDB): domain Bacteria; phylum Verrucomicrobiota; class Verrucomicrobiia; order Chthoniobacterales; family Chthoniobacteraceae; genus JANLQB01. The sequence goes on from JBBRPM010000018.1 coordinate 87,049, forward strand.
TTGGCCAGCGCGCGGCGGTGCGGCAAAAGGACGAGCGGACCACAAGCGCAGCAGCAAGCCGACACGCCACTGGTGGACTCGAAACCGCAA
>JBBRPM010000019.1:0-74238 GCA_038228115.1 Chthoniobacterales bacterium
AAGGGTTCGATTTGTTTCCATTCTGCGTTGGTGAGTGTGCTCGGATAAGGTTCTTTGATGGGCATCCCAAGCTTTCCAGCCCAAGTGGCTTAAAAAGTACAGCTATAATTTCTGGAATGACTTACTTTTTAGACGCCCTCTTAGTGACCAACCGATCTTTCCTCGCCTTACTGATCACAGGCAAGCGCCCAGGTCGGGGTGCATCCTTTTCGATGCCCGAAAGTCGCGGCGCCGCGTAGCGGTCCCGCCACCGTCCAGCCTTCTGACGGCTGATTCCTAATTGGAGCCCGATCTGCTGATTCTCCAACCCTTCGGCCGCGAGCAGAACGATGCCCTCCCTCTCGATCAACCTCCTCGCTGATTTTCCACTGCGCGCAATTCTCGTGAGTTGCTCCTTCTCGGGATCGGTCAGCCTAATCGCAGCGGCTACTCTCATATAGTAAGTTTGCCTAAGGAAACGCTGAATAATGAAGCTGATGTTAGAGAAGGGTAAAGACGACATACACTAAGCTGGGATCATGCGGGCCTTTGGTCTTCCAAGCGTGGCCCCACCTTTAATCACACCCCCTTACCCGACGACGTTCCCGGCCGGTTGCTTCCTCCCCGCGATCCACAGCGCGAGGATAAACAAGGCGAGCAGAGTAACTCCCAGCGCCGCGCCGAAGGGCGGATTGCGCGCGGCTAGAAACTGATTTTGAATGACGTTTCCCAACATGGGAACCTGGCCGCCGCCCATCAGCTCTGTGATCGCAAACATCGCGATCGAAGGCACGAAGACCAGCAAGGTGCCGGCGACGATGCCGGGACGTGTGAGCGGAATGACGATTTGCTGGAAAGCGCGGATCGGTCCTGCTCCAAGATCAAAGGCGGCTTCCATGAGCGAGTTGTCGAGTTTCTCCACACTGCCGTAGATCGGCAGGATCATGAATGGCAGATAGGAGTAAACTAGTCCGATGATCACGGCATAAGGCGTGTAAAGCAGCGACCACGGCACGCTGATGACGCGGCAGTACATGAGGAGCGCGTTGAGCATGCCTTCGTCCGCGAGGATGTTCAACCAGGCATAGGTGCGGATGAGAAAACTCGTCCAGAAAGGCACCATGATGAGGATCAGCAGACCGTTGCGTCGGGCCTCGTTTGCGCGACCGATGTAGTAGGCCACGGGAAAGCCGATGATGATGCACAGCGCCGTGGTGAGAGCGGCGTAACCGAGCGAGCGACCGAAGATTTTGAGGTATCCCTCGGCGGGATCGAAGATGCGCTGATAGTGCTCGGTGGTGAAAGTGTATTGCACCATCTCGCCCTCGCCCGTTTTACAAAAAGAATAGACGGCGAGGATGCCGGTGGGAACCACGACGAAGGCGAGCAGCCACAGCACCATCGGCGCAAGCATCAGCCACCCCCGCCAGCCCGGCGGACGCTGGGCACCATTGGAAGTCGGCGGAGTGGCTAATGCGGCGGCCATCGTGGTGCGCGGTTAGTGATTCTTGAGGTCCGTCACCAGCTTGTCGATCTGCTGGGATGTCTCGACTGGGATGGCGCGAAAGATTTCCAGCTTCGCATCTTCCGGCGGATTACTCGACGGGATGGCTAGTTCATCCTTGGTCATCAGCTTCCGGGCTTCGCTGTTCACGGTGATATACGGAAACTCCTTCCAAACTTCGTATGCCACTTTTGCATCGAGCACGTAGTCGATGAATTGCTCTGCGAGTTCCTTGTTCTTGGCCCCTTTTGGGATGGCGAGATTGTCGATGAAGAGATGCGCGCCTTCCTTTGGCAGGACATAGGCAAACTTCTTGTTCTTCTTGTAGAGGATCGAGGCCTCTCCGCTCCATACGACGCCAAGGTCCACACTACCATTGAGGAACGCGGTCTTGGGCGAGTCGGAGTCGTAGTTGCGGACCAACGGCAGCCACTTCGCGAGCACTTCCTTGGCTTTCGCAAGACTATCGGCGTTGATTTCGTTGATCGGCATGCCGAGTGAGTTTAGCGCCCACGAGACGGCTTCCCGCGCGTCGGCCAGCACCACGATGCGTTTCTTGAAAGCGTCCGTGAAGACATCGCTGTAGCTCGCGATGGGTGTCTTCACTTTCTGCGTATTTACGACGATCCCGACCGTGCCCGCCATCCACGGGACGGAGAACTTGTTTTCGGGATCGTGCGCTTGTTTGAGATACTTCGGATCGAGGTTTTTGAAGTTGGTTAGTTTCGCCGTATCGAGCGCTTCCAGTCCTCCGCTTTTCACCAATTCCTCGATCACATATTCGGAGGGCTGGATCAGGTCATACTTGGCTCCGCCAGCCTGCAGTTTCGCGAGCATCTCTTCGTTCGAGGCGTAGTTCTCGACATTTACTTTGACCTTGTATTTTTTTGAGAAACCCTCGATTACTGACTGCGGGATGTATTCCGACCAGCAGTAGATATTCAGCGATGCTTTTTTCTGCGCGTGAGCGGGAGCGACGGGAAGGACGATGGCAGCAACGGCGGCGATGGCCGTGGCAAGGAAGCGGCGTGTATTCATAGGTTAGTTTTTAGTGGGCTGTGGATGGCGGCGTTTGATGGTTTCCGAAATCAAGACTAGCACGATCGTGGCGACAATGAAGATCGCGGACACGGCATTGAGCGAAGGATCGAGTCCCTTTTTTGCCCGGCCATACATCACGACCGGCAAAGGCTGGGCGTCCGGCCCATAGACGAACATCGAAATCACAATCTCATCGAGCGACAAGGCAAAGGCCATGAGCGCGCCGGAGACGATGGCAGGCATCATGTAGGGAACCATGACTTTAAAGAAGGCGGCGAGCGGGGGAGCACCGAGATCCATCGCGGCTTCTTCCAGTGCGGGATCGACTCCCGAAAGACGGGCCTGCACGGCGATGAGGACGAAGGGGAAGCAGAAGGTAATATGCGCGAGGATGACCGTGATATAGCCAGTGCCGATTTCCAGATTCGCAAACCAGGCCGGCGCTCCTGCTGCTTCCTGCCAGCCGTTTAGCCACGTAATAACGATGCGGAAGAGCACCAGCATACTCACGCCCATCAGGATTTCCGGCACCGCCATCGGGATGAAGATGAGGGTATTGAGCCAGCGCAGGGCAGGGAACTTATAGCGGTAAAGCAGCCACGCTCCGCTGACACCGAGGACGAGCGAAAAGGCTGTGCTAATGAGCGCGATGATGACGCTATTCTTGAGCGCCGACATTAGCACTTCGTCGGCGAGCATCTTCCGATACCAGTCGAGCGTGAAACCCTGCCACGACACGCCGTAGTCTGCCTTGTTAAACGAGTAAACGATGAGCAGGACGATCGGCGCGTAGAGGAATAACATCACCAGCGCCGACCAGCCGCCAAAGAGTAGATTCACGAACGGCATTCCCGTGGGGATGCGGAAGAGTGGTCTCGAAGTGGAGCTAGTCGCGGACGATGAAAAGTCGGTAGCCACAGTTGGAATGTGATGAGCGCGCCTCTTTATACGCGCCGGGAGGGGTGAGGCTCAACCCCTAAGCGGGGCTTTCTCCAAAGCCGGTCCATTGCACTGCCTGCTCGTCGGTCGTGTATCGGATGAAGCCGCGGCCACCGGGGCGTCCATTGCCGGAGTCGCGCAGGCCGCCAAAGGGGAGTGTGGATGGGGAAAAGGTCGTCGGCAGATTCGCGTAGAGATTTCCCACTTCCAGCAAATCGCCGAGCGCGCGGAATCGAGCTTCGGAGCGCGTGAAGACCGAGGCGGTGAGGCCGAATGGCACCGCGTTGTGTAGGGCAACGGCGTGATCGCAGTCATCCGCCACATAGAGGCTCACCACGGGCACGAAGCCTTCGACATCGTGACGCCCATCATCGGTGCGGCGGACGACGGCTGGATTCACGAAGTAGCCGCGTTTTCCTGCGGCATCATCCTGCACGCGACCGGGTTGCAACCAGTCGCCGGGGATTTCCGCGCAGCGTTTCTGATAGCGCTCGACCGCGGCGGCGCTGATGAGCGGGCCGAGTTTTGTGTGTGGTGAGAGAGGGTCGCTGGGTTGAAAGGCAGCGAGGGCTTCGAGGAAAAGCCGTTCAAATTTCATGGCCACAGTTTTCTCGACGATGACGCGGCTCGTGGCGTTGCAGCGCTGGCCGGTGGTGAGGCATGCGCCTTCCGCGGCGGCGAGCGCGGCTTTTTCCAGATCGGCGTCGGCGCAGACGATGACGGCATTCACGCCGCCGAGTTCGAGGGCGACATCTTTGGAAAAATCCTCCGCGAGTGCTTGAACCAGCGAGCGTCCGACCGCAGCCGAACCAGTGAAGCAGACCGCCCGGATGCGCGGATCAAAACACAGCGCCTCGCCTTCGGCGGCTCCGCCTTGCAACAGACTGAGCACACCAGCCGGCAGGGCGTCGCACATGATCTTGGCATAATCGGCGACGACATTCGCGCACAGCGGCGACGGTTTTAAGACGACAGGATTTCCGGCGAGCAGATGCGCGACGACTGCGCCGTGGCCGAGGTGCAGGGGAAAATTGAAGGGCGCGATGACCGCCGCCGGGCCGCGGGCGCGTCGCCGGATCAGTGCGGGATGCGGTCCCCCGGACGGTGTCTCCTCCGCGAGATAACGGTTGGCGTCTTCGATCGTGAGATCAATTTTCGCGATCACCGCGCCGACTTCGCCGAGCGCTTCGGTGATCGGTTTTCCCGTTTCGATCGCGATGCCGTGCGCCAGTTTTTCTTTGGCGGTTGAAAGGTCGCCCTGCACTTTTTTAAGGCGCGCGATCTTTTCTACGAGCGGCACGCGACGCCACGCTGCAAATACGCTGGCGGCATCCTCGACCGCAGCGCTCACGTCGCCAGCGTGGATTTCACCGAGCTCGATCGAGAGGTCGCCGGGGCTGCGATTGCGCCAGGAATTCGTGGTGGCAGGCATGCGCAAAGTCTTGCCGAACGCGGGCGCGCCGCCAGCGAATACTAGCGGCTCAGGCGCACGCGACCGGAGAGCGCGCGGCTGAGAGTGAGCTCGTCGGCATGCTCCAATCCGCCGCCCGCCGGCAGTCCGTGCGCGAGGCGCGTAACAGAGATCGGCAGCTCGCGAAGCAAGTCCACGAGATAGTTTGCGGTCGCCTCGCCCTCCACATCGGCCCCGAGCGCGAGGATGATTTCCGTGGGCGGCGTCGCGCTGATGCGTGCCAGCAGCGCGTCGATGCGCAAGTCTTCCGGGCCAACGTGATCGAGCGGTGCGATGCGTCCGCCGAGCGTGTGATAGAGCCCGCGGAAAACGCCGGTCCGCTCCAGCGGCAGGATGTCCGTCGGCTGCTCGACGACGCAGACTTGCGTGCGATCACGCGAGGGATCGGCGCAGATTTCGCAAAGCGATTCCGTCGTGAAAAAGCCGCACTGTTCGCAGGGCCGGACGCTTGCCGTGACATCCGTGACCGCGCGCGCGATCTCGGCGGGACGGGCATCGCGGGACTGCATCATCCACAGCGCGATCCGCTCGGCACTGCGCGGGCCGATGCCGGGCATGCGTTTGAGTTCGGCGATGAGCGTGCGGATGGCGACGGGATATTCGACGCGCTTCATAGGAAGGACAACGCCACGTTCGATATTCGATATTCGATGTTTGACGTTCGATGTTCAGCCCGCGGCAGGCACCGTGGAAATGCGAATGCGCCCACCAAATTCCACTGCCGCTGCGCGTGGCCGAACATCGAACATCGAACGCTGAACATTGAACGTCGAAAGGTTGAGGTTTTAGAAACGCGCGTTGCTCCAGTCCAGCGAAGCGAGGCCCTGGCGGAGCTGTTCAATGCGGCGGATATAAAACTCGACCGGTCCGTCGCCGCCGTGGCTGAGACGCGCGCTGTGGAAATAACTGAGCGCTTCATCCCAAAGCTGCTGCCGGTAGTAGATGATGCCTTTCCAAAAAAGATCGCGACGTTCGCGCTCCTCGGCATTCAGCGCGCCCTCGACGCCGAGCAGCTCATAGACTTCCTCGCGGCTCCGCTCATCCTGGTAGCGCTGGATAAGCTCCATCGGGCGCACTTCCACGTGGGTCTCGCATTGGTTGAAAGTCGTGCAGCCGATGAGAATGCGGGAGCCGTAGATCGTGTTCGCCGCGCAGAGGCGGCGCGCAAATTCGACGGGCTCGCCAGCCACACTGAAATTGCCGAGCCGGCTGGAGCCATACGCTGCGACCACCATTTCGCCGGAATTTACGCCGATGCGAAAGTCGAACATCTGTTTCCAAATGCGCGCGCACTCTTCGTTCACTTCATCGAGCCGCGTCGTGAGCGCGACCGCGGCTTCGGCGGCGGTGCGCGCGTGCGCTTCATCGGCGAGCGGCGCGCCAAAGACGACGCGCAGACTTTCGCCATCGCACTCGTCGAGATAACCGCCTCGGCTGACGAGAAATTCCGACGCATTGCGAAGGAAGGAATTGTGCAGCGCGACGTAATCGGCGACCGGGAGCGCGTCGGAAAGTTCCTCGTGATTGAAGATTTCGCAGACGACGACGGACGCCTCGCAAAGCTCTCCTTCAAAGGCGAGCGGCTGATCGGAATCGACGAGCGCGTGGAAGGTCTCGGTGGAAACGCGCTCGCCGAAAATTTCGCGGACGATGCGCTTGCGGCTGCCGCTCGCACTTTGCGAATAGATGAAGGCGGTGAGGAAACTGAGGCACGTCGCCGCGAGTGAGGCCCACGGTGAAAAGAAGATGCCGAACAAATGCAGCAGCACCGTGGCGACGATGATCTGCGCGAGGGCGGCGGCGGCGACCACGCATTTCAAGGTGCGTCCGCCGATGTCGATCGTGGTCCACGCGATGCCAAAGGCGAACGCGATGAAACACGGATACTGCACGAACCGCTGCGGCACCGGTGCGGCTCCGCCAAAGGCGAGCGACAGCGCGGCATCGAGGCGCGCCCACAGCCCGGCTTCATGCAGGCCGGCGGCGATCAGGCTGACGACCAGGCCGAGAAAAAGTGTGACTTTAAAATAACGCACGCCGGAAAAGTGGAGGGATGACTATTAAGAGTTTGGAAGTTTTGGCGAGGCATGTTCGCGGTCGAAGTTTTGGATTCACGCGACCGCTCCCCCATTCATCCAAGCTCTGCGCGCAACACTCAACACTCAACTTTCCGGGGACTCTCCCGTCGCCGCTGCGAGTCAGGCCGGGCGGGATTCGGCGAGCAACTGGGAGATCTCCTCGCTGAATTCCGCCAGTGTGTTGGGCTTGTAAAGCACGCGGCGCACACCGAGATGCAAGGCTTGCTGCCGCAGCTCGTCGGTGATGTGGCCCGAGGTCAAAACGACCGGCATGTTGGGCCGCAGTTTTAGGACTTCGACGGCGACGGACAGGCCCGACGAGCCCGGCATGTTTAAGTCGGTGATGAAGAGATCGAAGCGGTCCGGATTTTCGCGAAAGGCGGCGAGCGCCGCGGCCGGACGCGTGAAACCAGTGATGCGATAGCCTAGTCGCTCGATCATCCGCGTCGCCAAATGGACGAGCGATTCTTCGTCGTCGAGGTAGAGGATGTGCTCGCCGTGGCCCTGCTGGAAAGGCATCTGCGGCTCCGCGAGTTCGCTGGCTGCGGAGTCCACGGCGGGAAGATAAACGCGGAAGGTGGTGCCCGCGCCGGGCTGGCTCTGGACGGTGATCGCGCCATCGTGATCCTGGACGAGACCATGCACGACGGAGAGGCCGAGGCCGGTTCCTTTCCCGACATCTTTCGTCGTAAAAAACGGCTCGAAAATCTGCGCGATCGTGGCTGCATCCATGCCGCGACCGCTGTCGGTGACGGAGAGACACGCGAAGCGTCCGGGCTTTACGCCGGTGCTCTGGCAAGCGGTGGCGTCGAGCATGGCGGACTCAAGTTTGATTTCGATGCGACCGGCATTTCCATCGAGGGCGTGCCACGCGTTGGTGCCGAGATTGAGCAGGATTTGGTGAAGCTGCGTCGCGTCGGCCAGCACGTTCGGTGCGTCGCTGGCGATGGAGGTGACGAGCTCCACGCCGGCGGGCAGCGTGGCGCGCAAAAGATTTACCGTTTCCCCAATGACGGTGCCGAGACCGAGCACGCGGCGCTCGCGGGTTTGGCGCCGGCTGAAGGCGAGGATTTGCCGGATGAGATCTTTGGCGCGATCGCCCGCGCGCTGGATTTCGCTGAGACTTTCCAGCGCGGGATGACCTGCCGGCAGATCGCTTTGTGCGAGCCACACGTTGCCGAGGATGGCGCTGAGGATGTTGTTAAAATCGTGCGCGACGCCGCCGGCGAGCTGGCCCACGGCTTCCATTTTTTGGGACTGGCGCACGTTCTCCTCCAGCGCGCGGCGCGTGGTGATGTCGGTGAGGATGACGGCGAAGCGGCACGGCTGGCCATGTTCATCGCGGATGACGAAATAGTTTTCGTCGGTAGGCACGTGGCGACCGTCGGAGGTGCGAAGTTCGAGTTCGCCGTGCCAGCTTCCCGTTTTCAAAAGCGTGGGCAGCACTTCGTCGCGAAGCCGGTGGGCAATGGCTTCCGGGTAGTAGGTCGTGGGGAAATATTTTCCGAGACAATCGTCCGCGGATTTTTCTCCATAGATGCGGGCGAGCGTGGAGTTGGCGAAAATGAGATGGCCCTGAAGATCGGAGATGCCGAGGCCGCATTGACTCGCCTCGGCGAAGCCGGAAAACCGCGCCAGCATTTCAAACCGCGCCGCCTCCGCATCCTTCCGTTCGTGTTCCTCCATCGCTTTCACGACCTGATCGGCCAGCGCCGACGAGAGACTCGCCTCCGCCGAAGACCACGTGCGGGCCGGGCCGGTGTGCTCGGCGCAAAGCACGCCGACGACTTTCCCATCCCGCCAGAGCGGCGCGTCTTGCAAGGAGGTGATGCCGAGCGGGATCAGGTAATCGTCCGTAAATTCGCTCGTCGCCGGATGCGTGCGCGCGTTGTCGATCGAGGTCACTTTGCGGTCGTTGAGCACGGCAAAATAGTGCGGATACCGCTCCGCCGAAAGCGTGGCTCCAGACTCGAAGGACTCGCGGTCGGCGACATACAGGACCTCGCAGCGGAGCGTCTGGTGGTCAGGTGTGAAAAGCCATACGCCTGCCCGATTCACGCGCAGAAGACGCCCCGTCATGCGCGTGATTTCGCGCAGGGCTGCGTCGAGATTTGCCGGCGTGGATCGCGCGAGCTCCAGCAGGCTGCGGCTGCGCGCGGCGGCGAGTTCTTCCGCGTGCCGGCGCTCCGTGATGTCGCGCACGGTGGCAAAACTAAATTCCATCACGCCGAGGCCGACGAAGTTGGCGCTGACTTCCACGGGAAAAAAATGCCCGTCTTTCGCGCGGTGCCGCGTTTCGAAAGTGATGGAGCCGCGTTGTTTCAACTCATCGAAATGCTTCTGCCAGATGCCCGTGTCCCAATCGGGATCGAGATCGAAAAGTGTCATCTTCAGCAGCTCCTCGCGCGTGTAGCCGCGCGTCCCGCACGCGGAATCATTGGCGTAAAGAATGAGCCCGTCCCGTCGGAACCAGAACACGCTGTCGCACGCGTGCTCCACGCTGTAATGCATCATCCGCAGCGGCTGCTCGGCGTCCCTGCGCCCGGTCACGTCGCGCGTCACTCCGAGTAAGGCGGTGACGCGGCCACTCGCATCGCGCATGGGACTGGCGTGAGTTTCCAGCCAGCGCCGCGTGCCTTTCAGCCCGGTGAAAAGATATTCGAGCATGCCGGAATCCCCGCGAATCACCCGGTCGGACAGGTCTTGAAAAGGCGCGCGATATTCTTCGGCGACGAATTGCTTGAAGCGCTGGTGGCGCACTTGATCGATCGAATCCGCCTCCAACACGCGCAGGCCGGCGGGATTCATTTCCAGCACGGAGCCATCTTCATCGAGGAGCTGCACGCACTCCGGCGTCGTCTCGATCACGGAGCGAAACCACGCGACGCTTTCGCGCAATTCGCCGGTGCGCTGCGTGGCGACGGTGTCGGCGAGATTGCGCTGCGTCACGACCGCGGCTCCGCACAGCGCCGTGAGCGTGGCGACGCAAAGGAACGTTTCCATCACCAGCAGCGACTGATTCAGCGTCGCCAAATCGAACGGTCCCCAGCCGTGAATCGTGCCCCAGACAGAAACGGCAGTCGTCACCAGCACCGCCAGGGCAGCGCCGCGCTGCCCGAAGCGCAGAGCTGGCCAGACGAGAAAAGGGATGAGCACAAAAGCGAACGGCCCGCCGTGCGTCCCCGGCGCGGTGCTCGCGATGAAAACGGCGTAGTACGCGGCCATTAAAAGCACGGCGCAAAGCGCAGCCTCCCACGCGCGCACCTTTGGCAGAAACGCCGGGCGACCGCACCACGCGAGGAAAAGCGGCGCGAAAACAAACACGCCCGCAGCATCTCCCAGCCACCAAGTGAGCCAGATTTGGCCGAAATCATTTCGCGACGCAAACCCGCCGAGCGTCACCGCTCCCACGCCAATCGTGGCGCTGACGACGCAGCTCACGATGCCGCCCAAGCCCAGCACGGCGATGACTCCCGGCAGCCGGTCGAGAGGATTTCCGCGCCCGCTCACCCGCTGCACGAGCGCACAACCCAGCCCGGCAGCGAGGGTCGCGGCGATCGCATTTCCACCAGCCGAAAGCAGCATCGCCGGCCAGCGATCCGCATCCGGATTCCGGTGCAGCAGATTCACCACACTCATGGCAAAAGCGCCCAGCCAAACGCCCGGCCACACGCGGCGACCGAACATCAGCATCGCCGCCAGCGCCAATCCGGAAGGCGGCCACGCCGGCGTCGCCACTCCGCCACCGATCGCCACCTTGAGACCGAGTTGCGCGACTAAAAAATATGTCACTGCGATGGCGAGAATGGCCGCGATTTGCGCTCCCGATGGCGGCCACTTCCGCAGGCTCGCGCGCACCTGCTCGAAGAAGGGGAGCAATGGGAATTGTTCCGACTCATCCTGCCCGCGCGCGAGTTTTTTAAAGATGCCGGAAGACGTGCTCATGAGCTGGGGAAAGCAGACGCGCGCCGGTTCCTCACACGCCGCGGGTTTCCCGATGCGCGATGACGCCGGAACATTTTTCCGACCGGCACGTGCGCAACGCGATAAGATCAGCCCGCCCGCGGATCATGTTTATCATGGCGACGAAGCGTAGGCCTCGAAACGCCGCGCACGCAAACTCAAACCTGAGCGGCCTTTGCTCAGTGAACCGAGACCAGGAAGAAGTCAGAAATTCTTCCCCGCGGCGTACTGCAGGCTATCCCCAAACCTGGTTTTTCGCCTTTCATTCCCTCGTGGGCCTACTTGAACTTTATGGTTTTAGGATAGCCTCTACTAACTACCGGCTCTAACAGCCTGTCGAAAAACCGTATTAGCGCCGTAGGCGTGACATGTTTATAGATTTGTTCCAGCCAACAAAGCGCAAGCTCCGTGGGAGCGACTTGTGCCGGGAACCAAGCGTGAATGCCGCTCCTACGGAGCTTTGGTCGTTTTGCCGATGGATTCTATAAACATGTCGCGCCTACGGCGCTAAAACTCGGATCGCGCCCATGGTGCTCAAACTCGGATCGCGCCTTCGGCACGCATTTCAGCAGGGTGCTTGTTACTTCACACGCGAGCTGACTAATAGCTGCTGCAGCACTCGCGCTGGCTCTGCGATGAGCATGCCATCCACGGTGAAGCGCGTTACTTCGGAGCCGGGCAGTTCGTATTTAAAATCCCGCAGGATGCGCTCGCACACCGTCAGCAATCCGCGCGCTCCCGTCTTCTCCTCCGCGGCCTGGCGCGCGATCTCGCGCAGCGCGGATTCCGCGAAGCTGACATCGATGCCGTAAGCGCGAAATGCGCGCTCATACTGGCGCAGGATACTTCCTTCACTGCGCTCCATGATTTCGTAGAAATCATCCACGCGCAGCGGCTCGCACACGACGCGGACGGGTAGGCGTCCGATGAATTCCGGCTCGAAACCATAAGCGATAAAATCCCGCGTCGAAGCATCGCGCGTGAGGTCGGCAGCGGCGTGCCCGTCCGCTCCGGGCGCAGGTTTGTCGAGGCGATGCGCGATGAGGTCGGGCAGCTTTTCAAACGCGCCGCTGACGATGAAAAGAATGTTGCGCGTGTTCACCGTGTCGGCCTGCGAACGCTGACCGCTGCGCTGAAATTCCATTGCGGCCTGAAGCTGCGCCTGGATGTCGTTTTGACTGCGCACGGGCACGTCGGTTTCCTCCATCAGTTTCAGCAGCGTCGTCTGCACACCGCGTCCGCTCACATCGCGCCCGACCTGCTGCGCAGGCGCGGCGATCTTGTCGATTTCGTCGATGTAAATGATGCCGTATTGCGCGAGTTCCACGTCGCCATTGGCCTTGTGAACGAGATCGCGCACGAGGTCTTCCACGTCGCCGCCGACGTAGCCCGTCTCGCTAAATTTCGTCGCGTCCGCTTTCACAAAAGGCACGCCGATCAGCTCCGCGATGTGTTTCACGAGATACGTTTTCCCCACGCCCGTCGGCCCGATCAGGATGACGTTTTGTTTCACGTATTCGAGCTGCTTCGCCCGCTCGGGATCCTCTGCCGTCAGGGTGCGCAGATGCCGGATGTGATTGTAGTGATCGCACACCGCGATCGAGAGCACCTTCTTCGCTTCGTCCTGCTGGATCACGTAGCGATCGAGGTATTTCTTTATGTCTCGGGGCAGTTTGTCGAAAACGAAAACGTGATCGTTGTTCGGCGGCGCGTCCTCCTGCGGCTCGTCGAAGGACATCATCGGGATGCTGCCGAATTCAGCCGGCGTGGAATAGGTGGAGTCACTCATTTGGAAAAAGGGAAAGGTAGTTGGTGAAGGATGGCAAAAGTCACGGCGGACGGGTCGTTTTTTTCGAGCTTCGTGTTGAGCCTCGCAACACTCAACACTCATCTCTCACTTCGCTCCGCCTTGCTCCACGTCGTCCTCATCGAACCCGAAATCCCGCCGAACACCGGCAACGTCGGACGCCTCTGCCTCGCCACGGGTGCCACTCTGCACTTGGTGAAACCGCTCGGTTTTTCCATCGACGATCGCGCTTTAAAAAGGGCGGGGCTCGATTACTGGCACGAGGTGAAAGTCGTTTTGTGGGATTCGTTCGCCGCGCTTCAAGCCGCGCAGGCTGCGGACGCGCGCTATTTTTTTCTCACCACGAAAACGGCGCGTCCGTACTGGGATGAGAGTTTTCGCGATGGCGATTTTCTCGTCTTCGGTCGCGAAACCAAAGGCCTGCCCGAGACGCTGCTCGCCGCGCACGCGGACGCATTGCTCACCATCCCGATGCGCACCGAGACCCGCTCGCTGAATCTCGCCACCGCCGTCGGCATCGTTCTTTATGAAGCCGTCCGCCAAGGCGCGGGCGCTCCGCTCAGCTAGCGCGGAGATGTTTGTCGATGCACTCGGTGATCGCCTGGAGGCTCACCGGTTTCGAGATGAACGGAAAGCCGCCGATCATGTGCCCGCCTTCTTTTTCGGACACGATCGCCGTCAGAAAAATAATCGGCACATGCTGCAGCATCGGGTCGCTCGTCATCTGCTTCGCCACATCGCCGCCGTCGATTTTCGGCATCACGACATCGAGAAAAATGATGTCCGGCATGAACTCGCGCGCCGCGAGCCACGCCTTCGTGCCGTCGTTTTCCTCCTTCACGGTGAAGCGTCCGGTTCTTTCGAGCGTCAGCTTGAGCAGATGCGTGAAGCCCGATTCATCATCGACGATAAAGACACGTTTCTTGGTTTCGCTTTCCATATTTCTGGTGGTGTGAGTTGAGTTAAGTCCGAAACATCATCGTAGCGCGAGTGCCGCCGCTGGGAAGATTGCGCAGATCGATCGTCGCCTGATGCAGATCGACAATCGTTTTCACGACCGAGAGGCCGAGTCCAGTTCCTTTGCCCGTCGGCTTCGTGGTGTAAAACGGCTCGAAAATTTTCGGCAGTTTTTCCTCCGGTATGCCGTGTCCCGTGTCGTCGATCTCCACTATCACCAGCGCCTGGCCGATGCGGAAAGACTCCATGCGCTGATCGGACACGTTCGCTCCCACGCCCGTCAGTTGCTTCGTGTAAGTGCGCACGGTAATCATACCGCCGCCTTCCATCGCGTGCGCCGCGTTTGTGAGCAGATTGATGAAGACCTGGCTGATCTTTCCGACGTCCAGTTTCACCACCGGAAGACTGCGCGCGAGTTCGCGTTCGATCGCGATGCCCTTCAAATCGCCGCGCACCAAAATCAGCGCGCGCTCGATCACGGCGTTCAGCGATTCCGGCCGCACTTCGAGGGTCTTCGGCGCGGAGAAATCGAGCAGCCCGCGGATTACCGCATCGGCGCGGGAAACGGCGTCCACCATTCCAGTCAGCGTCTCGCGCACATCCGGCTCGCCCGCCATTTCGTGCATCGAAAGGAACTCCGTTCCCATCTTCACGACCGCGAGCGGATTCTTCACCTCGTGCGCCACGCCAGCCGCGAGCCGCCCCACCATTTTCATCTTCTCCGCCTCGATGAGCTGCAACTGCACACTCCGCAAATCGTGATGCGCGCGCTGCAATTTTTGCATCGCCGCCAGCACCTCCTCGCGACTCCGGTTCAGCTCCGCATTCGTACTGCGCAGGCTTTCCTCGTTCATCTTTTGCAGCGTGATGTCGCGGCTGATGCACACCAGCCCGAGCACGCTTCCTACGTCGTCGATCCACGGCACCTTCGTCGTCAAAACCCAGCTCGGCTGCTCTTCCGCATCCACCAGCAGCTCCTCCAGATTGAGCTGCGGCTCGCGCGTTTCCATGATCTGGCAATCCACGGCGTGCAGATGATTCGCGATCTCATCCGAGAAAAAATCGAACACACTGCGGCCCAGCACTTCATCCGCATCCGACGCCCCGAGCCAGCGCTGGTGCGCCACGTTATCCAGCAGATACACGCCGCTCGCGTCTTTCAGATAAATGCGGTCGGGCAAATTATCGATCACGCTCCGCAGTAAATTCCGCTCGGTCGCGAGCTGCTCCTCCATCTCCTTCATCGCCGTGATCTCGCGCGAAATCCCGCACGTCCCCACGATCGCACCGCTCCGATCGCGCAGCGGCAGCTTCGTCGTCAGCGACCACGATTTGCGTCCATCCGCCAGCATCTCAAACTCCACATCGCCCAGCAGCGGCTCACCCGTATCCATCACCCGCCGCTCATCGCCCAGCGCCTTCGCCGCGTGCTCGCCGCCATAAAAATCCGCATCGGTTTTCCCGTATGCCTGCTCCGGTCGGTCGAGGCCAAAGAGCTCCGTCAGCGCGTGATTGATGCGGAGAAACCGGCTCTCTACATCCTTGAAATAAATGCGGTCGGGAATGTTATCGAGCAACGTATTCAGCATCTCGCGCTCCCTCGCCAGCGCCGCCTCTGCCCGCATCCGCTCGATCGCGTAGCGCATCGCCCGTTGCAGCGTGGTGCCGTCGAGCCGGCCTTTCACCAGCGACTCCTGCGCGCCCAGCGGCAGCGCATTCAGCGCGAGATCCTCTTCACCCTCATCGCTCAAAATGACGACCGGAATCTCCGGCACCGCAGCGTGTAGCGTCACGATCGTATCGATCCCCGCGCAATCGGGCAGGCTGAGATTTACGAGCGCCACATCGAAGCGGTGAGTCTCCATCAGGCAAATTCCGTCCGCCAAAGTTCCCGCGACATCGGAGATGTAAAACCCGCACTTTCGCTCCGAATCCAGCATCGAACGCAGCAGAAAAACGTCCCCGGCATTATCCTCGATCAAGAGGACGCGAAATTTTTCTGTGACAGGCGGCGGCATGGGGAATCCGGGTGGCTGCAAAAATATCGCCGCTCGCCATGAAGGCGAGTGCAATCGCGCGGCATCTATTGTCGCTGGAGCAGGCCTGCGGGCGGACTGTTTCCCCGAGCCCGTCGCGAAAAAGTCACCCAATGCTCACAGTAACGTCAACCGCCCGTAACAGACGTGCGGTTTTGTGGACTTTGTGACACATCGGACACCGCAAAAACTACGCGCCTTCGCCCTTACGAGATGATCGGGAATCAAACCATCCTGATCGCAGATGGAAACCCCGAAGTGGTGACTCTCGTGTCGAGCAGCCTCGCCGCATCCGGCCTGCGCGTCATCGCCGCCCGCACCGGCGCGGAAGCTCTGGAAGCCGCCCGGCGCTATGTGCCCGTCCTCGTCATCCTCGAACTCCTCATGCCCGATATGCCGGGCGTCGAAGTCTTGCGCGCCTTGAAAAGCGATCCGAAGACCGCCGAAATCCTCGTCGTCATCCTGTCGGAGGCGAGTCAGGAAGTGGATCGGATTGTCGGCTTTGAATTGGGAGCCGATGACTATGTCACCAAGCCCTTTAGCATGCGCGAGCTGGCCCTCCGCATCCGTGCCATCCTTGGCCGGCGTGGCGGCGCGCAGACTTCCAGATTCTCGGAAGTAGGAGCCATCTCGCTCGATCGCGAAGGCCGCGAAGTCTCCGTCGCTGGCAAGAGAGTCGCCATGACCGCGCGGGAATACATGTTACTCCAGGCACTCTTCAGCCAGCCTGGCCGCGTCTTCTCCCGCGATGAGTTGCTCAGTATCGTCTGGAATCAAGATACCGCCATCGACTCCCGCACCGTGGACACCCACTTCCGCCGCCTCCGCGTCCGCCTCGGCCCAGCCGCGCAGCAGATCCAGACCGTGCGTGGATTTGGTTACCGCCTCGAGTCGGCGTAAGGCCGCGTCTCTTCCTGTCGCCACGGTATTTCAGCGCGAAGACTAGTCATCCAATCGTCACAAACGCACCTCCAGAGTCATGCTTGGCACCTGATTGTTACATACTGCCATCCAACCGGCATAAACGACGCCAATCCGCAATTCGGCCGGCGCAAAAGTAACAGTAACCATTTTGACCGGAGATAGTTGACGCCTCATTACTCAACCGTGCTCGAAACCCTCCGAATCCGCGAACCGGGATACAAAACAAGCCCTGACCGCAGATTTCAAGCAGCCTAACAAACCCGGGAATCGAGTACGAATCAACAAAGGAGAAACACTCCAATAACCCACTCAGCATCACCAAAACCTCAATGAAAAACAACATCATCAGATCGCTCATCCTTTCCGTAGGAGTAGCCTCCATGGTCCAGTCTGCAAACGCAGCCACTCTCACATACAACGCAGGAGATCTTTTCCTCGGTTTCCGTTCGGCGACTGGCTCGACGGACTACATCATCGACATCGGCCAGGCCTCGATCTATCGGGATCTCGCCGCGAACACCCAGATTTCGGTGACTAACATCGGTTCCGATCTCGCCAACGTATTCGGTGGCAACTGGAACTCCGCGGTTCGCAACGACCTCTTCTGGGCCGTCGCCGGCACTCCTGGCAGCACCGCTGTCGGCAGCGATCCGTCGAATACCCTCTATGCGACGATCGAGCAGAATCCGTTCGGCAGCGCAACCAGCACGCCGTCCGCTCCCGCGTCGAATAGCACCCAATCACAACCTACCAACAGAATGGTCTCCCTTGCTGGCAGCTACAATAATCAAGACTCCAACACAGGCTTCGGCGGTGCCGCAGTAAATCCGGCGGGATTTCGGCAGGACGGAAGCACCGCGACAAGCTGGCAGTTTTTCATGGGCGGCTCGCAACCGTTCTCGGGTAACAGCTATTCCTACTTCCCCGGCGGCATCGAAGGGAACTTCGGCTCCGGCAATGAAGGCAGCGCTCTCGATCTTTACCGGATCGCCAAAACCACCGGCGGCAACGCTGCGACCCTTGAGGGAACCTTCACCATTGCCGACTCAGGCCTTGTGACCTTCACCAACGGAATCGTTCCCGAACCCACCAGTGCCGCGATGCTCGCCCTCGGCGCCAGCGTGCTCGGCTTCAGCCGCCGCCGCCGCGCCTAAATCAAACCCTTTGAGCGATCGGATCGAATCAACGTTTCGACCTCAAACCCACAACTAAAAACCAGACCAAACTCAGACCTAAATAAATGAAACTCAAAACTCTCATGGCGGCAGGAGTGCTCGCTCTCGCAGGCGCCATTACCGCGTCTGCCCAAACCACCATCGTCATAACCGGTTCGACCGCCTTCCGGTCGCAGACCCACGCAGCCATCCAAAACCTGCTTAATGCAGGCTACACCTTCAAATACACCGGAACTGCCGGAGTGAGCGGCGCGAATGCTTCTGTCTTCGTCGGCACCGTTCCCCTCGCTCCTGCGGGGTCCAACCCGTTCACGATCAAGTGTTCGTGGTCCGGCTCCGCGGCTGGAGTCCAGACCGTTGCGGCCACTGGAACCCCGATCACTGTCGGAACATTGATCGCAGGCGTCGATGGAGCCGAGCCTGCTGCGACGGTGGGCGGAACCCCGAGTGCCGTCGATCCCCGCACCACGAAACGGAATCCGGAAATCCCACACATCGCCATGTCGGACAACACGCAGACATCAACGCCGTTCAACGGCGTGGTAGCCCGCGTGCCCGCTGCTGGTGCCATCGTCGCCCCTGGCGACCACCCTGGCAACACCTTCAATGCTCTTCTCCAAGCCAGGTTTGACGGGACGAATCGAGGCGCGGTTGGCGTCGTGCCATTTCGCTGGGTGTGCAGCCTTTCCGGCCCTGCCGGCGCTGCCGCGCCCACCAGCGGCCTGAACATGACCACCCAACTCGCCCAATATATCTACACCGGGACGGGGGCAGCTCCTTTGTCCATGTTCACCGGGCTGCCGGCTGACCGTATACCGAACGTGAAGACGGTCTATGGCTTGGGCCGCGACCCCGATTCCGGCACTCGCATCAATGCCTACGCGGAATCCGGTATTGGCGCGCTGAACTTCGGCGTGAAGCAATACCAAATCCTCACCACGGCGGCTGGCGCGATCACCTCCATCGACTACGTTCCCCAATCGACGGTCAACGGCTACATCTTTGGCCCAGGGGTAGGCGGCGAAAGTTCCGGCGGCACCCTCGCCACCAAGATGCGCAACTCGGGTCCTGCCGCAGGCCTCGATATTCAGAATCTCGGCGAAGCAGGATTCTGCGTCAGCTATCTGGGTATCAATGATGTCACCGCGCTCACCGCTGGCTGGCCTGCCAGCGGCAAGACGATGACTTGGAATGGGATCGATTATACGGAGAACAACGTTATCGAAGGTCAGTACACCTTCTGGGGCTACGAGCGCTTGTTGTATCGCACCACACTCGGCACCGAAACCGATGCCAATGGTCTTGGGACCAATAAAGTGGCCTACGGGGACCTGCTCGCAAAGACGCTCTACAACGCCGTGTCCACCCTCAACATCTTCGACATGCAAGTGCAGCGTGCGATCGACGGGGGTAATGTGACTTCGAAGAACTTCTAAGCGAAGAATTGCCTTGCACAGATAGTTACTAAACAAACCAGTGTGGGTGGCAACACCCACACTGGTTCTTTTTTGTGAGTTGCGCCACCTTTCCATCCCACACTGCCTTCCAAAGATGAGTTCTTCCCTCCGCCTTTCGCTCGCCTTGGGCTTCGTGCTGTTCGCGATGTGCGCGTATTTCCTCCAGCCTGATTCGGGGGATGTTTCCTCCTCCCAGCCCACTCCTGCGCCGTTCTCGCCGGCAATGCTCACTGCATCGGCGGACACCGCCAGTGATTCCACTTTTGAAAGTTCCGCACCTTCCGAACAGGGGCAATTGGCGAAAAGCTCGCATTCCGCGGCCATCGTCTTTCCAGCCTCTTCCGCCACAGGAACTCACGCGAATTCTATAACATTACCCTCTGTCGAAATCCAACATGCAGCTACTCGGATACAATCGAGCACCGATCCGACACCGCGTGAAATTTTACCCACACCGGGAGCCGCAACCACTTCGCCCGCTCTTATTCATGCGGTAAATTTGTCAGCCCCTTTCGCCTCACTGCCTCCGCAAGTGGCATCTTCCAAGCAAGGCACAGCCGACACACTGCGACTGGCGAAACTGCCAGCCGTGTTCGTGGAGCCAGATCCCGCAGCGCCGCTCACCGAAGCCCAGGCGGAGACGGTAAAAATTCTCCAGAAAGAATTCATCGAGGCAATTGGCGGATCGGGCCAGGACCCAGCCGACCCCGAATACTTTCAGCGCTGGCGAACCGCCAGTTCCGAGAGCGACCAGCGCTTCAAGACGCTCTTCGGGGCGCAGGCCTTCCTCGAACGCGAGCGCTTCACCAATCTGGCGGGAACAACAACTCAGTAACGTTCGCGCAGCGCCTTGGGACCCGGGGCAGGCAGTGCGGACGGCTTATTTCAGTGCGCGTCGGCACCCAGAGCACGCTTCGAGAATTTGATACGCGCCTCGGTCACCTGGCGCTTGCCTTCGGCGAGTTCCGCGGGAGATATGTCGTAGTTGAGATCAACGAGATTATTGGTCGCGGTTGCTTCCTTTTGCTCGGAGCTGAGCTTTAGCCAAAGGTATGCCTTTGTCAGATCACGTTCGACGCCTATCGCATGGTAGTAACAGTTCCCCAGGTTTGACTGCGCCTTGGCATCGCCCTGCTCCGCGGCCTGTTGGAAAAGGGCAACCGCTTTCGCGGTGTCCGCGGACACGCCTCTGCCATCCTTGTACATGACGCCAAGGGAGTTTTGGGCCGCCACGTTGCCCTGCTCCACGGCCTTCGCGAGCCACTGCGCCGCCTCGTTGTAATCGCGCTCGAAGCCATCCGTCCCAATTAGAAAGAGTTGTCCCAGATGGAACTGCGCCTGCACCATCCCCTGTTCGGCGGCCTTGCGATACCAGTCGGCAGCTTCCCTCGCATCCTTCGCGACGCCATTGCCCGTTTGCAGCAGCACTCCGAGATTATCCTGCACCTGCGGATTTCCCTGACTCGCGGATTTCCGCAGCCATTTCAAACCTTCCTCCCCGTCCTTTTTCACGCCTATTCCATCGACGTAGATAAAACCGAGATTGTTCTGTGCCTTGTAGTTTCCCTGTTCCGCGGACTTGCGGTAAAGCTCCACGGCCTTCTCGTAATCCCTTGGCGCTCCCTCCCCCCGTGAATACGCGCGACCGAGAAGAAACTGGGCTTCCGCGTCGCCCATCTCCGCTGCGGACTTATATTTTTCAAGGTCGAATTCTTCGGCGTGGAGAGCCCCGATCCGTGGGAAGAGAAGAAGAGCAAGCCCGAGGTAGCCCGAGGAAAAGAGGTGTTTTTTCATCGCGAATTATGCACCCACCAACTCGCGCGTTTCACGTTACGATCGCGAAACAATTGCAGAGGCTTACTGCGCAATGCGCTGCGGGATGCGGCGGTCGCGATTGCTGAAAAAGACGCATTCCTGCGGACCGTGGGGAATGGCCCAGCGAAGGGGAAAATTCTCCAAGTTCGCGTTGCGCACGATGTAAGGCGTCCATTCGCGATAGTCACCAGTCAGGAGATCGCCAAGTCGGTTTTCGCTGCCGCTTACCGGAGTTAGGTAAAGGCCGTTAATGGGGCCGCCGAGTTGATCGAAGTCGCGCATTTCCAAAAAGGTTTTCACGGTGATAGGAACCCATACGCTGCGCCGGTTGCCATACCAGGCGACGGCCCACGGCATGTCGGAGGCGATGATTTCGCGGGTATCCATCCAATCGCCCATGATGACGATATTTGGCGGCAAGTATGGGGGCCAGCGAACGCGCCATTTCGAAGTGGAAAAGGTGAAGGTGAAGATCATCGGCAGGCCGCAGATGAGAAAGACGCCGAGGAGAAACGGCAGGTCGAAGAAGCGGTGATTCATCTCAAGCCGGCTCCACTGGACGAGGATGTAGGCAAGGCCGTAGCAGGTGAGCAGCGGGATAAAGAGCAGATGAAATTGATTAGCCGAGACGCCTTGCTCCTCGCTGATGCCAAAGACCGCCATTCCAAAAACCGCCCCGGTCCACATGAAAACGGTCAGCCAGTGAAACGCGCGGGTTTCCCGCCGCTTAAAAGGATGGAGAAGAGCCATAAACGCGAGGGGTGCGATGATGCTCCAACCGAAATACTCGAAGATCCGGTTGAGTTGTGCGACAAGGTTTGTGCGCACTTTCGAGCGGACCATCCCGAGCGAAACGCCGTCGGTGTCCACGTCACTGCGCCGCATGTGGCCCGCCTCGGAATGCCCCAATCCATCCATCGCCGAAAAGGCCGCGATGCCAAAAGGACTGCCGCAGACTTGTTGATTGCGCGCCAGCCAGGGACCGTAAGCGGCAAAGAAAGCCACCAACATTACAGGAACGACCCATAGTTTAGGTCGAAAGAAAAAAGGCGCGAAGAGCAGGACGGGGATGAAGATCCAAATCGTCAACGCGTGAGTCAGCGCCAGGACTCCAAAGCCGAACCCTGCCGCTGCCAGCCATCTCAAGACCGGCAGACCGGCGTAGCGATTTTCAATCGCCCGGATCAGGAGGTAAACCGTGAGATGGAGAAAAAACAGGATGACCATCTGCGGCAGACCGGAGAGGGAATACTGCCACATCATATCGCTCACGAGCACGAGCCCGCAGGCGAGCAGTGCCAGTTTTCGATCGAAGAGTCGGAGAGCGATGAAGTAGAGAACGATGACGGATGCGACGAAAAAGAGCATCGAAACAATGGCAATCGCCCGATCCCCCGCGTAAATCAGGTCATCCCGGCTCATATCCAGAGACGCGCGGACGGGCACCTGTAGCGCGAGCGCATCCACCAGCGGCGGAATCGGGGCGTTATAAGTATCGATCCCGATGGTCGTCGCGACATCTTTGCCATGCCGCTCCAATTCCGCAACGGCAAGCGGGCGGATGAACTTGGTTGCCCATCCATGCCCCGCGATCAGTTCCCGCCCGATCTGGGCCTGGTCCATCGCTTGCGACGTCGCGATGCCACGAAACTCATGCAGCAAGTAGAACAGTCCCAGACCAAGAATCGCCGCCACGACCAGACCGCGACGGAGCCACACGGCGATCTTGCCGACCTCTGCGGAGTAAACGGTATTTTGGATGAGCTGTGGGGTCAAAACAGGACGAATAGTAGAGGGCTGTCACACGACTGCAAAGAACTTCACGGATTCGTCATGCATTTGTAACATAGAGAAAACCTATGCGCTGCTCCTACGTACGGAACTTATTGCGGAGTGCTCTCGTCGCTACCGTCGCTGATCACATCCACGCTGATGATGGACGGCAAATCCTCAGTCGGTTGCTGCTGCTGCGCGGTTTTCTTACTCGGGTCGTCTTGAGCGTTGGTCACGCTGGTCGGCGCGGTGGTCGTCAGCGCGCTGATGGTCGGTGCCGAAACAGCCGGGGTCGTTGGGGCACCGGCCGTGCTTCCCGCCGCCTTGATGTTGCCGGCGTTCAAAACCACCGTGGCTGCCAGATTCAGATTTCCCGAAACGCGGATGCCCGCATCGCCGGCATCGATCGCCCCGCCGGGCGCGATGAGGTCCACGTTTCCGGGCGGAACGCCAGCGACCGTATCCAGGACGCCGATGCCACCACCGGTCGCGAGGCCGGCCAGATCGGTCTTCACATCTGCGCTCTGCGGATCGATCAACACCCGGGTCGGCGGCGCGGATTGAACCGTCTTTGAGGACGCTCCAGATGCGATGTCTCCCCGCGAGGACCAGATGGTTTCATTGCCACCGCGGAGGGTGAAAATACGCGATGTGCCAACGATGACGCTCTTATCCGTAAAGATGGAAATATTCCCGCCAGCCTCAGTCAAGATGCCTTGATCCAGCGGCTGGCTTCCCGCGATATCGAAACCGACGACGAGACCGCCGCCTGGAGCGAAGAGACTAATATCGCCGCCATTCGCGGTCTTCACCTCGCGGGACGTGAGCAGGATGTCCCCGGCGCTTCCGCTGGCTGGAAAGAGCGCAGCGATCGCCGCAAAACCGGTAGTGTAGGTTCCGAAGCCGGGGCTGGCTGGGTCATTGTGATCGCGTCCCGCATTCCTCAAGACACCGTAGAAAATCTCTACAGCCATGGCAGCCTGTTGTTCCGCCGGCAGCTTCGCAAACGCCGCCGAGATCTCATCGGTGCCAGTGACCGCAGCGAAATGACGAGTCTTCAGCAACGTCCCCAATTCGGGAAGGTAGCGCTGACCGAGCGCTGTAGCGGGATCCAAGTAAGTTTTGGCGAACGCCGCGGTGTCTAGCTGACTATTAGAAAGTCCGGCCGAGGCACCAATGCCCGCGCCCACAATGATATTCGCTCCTTCAAACACCAGCGAAGGGTTACGAGCATTGCCGATGCTAGTCGCACCCAGTGCCGTGCCGTCGCCGTTGTTTGGCCCAACACCCAAGTCAAACTTTCCGCCTGCCAGTAACTCAATCGTCCCCGGCCCGGAAATCTGGAAGTCGCCTGGCTGCGCATTCCCCCCGAGGCCGACGGCTAGGACATTTCCAGCCGCTTGGGCGGCGCTGCGCAGGGCCGAATTGGGATTGTAGGCTGCAATATCTCGCCCCGCCGAGACGACGCTGACATCAATCGCGCGCACGTTTTGCACATAGAATGAGATGTCGGAGATGTCGCGGTCGGCCACGATCCGGGCTGCTTTGGGCGAGAAAAGGGTGAGTCCCGAAATATCGCCGCCTTTGGCGTAAAGCCGGATCGGCTCGGAATCGCCGGCATGGAGCGGACCGGGCGCATGGAGCGCTTGCTGTGTTTGAAGGACCACATTGGTCCCGCGCGTCGCCCCGCTCTCGGCGAAGGACCGCTCCAACTGTGTGAGAATGCTGCTGCTCGTATTGATGATCTGCCCCGCCGTCGTGTTGGGCGTTCCATCGGTGTTGATCGGTGTCGGCTGCGCGACCGGCGTGCCGGGACCAGGCAGGGAAGACGGATTGGAATCAGAAAGATTGATCGTGCTCGCCCCCCAGATTCTGAAGGGCTTCCCATCAACATCGGTGGCACCGCCGACGGGTTGCAGGCCATTGATCGCGCCGGATGTGACCAGTTCGATCGTGCCACTTGGCGAAGGAGAAAGCGTGATCGAGCCAAGCAGGTCGATATCTCCATTATAAGCGGTCACGCGCAGCGTCGCGGGAGTGATGCCTGCGGCCATACTGAACGCCTCGACCGAGTCGACATTCAGCCGCAGCCAGGGCTGGAAATACGAAGTGCTCTTGGCTCCTTCGGTCTGCAAAAGCAGCATCCTTTGCAACCATGCCTGAATGATCGGAGTCGAACCGGTGTCGGGGAAGTTCGCGCTGTTTCGCAGAGTCACCGTCCCGCCGAGCGACGCGACATTCAGGGCATTGCCGGGATCAAAGGTGGTGAAGTAGCTACGCTGCCAGAATGGATTGCCGACGCCGGCGGGCAAAAGGAATGGATTCACCATCGGCCCGAGCTGCAGGTCGCCCCGCGCACTCACATCGAAGCTGGCCTTGCCGGCGAACAGCGTCGTGGGCAGCCACGTCTCCTGCGTCAGCGGCGCGCCACCGAAGAGGACCGAGGACGAAGGCGAGCGCGTCTGGTTCGTATGAATGCTACCCCCGGCGCTGAGCGAGCCTTGACCGCGTTCCACGTAATAAACGCCACCGTCGATGTCCCGACCGGAGCGTACGACGAGATCGCCGCCGCCAAGCTCGATCAGCGATCCGATATTTGGCGCGATATTGCTGCCGCCGGCGTTCTTGCCGGGCATCCGCGCATTGGTGGGAAGTGCCGCGTCCACATTGCTGATGTGTAGCCCGGCGGTCATCGTGATATTGCCGCCGCCGAGGGTGCCCACGCCTTCAAAGAAGTTGCTGAAATCCACCCACCAAGTCGTCGAGGCGACCTCCCCGATCCGCCCGTTGCGAACCGTATTCGCGAAGATCCCGGTGCCCTCATCCACCTTGCCCCGGCGATACAGCCAGTTGATCGGCAACTCCTTCGATGAATCGGCCACCAATGTCTCATTGGCCCGCGTCATCCGGGCGATGTTTCCCTGCGCCGCGATCACCACGTTGCCGCCCGCCAGACTGTAAAGCGCCGGATATTGCTGCTGAACGACGCCCAGCACGGAGCCCGGTGATTGCCCCTGGTAATTGATCTGCGGGATGTCGAACGTCCCGCCCATCGTCGGATCGGCGACTTGCGTTCCCGCCGTGTAGATCGTCGCGAATTGATTGAGCAGCCCGACATCGCGGCCGGCGGAAATCTCGATGTCCCCCGTGCCGGTGCGGATAACCTGAAAGTGACCAGAGACGGCTCTCGAAGTGAGCGGGGAGTTTGCCGGCTGCGTTGAAATATTTTGGCCGCCATCCAATCCGAGCAGCAGCGAGCCGCTGCCCGCCGAAAGAGTCGCCAGCGTTTGCACACGGTGAAAATCCGTCGCCGAAAAATCAGCCCCGGCGGTGAGCCGATAGGACCACGACTGCGACCCGGCATCCATCAGCGGTGCCAGCCACAGGCTGCCAGATTTGGAAGGATCGAATCCATCGCTGAGTGCTCCGAGAAAGATCAAGTTACCCGCCGATCGCATGGTCAGCACACCCGGCTCACTGCCCACGGGGACCACAATCGGATCGCCATTATCATCCGTCCCGACGATAACATCCTTGGTCGGCCCGAAGCGGAAAGTCGAAAGGTCCCAATCACTATTCAAAATAAGATCACCAGTAGGATTGATGATCTCCGCGCCAGGACGGACATGGATTACCGCCTTGAGAGCCTCGTTTCCAATCGTGAGTCGATCCGTGATTGCCACATAGTTGCCACTGAAAGTGCTGCCGCTGGTCCGGACGGATTCTATGACGTTGTCAATATTGCCATCCGCTGCCGTGAATAGTTCATAGCCCTCGATCACGATGCTTGATGCGCCCACGACCGTTCCGTTGATCGCGGATACTTGCACATCTGCGCCTCCCGCGGTTTGCGGCGCGCGAAGGTGCAGCGTGCCCGAAAACTTGCCAAGCGCGGCGCTGCCTGCCGACTTGCTTACCACCGATAGGTCGATCTTCGACCCGGCAAGAAGTTCCAGCGTCGCCGTCGGATTGATGACTCCATTTACCTGCGAACCCGCTTCAAGTGACACCGAACCGCCTTTGCCTGCGGCGTCGAAATCCTGAGCCGCGACAGTTAGCACTGCGCTGGCGTCGAGCGTCACATTTCCAAAGGCCCGCAAAGCGATCGAGCCACCTCGTGGCCCTGAGGCGTCGATATTTCCCGCCACTCGAATCGCACCTTGATCCGTAGAAAGTTCAAAGCTGTGCGACTTCGATATTCCATCGATCAAGACATCGCCGGAGCGGACGCGATAGGATTGCGACTGCGTGAACTGGCCCGCATCGAGCAGAGTGCTGAGAGTTCCCAGCTTTGAAAGTTCTTTTACGTCCAGCGAGAACGTCCCCGCCAACCCGCCCCCGCCCGCGCCACCCGTGAGCTGTCCAGCAATTTTCGCATCACCATTCGGCGCGCCAAGGGTCAGAGTGCCCGCGTTACCTCCGCCTTTCTGAGCAGCCACGTTGAGTATGCTGCCAGCGTTTAAAAGAAGCGAGCCTGTGTCCGACACGATCCGAATCTCTCCACCGCTCGTGTATTTCACGAGATCGTAAAAGCTTTGTGCGGTTCCTCCGACATCCAGCCGACCGGCGACCGTTACGTCCCCGCCGGTCGCATGGAGTGTGAGCGAGCCGCTCGGCAGGAAAATATCGCTGCTTTCGACAATGCTTGTTCCCTCCAAGGTGAGAGAGACACCAAGATCGCCAACCGGAGCTATGCGCTTGCTGCCCTCCGGTGCTCGAACCGTCAGTGCGCCACCCGCCACGATCCTTTGTTCGGCGATCCGCGTTCCACTCACGAGCGGCGTAGTGGCGGTTAAAGCGCCATCGGTGTTCAGGCTCCCGATCCCATCGAGTTGAAGACGCGATGAGGCGTTAAGATTGAGATTGGCAAACCGCTCCACCTTGAACTGTCCCGTGCCGATTTGAATCGTGCCCGCATTCAAAGTCAGCGCGCCGCTTGTTCCAGCCACCGGATCTAGCACCGTTGCCCCAACTGTATTGTCGATTGACATCACTTGGGCGGTGAAAGTCACGCTGCCACCATTATTATTCAAGCCCCGCAGTTCAGCCGCGTGCAACGCCAGCGTCCCACCAACGCTGATGGCTCCAGCCCCATAGAGGTCGATGGAAGAATAACTCAGGAGTGAAAGCGATTGTGCTTTTTGGAGACTGGTCAGCGCCTTCCCTGCTAGGACAAGTCCCACCGTCGGCTGCAAGGTGCCGGGAGTCGCGAACTGCACACTGATCTGCCCGCTGTTTAAGGAGATAGATTGACCGAGGACTGTGGCGGTGGCGTCAAGACTGGTCGCATACGTGGAATCCAGAATCACACTGGCTCCCTGAACCGTTGCGCCTGCCCCTATCACCATCGCAGGAGCAGTCGAACCGCTGAGCGCACCGCGGACGATGCGGGCGCTCGGGTCGCTGCTGACCCGAAGTAGCGTGCCATCTCCTACTTTGATCGGGATGGGACCGCCCTTGCCGCTATCAAAAGTAATAGTGCCACCCATGAGTAGCGACAGAGTACTGCCGATGCTGATTGGCACAGCGGTGTCGGCCGCGATCGACTCGCGGCCGCCGTTCGACCGGGTAATCACGCCATCGACGGTCGATTTGATGAGATCGTCGCCAGGAGTGCCAAAGGGAAAGGAGATGAGGCCGCCGCCTTTTCCGACATTAAAAGTCGAGCCCGTTGCAGCCAGGGCGATTTCACCACTCAGGCGAAGACTCTCCGCGGCTCCGGATAGCTGCCCGAGTTGAATCACTGATGCCCCCGGTGCGAGTGTTAGTTTCGCGTTGGCAACCAGGATAACATCCGAACCCGTCAAAGGAGCCCCGGCGTTATCGACCGTGATATTGCCCGTCTTCACGATTACCGAAGTCCCGCCGGCCCCGATCTGGCGAACGCCTCCAACCAGCAGACTCTCGGCTCCGAAAGAGCTAAGCTGAGTGGCGTCGAGCACCAAGGCACCGGAATGAAGCACCGCTTTCGGACCGGCGATCACGATGTCATTAGGACTGGCGATATCGACCAAGCCCCCGCGCGCATTCGCATTCGCCTGTGCCAAGACTTCTCCTTGAACGCTCATCGAGCGGGTCGCCTGTAAAATCAAATGGCCCGCGTCGATCGGCAAACGGGGAACGTTGGCGTGATTGATCACAGCAGTTTGCTTTAGGTAAGTATTAGCCGTGAAGTCTGCAAACTCTGAGCGGTTCCTTACGACGGTGGAGGATGCCACTTCAAACCGCGAATCCAGCGGTGAAAGCGTCCGCCCCTGGTTTAAGCTGTTGAAGCGATAGCCCGCCACCAGGCTCGAACCTTCCGGTATCTCGACCGTGCCTAGTGGCGCTCCGGTTTTCGGTGTAACGAGGAAAGCCCCGGGTAGCAAAGCGTAGCGAGCAGGTAGCAAAGTATAGTCTCCCGCGGCGAGGCCGGAACTGGCACCGAGGTGAACGCGATCGCCAACGCCGAGACCCTTGCTTACATAGCCTTTGTCGCCTCCGAGGGGCGCTCCGCTCTGGCGGTCATTGTAGGCAGCAAACGGTGCGTAGTTTGGTTGATAGCCAGGTATGACTGCGAAGCTGGACGCAGAATTCAAAACGTCTTTCGATCCACCAGCCCCCGCCACAAAGCGGTAGGAATACAGATCGCCACCTCCCCGAATATCGATGAGCGATCCCGACCGGTCTGCGATATTCAAACCGGAAATCGTGATGGCTTTGGCGGAGCCAACTCCGACCGTGATGTCCGTGCCCGCCGGATCGATCCACGAGACACCGTTCAAATTGATGCCGTATGGAACGATCACCTCCCGGCCCGTCGCCGGGTCTATGCCAGCTACTGAGGTCACGGCACCGGACAGAAGGCTGACCTCACGACTGATCGGGACGGACAGCCCTGTCACTAAATCCTTCGGCGCAGTCCCTGTCCCATCCCAACCCAGATTGATTTGCCCAAAGGGAGCTTCCAGCACTCCTCCTTGATTGATCACCGCCGCGTATATGCTCAACTTTCCACCCGCAGAGAGCGGCAACTCAGTGGTCCCTGAGCGGGCGATGGTCACTCTACCGGCCACCGTTTTACCAGCACTCTGATAATCCGCTGCGGAGAGGTTAAAGGCGACACCCGTCGGAGGATGGATTTGCGCTGCCTCGAGATAAATCCGTCCAGAAGCGTCAAAGGTTCCGTCGCCGCGGATCACCCCATTGTTCGCGATGAATTTCGTCTGCCCGATTTGGCGGAGAGCGAGATTACCCACATCGATCAAGCTGGCTGTAACCGTAAGTGTTCCGGTGCCGAAAGTCGGACTGAAATTAAAGAGCGAGCCACCCGCCGAAAACGGGATTTGAGCATCGGTCGGCGCAAATGGATTCTGAAAAGGCTGGCCCAGCGTCACATGCGCGGCGGCTAAAGTGACCGCTCCATTCGCGGAAAGAACGCCCGCGCTGGCGACGTTCAATTCCCGGTTCGCGGTGATGTTCACCGGCCCCAGAAATTTCACACTGCCTCCGAGCACGAGCGAATCGAATCCTCCCGTTGCGAAGCTATTCACGGCAAAATGCCCACGACCTAGAACGGGTGCTATAACCCCGCCTTCTCCGCGCTCGACTTCGCCGGTTGGAATGGCCCGGCCGATCAGCTTGGCGCCAGTGAACCGGAAAGTGGCGGTGGCTGGCGTTCGCTCCTGCGTGACGACAAGGTTAAAGTCCAGCGGAGTCAGGCCAGCGCCGGGATTGAAGCGACCCGATGATACGGCTAGGCTTCCTCCGAGCGCGGAAGGTCCACCGGCATTCCCGTGCAGGGTCGCGTTGGAAAATAACATCTCGCTCCCGGAGAGCGTGATGACTCCGCCGTCACTATCGATGCGTTTGGAAACCACAAGAGGGACGTACGGGCGGGCGGTTAACCCGCTATTCACAGGCACTCCCGGCGAACCAAGATAGCCAGGCGCAAAGTCGAGCATTGCGCTGCTTCCAGACACATCCAGAACCGCCCCAGTTTCGGTGATAAGATTTCCGGAAACACTTATCGTGCCGCCCGAAAGGACATAGCCGGTGCGATTGCCGAAGGGATTCGGAGTTAGCACCGTTTCGCCGGCTGTGGATAGGTTACTCGCCGGCCCGATCACTACGGTTGTGACTGCCTCCGAGACATTGGAGAATAAGTTGACGCCATCCCGAATGCCGCGGTTACCGCTGATGGAAATACTTCCGCCGGGCGCAGAAATGGATCCCAAGACCAGGGCGGTATCTCCTTTTACGATCACACTCGCGCCGGGCTCCGTCTGAATTGCTGCGCCGGAAGCGATGACGACGTCGCCGCGGGTCAATAGACTGCGCGCACCGAGAGTATCGATGACGCCGTCCGCTTCAAGCGTGATGTTGACCGGCGTGCGTAGCGCCTTTGGCAGGGTAATCGGGACGAGAGATAATGAACTGCCGCCATGCGAGCGGAGGTCGGCCAGCCAGTTTTGCGCGACCGGCGCAATGACCGTGTCCGGAGCGACCATCACGCCTGGAACAAAGATAAAGGCTTTGGCCGTAGCCGCGCCGAGGCCTCGCAGGACAAAGCTGGTAAATCCGCCCTCGCTGAAAAACTGCGGCGCAAGGGTAAGAGTATCTGCATTGGTGGTCTGACCGCCGATTTGAATGGTGGTAGCCTGAATCTTCAGGGACCCGCCAGTGGTTCCCGAGAATCCTTTCAAAGTGGACTGGAGAACCAGCTTGCCACCGATCAATCCCACCAGCGCCTCGTTGTTCTCCCGGCCAGCTTGTAGGTCGATAGTCCCGGCCTTTCCGTAGGTCCGCTTCCCGGTCTGGCTGACTGCCACACCACCGGAAACATCCACCGTGCTGCCTTCCTCCAAACTAGCACGATAGCTTTTGATGGTAATAGCGCCGCCGTCCGTTACCAAGGGGAGTGATGGGTCAGTAGTCGCGCTGAGTCGCTCATCAATTAGTAATCCCGCTGTGCTCAAGAGCGCAGCGGTGCCGAGAGTAAACTGCCCGCGCTTCGCGTCGGGCCGCGGAGTGACCGCCGTGGGAAGGAGCGCGATCAACGCCGCTCGAAAGGGCGAGACATCGTTGGTGGCGAACGAAATGGTGCCACCCGGCGCAGAAACAGCCGCCTGAATATCCACGTTCGCCCCGTTCAGGGTAATGGAACCCCCTGCCATAGTAGTTAATGGTGATCCAGTCGGAACGGAAATGTTCCCATCCACATTGTCTATCTTCAGGTTGCCGAATCCACCTTCGCCAATGAGTCTGGGTGAAAGGATTACCTCGGTTTGCCGATCCTTGCGCAGGCTCGTCGGAGTGCCGGCCACGTCGATCGCATAGCTTCCCGCTGCCGATTGGCTGGCATCCGGTTGAAATATCACATTCGGAGGTCTTACCGGCGGATTACTTCTGAAAGACGCATCGGAAACATCCTGACCGGCGAAACTCAGTTCCAGTTTGCTTGAAAGCGGAAGCGAAGACTGTTGCCTTGGTCCGACAATCATGCGTCCCGAAAGTGTCCCGTCGAGGGCCATGGAAGGCGCTGCAATGGTGATGGCCCCACCATTCGCTCCGGCGCGATAGCCCTCCTCCCAATGTGCGCCAGTGAG
The DNA here is from genome assembly GCA_038228115.1 of Chthoniobacterales bacterium. GTDB lineage: Bacteria > Verrucomicrobiota > Verrucomicrobiia > Chthoniobacterales > Chthoniobacteraceae > JANLQB01. Next base: position 32,507 of record JBBRPM010000019.1, read on the forward strand.
AGCCAGGGGATTCGTGAACGACTCGGACAAGGCATACTTCGGATGCTCGAACGTGGACTTACCCGTATAAACGCCATCGTATAGCCGGTCGGGCGTGGCTTGCGAAATATCGAGGAGTTGGGCTCCCGCAAGAATCCGGGTGGTCTGGACCAGCCCGGCCTCATAGTTGAGCCAGCCACCAGAGACATCAATCGTGGACCCTTGATTCACAATGACCGAATTCCCCGCGGAGAGAGTCACCGTCCCACCGGCGGAGGTGAATTCGCCTGCGGTGCGTTTAACTAATCCCAAGTAGCCCGCGGTATTTGCCAGCGGCGTGCCTACCCAGGTGCGACCATCCAGAATCCCGGTCTTGCGTGCGTCGATTTGAATGGTGATGCCACGGAGCACACCCTTGCGCTGCAAAGGCGAATCCGCCAACTCCGCTCCCCGCACCTCCACAGAAAGTATATTCTCATTGAGCGGAGCGAAGGCGTCAGTCGTTCCCGCGACGTTGATCAAGGCACCTTGATCCAAATAGATCTGGCTCCGGTGCGCGGGATCTTTGTCGTTGGCGAATACGAACTTGTTCGCTCCCGCTAGAGAAGGGAGCCATACGCCCGCGTCTAAAGTCACGGCGCCGCCGGGAGCGAGAAGCGTCGAATTCTGTTCCAGATGCAGCACCCGACCGCTCAGATGGATCTGGGATGAGAGCGCGAGTTTCTGGCCCACCACCGCTTCAGAGCTATCGATCTCCGGAAGAATCTGCGTCACACTCCCTTTGCCAAGGGTCACGGTGCCAGTCGCGTTCAAAAGGAAGGACTCGAGTTGTTGACTGACGTCGTGTGGATTCCCCACCGCATCGAACTCCGCCCTGAGGTCGATGCGACCGTTCAGGCTCACGGACGTGCCGCTGGTGATGGCACCTTGTTGTGCTACCACACGCCCGGTGATCGTGACATTTGCTCTCGGTGCATTGATGACGCCGCTATTCGTCGCGGTGCCTGCATAGATGGCAGGGGCAGGAAAGGGTTTGGCGTTTGGTGTGGTCGGGTCTGGAGTGGGTGCGGGTTCTTGCACTTTCCCCACAAACACATCGAGTCCCCGCAGACTGGGGTTCGCTGTCGCATGAGAAGACATCCCGACTTGCAGACCGGCGGCAAGGATCGTTTGTCCGTCCGGCGTCGAAATGGTTCCTTCGTTGCGGACGTTCGGTCCAATCAAAGCCACCCGGCCGCCCACTTTGTCCGCGGAACTAGGACTTGTGAGGATAGCGCCTTTTTGCACCACGACATCTCCACTCTTAATCGCGGAGGGTGTGTAGGAAATGCGGATCGGCATGCCTGCTACCTTCGTGATGCCGTCCGGTGTAAACGTAATGACCGTCCGACCCGCCTTGTCGGAGCCGAGAGTATAGTCGCTCGCCGGATCAAGCAGGGTGGCAATGCGCCCCGGCGAGAGATACTTCACCGCAAGGTTGATCGGTTGCGAGGGCGATTTGCCATTGCCGGCGACAAACTGGGAAACGACGTGAGCGGGATTGGCCGCGTCCACCAGGAAGGCGGGATCTGTGACCAACGGATTGAAAGCAGGTGTACCACTAGTGCCCGCGGCGATCGGCAGATTGGAAAACAAGAATTGCTGGTCCGGGTTATTTAGGAGACCCCGGCTAATGAGGTTGTCATTAATCAACAGTGAGGACGCGACCAGCGTGTGCAAATTCACCGTCGAACTTCCGCCGAAGATAATCCCGTTCGCATTGACAACGTAAGCCTGCCCCGCTCCTTCGATGGACCCAAGAATCTGCGAAGGCACCCCGGAAGGATCGCTGATCTTGTTAAAGGCGATCCACTTACCCTGATCGGTGCCGCCCGCGCTTTGATCAAACGTAAGCGTCGTTTCTTTGCCGATGTTAAAAGTCTTCCAGGTGAGCAACGCTTGCGGCGCGGTCTGCTTCACCACTACCTTCGTTTGCGAGTTGCTGACGGTCTGTGTGGGAAGAGTCGCTCCCTGCCACAGCTTCGCGTTCTCTCCCACGACAGGCTTCGCGAGATTGACGGGCACGCCGGGCGCTACTTGCAAGCCACCGCTCGCCAAACCATTGGGCACGTTCGGCAGGAGTTGCGCGGCTTTGATTGGATTGACGCCCAGATTGTTCGGTCCCTGCGTCGCGAGATTACGCGCCGCGGTTTGCATTGCCTGCACTGCTTGCACCGCCTGCGTCGTGCGTGAAAGTGCATCCTTCGCATTAGCTCTAGCTTGTAAAGTGGGGGTATCGTTCGTGCCAAAGGCCGCGTGACCCTGGCGCGAACCTGCGGGTGCGCCGCCGCGAAGAATGTCCCCGGCTTCTACCGTAATACTAGCTGCCAACGCCGCCGCAACGCCTAACGCAGCCGTGGGCGATAGCCTGTGATTGCGAAGAGCGGGTCCATCCCGCCAAGCGCCCGGAGGTCTAGGAGCGCGTTTCTTTTTCATGCGGGCAGCGACAGGATGTGTCTGCTTGCTTGAAATAATGCACTTTCATGGTCATGGCTTTGCCTTCTGGGACTTGACCGGTTCCGGCTTGATCTTTTGATCCTCCAGTTTGTCCGAATAGTCCTGCATGAGGTTTTGAAATTTGACCCTGGTAATGCCCACGAATGGCTCCCGGGCTGAGATCGCGTCCCCGAGACCGAATTTCTCGTAGCGACTCAGCACCTCGTTCCCGATCTTAAACATCCCCTCGTTCTTGGTCTGCTGCTCCGCGACGCGCCGTTTCAGCACGATGACTTCGCCCTCCAGCATGGCGCGCTTAGCTTCCAGGGTATTCGCGATGTCGGTTATTTTCTTGTGACCTGCTTTCCATGAGTCGAGCGCCTTGTTCAAGGTCGTGATTTGAAGGTTCAGGGAATCTACCTTGTCATTTAGCTCCTTGGTAGCGTGCTCAGCCTTCAGTCGCTCTTCCTCCCGATCCTTCGCCAGCTTTTCCAGTTCTGCCTTTTGGGCAGCCACCATTTGATCACTCTCGTCCTTCGCGGCCTGTAAAGTGTCGCGTTCGGTTTGCAGCGTGCGCGCTTGTAGCATCGCCGCGCGCAATCCTTCCCGAAGCTTTGCCTCAGCGCCGCTAGCATCGTCGGCCGCTGCGGAGTATTGTCCAGGCAAGCACAGCAGAACCGCGGTAGAAATAGTGAATAGTGTATTACGTGACATGGTCAGAATTTTCCGTTCACGTCGATTTGTAGAGTGTCGTTTTTGAATGGTGCCCCTGCGATTTGTTCCGCCGACAGCCAGCGGACACCGAGCCAAACGCGGGAAGAAAGCGCGAGTTGTCCGCCGAAGGAGTAGCCTTTGAGGTTGGTCCCACCCACGCCGAAGTCGGAATCGTTGAACCCGTCGATGACCGCATCCGATTCGACATGCCGATAGTTGATACCGGCACTCCAGTCCCACAGTTTTTCGAGGGAAGCATGGCCGATCTTCAGCCCCACAATCCACGCGGTGTCTCCGCCGTCGAATGTTCCCGCGGCACCGCCCGACTTGTTCGGCCCGCGATTGTTCACGGCGATCGCATCAATGGCGCTGGCGTTGAAAGCCAGATTCTTCACATACTCGCCGGAAGCCACGATTTGCAAGGGATCGAAATGGTTATAGGTCAACTTGCCCGTTAATGCGAGATCGTGGAATGAGGAGGCGAGACCGAAGTATTGAAATTGATTAGTCGTCCCAAAGTTATTCGAGGCATTCGGCACAATGTTGCGGAGAGGACGATAGGTGTTTCCTTTTTGGGCAAACGACGGGCGTGTGTTATCGGTGTCACCGGCATCCTGCGTCGTGAGCGGGGTGAAGGGGCTCGATAGTTTTCCGGCGACGTTATCGAAGTGGTAGTAGGCCACGCCCATCTTGAGGCTCAGATCTTTCGTGATTTTCCAGTCGGCACCGCCCTGCACGCCGTAGAGCCACTTGTCATCGCTCTTAAATTTCGACGGCTGGTTGGATGCGAAATTTAGGTCGGTATTAAAAACTGGAAACGCGCCACCCGCGATAAAGGGCGTGAATCCTTTCGCGATTTGATACTTGCCCTGCAAGGCAACCCCGTCAAAGCCAAGATCTTCGTCGTAAATAATATCCGTCGAGAAGAATGGGTTCTCGAATCTTCCAGCCAGGATGGCGAGATTGTTGTTCGTTTCGCCGCCTAGTTCATACTTGAGAAAGCCTCGATCCAGCCAGATCGCATACTTGCTGAAGTTTCCGCCCTGCGCCTGATTGGCCAGACCCAGGCTTTGATTGGTGGTGACGGGAGAGTTATTTTCCCCAGTCGCGAGGCGCATCCCGGCGGTGAAGCCGCTCCCGAGTTCGACTTCTACGCCGAGACGGACGCGCAGGCGGATGCGCTGGCGGTTCTGATCCACGTCGAGTTGGGGCGAAAAGACTGTGCCGCTGACATCGAACGGTGAGCCTGTGTTAATCGCGTTAAAATTGGGGAACGCGCCGGTGTTATCGTTGCCCGAGGGATAATAGAGTCCTTCGCCGCGGACCCTTACGTCTCCGGTAAGGCGAAAGCGCGGAACCCATCCGGGGATCGTCTTGGGCGCGGCCCAGTTTTCCTTGCGCGCTTCAGCCATCACATCTTGTTTAATCTGTTCGCGCATCTGCGCCTTCACGATTTCAGGGATGTAGGTTACGCGGACGGAATCCTCCGCTGGCTGCGGCGGGGCCATCAGGTCTGGGGCCAGCATCAGGGTGGGGGATGATTGGGCGGCTGCTACGGCTTGAGTGACGGCTGCTTGCACAACTGCTTCCTGAGACTGTGCCGCGCGTGTTCTAGCTTCTACCGCGTCGTCCTCCGCTTGCTGCATCAATTCAGAAGCGTCGTCCTTGGAGAGGACGCCCTTTGCTACCAGTCGATTGATCAGGTTAATGGTCACACTTTGCGAAACGCTCGGACGTTCAGCGCTCGCGAGCGAAGGAGCCGGAGCAGGGGACAGTTGCTCTGGGAGAGCGGGCGCAGAAGCAGCGATTAGTTCCCTGGCGGGAAAAGGTGAAGCGGCTTTTAATGATTCAGCCGCCGCTCCAGAGAGAAGCGAAGCGACTAGCAGCGCGACCGGACGAAAGGTCTGGCGGTTATCGATGAGGGATCTAGTTCGTAAGCTCATTTACCAGACGGTCGTCGGGCCGTAAGCCTCAGTTTGATGGGCATCTTCATTCCTTGGGGAGGCGGTTCGGGGAGTTGACCAGTCAGGATGTTCCTGGTGATAAGATCATCCAACGAGTTGTCACCGGTTGTGCCATCGAGCGAAGCCTTGGTAATGCGCCCCGTAGGGTCCGCCCAGATAGATGCGACGAGTTGAAGACTGGCAGCCCGTGTCTTGGGGTTGGTCTTCAAGTTTCTCTCGACCATAGTGCCGATCTTCGCGGCGTAGGCGCGGGCGGCGAGTTTCCCCGCTCCGTTTCCATTTCCGGTTCCGCCGACGACACCATCGAGACCACGTCCGCCCCCGAGCCCCATTCCAGGGCCCGAACCTTTGACCGAGGTTCCCAGGCCCTTTGGAGGCTCATCCGCGGGTTTTGGCTTATCCGCGGGCTTTTCGATCGGCACAGCCACTACCTTTTTTTCGACGGGTGGCGGAGGTGGGAGGACTTTGGGTGGCGGAGGAGGTGGAGGCGGCGGGAGGCTGACAATTTTGATTACGGTGTCCGGCTTCTTCTTCACTGGTGCTCCGTCGTCGGACGGCGTGTTAAATCCTGCCCACACCACCCCGGCAAGGACGCAGGTTCCGACGATGAGTGCGGTTCGGTTCCGGCGGAAAAACCCATCGTCTTTCTCATCGTCGTCCCGCTTGGGTGGTTTGGGTGCCGTTGGTGGCTTCGCGAGATAGCCTGTCGAGTGGGATTTGGTGCGGCCGGGCACCGCCACGTGGCCGTAGCTGCCGGTTTTGGCTAGTAGGTTACCACTGTTAATGCTATCTAGTTGTTCGTTCATAACAGTTGCTTGGGTTGTTTACTTTTTGGCATCGATCGCGAGACCGATATTGGAAATGCTGAGCCTTCCCAGGACATCGAGCACATCCACCACCGACTGGTAGCGGCCCTGACCTTCGGCTTTCACGACGACAGGAAACTCCGGGGTCTTCGCCTTCTCTGCGGATAGTCGCTGTTCGAGATCGGCAAGAGACACCGGGAAGGTATTCAGGAAAATTTTACCTTCGGCGTTCACCGTTACCGCCTGGGCCTTAGGCCCGTCCTTGGCCTCGGTAGGCTTGCCAGCGGAGGGAAGCTTTACCTTGATGCTCTGCACTCCCGCCGTCGTCATGATGATAAAAATCAACAATAACACGAGGTAGAGATCCACCATCGGGGTGACGTTGATGTCGTCGTATGATTTTCCGTCACCTGCTTGCATAATGGGTTATTCGTTGGCGGATGGAAAAGCTTCCGCGATCTTGGCGACGAACTCATCGATGAAGATCTGCATCTCACTGATCGCGTCTTTGATGCGGGAGCTGATGTAGCTGTAGGCAAACAAGGCGGGGATCGCGACGGCAAGGCCGGCCACGGTGGCGAGCAAGGCACCGGCGATGCCGGGCGCGATTGAGTTCACCTCCACGGCACCGGATTTGGCGATGACCGCGAACGTAATCATGACGCCGATAACCGTCCCCAAGAGTCCAAGGTAAGGTCCGCCGGCGATGCCAATGGTCAGGAACACGAGATTTGAATTCAGCCGCTGCACTTCGCGCACCAACCCGCCATCGAGCGTGGCTTTGATGGACTGCATAGACCGGCCCGACAAACCTTTGAATCCCTCGGTAGCGTTGGCGGCCCGGTTTTGTATCTCCGAAAATCCGATCTGATAGATGTGATACAGCGGCGACTGCCGAAGCACCTTCTGGATTTTGGGGGTGGCGTTTCCGCCCATGCTTTTAACACTGGCAGGATCACCGTGATCGAGAACGGTGAGATCCGCTGATAGATTTTGCCATTGTCCAAGAAAGGCGTTGGTCGCTTTCTTGATTCGGTTCAAGTAGGCAAACTTGATCGCCGTCACCACCCAGCCAACAACCGCGAGCAGGGCGCAAAGTCCGATGACTATCTTACCGTCGATGGTCAGGTCTTTTGAGATGTCTTTGAACATCGACAACTGCTTCACAAATTCGTTTTCACTGCCCTTGTGGCCCGAAGCTTCATCGATGCCGACGACTGGGAACTTGGCTGCCGTGTCGCCTTGATTGGCGGCAAGTAGCTTCACATAACCAGCAGGCTGCGCGATTTTACAAAGCTGCAATTCGTCGATCTCACCCTTGAAGGTAACGGCGCTGGGGTTAACCGACTCAGCGGTGGGTATGCCGAGTTGCAGGGCGGTATTGAGAGCAGGCAGGGAGGCATTGAGGGTGGAGTAGTTTTCACCATCGAGATACAGCGTGACTCTTGCGCCTTCCGCCACGACCGCGAGGTGCTTCCATGCACCCGCTGCGATGATTGCTCCCGGAGTAGAGCGCTCTGTGCCGATTTCGACGTAGGGCACGCCTTCATTGACACCGATTACGAACGAATGAATCGCATCCTTGCGGCTGAATAAGATGGCGTCTGCTCCCAGGGAGGTGGGCTTGATCCACAGGGAAAGGGTCATTGCGCCGCCTGCATTCCAATTTAATGAAGGTGAGGGTGGAACTGTGATGCCACTTTGCGCGCTGAGCATCAGGCCGCCGCCGATCCACGAACCGGGAACCGATTTGCCGGCCTTGTCGGCATGGTTCCCCCCGCCGGAGGAGTCTTGAGGAGCGCTCCCGCTTTCGGAAAAGTGGAAATCGAGGACGGTATCGGCGTCATAGGTTCCCTTGCTGTCGTCGGCGCGCACGGCTTTGGCGCCGCTATTCCCGTAGTAGATCCAGAAGCTGGTTTGTGCTCCGGGTTTCACGTCGGGAACTTTCACCCACACAAAGGACTCGTGCATCAGCGAGTCGAAGCGCTCGACATGAAAGGCCAGCGGGGTCTTGTCGTCTTCCGCGATGAAGCGGAGGTCGGTTCCATCTTCCTTGGCCGATTCGAACGTTAAGTTGCCGGAAGACAACCGGAGTAAGACAGCAGAAGAACCAATCGGTTGAGTGATCGCCACGCCGACAGCGCCGGTGTCGAGCGTTACTTTCTTGCGCATCGTCCACTCCTTGTTCCACCAGGATGCCTCGGCGGAAAAGGCGTGATTTTCCAAACCAGCGACGAGGGCAGCGGCTAGCAGAAGAGTCTTAACACTGGAGAACGAAGTGAACATCGGCAGGATCTTTATCGGGGCAAGTGGAAGGCGTTCGCTCGCGGTTCAGAAATCGGTGGAAACACGGAAGGTCAGCAGTAAATCATGGAGTCCGGTGCGAGACTGGCTGATGAGTGGGATGCCGGCGTCCAGGGAACTGCTAAGGTGATCATACAACCGGACGCGACTGCCAAAGCCGACGCTCGCGATTTGAAAGCGCGACTGCTGCTCGGGCAGTGGCTCGTGGATGGCTAGCAGTCCGGCATCCGCAAATGCATAGAGCCGCCATTCCCCGAGCTTTTTCGGAAGCAATGACGGGCTGCGCAATTCCACGGAGCCGACGACGCCGCTGTCTCCCACGACTTCCGCTTCCAGATAGCCGCGCACGTTTCCCAGTCCGCCACCGGAGAATTGCTCGCTGCTGACGAGCGGCTTATCCGCCATCTGCCCCTGCACTTTGGCGAAGACTTCAAATCCCTTCGGTAAGTCGTGCGTATGGGCTAGGTCTCCGCGGAAGATGATGAAACTTCCATCGGAACCAAAGCGGGTGTTTTCAAACTCACGTCCATCACTTCCGAGCCCTCGGAAGTGAAAGGTGACTCCGCCGTTGAATTCGGTCAGTGAGCCTTCATTCGACCAAGTCGCACCGTAGGTCGCGCTGACCGGGTAATAAGTGACCGGCGACTTGGAAACCGGGTTTGCCACTCCAAAGACGACGTCTTGATCGAAGTGCTTGTAGTCAAAACCCAAGGATGCAGAATGGTAGAAGTTCTTGCCTTGCGGCAGCGCGATGAGCATTCGTGCGCCGAGAATCTCTCCGCGTCCGTTGACGGCTGCGCCGCCCAATGTGGAGACGTTTGAATCCTGCTTGGTCCCGATCACCATCAGGCTGAACCAGTCCACATTTGGTATTCGGGCCTGATAGTAGCCGGAATACACTTTTACCTGGTTTGTATCTTCCGGTGAAAGCTGTATACTACCGCCGATGGCATGTCCGAGTTGCCAGAGGTTGTTGTAACTGAGCGAGGCATTGAGCCGCAGGGTTTTAGTATCCGGGCTGTAGCGATTGTTGAGTTCGATACTTCCGTGCAGCGGCAGGGTGTCTTTGACGTTGAGATCGATATCCACGGTTCCGGGTTCGACTCCCGCATTGAGCGAGGGAGTTACCCGGAGATTCGGGATCTGATTGAGCGCCACGACATCGCGGGTGACTTCGTTGAAATTGGGAACCTTGCCCTGCGCCATCGAAGGAGCCTTCTTCTTGATCTCCACGAGAGAAAAATAGCGCGAACCATGCACGCGAAGACGACCGACGGGTGCCTCTGTGACTTCCAACACGACGATGCCTCGATTGGCTCGCGGGTCCGGCGCGGACACCGTCACCGTTTGAAAGCCTTTGTCTTTGTAAGCCTTCTCCAGCGCGGCTCTGGCCTGATTGATATCGTCGCTCGTCCGACCGGGGCCGAGGAAAGGATAGACCGCTTCTTCGACTTCGATCCGGGGCAATAGGTGCGCGCCTTCCACTCGATACTCCTGAATATACATCAGTCGCGCCGGCACGGGAGGCGGACCTTTGATCGCTGTAGCAATTCCTCCAGATTCGGAAGGGACGGTAGTTACACCTAGCTCGGCGAAGGCCGAAGCCCCAAAGCACGCCGCTGCGATTAGGCCGGTCGCGCGAGCGCAACGGTTGATCGAATGCGTTAGGGGGCTGGATGAGAGCATGTCAGTCTTCGGGCTTCGGTTTGGCGCTTCATATAAGGCGCGAGCCGACCCTAGCCAGCGGTCCGTTGTTACATTTCTGTGACGCAAACCTGTTCTCTCTGTAACTAGGAGCCGGAGTGTTACAATCGCGTTACAATTGAAGTTGCGACGTAGAGTTCAGTGGTCGCAAGTCCTCCAAAAAGAAATGGGAGGAGGGCGCCCCTCTGCATCGTGCGCCGGGCGTGGTGGCGGACGGATTTGAATGTTCCCGCCGGGAATTGAACTCGGATAACCGGTTTAGGAAACCAGTGCTCTATCCATTTGAGCTACGGGAACGCGCAACTAAGATTTCGCAGCTTTCCCGCCCGATTCAAGATTCATTCCGCGGTTTAGTGAGGCGATCGTGGTGGCCGGGACGCTTGCGGGTTCGCGATTGGGAGGCGTAAGTAGCGGGATGACGCTTCGGGAAAAACAAAATGCTCTGGTGACGCGCTTCTCGATCATCGAGGACTCGCACGAGCGGATGTCGGCGATCGTGGCGCGCGGGCAGAAGTGGCCGGGGGTGCCCGATGAGGAGCGGACGGATGTGCGACTGGTGCGGGGATGTGTTTCGCGCGTTTGGCTGGTGTGCGAGGTCGCGGATGGCGTCGCGCATTTCCGGATGAGCGCGGACTCGCCGCTGGTGCAGGGGCTGGCGGCGCTGCTGTGCGAGCTTTACGACGGCGGCACGCCAGTGGAAATCGCAGAGGTCGAGCCGGACCTGCTGGAGATGCTGGGGCTTGCGCGGCAGCTTTCACCGACACGGCTGAATGGGCTCGCGAATGTCCGGCGGACGATGCGCGAGTTTGCGGCAGTACAACTCGCATGAAGCAATTCGACGCGCACAATCACTTTCACGATGCGCGCTTGCAGCCGCATCTCGCGGCGATCTTGCCCTCGCTGGATGTGCAGTGCGCGGTGGTGAATGGGACTTGCGAGAGTGATTGGGCGGCGGTCGCGGCGCTGGCGAAAATGCACGCCTGGGTGCTGCCGTCGTTTGGCCTGCATCCGTGGTTTGTGGCGGGGCGTTCGCCGAAATGGAGTGCCGATTTGCGCGCGCAGTTGGAGGCGAATCCGCGTGCCGGTGTAGGCGAGATCGGGCTGGACCGCTGGGTGAAGGATCACGACAGCGTCGATCAAACGCGCGTTTTCACCGGGCAACTCCGCATCGCGGCGGAGCTGAATCGTGCGGCGACGATTCACTGCATCCAGGCGTGGGGTGGACTGTGGGATGTGCTGCGCGCAGAGCGTTTGCCGGAGCGCGGATTTCTGATTCACGCCTTCGGCGGTTCGCTGGAAATGATGCGAAATTTTGCGTCGGTCGGTGCTTATTTTTCGTTTTCGCCATCTTTTCTTCAGGAGCGAAAGGCGGCGCAGCGAGAGGTATTCGCGGCGGTGCCCGAGGATCGTCTGCTGGTGGAAACGGACGCGCCGGATTTGCCACCGCCGCCGGCGCAAAATCCGCATCCGCTCTGCGATGAAGCGGGTGCGCCGCTGAATCATCCCGCGAATATCGGAGTCGCCTATGCGGGCTTGGCGAAAGTCCGCGGGCTGACGGTTGAGGCCTTGTCGGAGATTGTAGCCGGCAACTTCGCGCGCCTCTTTCTCCAGCGCGACTGAGCGACTGCCCGCACGATTTCCTTGTGGCTCGCGTTGAATTCGCGATGCTCGCCGCTCTTTTTTCAAACTCATGCCTGACCCTGCGATCACACCCGAACTCATCGCCAAACACGGCCTCACGGCGGACGAATATCAGCGCATCGAGTCGATCCTCGGCCGCGCGCCGAACTTCACGGAACTCGGTATTTTCTCGGTGATGTGGAGCGAGCACTGCTCGTATAAAAACACGAAGCTGCAGCTCAAAAAATTTCCCACCACCGGGCCGACGGTGCTGGTGAAAGCGGGCGAGGAAAACGCGGGCGTGATCGATATCGGCGATGGCTGGGCAGTGGCGTTCAAGATGGAGAGCCACAATCATCCGAGCGCGGTGGAGCCTTTTCAGGGCGCGGCCACGGGCGTTGGCGGGATCATTCGCGATATTTTCACGATGGGCGCGCGGCCGGTTTTTTCGCTGAACTCGCTGCGCTTCGGTCCGATCGCGGGCAGCGGCGCGACGGAGAAAACAAACCGCCGTTTGTTTGCCGGCGTGGTATCCGGCATCGCGCATTATGGGAATTGCATCGGGATTCCGACGATCGGCGGCGAGGTGAATTTCGACGAAAGCTACAGCGGGAATCCGCTCGTAAATGTGCTCTGCCTCGGCGTGCTGCGGCACGAGCAGATCGCGCGCGGCGCGGCGAAAGGCGTGGGCAATCCGGTCTTCTATGTCGGCGCGGAGACGGGGCGCGATGGACTCGCGGGCGCTGCTTTTGCGTCGCGGGATTTAACGGAGGAATCGAAGGAAGACCGGCCCGCGGTGCAAGTCGGCGATCCTTTTCGCGAGAAGCTGCTGCTGGAGGCATGTCTGGAATTGCTGACGACCGACGCGGTTGCGGGCATTCAGGATATGGGCGCGGCGGGGCTGACGTGCTCGACTTGCGAGACGGCGAGTCGTGGCGGGACGGGCGTCGAGATCGATTTGGCGAAAGTGCCGAAGCGCGAGACGGGCATGACGCCGTATGAAATCCTGCTCAGCGAGTCGCAGGAGCGGATGCTCATCATCGCGCACAAAGGCAAGGAGCAGACGATCGTGGATATTTTTGAGAAGTGGGATCTGCCGTACGCCGAAGTCGGCGTGGTGAAAGACGACGGGATGATGCGCGTGCTCATGGATGGCGAAGTCGTCGCCGAAATCCCCGCGAGTAAACTGGCCGACGACGCGCCGCTTTACACTCGCGAAGCCAAGCCGCGGCCCGCGCCGGTGCCGCTCGATCTTTCCGCATTGCCCGGGGTGGATAATCATGCTGCGCTGCTGGCGCTGCTGGCGCATCCGACCATCGCCTCCAAGAACTGGGTTTATCGCCAATACGACCACATGGTCCGCGCCGGCACGGTCGTGCTGCCGGGCTCTGATGCCGCTGTTTTCTTGATCCGCGAGGCCAATAAAATCGTCGCGGCGACGTCGGATTGTAACTCGCTTTACTGCTCGCTCGACCCGCGCAACGGCGCGCGCATCGCGATCGCCGAAGCCGCTCGGAATCTAGCTTGCAGCGGTGCGGTGCCGCTGGCGGTCACGGACAATTTGAACTTCGGCAACCCGCACAACCCCGAAAATTTCTGGCAGCTTGTCGAGTGTGTCGAAGGTCTCGCCGAAGGTTGCCGCGCGTTCGATACGCCCGTCACCGGCGGCAACGTTTCGCTTTACAACCAAAGCCCGGCGGGCGCGATTGATCCGACGCCGACGGTGGGAATGGTCGGCCTGATCGGGGACGAGCGGCATATCACGACTTCGCATTTCAAAGACGCGGGCGATGCGGTGATTTTGATTGGCGACCTGGTCGATGCGAACGCGGACTCGGGTTTGGGCGGCTCGCATTTTGTAAAGGTGCTGCATGGGAAAAAAGCGGGCTGCGTTCCGTCGCTGGATTTTGCGAAGGAGCGCGCCACGCATGATGCGACGCGGGCGCTGATCGCGGCGGGCATCATCAAAAGCGCGCACGATTGCAGCGAAGGCGGACTCGCGGTGGCGCTCGCGGAGAGTTGCATGAGTAATCGCGAAGAGCCGATTGGAGTCGCCGTCGCGCTTCCGGCGGGTCGCGCGGACGTGCTGCTTTTCAATGAGGCGCAAGGCCGCATCGTTGTGACGACTTTGCCTGAAAACGCCGGGGCGGCGCTGGCGTTATTGAAAACGCGCGGTGTCATCGGTCAACAGATCGGCACGGTCGGGGGCGGGGAATTGAAGATAACGCTCGGCCCCGAGTCCTTCACATGGTCTCTGGAAGATACGCGCGAGAGCTGGTTTCATTCGATCGCCCGCGCGATGGAGACTTAGGAAAGGCAAGGGTTATGAGCGATTTTCAAAAAGCGGTGGAAGTCGTGCACGATGTTCTGCGCGAGTGGAAAGAAAACGGTGTGGCCCTGCGCGCGTCGGTGGGTTCACTGGAAAATCTTTTGAAGGTTCCGCCGCCGTCGGAGGCGCCGATCGCTTCGCCAAAAATCGCTGTGATGCCGGCACCGCCGCCCGCAAACACTGATGGGCGCAGCAACGCGGAGCGGCTGGCAGAAATTCGCGGCCCGATTCTCGCCTGCACAAAATGTCCGGCGCTCGTGCAGTCTCGCACGCAGGTCGTCTTCGGGGTGGGCAATCCGAATGCGGAATTGATGTTCGTCGGAGAAGCGCCCGGGGAAGACGAGGATCTCAAAGGCGAACCGTTTGTGGGCAAGGCCGGCGAGTTGCTGACGAAGATCATTACCGCGATGAACTTTTCTCGCGAGGACATCTATATCGCCAACGTCCTGAAGTGCCGGCCGGATATGCCTGCGGGCGAATCCGGAAACCGCAAGCCGCGCGCCGATGAAATGCAGACATGCCTGCCGTATCTGCGCGCACAAATCGAAATCATCCGCCCCCGGGTGATCGTGGCCCTCGGCGCGACGGCGATGCTGGGCCTCACGGGTGACTCTTCCCCGATGGGCAAACTGCGCGGGCGCTGGCACGACTTTGCCGGCATCCCGATGATGGCGACCTATCACCCGGCGTATCTGCTGCGCAATCAATCGCTGGCCGAAAAGCGCAAGGTCTGGGAGGACATGCTGCTCGTGCTGGAGCGGCTGGAAAAACCGATCTCGGAGAAGCAGCGCGGTTTCTTTCTCCCGCGGGCGTAGCCGCCGCTCAATCCGCCTTCCGCGGGGTCTTGCGTTTGGCTTTTCGCTCCTGATCTTCGGCCACCACTTTCAACAGTTCCTTTTCAAAGTCGCCGAGCACTTTTTTAATCTCGAATTGCTCCACCCACTTGCGTCCCGCGGCGCCCATTTTGGCGAGATGATCCGGTTCTTTCACGGCGAGATTCCTTTTCTCTAAAACGCGGGCCGATCGTGAACCTGCAACAGGATGGTGAACCACGATCCTTTGCCGACCTCGGTGCGGAGATGGATGGCGGCATTGGCCTGGCGGACGAGGCGATGAACGATGGACAGGCCCAGTCCAGTGCCGCGATCGGAAGTCTTGGTGGTAAATTTTTCGACGAACATTCTGGCCAGCAGCTCCGGGGCAATGCCGGGACCGTTGTCGCCGATGGTGATCGCCAGAAGCGGCGCGCGGTTTAGAAAGCCTTCGCGGTTGATGAGGCGTTGTCCTGGTCCGTCCAGGTATTGGGATAAGTCCAATGCGCTGTCGATACGCTGACAGGTGATCTCGACTTGATGCGGCGTTTCGATGGATTGAAGCGCGTTAATTGTGAGGTTGAGCAGCACCTGGAGAAGGTCAGTGCCATTGATCTCGGCGGTGACGTCGGGAGTCAGATCATGAACGATGAGCTGGTTTCCATGGGCGCTGGGATGGCGAACTAACAAGTCCTTTAAGTCCACTAACATCTGGCGGACTCCCACGTAGGTCCGATCGGTCGTGTTTGTATTCAAAAAGCCCAGATAGCGTCGGGAAATTTCAAAGCAGCGGCCGACCTGGCCGGACAGATTCTTGAGATCGGTTTTGATGTGTTCCAGTTGCTCGCCTTCCACCCGCACCGAGTTTTGCATCGCTCGATTGATTAACTCCACGAATCCGCTGATGACCGTGAGAGGACTGTTAATGTCGTGCAGCACGCTGGCATAAATGTCGCCCTTCGTCCGAGCCATTTCCTCCTGCATGCGCTGATGCTGGATTTCGAGTTCCAAGTGGGCGAGTTGGTCCTTGTTCGACTGCACTTCGAGCGTCGCCTGCCGCCGGCGGGCGGCTTCTGCGACGGCAGCCCTCATCATCGGGATGTCGAACGGCTTTTGCAGGTAGTCACAAACGCCGTGCCGCAAAGCCTGCCGGGCGGTTTCGAGCGTTTCGTAAGCGGTGAGCATGATGACTTCGATGCTCGGGTCCATTTCCTTGAGTTCCTTCAGTAACTCCACACCGGACATGCCGTACATCATGATGTCGAGGACGGCGACATCGATCTGTTCCTTGCGCGCGATTTCCAGTGCCTCCAGGCCGCTGCTGGCGACTCGGACGGAGTAGTCATGCTTGAAGACAATCTTTAACGACTGGCGCGGCCCTTCCTCATCATCGACGATGAGCAGGGTAGGCTTCGGAGCGGCAACTATGAGCCGGTCAGAAATGGTATCCAACGGAGATAGAGACGGCATGGCTTTCAAAACGGTAATCGCCATCGGCGGTCGTCCCCTGCGCTATGGTGCGACGAGGACCGAAGGCGTACTGATAACTGAGATTCCAGGAGTAACGTTCAAACTGCTTTCCAAATCCGACGCTGAAAACGTGCCGGTTGGAGTCTGGCACCAGCGGGCTGAAACTTTCGTTCGGGACCGAGTTCTCACTGTAGATGTAGCCGGCGCTGACGCTGCTGTTCCACGGCAATTGCCGGGTGACTCCGAATTCATAGAAGAGGCTGGATTGGTAGTTAAAGGGAATCGCGAGGGCGCCACTTTTCTGGTGCAGGGTGACGGTGTTCAGCCGGTCCCAGTCGGTCCACTCCACGTCGAATTCAAAGTTCCAATCGGAAGTCGGGCGGAAAGAGTAACCTCCCCGCAGGGTGCTGGGGTAGGGAATGGTCGCATCGGAATCCTGCTCGTTCTTGACTTGTGGAGAACGAAATTCGCCGGAGGCCGTATCGACAGAGAAACTGGGAATGTGCAGATGGGAATGGCCGCTGTATTGCACATCGGTCGCGCTGAAGTAGCTGATGCCAAAGGAGTGCTGCGGAGTCGGCTGCCACAGGATGCCGATATTAAAGCCGTAGGCGACGCCGGTGCCTTTGAATTGGAACTCGTCTCCGGGAACGACGATGCCGCGGGCCAGCATGACTTTGCTATAGTTGATCGTCGCGCCGGCGGCGACGGAGAGGCTGTCGCAAATCTTCCATGCGATGACGGGATTCCACGTCGCGTAGAGGATCGAGCCTTTTTTTCCGATCGTGCGAAATGGGACGCCGTCATCAAATTCCAGAGCCAATCCGAATGGAGCATACGAACCGAAGCCGAGCGCGATCGGAGAATCGGCGGGGTGCCATGTCATGTAGGACGTGGGGACGGCTTGAGGCGCGTATTTGGAATCGAAAGCGGGCCCGCCGCCTTTCGGATTCACGTAGGTCTGAAAGCTGATGAGATTGGAGCCGAGCAGCGAATTGGTCCCCTCCATTTGCGTGATGCCGGCGGGGTTGTTGTAAACCGCCGACGGGTCATCGGCAGTGGCGACGACCGCTCCGCCGCGGGCCGTTCCTTTCGCTCCCAAATCGGTGATCCTAAAACCAAGCGCGTGGGCGGCGTGGGGCATCAAGGTGAGGGCGGCGGCGAGACAAACGGCGTAAGGATTCGGATTCAGCATGGGTCGGCGGATTGTTTGCAGAAGTTCGGCGGTGAGAGTAGCAAAAAGGTTGCCACCCAGTCCACGGAACTTGCCCGATCTGAAACTTTCGACGTGCCTGAGGCGTGATCACCACAGCCGCATTAACTTTCCAGCGGCAGGGAGATGCGAACGACGCCACATTCTCCCGGATGAGACGCCGGAATCTCGATTATGCCATGATGGCTCTCAATAATTTTTCGTGAAACCGTGAGGCCGATCCCGAGTCCGACATTGCGCGTGGAGTAAAATGGATCCTGCGCGCGTTGCGAAGTTTCGAGGCTGAAACCCTTGCCCGTGTCGCGCACTTCCACTCGCAGGGAAGGCGTCGCGCCCGGCTTGGCAGCCTCGATACTGACCGCGACGCTGGGCTCATCGGGGTTGGCTTGCAGCGCATTGAGGATGATCTCGGAGAAGGCGTGGCGGAGCGCTTTGTGATCACCGGTAATTTTCCACGGCGCGATGTTTTTATTGAAGGCGAGCTGGGCGATCTTTTTCCCGGGATGATAGGTGTGCGCTTCGTGAAAGGCTTCGACGATCAGATCGGAAAGCATGACGGACTCTCCGAAGTCGCCCTTCCATTCGCGCGCGAGGAAAACCATTTGATTGGCGAGACGCGCGATGCGTTTCACCGCGCCGGCCATCGCGCCGGAAAGCGATTCCTGAAATTCAGGATCATTCATCGATTCCTTGAGCAACTGCTGATGAGTCGAGAGCGGTACGAGCGCGTTGCCGATCTCGTGGGCGAGATGTTCAGCCATGGATTTCACGAGCCGGAGATTGGACGCCTCAGTTTCCAGACGAAGCGCGCGCTCGTAATCGGTGATGTCTTCCACCAGCAAAAGCGCGGCATTGATGGCACCCGCGGACTGCGTGCGAAAGGGCACGATGCTGATCCGGTGCGTGCGGCCCGGCAGATGCGGCACCTGCTGTTTGAAAGGCGTAATCGCGACACCGCTCTTGATCACCGTAAAAACCTGGCTGCCGAGGTGCTGAGGTAGATCGGAAAATTCCAGCGTGGCGTGCTGGCCGCGGTCGTGGGGAAAATAACGCGTGGCAGCCTGGTTTGCGTGGAGCGTGGTGAGGTTGTCATTGATGACGACGCATCCGCTGCCGAGCTGGCTGAGGATGTCCGCGACCATCGCGTGATTTGCCTGAAGCTGGTCGTGCAGCCATGAATTGCGGATCGCGAGACCGACCTCCTCAAGCATGTGGAAAATCAGCGCGAGTTCCTCGTTTCCATAAGCCTCGCCGGTGAGACGCTCATCGAGCACGGCGACGCCGAGAAGCGATTCGCGATCAAGAATGGGGATCGCGACTTGGGCTCCGAGGAGTTGGAACTCGCGCGAAATTTCACGGCTCGCCTGCGCGTCGGGATGCGTGTGGCGGAGGATGCGACCCTGCCGGTGGAGATGTCCGCCGATGCCTGCTCCGAGGGAAAGCGCGAAGTGTTCGAGCACGCCTTGATCGAGCCCGATGGCGCAGGCGCTGTGCAGCCACCGGTCATCGGGAGCGAGCGGGCCTTTGCTGAGGATGGCGGCTGGTTTGCGCAGGAAAATGATGGCGCGATTGACACCGATGATCTCGCGCAAAAGTAGAAGCACCTGTTTTAAAAGAGCCGCGGAATCGAGACTATGCGCGAGGATGGATGAGAATCGGCGGAGCGCCTGCAGCGTGCGGCTTTGCTCGCCGTATCCACGCGTCGATTGGCTATCGACGATGGGCGAGGGGACGACGGCGACGGGTCTGCGGTCCAGTTCGGGGAAGACGCGATTGAGCAGCGAGTTCAGGAGTTTTCCGCGGACGGGCTTGGTCAGCACATGCTCAACGCCGGCGAGGAACGCATCCTCTTCCCAGTCGGATTGCTTGGCGTCGGTATAGGCGATGACCGGGCAGGTGGGAGCGAGACTTTTTACTTCATGAATCGATCGCACGGTCCGCGCATCCGTCGTGCCGGCATCGAGAATGACGGCGTCGATACCGCCGCGGACTAACAGGAACTCCGCCTCGTTCACAGCCTCTTTGCAAATGATCTGGAACTGGAGCGGGTCCAGGATGGTCTGAACGGCCGATGCGAGTGCGGGTTGTCTGGTGAGAACAAGAAGGGTACGCATTTACGCGGCTTGGATAACGTTGGGGGGCTGTGGTTTCTGCTGACGACTAGGCAAGTCTAACTCGACCGTCGTTCCCTTTTTGAGCTGGCTGGAAATGGAAACGTTGCCGCCGTGCAAATTCACGATCTTCCGGCAGATGGCGAGACCGAGGCCGAAGCCGCGGTTTTCGTCGCCATGCGTTTTGGTGGTAAAATAGGGCGTGAAAATCCTGTTCAGATCCTCTTTCCGAATGCCTTCGCCCTGATCCGCGATGCGGACGCGGAGCCAGTCGCGGCTCGCTTCAGTCTTCGCGAGGCGGACGAGTTCCACGCGGATCGTGGAGTTTTCGGGTGAGGCGTCGATGGCATTGGAAATCAAGTTGGCAATCAGGCGTTGAATCAGGACTTCGTCCAGTTCTACGAGCACGTCGTCTGGCGTGTCGATGACGATGTCCACGTATTTTTTGCGGCTGGCGCGACCCAAATCCGCAGCCTGTTTTACGATCATATCGAGCCGCCCGAGCTGGATGTCCGGGCGCAAATTTTCGGAGAAGAAAAGCGCCTCGCGGATATAGGCACGCATGATCTTGATGTTGCGCAGAGCGGAAGGAAGCAGCTCTTCATCGAAGACCGGGGGACTATTCGCGATGCTTACTTCGGTGGAAAGTTGGAAGAGTGTCCAAACCGGAGTGAGCAGGTTGTTTAAGTCATGCGCCATGCCCCGGCTCATGCGTCCCAGCAAGTCCAGCTCTTGTGTTTGCAGGATGTGATTCTTGAGCCGGATCTGATTCACCATCAGGCTCAGGTTCTTCATGAGCGCAACCAGCAGGTTAATATCGCTAGCTGTATAAGCCTCTCCATCCCGCTTCTCCCCGACAATGAACAAACCGAACGGTTCGCTCTGGGAAGCAAGTGGGAAACAGAACTGTCCGCCAAACTCTTTCAATTGCTCCATCGCCTGCCTTTCGAGACTGGAGCTGGCGGGTCGAAGGTACTCCGAGTTGAGAGTTAAGTAGGCCGCCTTGCCCCACTCAAAGAACCGAAAGACCGGCGAGGCGATTTTTAACTCCGGGAGCTGCCGCTGCTGCTGATCGGGGTGCCCCCGGAAAAGAGTGAAAACGCGCGTAGTTTCATCGCGCATGATGATTTGGTAGGCCTTGAGGCGAAAGACGCGGACCAGCAACTCGTGAAGGTCGTTTAACAAGGCTGTCAGGTCGGTGTACCAAGCCATGTTCTCCATAAAGTTCCGGACTTGATCGTGCGACTCAAAGTGATCGCCCATGATGCGCCGTTCCCACTTTTCCACTCCTGATCCGCCAAACATGCGCGGGAAGAGGAAGGCGGCGGTCATCGAACTGACGATGAAGACAGCAAACGCGACGACCAGTGCAGCGGGCGTGAACACATTTGAAAACAAGGCCGCGACCAAAAGTAACGCTCCGGCAATCGTGGAAAGGAAACAAAAGCGAACCACATGCGCGAGCGTGCCGGTGAGCGCGATTCGGGCGCCGAGCAATTGGTTTTGCAACAGGGAGTAACCCACGATGATCCCATAGGAAACCGCGGCGATGCTTCCGTAGGGATACACTGGAGCGCCTATGATCGGATAGTTATCCATGCCGTTCAGCGGCAGCGTGTCATTGGTGCCAAGAATCGCCAGCATGGTCTGCGCAACGATGAGTGCGGTGAAGCGCGGGCGATTGATGCGCGCGGACGTCCGGCGGGTGCGGTACAGGATGACGATCGCGACGAACATCAAGGCGAACGGCAGGGTCGCGAGGTGCAAGCCCATCCCCGGAACGGCATACCATCCTGAGTTTCCGAGATGCCTGACTCCTTTCACAAAAAACCCGGTCGGTATAGTAGCGGCAAGCACAGCTAGCGCGCCATATATAACCGGGATGAGCTTTCCGGTGCGGGTCTCGGTGACGAGCATCGAAAGATGGAAGAGCAGCATCGGGATGAAAATGACGCCCATCCAAACAAAGCGGACCCAGAAGATCGCAGAGACCTCGTCTTCTGCCGGGGTGGTGAAGTTAAAGTATTGCCCCAGATTCCAAACAGAGATGGCGAGACCTAGAAAGAAATAGACACGGTTCTGAGTCGCACGGGGGGCACGCGAGAGGACGAAAACGGCGAGGAACAGATTAAAGACGCAGCCCAGCAACGGGATGATGGCGGCGATTCTCATGAGTTCGATGAGTAACGTCGCAACACCAGGCACGAGTTCTTGCCACCAAAGCCGCTATTTAGATTCAGAGCGACGCGGATGGGATAAGGACGTGAGCTACCGCTCACGTAGTCGAGGTCGCACTCAGGATCGGCCTCAGTGAGATTTGCAGTCAGCGGAATATGTGAGTGGTGGATAGCCAGAGCGCAAATGACGGTTTCGAGCGCGCCGGAGGCTCCCATGAGATGACCGGTGACCGGCTTGGTAGAGCTGATCGCGATGCGGCGCGCGTAGGAGCCGAACATGCGTTTGATCGCCTTCGTTTCGATGGCGTCATTCGCCGTCGTGGCCGTACCGTGGGCGTTAATATAGTCAACGTTCTCGGGAGAGATGCGCGCGCTCTTCAGACTCTTTTCCATGGCGCGAAGGTAACCGCCTCCTTCCGGGTGCGGGGCGAGGGGATGGTAGGCTTCGCAACTGCGGCCATGGGAAACGAGTTCCGCATAGATCTTCGCGCCGCGTCCCACGGCGTGAGCCAGCTCCTCCAAGACGACATACCCGGCACCTTCTCCCAAGACGAAACCATCGCGCGCTTTGTCAAAGGGACGCATCGCGCGCTTGGGATCGTCGGTGTGGCGCGTCATGACACGGCTGGCGCAGAGGCCGCCCCATGCGGACTGAATGAGCGGGGCCTCGGCTCCGCCGGCGATCATGACGTCCACGTCTTCGTTGCGAATCATGTTTAACGCGTAACCGACGGCGTCGTTTCCAGAAGCACTGCTGGAACAGATGGTGACGGCGTGTCCTTTGATGCCGAGCTCGTGTGAAATCTCGCCACTCCCCGCACCGGCGGCACCGCTGATGATGCCGGAGACGGAGACGGCGCGATAGCCGCGTTTCAGGAAAGCGTCCTTGGTTTCAAAAGCCGCTTCATTGTTACTCATCGAAGTGCCTTCCGCCACGCCGCAGCGATCGGGATCGGTCGTCGAAAAATCCATTTTTGCGTCCATCATCGCGCGACGGGCGGCAGCGACGCTGAACTGCAAGCAACGATCGAGGCGGCGCGCGGTCTTGCGCTCCATGTAATCCTGCGGATCGAAGTCACGGACTTCCGCACCGACCTTGCTCGGGATGGCGGAAACATCGAAGCGGGTGAGAAAATCCGCCGCGCTTTTTCCTTCGCGGACGCTTTCCCAAAAGGTGTCCACATTGGTGCCATTCGCGGCAATGACGCCGACTCCGGTAATGACGACGCGGCGGCGCGGTTCGTCGCCGCGATGGTCTTCGGCGATTATCCCGGCGGCCATTGCAGCGGGCGTCCTCCGAGGACGTGGATGTGGAGATGCGGGACGGATTCGCCGGCATCGCGCCCGTTGTTAATGACGACGCGAAATCCGTTGTCGGCGAGACCGGCGGCGGCGGCGACCTGCGGGGCGGCGAGGAGCATGCGACCGAGGAGGCCAGCGTCTTCGGGAGTTGCTTCGGTGAGGCGGGGGATCAGGCGTTTGGGGACGATGAGGAGGTGCGTCGGTGCCTGCGGGTGGACGTCGTAGAAAGCCAGCCACTCGTCGGTTTCAGCGACGATGCGGGCGGGGATTTCGCGGGCCACGATTTTTTCAAAAAGAGTCATGGGAGAGGAACTATACGAGCGTAAACCGGATCTCCGAGGCAGCTTTGGCGACGCCGGTGTGATCGCGGGTAAATGAAACGATTTCATCGCGCAGCGTCTCACAATCCCGACTCCACGTTTTCTTTCCCCGGAGCAGGCGGACGCAGCGCAGGAGGCCGAAAAGCTCGAAGCATCCGCCTTCTTCGTTCACGACTTCATCGAGCCGCCGCGAGAGGAGATCGAAGAAGGCCAGCTCGTAGCCAGTGCCGGCGGCCTGCGCGATTTCGACGAGCGATATTTTCACGATCGGACGACCGACTTCAAATTCGCGCCCGACTTCCGCATAGCCGATGACCTGCAAAACCTGCCGCACGGATTGCGTCAATGTTTCCACCGTCAGCACGCTCGCCTCGCGCTGCGTGCGGAGAAATTCCGTGACGCTCGCGGCGACGTGATCGGCGAGCCACCATTGCGGATAGCCGGCTTTGCGGGCGGCGACGGTGAGCGCGCGGCACATCCACTCGCGCTCGTACGGCGCGGTCTTTCCATCGGGGAAACGGACCATCGGCAGGTCGTCGAGGGGCGCGATCATGGATTGGTGAAAAGCTCGGGCTGCAAAGCGCTTTTGCGGGGGCGCTTTTCGAGGGCCTGGATTTCGTCGATGAACTCGCCGATGTCCTGAAAATGGCGGTAAACGCTCGCGTAGCGGACGTATGCGACGGCATCGAGCGAGTGCAGCTTTTCCATGACTTTTGCGCCGATGACGTGACTCGGAATCTCCTTCGGAAAATCGGCCTCGATGTCGCGAATAATTTCCTCCGCAGCCGTCTCGATCGTCTCGATGGAAACCGGTCGTTTTTCGCACGCTTTCACCATGCCGTTTTGCAATTTGTGGCGGTCGAAAGCCTCCGAGCGACCGTCGCGTTTGACGACGCGGAGGTCCGCCCGCTCGATTTCCTCGTAGGTCGTGTAGCGGTGCGCGCAGCCGATGCATTCCCGGCGGCGACGGATGCTGCGCCCATCTTTGGCGAGGCGGGAATCGATGACTTTATCCTCGAGGCTCCCGCATTTAGAACAATACATCTTGTGTAGGAGTGGGAGTGATAGCGGCGTTTAACACAACAGATTGTGGTGTCAAGTAATCGGCTGTCGCACGCTCAATGCAGGTCTTCGAGCCAGCTCGCATATTGGTAAAGGGTCGCGCCTTTGAAGGGATGATTGCGCAGTTCTTCGTCAAAATGAAGGCCGCCGCTGCTGCTGAGATTTGCGCTGCGGGCGATGGCGGCTCCGATGAATTTTCCGCTCCCGCTGGTGACGAGGTCGAAGGCGGGCGCGTGCAGGATTCCGATGAAATCGGAGCTGCCGGAATAGGCGGCGTTTCGAGAGCCGCTCGACGGGGTGACGCCGAAAATCTCCAGGCTGGCGGCGGCATGCGTTTGATTGATGTAGCCGCCGCCCGAGAAGGCGACGTTGTCTTCCACAAAAATTTGAACATGAACGCCCGGCTTTTGTTCGATGTGGCCGGTTCCCGAAACGGTGATGCGCCCGGTGACCCAGATTTTCAAATAACTCTCCTGCCCGGCGGAATGAGTATCGAGGATGAGCGGAAAAGCCGCGTCGGACAAAGTGATGTCGGCGAGCCGATAAAGTTGCGGTGAATTGATGGGGCCGCCGACGAGGGTGACGGGCGCGGTGGGATTGGTGACGGCGCTCGGTGTGAAATTGAAACTCGTCCAGGTGGGCACGGCGATTTCGGGGAGGTCCGCGGAGAAATTGTTGTAGCTCTTCCCGGTCACGCCCCCGGCGTTCTGCATCGCGCCTCCGGTCGAGGAGGAGTCGCCTTTCACGAGGCAGCCGTGGAGATCAGAGGCATTGCCGTCGGAGTTGCTGCCGATCGAGCCGTTGGCCTGGCTTTTCGCCGCGTCATATTCGGACGCGGTGGACTTCGCGGAGTCCGACGAATCGAAGCTGTCGGCGTAGGCGCTGCCCGTCAGGACGATCGCGTTTTGAACCGTCAAAGCCCGCCGGTAACTGCGCGTGCCTGGCGGAGCCGCCATCGCTTCGATCGTGCGGAAAGCCTGTGGAAGATGCAAGGCACCTGCCGTGAGATCGCCCGTGAAACGTTCGCGCCGCAGGATTGCGCGGAAGCTTTTGTGTCCTGTCGTATCCGAAAGCGCGGACTCGATTCCGTTTCGGCTCGCGATGGGTAATTCCGCGACACCGAGCGCGCGCACGCGCATCCACGGCTGGCCGTTTACGTCCACGATGGCGTTGTCCACGGTCAGCTTGCAATAGACCTTGTTGTTGCCGTCGCCAATGTGCGGAGCGATCGCGGGCACCCACGTTTTTGGAAAAGTCGTGGCGTCGCCCGGAGTCCACGCCGCCCACGCGGTGGTGGGAGCGGTGAGCGCGCCGTTCAAGGTGTTCAGGGCCAGATCCGCGCCGGCTTCGGCGGAATTCAGAGCGTCATTCCAGCTCGCGGAATGATACGTGGAGGCGACGTGCGGCTGCACGCGGTAGAGCGCCGCTGCCGCCACCATCGCGAGGACGGCGAGCGACATCATGGTCATCGGCAGGATGCTGCCGGTCGCTGGCGATGGGGTGAAAACAGCGCGCGAGGCCATGCGATGAGAGCGCTTCATTGGACGCGCAGCATCCGCGCCGCCACCGTGGCGGTGATGGTGGAGCCGGGGCGCAGGGCGGTGATGCCGGGGTGGGGACGCGGCGCAAAGGCGATGGAGATTTTCGCGACCGTGCTGAAAGGCAGAAAACTCACGGTGAAAGTGCTGACCTCGGACGCGATGATCAACCGCGTGGTTTGAGCGGAGGCCGCGACGTACTGCTGGCGGATCAAATCCGCGCCGCTCACATAATAGTCCACCGTCACCGGCTGCGTGGCATCGCCATAGACGGGCGCACCATCCACGATCACCGGATCGCTCGGAGCGCTCGTCGGGATGCCCGCCGGATCGCGGGTGGGATAGTAGTCCGGCATCGTCAGCGTCAGCGTGGAACCGCCGGAAGGAGTGGTGACCGCAGTCGCATTGCGAAGGTCGCGCGAAACGTAGTCGAGCGAGCGCATTTGCTCGTTCGTCTGATACGAGTAGTCGTCCGCCGCCAAGCAGCTCCGATAAATCGCCACGCCGGAAGTGAGGATGATCGCAAAAATCGTCGAGGCCGCGGTCACGCCGACCATGAGTTCGAGCAGAGTATAAGCACCGCAGCCGCGGTCGTGATGCCGGTGCCGGTTCAATTTCTTCCCGCCAGGCCTCCTTGTGCGACGATCAGCGAAACTTGGCGCGTCCGCGCCCGCCCGCCTTTTCCAGACCACGCCGCCGTGAGATCCACCCGCACCGAAGGCTGATCCGCCATCGTCCCGTCGCCCGCATCGAGCACCAGCACCGTCCCGTCCGGATTTCGCGCCAGACTGATCGGTGCCACCGTGCCCGCCGCGGCGAGGTGCGCGGTCATTTCCAAATGCTCCACGAGACTTCCCAACTCGCTGCTGCTGTCTGGCGGCATCGCGAGCACGGTCGTCTGGAGAAAATTCGCATCGGTGATTTGAGACCACGGGGCCGCGCGGATTTGCTCGCGCCTCCCGCTGAGCAGGCGCAAAGCGTCACCGGACTCCAGACTCGCGCGAACTTGAGACATCACTTGCGAATTTGTGAGATGAATCCCGCTCAGAAAAAGCGCCACGATCGCCATGGAAATGATCGTCTCCAGCAAGGCACCGCCCTTCGTGGATACAGAGACTCCCGGAGGCAGACGGGCATGACGCTGGCGGCGAATGGGCATAGGCACGCCCACGTGGTAGCAACTCGGGTGCCAGCGCCCCGCGCGAAAAACGGCTCTTGCGCGGAAAGTGTCGCATCGTAATCTCCGCGACTCATTTTGAACGAGGACACTTTCCAATTCGCCATCGAGCACACCGAGGTCGTCCGAGCGCCCGAGCGACGCATTTCTACGCAGGGCGACACTGCTTTTCATTTCCATCTCGTGTCGGAGCTCATGGATTCCACGGAGCAAGTCCGCATCCGCGAGGGCCGGCTTCACGCAGAGCGTCCGCAGATTCTCACGCCCGAGTATTTGCAAAACACGCTCATGGAAGGCTTCGGCGAACGCGCGGAATCCTTCGTGAACTGGCTCCGCGAAAACTCCGCGGACATGGCGCTTTTGAAATACGGTTTTCGGCTTCGCAAAACGGACATCCGCGAATGGATCGTGAACCGTCCGCTGGAAACCGTCGTCGCCGAATTGCAGGTCGAAGTGGACCGCGCCGAAGATCCGCTGCGCGCCATCGTCATCGGCGTGGACGAAGGCTGGGAAGTCTGTCTTCTGAAATTCGCCGCCGATTTGATCCAGCAATCAGCCGGCGATAATACCCGCGACTTCCGACGCCGCGGGCTTTTCTAAGCCGCCCGCGTGTTGTTCCGCCAGGCATGGTAAAGGCGCTCGTCATCCTCGCCCTCACGGTCGCGATTTTCGGGACGGGCGCGTATTTCACCTACGAACTCTACATCCGCCCCGAGCGCGCTCTGCGCACGGAAAAGCAACTCGGCCCGCCGCCGCTCCCACCCGATCCTTCGATCGCGGAATTTGCGGCGTGCAGCGAGACCCGGAAGAAAGGCGGTCGTGCGGAGGGTCGGGCCGCGCTGATCTCGTTTCTGGATCGGTTCCCGCATTCGCCCAAAGTGGACGAGGCGCGCGATCTCCTCGGTCAGATCAATGCCGACCTGTTTTTTTCTCCCGTGCCCGCGCCGGAAAAGCAGACCTACATCGTCGCGAAAGGAGACGTGCTCAACCGCGTCGCCATGCGCACACACAGCACGCCCGAACTGATTTTTCGGGCGAACAATCTCACCCGCGACATCCTGCGCATCGGCCAGACACTGGTCGTCGCGCCGGCCGATTTTGCCGCGATCATCTCGCTCCGCGAAAAGCGGCTGACGCTCTACAACTCGAAACGTTTCTTCAAGCAATACCACATCCTCGCACTCCCCGTCCGCGAGGCCGCCGCCACGGCACCGGTGACGAAGCGCACGGGCAAAGTCGTCTCGAAACTCGCGACCGACAGTGCCGGAAATCGCGTCACGTTTCACGACAAAGGATACCCGGAAGCCACGCACGAAATCTCCCTCTCCATCCCCGGCCACAGCATTTACTCCGTCGTCCCCGACGCGAAAGACAAAGACGAAAAGCCGGTCGTGCGCACCGGCATCGGGCTCGCGCCGGAAGACGTGGAGGAAATCGCCGTCTTGCTCAAAAAGAACGATCCCGTCACGATCGAATGACCAATCTTTCTGATGAAAAATCACCCGCTCGAATTTGAAAAACCCATCGTCGAACTCGAGGGAAAGCTCGCCGACCTGAAACAACATTCGCGCGACAACGACATCAATTTCGACTCTGAAGTCCGCCGCATGGAGGCGAAGATCGAGGAGACGAAAAAGCGCATTTATTTGAATCTGACCGCATGGGAGCGAGTGCAGATCGCGCGGCATCCGGCCCGGCCGTACGCGCTCGATTACATCCAGCTCGCGTTCGGCGAATTCCTCGAACTGCGGGGCGACCGGCTCTTCGCCGACGATCGCGCGATGCCGGGCGGACTCGCCACGATCAACGGGCGCAAGTGCGCTGTCATCGGGCACCAGAAAGGCCGCGAGTTGCGGGAAAATATCAAACGCAATTTCGGCTGCGCCAATCCCGAAGGCTATCGAAAGGCGCTGCGCATCATGAAGATGGCGGAGAAGTTCGGCCACCCGTTCGTGACGCTCATCGACACGCCCGGCGCGTATCCCGGCGTCGGTTCGGAAGAGCGCCACATTTCGGAAGCGATCGCGGTGAATTTGCGCGAACTGATGACGCTGCGAACGCCTGTTGTTTCCGTCATCATCGGCGAAGGCGGCAGCGGCGGCGCGCTCGGCATCGGCGTCGCCGATCGCGTGTTGATGCTGGAGAATGCCTACTACTCCGTCATCAGCCCGGAAGGCTGCGCGGCGATTTTGTGGAAGCATCGGAAGCACGCGCCGGAAGCAGCCGCGGCGCTGAAATTGACCGCGAAAGATTTGCTCGAACTGAAGCTTATCGACGAAGTCATTTCCGAACCGCTCGGAGGCGCGCATCAAGATCACGCCGCCGCGCTCGCGAACGTGCAGGAGGCCATCGCGCGGAATCTTGATGCACTTTCAAAGATCCCGATCGAGCGCCTGCTGCGGGAGCGTTACGCAAAGTTCCGCCGCATCGGTGAATTCACGGGCGACGAGTGAAACGCGGCTCGTTTCCAAAAGAGATCGTGCCGGCAATTTTGCGAAAAGCGTTTTGCAGCCACGCGCTTTTCCTTTCTACTACCGCCCCTTATGAGTGCTGAATTTGACGTCCGCTACACCGCAAAACTCGCGCGCCTTCACCTGAGCGAAGAGGAGATCGCCAAATTCCAAACGCAGCTTTCGCAGGTGCTCGCGTATGTGGAAAAACTGGAGCAGGTGAACGTCGAGGGCGTCGAGCCTACTGCTCACGCGAACGCCGTTTTCAATGTGTTCCGCAAGGACGAATCGCGGCCGTGGTTCACCGCGGAAACGGCTCTGGCCAATGCTCCGCGGCAGGCGAACGGATTGTTCATTGTGCCAAAAGTCATCGCGTAAAGACATGGACCTGACGGCTCTCTCCATCACGGATTTGCAGGCGCGGATGCGCGCGAAAGAGGTTGCGCCGACGGAGGTGCTCGCGGCGTTGGAAGCACGGATTCAGCGCGTCGATCCGCTCATTCACAGCTATCTCTCTCGCGATCTCGAAGCGGCGCAGCGGGCGGCGGAACAGGCGGATATCTCGCTGCCTCTGGGTGGCGTGCCGGTGGCGATCAAGGATGTAATCAATGTAAAGGGCGAGCCGTGTACGTGCGGATCGCAAATCCTCCGCGGCTACACGTCGCCGTACGATGCCACGGTCATTTCAAAGCTCCGCGCGGCGGGCGCGATCCCTTTTGGGCGCTTAAACATGGATGAATTCGCGATGGGTTCGTCCACGGAAAACTCCTCGTTTTTCCCGACGCTGAATCCGTGGGACACGACGCGCATCCCCGGCGGATCGAGCGGCGGATCGGCCGCGGCGGTGGCTGCCGATCTCGCGTTTTCGGCCCTGGGTTCGGATACCGGCGGCTCCATCCGCCAGCCTGCGGCGCTCTGCGGGTGCGTGGGTTTAAAGCCGAGCTACGGACGGGTGTCGCGGTTCGGCCTGGTGGCGTTTGCCTCGTCGCTGGACCAGATCGGCCCTTTCACTAAAACTGTCCGCGACTCCGCGCTCCTTCTTAATGCCATTTCGGGACGCGACCCACAGGATTCCACGAGTCTCGACGCGCCGGTTCCCGATTTCACGTCACTGCTCGGTCGCGATCTTCGTGGCGTGCGTCTCGGCATGCCGCGCGAGTATTTTATCGATGGCATCGATCCGCAAGTGGATGCCGCCGTGCGGGCGGCGGTGAAAAAGTGCGAGGAATTGGGCGCGGAAATCGTGGAAGTGTCGCTGCCGAATACCGAGCACGCCGTCGGCGTCTATTACATCGTGGCGACCGCGGAAGCTTCGGCAAATCTGGCGCGTTTCGATGGCGTGCGTTACGGGTTTCGGGCCGCGGGTGCGACTGGTTTGCTCGATCAGTATGGGCGCACGCGGGAGGAAGGTTTCGGCTCCGAGGTCAAGCGGCGCATCATCCTGGGCACCTACGTTTTATCGAGCGGATACTACGATGCGTACTATCTGCGGGCGCAGAAAGTTCGGACGCTCATCCGCGATGATTTTGCGCGCGCTTATGAAAAAGTGGACGCGATCATTTGCCCCACTTCTCCCGAGGTCGCCTTCAAAGTCGGCGATCGCAGCGATGATCCGCTCAAAATGTATTTGGCCGATATTTTCACCATCGCGGCCAATCTCGCAGGCATCTGCGGCATCAGCGTGCCGTGTGGTTTTGCCGAGATGGATGGGAAGAAACTGCCGGTCGGGCTCCAGTTTCTCGGCAAGCCTTTTGAAGAAGCGCGGTTGCTGCAAATCGCGGATGCCTACGAGCAAGCCTCGCCGTGGTACACAGCAAAGCCGGCCTTGTGAGCCGGCTTTGCGGTTAGGGAAAAACTGGCAATAATTATCCGGCCTTTTTGCCAGCGGACTTGCGACCGAGGTGGCGCATGGTCTCCTCGAGATCGTTGGTCTTCAGCGGCTTGCGCAAGACGGTGACGGGACCGTATTTCATCACAGTATCCATCATCTCGCTGTCCGCGTGCGCGGTGACGATGACGATGGGCAAATCGGGATGATGCTTCTTTGCCTCGACGTAGATTTCGTCGCCGCTGATGTCCGGCAACTGAAGGTCGAGAAAGCAGAGGTCAAATTTTTGCTTTTGCAGAGCGGCGAGCGCCTCTTTGCCGGTGCCGACGACGAGACGACTGAAACCTGTCTTTTTCAAGAACAGCTTAAACATCGCCTGCACGCCTTCGTCATCATCCACTACCAAAACGGTGGGCTGACCTTGCTCCGCTTCACGGAGCACGTCGCGATCGAGAGCGTCTTTTTTGACGCGCCAGCGACCGCCGATTTGAATGGCCGGTAACTGGCCGCGTTGGACGAGGTAGTAAACCGTCGGAAGGGGAATGCGGAGATACTCCGCCGTCTCCTTGACGGTCATCAGATTATGGATGGGGCTTGGGTCGTTCACAAATTTCTATAAATACTAAGACGGATTGCTTGGGAAGGTGAAATTAAACTTTCTTTTATCGGTTATATTTCACGGAAAAAGGGTCATAGCGGATTCCCACGATTCTACAAAGCCTCTTTTTGCATGGCAGTTATTTTGGTCAACAGAGGAAGAGTCTGAACGGTGCGACAAACGGGGAACAAAGGCTGACGCCCGCGCTTCCCATTTTTCTCACAAGGCGAGTGCGCAATGGCCTGCACGACTCTTCACCTCCGGTCGAAACGCTCGCGCCTCGGCCCGATGCGCCAGTCCGCAAAATCCGTTGCAGCCCGCGCTTGCCAATCCTTTTTCGGCCCATACAGTCTGCGCCTCCACTGTCGGGACTTCCATTCAATGAGCGCACTTTTTCTGAAGCGATTTCTCCGCCGCCCCATGCAGGTGGCCTCCATCATCCCGAGTTCGAGGACGATGATCCGACGCGTGGCGAAAAAAATGGATTTTTCCGCCGCCCGAGTGATCGCCGAGTTCGGACCCGGCGAGGGCTGCCACACCCGCGAGATCGCGCAGAATATGAACGCGGCCTCGACGCTGCTTTTGTTTGAGCTGGACCCGGAACTCGCGGCTCACTTGAAGGAACAATTTCGCGATGATGCGCGCGTGATCGTGCTGAACTCGGACGCCTCCCGTCTCGCGGAGGAGCTTTCGATTCGTGGCTTGAAATTTTGTGACTATGTCGTGTCCGGCATTCCTTTTTCGATTCTCGAAGCGGCCAAGAAACGCGAGTTGCTGAAGAACACCTTCGAAGTCCTGACGCCGGAACCTCACGCTGCGTTCATCATTTACCAGGTCACCAATGAGCTGCGCGAGAAAGGGCACTGCGACCATTTTGCTCGGGCCGACAGCGAGTATTGCCTGCGGAATTTGCCGCCGATGTTCATCACAAAATTCTGGCGCATCGCAAACGGGCATCACGTGCCGGCCGCCAATGGGCGGACTAACGGCAGCAACGGGCATCGCCACAATGGGCATCATGCCAACGGACACGTTTTGAACGGTGCCGAACGGCACTGAAGGCGCGCCGGCGAGTCAGTGTGGTGTGTCCCTGAGCGGCGACGAAGTTCGCGGGCGGTGTCATTGAGCTTCTTGATTCGGGGGGAATCGGCATAGGATTCGGGCAATGCCTGATATTTCTCTCAATGACCGCATCCTCGCGCTGATGCGACGCGCGGATTATCGACCGATGGACAAGGTCGCAATTTCCAAACGCCTGAACCTGCACAGTGCGGAACGGCGCAGTCTCGTGGACGTGCTCGGCAAACTGGAGTCGGACGGGATGATCGCGCGGATTCGGAAGGATTGTTACGTTTTACCAAAGACCGCGGACCTCGTGACGGGGACACTGCAAGTGCATGCGGGTGGCAATGCGCATCTGATCAATGAGCAGGCGGGGCAGAAGGATTTATTCATCCCGGCGGGCAATCTCGGCGTGGCGATGAATGGCGATAAAGTGGTGGCGCGGCTGGAACTCGGCGGACGCGGGCAGCGTCGCGAACCGCGGCGCGGAGACAGCGCGGAGGGACGCGTGATCCGTATTTTGACGCGGGCAAATTCCACGGTGGTCGGGACTTTGCAGCGCACGAAAAAATTCTTCTGTGTGCTGCCGGACGATTCGCGGCTGCAGCACGACATCCTCGTGCAGCCGCCGAAAAATGCGCGCGTGGGCGACAAGGTAGTGGTGAAGCTGGAGCCTTGGGAAAGCGAGCACGCGAGCCCGGAAGGCGAGATCATTGAGGTGCTCGGCGCGGCGACCGATCCGGGCGTGGACATGCTTTCGGTGATTCGGAAGCATCAGCTTCCGATGGAATTCCCGCCAAGCGTGCTGCGTGAGGCGGAGCGGATTCCTGAGACGGTTTCGGAGGAAGATGTGCATGGTCGTGAAGATTGCCGGCGCGATTTTGTCATCACGATCGACCCGGATGATGCAAAGGATTTCGACGACGCGATCCTCGTCGAACGCACAGCGACGGGCTGGCGGCTCGTCGTCCACATCGCGGATGTTTCCTTTTACGTGCGGCCCGGAACGGCGCTGGATCGCGAGGCGCGCGTGCGCGGAAACTCGACGTATCTCGCCGATCGCGTGATCCCGATGCTGCCCGAGCGGCTGAGCAATGGCGTGTGCTCGCTGAAGCCGCGTGTGGACCGGCTCACGACGGCGGCGTTCATCGATTTCGACCGCACGGGAAAAATCAAAGGCGCGCGTTTTGCGAAGAGCGTGATTTGCAGCGCGGCCCGTCTGACGTACCGGCAGGCGTTTGCGATCCTGGAAAAGCAGCCGGTGCCGCCGACGCCGAATTACGAGCGCGGCGGACAGGTGCATCTCGACTCGAAACCGGTGCCGCTCGATGTCACGCCGCAGCTTCGCGAGCGCGTGGAGACGGCGTGGGAACTGGCGTCCGTGTTGCGCAAGAAACGCTTCGCGGAAGGCTCGCTCGATCTCGATTTTCCAGAGGTAAAAGTGTGGCTCGACGATCAGGGGAAAGCGTCGCGCATCGAGAAGGTGGAGAACGACATTTCGCATCAGCTCGTGGAGGAGTGCATGCTCGCCGCGAATGAGGTCGTCGCCCGCGAGATCAAGCATCGAGGCACCCCGGCGCTGTATCGCATTCACGAAGACCCGGACCCGGACCGGCTCGCGGACTTCCGTGAATTCGCGGGCAACTACGGCTTCAAAGCGGGCGACATGACGCAGCGGCGCGAAGTGCAAAAGGTGCTCGCAGCGATCAAGGGCACGCCGGAGGAATACGCGATCAAGCTCCAGTTTTTGAAGAGCCTGATGCGCGCGACTTACGACACGAAACCGGTCGGCCACTACGGACTGGCGAAGGTGAACTACACGCACTTCACCAGCCCGATCCGGCGCTATGCGGACCTGCTCGTGCATCGCATCCTCGCGCGGCAAAAGACCGGCGACGTGAAGGAACTCCACGAAATCGCCACGCATCTTTCGACGACCGAACGCGCTTCTGCGGACGCGGAAAAAGATTCGACGATGCTGAAGAAGATGGAGTTCTTCCAACGCCAGCTCACCGCGAAGAAGCCGGTCGAATTCCGCGCGATCGTGGTGGATGTGCGGACGATGGGGCTCTTCGTGGAGCTGCCCGATGTGATGGTGAGCGGGCTCATCCACGTCAGTTCGCTGGCCGGCGATTTTTACCAGTACGACAATGTGCGGCTCTGCTTCATCGGGCGGAAGACGAAGAAAAAATTCGCGCTCGGCGACAAGCTGCAGGTCATCGTTTCGCGCGTGGATGCCTACCGGCGGCAGATCGATTTTGTGTCTGCGTAGCTTATGCGCTGGGAAGTTTTCGCGATCGGAAAGCCGAAGCTTGATTACGCGCGCATCGGGATCGACGAATACGTTTCGCGCATGCGCCCGTTCGCGCAGGTGAAGATGAACTGGCTCAAGGCCAGCACGCAGGCTGGCGAAAGCTCCTTGTTGCTCGAACGCAGCAAAGGCATGTTCCGCATCGTGCTGGATGAGCGCGGCCACGATGTGACGAGCCGCGCTTTTGCGGAGCGAATCTCCGAGTTCGAAATGCACGGGAAGCGCGACATCGCGATCCTGGTCGGCGGCGCGGACGGACACACGGACGACGTGCGCGAGGCCGCGGGCTGGCTCTGGTCGCTGAGTAAATTGACGCTCCAGCACGAGCTCGCGCTGGTCGTCGCGATGGAGCAACTTTACCGCGCTTACACGATCAAAAGCGGACTGCCTTACCACCGGGATTGAGCGGCGCGGTCGTGGCTGAGTGTGGTGGCGTGACCCGCGCCGCGGGTCGCGGAGCAGCCGTGCGTCCACTCCCGCGGGTGTGGCCACCGCTGCAAACGGAGCTAATACTGGCGGCGCGGTTGCTTTGACAAAGCAGCGGCGAAGTGTGAGCCTCCGCAGCAGTCAACCTCCGGTCGAATGTCACTCACAGACCTAGTATGCTCGGGCTCGCCTTCCTCGGATGTGCGCGTGGCGGAGACTCTGGATGAGCGCGTGGACCGCATGAATCTGGCGCTCGATTCCGCGGGCATCGGCACGTGGAATTGGAAGGTCATCCTGAATGCGATTTCGTGGGACGAACGCATGCACGACATCTTCGGTCTCGAGCGCGGCTCCTTTCCCGGAAACTTTGAGTTTTTCTCCGCGCTCTTGCATCCCGCCGACCGCGAGCGCGTGAAAATCGCAGTCGATCTCACCATCAAAGATGACTCGGTTTTTGACACGGAATATCGTGTCGTCTGGCCAGGCGATGGTAGCGTTCACATGGTCCGCGCGCGGGGGAAAGTGTGTCGCGACGCCGCGGGCAATGCGGAGCGAATGACGGGTGCGTGCTGGGACATCACAGAGCGCTGGCGCTCGGACGAGGCGCTGCGCGAAAGCGAGGAGCGTTACAGCCGGTTGCTCGATTCGGTTACCGATTATGTTTACACCGTGCGCATGCGAGAAGGGCGGGTGCTTTCCACCTCGCACGGCGTCGGCTGCTCGGCGGTCACAGGTTATTCGCCCGAGGAATTTCAGGCCGACACTTGGCTGTGGCACCGCATCATTCATGTCGATGATCGCGATGCCGTGGTGGGAAACATCGCGCGGATGATCCGAGAAAAAGTGCCCGTCACGATCGAGCATCGCATGATCCGGCGGGACGGCACGGTGCGCTGGGTGCGCAATAAACAGGTGCCGCGCTACGACGGCGGCGGTCAGCTTGTTTCCTATGACGGGCTCGTGTCGGACATCACCGATCGCCGGCTGGCCGAGGCCAAAGTGCGCGACGTCCTCGCCGATCTCACGAAGTCGCATGAAGAGCTGAAAGCGGCGCAGATGCAGCTCGTGCAGGCGGAGAAACTGCAGTCCGTCGGACGCCTCGCCGCCGGGGTGGCGCATGAGGTGAAAAATCCGCTCGCCACTTTGCAAATGGGCATCCAGTGCCTGCGCGACATGGGCTGCGAAAAGGACGAATCGTCCGCGATGGTGATGGGTGAGATGGATGAGGCCGTCCGCCGCGCCAGCGTGGTAGTGGGCGATTTGCTGGATCTCGCGTCGCCGAAAAAGCTGGGAATGACGGATGCGAATGTGAACGCGATGATCGAGAAATCGCTGCGATTCGTGCGGCATGAAGTGCTGCTCCAAAAAATCGAAGTCGTGACCCACCTCGCGCCGGATCTTCCGCTATGCCGGGTCGATGTGGACAAGATCGAGCAGGTCCTCGTCAATCTCCTGACCAATGCCTGCGACGCGATGTCCGAGCGCGGCACGCTGACGGTGACAAGTGAATTGCGGACGCTGAAACTGGACGAAGTGGCGTTCGAAGCGGGTGATCGAGGCGGAGTGCGCTTCCACGATGGCGAACGGGTGGTGGCGATCGAAGTGCGCGACACGGGTTCAGGGATTCCCGCGGAAAAGATGGGCAAAATCTTCGAGCCTTTTTTTACGACCAAACCGACGGGGCAGGGGACCGGCCTCGGCCTCTCGGTCGCCCGCCAAATCATCGAGCTGCACAAAGGCCGCATCGGCCTCGCGAACGCGCCCGGAGGCGGAGCGTTGGCGACGATTCTTTTGAAGTGCCAGTAGCGCGGAGCGCGACCGCGCCGATTGCATCCAGACCAGCCCCGTACGTGCAACGACTGCACGCATGCCGTGATGGCATCGCCTGCAGTCGCGCAGATTTTTTTAAACGAAGACGGCTTAAGAGCCAGCGCTGGTCCGGCGGCGACGTGCGCCGAGGAGGCCGAGGCTGCCTAGCAGCATGCCGATCGCGGTTGGCTCTGGCACCGGGACGATGTTGAGCGAACCGTCGGGGTTGATGCCGATGGTCACGGTGGTCGCAGGTTGGAGATCACCGGGAGGCGGGAGCTGCAATCCGCTTCCTCCTCCGCCCGCGCCGCCTTGACTTCCGCCGCCGCCACCTGCAGAAGCGCCCCAAAAGACGGGATCGGGATCATACATGCCGGTGAGGGGATTGATGCCGCCGCCGGGAAGCGGCCCGGTCCCAAATCCGGCTGGAATGCGCAGAGGCACTTCCAATTCGACAAGCAGATGAGGGGTCGCCGACAGAGACGAAGGGCTGATCGTCGTTGCAGCGAGCAAGCCGGGGAACAAGCCGGAGTCAACGCCGCCGACTACAAGCGGTGCTAAAGTGTTACTCGGGTTATTGACATCAAGATCAACGAAGGTGTCGAACAAGCTGCCTCCGGCAC
The DNA here is from genome assembly GCA_038228115.1 of Chthoniobacterales bacterium. Taxonomy (GTDB): domain Bacteria; phylum Verrucomicrobiota; class Verrucomicrobiia; order Chthoniobacterales; family Chthoniobacteraceae; genus JANLQB01. The sequence goes on from JBBRPM010000019.1 coordinate 70,691, forward strand.
CTTGAAAAATAATTGAGATATTATCCTTCGGACGACCTGGGAGCGTCACCGGGAAGGTCACACTCGCAAAAATCTGTCCCGCGAAAGGTGCCGCGGTCAGGGGAAGGAAATCGTACATCAGGTGCAACTGGAGCTCTCCCGGCGAACTGGCAACATTGTGAGAGATGGCCCCATAGAGCAGCGTGTTTTTCAACGGATCGCTGAGCGAGGTCGAAGCGGTGCCGCCCGGGCTGGAGATGAAGGCGAAAGGAGTGACATCACTCCATTCACCGTTCGGTCCTGTCGGGGTGAAGCCGCCGGTAAATTGACCATCCAACTTAAAGGGCTGTGTACTGATCTGTGCGCTGCTGGTGGCGCTGAAGGCGAGGCTCGCTGCGGCGGCGATCAAACCGGTGAGCACGAGCTTGGTGGTGACAGCGCCGCGAGCGGTGCTGGAAGACTGCGAAGGAGCGTGGATTTTCATTTGTTGTTGTGGGGCTAAGTCATTCGGAATCGGATGACAACGCAGCATCGATTAACCTAATGTTAGACAAGGTGTCGATAGAAAAATCAGCGAAGTTAATTTCGCCGGGAGCGATTGGCACTTTTCCAAAAAAAATGCGGCAGGCCGACATTGCTGCCGGCCTGCCGCGATTGATTTCTACAAACTAGTCAGGCCTGCGCGCTGATCAGATCTTGGCGCTCGAATACTCCCAGCCTTTCCGATAAGCGGGACGCTTGATGAACTTGGCGGCGTCGGGCATGCCGACGACTTCCAGCTTCGCGGAGTCCCACTCGATCCGTTTGCCACCCATGCGCATGGAGAGCCCGCCGACGAGCGTGAGCTCGGTGAGTGGCACGGAGTAGTCGAACTGCGACATAAACGGGAACGCTTTGCCGTTTTTGATCGCTAGCGTCCATTCTTCCTGCGGATTACCGGCTTTCGGACTGCGCTCCAGCGTCTTCGCGGGCGGGTTGGCGAGGAAATCTTCGCGCCGCTTCTTTGGCCAGATTTCCGGGTTCCGCGCCTGGTCGCCTTTATTCATGATGACGCCCTCGGTGCCCACGATGAACCAGCCACCATCGGTGAATTTTCCGACTTTCTGCGGATCCTTGCTGGCAAAGGTTTCGTTGCGATCGACGACCTCCGGCAGTTCGGGCAGGTAAGGAGTGCCGTCCGGCTTTTTACCCTCGTACCACGTCAGCGTGAGATCGCCGTGCTCGGCGTTATTGGGAAATTCCATCTTCACGATGGAGCCCGTGGGCCATGCGATGTCTGAAATGTCATCGATCTGCGTGGCGGTAACGTATTTCGGCACGCCGAGACCGAGCGCCCAGGATGGAGCGTCGATGAGATGGCAGCCCATGTCGCCAAAGGCACCCGCGCCCCACTCGATGAAGCCGCGCCATTTGAAGGGATGGATGTCCGGCGAATAATCGTGATCGGGAGTCGCGGCGAGCCACTGCGTCCAGTCGAGATTGTCGGGCACTTCGCCGGGTTTGAAAGACACCGCTTTTCCCTGCGGCCAGATAGGGCGATTCGTCCACACGTGGACTTCCTTCACCTTGCCGATGGCTCCCGCGGCGATCCATTCTTTCACGATGCGGTTGTCGTCGTAAGTGTGACCCTGATTTCCCATCTGTGTGATGACGCCCTTTTTCTTCGCGGCCAGGTGCATTTCGCGGCATTCCCAGAGCTTGTTTGCCAGCGGCTTTTGCACGCAGACGTGTTTGCCGAGCGCGATGGCGTGCATGGCCGCGGGGAAGTGTGCGTGGTCCGGGATCGAGACGGTGACGGCTTCGATGCTCTTCACTTCATCGAGCATCTGGCGGAAATCGTGGAACTGTTTCGCCCCCGGAAATTTCGCCGCTGCACGCGCGAGATTCTTGGAGTCCACATCGCAAATCGCGACGACCTCATTCCCCTTCGACGCACCATCGAGATCGGACTCGCCTTTACCACCGCAACCGATGGCGGCGATGCCGAGTTTGCGCGTGGCGGTATCTTGTCCGAAGAGCAGATTTGGTAAAACGAGGCCACCGGTGGTGACGGTGAGTCCTTTGATAAAGGAGCGACGAGTAGTCTGGAAACGATTGGGCATGATGATGTGGGGCGGTTGTTGGGGCTTGGGTGAAAGCGGCAAATTGCCGGCATCGTGATTCATTCACGACGTTCGCGATTCTTAGTCGTGAAACCGGCGCTGTGGCGAGTCTTCCGTGGGGCCGGTCGCCAGACGCTTCCTCGAAAACATCATGACAGTTCTCATCGCTTTCCCGCTTGTCCCTGATACGCAACCCCTCCGTCCGATCTCCCCCCGCATCAAATGAAACGCTGGTATTTCCTACCCGTCACGGCCCTGCTTCTCGTTCTCGCTGTCGGGACAAACGCAGGAACTCCCCAGGACGATTTCGTCGATGCCTGCCGTCGCGGAGACCTCGTGGCCGCACAGCGTTTTCAAAAAAATGGAGCGGCGACAAACGCTGGGGATTTGAAAGGAGTGACGCCGCTCCTGGCCGCCGTGTTTTCAAAGAAGCTGGAACTCGTCGAGTGGCTGCTGAGGCATGGAGCGAATGCGAACGCCGAAGGTCGCTGTCCCGACGCGGATTGTCCGGGACATCCTGCTCTCCCGCTCGCGGTTCATCTCGGCGAATCGAGCATCGTGAAAGTGCTCCTCGACGCAAAGGCCGATGCCGCGTGGGCAGACCATCGGTCGGCCCGGCAGGCCAATTTGGACAATCGTGCGGACATCCTAAAATTGCTCCGCGCCGCCGGAGGGCGGGAGAACGGCGCACCTTCGCTGGCAACGCCCGGATTGCCCCGCTCAGCGCGAATGTTGGCCGCTTCAGGCGTCAGCGAATTGCTTCCCACATCCGCGCTGGCAAAGGCGGCTCCTGGCGAAAAACTTCGCGTCGCGATCATCGGCGACGAATCAATTGTCAACGCGTCCGACCTGCTCACCACTGCACTCTCCGGCAAAGTTTTTCAACTCGTCGAGCGAAGCGAACTCGACCGCGTGCTCGCGGAACACAAGCTCACTGCCGCGCTCGGTGCGGATCGTACGCACGCGGCGGAACTCGGTGCGTTGCTCGGGGCCGACGCGCTCGTTTTGCTGCGCAAAGTGAAACTCGGCGAAACGGACGCGCTCGAAATGCGTTTCGTGCGCGTTTCACCCGGCATCGTTCTGGACGCGGCGTATCGGGAATGGCCGCTCGCAACTTTTGGTGGCATCTCTCAATCGCTTTCCCATCTCCCACCCGCTCTCTAATATCCGCCTGATTCCATGAACGAACCCGCCAAATTCAACAACGTCGTCAGCTTCCTCTGGGCCATTGCCGACCTGCTCAACGGCGCTTTCCAGAAGAGCGAGTTTCAGAAAATCATCCTCCCGTTCACCGTCCTGCGCCGCCTCGATTACGCGCTGGAGGCGACCAAGGCCAGGGTGCTGGAGACCGAGCACACGCGGAAGGAATAGGGGCTGTAGATCCGCCTCGGGCAGTTGTGCCTGGCGGCGGGCTACGCCTTCTACAACACCTCCAAGTTCTACTACGAGAGCCTGCTCCACGATGAC